>NZ_JBIWML010000001.1:0-701019 GCF_044766665.1 Kitasatospora sp. NPDC101801
GGGAAGCTGACGGCGGCCCAGCTCGACGAGGCGCTGGACGTACTGCGGATGACGCACCCCTGACCCCCCGAGAGGGGGACCGGACGCACCGGTGGGGGGGGGGGGGCCCGCCCCCCCCCCCCCCCCCCCCCCCCCCCCCCCCCCCCCCGGACCGGCGCCACCCGGCACCCCGGCCCCGTCACGGGTGGAACCGGGCGGTGACGGTCTTGCCGGACGGGTTGGTCCTGGTCTGCCAGTCGTCGGCGAGGGCGTCGATCAGCGCCATGCCCCGGCCCGAGGTGGCCTCGGGGTCCGCCTCCCGTGGCCGGGGGGCCTCGGGAGAGGCGTCGTGCACGCTGACGTACAGAAAGCTCCCGTCCCAGGTGAGGACGAGGTCGGCGTCGCTGGCGGCATGCTGGTGGGCGTTGGTGATGAGCTCCGAGACGGTCAGGACGACCGCGTCGGCCGACTCCGGCGCGTGCTCCGTCCAGCCGAGCGCGTCGAGGTGCTGCCGTGCCCAGGCCCGCCCGTTGCGGACCCCGCCCGACACCGGGAACACCCGGGCCCAGCCGAACGCCCGCAACACCGGCTGCTGCTCGTCCATCCCACCGCTCCCTCCGTCGCCGAACTCCCGTCGCCCGCCTGCGCACCGGGTCACTTGACGCCGTCGGCCACCCGGGCCGTCAGCCGGCCAGGCGGTCGAGGACGGCGCGGTACTCGCGCATCGCCAGCCTCAGGTGCTCGGTGCGGGCGGCATCGTCGTCCGTGCCGTCGGCGCCCTGGCGGCTGCCGTCCCGCAGCTTGCTCAGACGGAGGCGGACGGCCTCCGCGGTCAGCTCGGCGGTGCGCTCCACCAGTTCACCGGCTGCCGCGACCGCCCGGGCCGGGTCGTCCACGAAGTCGGCCTGGACGCCGGTCCATTCCTCACGCACGCCCTGCACCTCCTTCTGCCCGAGCCAGGGGCCGACGACCGCTTCGGCGCCGACGGGCCGGGCGCCCCCGTGGGTACCCTCCGCGAACCGCCCGGCGGCACCCACGGGGGCACCGGTGCCCTCCGCGAACCGCCCGGCGGCGCTCGTCGGGGCGCCCGTGCCGTCGACGAACCGCCTGGTGGCCTTCGGGATCTCGGTGGAGTGCATGGGGTCGACGATGCCGTCCGAGCGGCCGTCGGGCCGCGGCGGCTTCCGGTCGCTGTGCTTCTCGTCGCGGGGCTCCGGTATCCCGGCACGCGGGTCCGGCCGGCCCTGCACGTCGCTCTCGGTGTTCCGCTGACTGTCCGTCATGGGGTCTCCTCCTGGGGCGGGTGTTCCGGGTCCGGGCTCAGCGGGCTGCGAGCGCTCCGGTGCGGTCGTGGTGCAGCAGGGCCAGGATCAGGTCGCGGACGGCGATCATGGCCTGACGCAGTTCCTCGCTGTCGGCCTCGGGGGTGCTCAGGGTCTGCCGGGCGGCACGGTAGGCGGGGATCCGGCTGCCGTGGTCCACCGACAGCGCCGCCTCCCGGCCCTGCTCCGGGTACCCGATGGTGCCGAGCAGCGAGTCGAGGAGTTCCCCGGCCCGGGTCACGGCCTGCCGCGGGTCCTCGACGAACAGCGCCTGTAGGCCACGCAGTTCGGCCAGCGCCCTGTCCCGCTCGGCCGCGTCCACCGGGGCTAGCTTGAGCTGCCGGTGCCGGGTCAGCCGGTCGGCGAGCTCGTGCTCGGCCTCCCGGACGTTGCCGTGGTGGACGGTCACGGCGTGGGCGTACTCCGCGCCGAACCGTTCGTGCAGTCGGTGCGAGCGCAGTCGGGGCGCCATGACTGCGAAGCCCGCACCAAGGGCGAGCAGCAGAATGACGACGCCGTAGACGACCTCCATGTCCACTCCTTCTCGGTCGGTTTCGGGACGGGCCGCGTCGCGGCCACCGAACCCCGCCTTGCCCGTCCGGCGAGTTGCAAACCTCCGCCGGACCGGCCCGCCCGTGCTCCGCGTACGTTGCAGTCTTCCTACAGCCTCGTGACCGGACCGGCCGGACCGGCCCGGGTCCGCCTAGGTTGAGGGCCATGACCGACACCGCCCGCCGCCCCGGGCTCGCCGACCACCTGCTCGACAAGGGCGCCGCGATGCGGGCCGCCGCCACCCGCCGCCCGACCGGCGCCGACTGGGACGAGCGGATCGAGGCGGTCTGCGTCGCCGACGACGCGACCGGCGTGCGCAAGGTCCGGGTCGGCGACTGGTCGCTGCTCGGCGACGGCGGCCCCGACATCGGCGGCTTCGGCCTCGGACCGTCCTCACCCGAGCTGCTCTGCGCCGTGGTCAGCACCTGCCTGACCCACACCGTGCTCTGTCTCGCCGCCGTCGGCGGTGTCCCGCTGGACCGGGTCCAGGTCAGGGTCCGGGCCCGGAACAATGACGCCCGGTTCTTCGGGGTGCCGACCGAAGCGCCCGCCGTACCGCACGAGTTGGTCGCCGAGGTGGAACTGGACAGCGCGGCCGACTACGAGGAGTTGGCCGCGCTGCTGGCGGAGGCCGACCGGCGTTGCCCGATGCTGCAACTGGTCCGGGACCGGCACACCGTGGTGGTGGGTCGGGTCAGCCCTCGATCACCGTGAAGGCGAGCGGACCGGACGGGGCGGGCAGACCTGCGCCGCCCGGGTAGCCGTACATCGCGGACCGGCCGCCCGCCGAGGTGACGGTGAAGCCCGCGGTGTAGCTGCCGGGGGCCAGGTAACCGTGGAAGCCGAGGTGGAACTTCCCGTCCGCCGCCGGAGCCGCCCCACCGTTCTCGCCGCCGACCGACCGGCCCGCGGCGTCGTAGATGGTGAACGAGGCCTGGGTGATGCCCACCGGCGAGCTCGCCTCGACGGCCAGACCCAGGGTCATCGGCATCTCGCTGGTGCGGAACTCGGTCCCGCTCAGCACCGCCGAGGTGGCCACCGGATCGGTGCTGTCCGGGAGACGGGTCGACGTCAGTTCGAGCGCGGGGCCGCCGAAGGCCGTCCCGTACGCCGCGGCGCGTCCCGAACTGTCGAGCAGCGCGAGCCCCGTGACGGTGCAGTGGTCGGAGTAGCCCGGCGGCACCCAGAGCCGCACCTTGAGCGTCCCGTCGGCCTCCAGGGCCGGCGCCTCCACCTTCTGGTCGTCACAGGCGCCGTTGGCCAGCACGGTGGCCTCGACGACCGTCCCGCGCAGTCCGACCGGCTTCAGGGAGACCACGACCTCGGTCGAGTCCCTCCAGTTGTCGAACACCTTCGGGCTGACCGAGAGCTCGGTCGCCTTCAACTGCTCGTTCCGGGTCAGGTGGACCGGAGCGAGCGCCTGGTCGCGGTGCACCGCGACGTTGCCGGCGTTGTCCGTCAGGCGGACCCGGGTGATCTTCCAGTCACCGACGGCGGCGGTGGCCGGAAGCTGGACGTCGACCCGGCACCTGACCTCCTCGGTGTCACCGTTCCCGGTGCCGGGGCCGCAGGTGTAGACACCGTTGCTCCGCTCGATCGTGAAACCGCCGGTGGCGGTGCCCCCGCCCGGCCCACGGACCGTCAGCTCACCGCTGTACACGCCCGCTTCGTGGTCGGAGGCGATCACCTCGTAGGAGACGGCGACCGGCCGGCCGTCCAGGAACCGGTACACGGGCTGGCCGTACACCACGTACGCGCCCTCGACGCCCGGGCCGGTGGTGTCGGTCAGTTCGGTCGCGGTGAAGCTGTTGTGGAAGTCGCCCAGCCGGGCCCGGCCGAGCGAGAGCTCGGTGCCCCGGTCGTCGGCGGCGGTCAGTCCCACCACCGCCCAGGTGGCGTGGTCCACGGCCGCGTAGCGCGGCACCGGGAAGGCGTAGCGGTAGGTCGCCGACTGCGCCGTGCCCGAGACCAGGGTGGCCTTGGTGTCCCACTTGCGCTGGAACGCGAAGCTCACCGGGTACGCGGCGCCGACCGGGCGGCCGTCCCGGCCGAGCTGCTGGATCACCACGTTCCCCGCGACGTTGGTCGCGGTCTGCTGGTTGTCGGCCACCGTCCACTCCACGGTGGCCCGGGCGTTGCCGGTGGTGGCGTCCACCGACGCCTCCGCGAAGGCGAGCGCGGTGAGCGCCAGGCGCGGCTTCGGCGCCGCCTCCGCTCCGGTGGCGACACCCCCCACCAGCAGGGCTCCGGCCAGCAGGCCGATCGCTCCCCGGCCGACGGCTGGTCGTACGGACATTCCGTGCATGTGAATCCCCCGTTGTTCGGTGCCGACGATCTCGACGGCCCGGCGATGCTGGCACGCCGACGCAACCCTCACAACTTCATTACCCGTCCGGCGCATCACCCCAGCTGAACAGCGCCGGCCGGGGCCGGGCGGCAGGCCACCGCCCGGCCCCGGCCGGTGAGATGGTTCGTCAGCAGTCCGGAATCACCGTGCCGTTGTTGTCCTTAGCCACGTCGTTGCCCCACCGCGACAGGTAGAACGCGGACACCCACTGCCCCCCGGGACCGACATCCGGATCGGTCTTCAGCCACCAGTGGTTGAAGCTGCCCCCACTGGAGATCTCCCGCCCCCACGCCTTGCAGAACACGTAGTTGGTGCCCTGGTACAACGTCCCCGTCGCCGCCGTACTACTGGGCGAACCGTAGACCGACGCGTTCGCGAAGGTGTCGACCCAGTACTGCCCACCGCCCGACGGCGGCGGGGTGGTGGAGCCACCGCCGGGTCCGTACAGCCGGATCGAGCCGTAGTAGTCCCCGTGCGAGGAGAGCGTCGCCACCTGGACGTAGCCGCCGGAGTACGGCGCCTCCGCGATGTAGCCCTGGCCCAGGTAGATCGCCACGTGGTGGATGCTCGCGGCGGTGTTCCCGTAGAACACCAGGTCACCGGGGAGCAGCGGAGCCAGCCCGTCGCCCCGGTAGTAGCGGGCCACCGCGCGGGAGGACGGCCACTGGGTGTACGTCGTCCCGTTGATCACGTCGGCGCCGACCGCGAGGTAGTAGGCGTAGCGGACCAGGCCCGAGCAGTCCAGCCCGCGCACGTGGCAGTCGTCGGGCGCGCCGTTGGAGGCGTCGCAACTGCCGTACGAGGGCCCGGGTTGGGCGCCGTGGCCGCCACCCCAGGAGTAGGGGGTGCCGATCAGGCCGCAGGCCGCGTTGACGGCCGCCCCCGCCTGCGGGGCGGCACCGGAGGCGAGCACCCCGCAGGCGGGGGCCGCCCGGGCGGGCTGGACGCCCGCGAAGAAGACCGCCAGGGCGGCGACGACGGAGAGCAGGGCGGCGTATCTCAGCGGGCGAAGTATCCACCGCGGCACCAGGTTTACGCGCGTGGTCACAGGACCGTCCAAGTCTGTGGGGACCGGGGGTTGATGGCGGCCATTCAAGCACCGGCGCCGGTGGCGCCGATAGCCCTCGGGACCCCGCTCCTCAGTGGCTCCGCAGGTCGGCCAGCAACACCCGGACGGCCCGTCGGGTGCTCTCCGCCATGTCGACGGCGCCCGGGTCGAGCAGCCACTGCACCTGGAGGCCGTCCATCACCGCGACGATCGCGGCGGCCACCGACTCGACCTCGAACTCCCGCCGCAGCTCGCCGAGTTCGGCCGCCTCGACCAGCGCTTCGGCGACCATCGCCCGCAGCCCCCGGTAGCGTTCCCGGAAGTAGCCCTGGGCGGGGTGCCCGTCGGTGACGCTCTCCGCCGAGAGCACGGCGTACAGCCGGACGATGCCCTCCCGCTCCGCGTTGTGCCGCGCGGTGTCCACCAGGTGGTCCAGGAAGGCCAGCCCGCGCGGCCGTTCGGTGCCGAGCTGCTCGATGTCGGACTCGTCGCGCAGTGCCAGCACCCCGCTCAGCAGTGCGGTCTTGGACCGGAAGTGGTGCAGCAGCCCGGCCTGGGTGAGCCCGACCCGGTCGGCTATCTCGGCCAGCGAGGCATGGTGGTAGCCCCGGGTGGCGAAGGTCTCCATCGCGATCCGCAGGATCTCCTCGCGCCGGCCCACCCGAACTGCTCTGACGGTCTGTCCGCTCTTCATCGCCCGAGTCTACGGGCGCCACCGCCCTGACCACGGGTTACTTCACGGGTAACTTCAAGTATTGAACAAAGAGCCGCCAACTACTTACCAACCACTCGGTAGGTCTGCTTTCATGCTTGCTGCCAACGCACCTCCGGCATCCCACCCAGGACTGGAGACACCTGCATGAAACGGCACACCCTGCTCGGCGGAGCCCTGCTCACCGCCGCGACCGTCGCCGCCGGCACCCTCTCGGTCACGCCCTCGGCGGCCGCCGAGGCCACCGCTCCCTACCTCAACTCCCGCCAGCCGGTCGAGCGTCGGGTGAGCGACCTGCTGGCCAGGATGACTCTGCCGGAGAAGATCGGCCAGATGACCCAGGCCGAACGCAACGCGGTCGACGGCGATCCGGCGCAGATCACCGGCCTCGGCCTCGGCTCGCTGCTCTCCGGCGGCGGCTCCACCCCCACCCCCAACACCCCGGCCGCCTGGGCCGACATGATCGACGGCTACCAGTCCCGCGCGCTGGCCGGCCGGCTGCACATCCCGCTGCTCTACGGCGTGGACTCGGTGCACGGCCACGGCAACCTGGTCGGCGCCACCGTCTTCCCGCACAACATCGCCCTCGGGGCCACCCGTGACCCGGAGCTGGTCCGCGAGGCCGCCCACATCACCGCGACCGAGACCCGGGCCACCGGCCCGCAGTGGGTCTTCGCCCCGTGCCTGTGCGTGGCCCGGGACGACCGCTGGGGCCGTACCTACGAGAGCTTCGGTGAGGACCCCGACCTGGTCACCAGCCTGGAGACGGCGATCGACGGCTTCCAGGGCCGCAACGCGAGCCAACTCGACCGCCCCGACCGGGTGCTGGCGACCGCGAAGCACTTCGCCGGTGACGGCGACACCACGTACGGCTCGGCGGCCGGCAGCTACAAGCTGGACCAGGGCGTGACCATCACCTCGCACGAGCGGTTCCGCCGGATCGACCTGGCGCCGTACGTCGCGGCGGTCCAGCAGCACCGGGTCGGCAGCATCATGCCGTCCTACTCCAGCGTGGACTGGACCGAGGACGGCGTCGGCAACCCGGTGAAGATGAGTGCCCACCACGAGCTGCTCACCGAGGTGCTCAAGCAGAAGATCGGCTTCGACGGCTTCCTGATCAGCGACTGGGACGCGATCAACCAACTCCCCGGCGACTACGCCACCCAGGTCCGGACTGCGGTCAACGCCGGGCTGGACATGTTCATGGTGCCGTACAGCGCCGCCAGGTTCGAGCAGGCCCTGCTCGCCGAGGTCCAGGACGGCCGGGTGACCACCGCCCGGATCGACGACGCGGTCTGCCGGATCCTCCGCGCCAAGTTCGAACTCGGCCTGTTCGAGCACCCGTTCACCGATCGCCGGTACGCCGACACCATCGGCTCGCCGGCCCACCGCGCGGTGGCCAGGGAGGCCGTCGCCAAGTCCCAGGTGCTGCTGAAGAACGACCACCGGGCGCTGCCGCTGAGCCGCTCCCAGCGGATCTACGTGGCGGGCGCCAACGCCGACAACCCCGGTAACCAGGCCGGTGGTTGGACGGTCACCTGGCAGGGCGGATCCGGCGACACCATCCCCGCCACCACCCTCCTGGAGGGCATCCGCCAGTACGCCCCGGACGCCGCCTACAGCCTGGACGCCTCGGCCCCCACCGCCGGCTACCAGGTCGGCATCGTGGTGGTCGGCGAGACCCCGTACGCCGAGGGCGTCGGCGACGTCGGCACCAACGGCCACACCCTCGCGCTCTCGGCCGCCGACCAGGCGAACATCGACAAGGTCTGCTCGGCGATCGCCACCTGCGTGGTGCTCGACGTGGCCGGACGTCCGCAGCTGATCGCCGACCAACTGCCCAAGCTGGACGCCTTCGTGATGTCCTGGCTGCCCGGCAGCGAGGGCGCCGGGGTGGCCGACGTGCTGTTCGGCGAGCGCGGCTTCACCGGGAAGCTCCCGGTCAGCTGGCCGCGCACCGAGGCCCAGGAGCCGATCAACGTCGGCGACCGCGACTACGACCCATTGTTCCGGTACGGCTTCGGCCTGACCACCCGCCGCTGATCCCCCCACACATCAGGAGCGAACACCCGTGAATTCCGGACAACGGCGCTACGGCATACGCCTGTTCACCGCCGCCACCCTGCTGGCACCCGCCGCCCTGGTCGCCTCCGCCCCCGCCGAGGCCGCCGTCCCCACCGGCTGGACCACCCTGGTCAACCGGAACAGCGGCCGGTGCGTGGACGCCGCCGCTGCCGCCACCGCCAACGGCACCGCCGTCCAGCAGTACTCCTGCAACGGCACCACCGCCCAGCAGTGGCAGCTCCAGCCGACCGACTCCGGCTACGTCCGGATCGCCAACCTGAACGACGCCACCAAGGTGGTCGACGTGACCGGTGTGTCGACCGCCGACAGCGCCAAGCTCCAGCTCTGGGCCTACGGCGGCGGCGCCAACCAGCAGTGGCTGCCGGTCGAGGAGGCCGGCGGCGGCTACCACTTCGTCAACCGCAACAGCGGCAAGTGCCTCGACGTGCCCGCCGCCTCCACCGCCGACGGTGTGGTGCTCCAGCAGTACACCTGCAACGGCACCACCGCCCAGTCCTTCACGGTCGGCACTCCGGTGACCCCCGGCAACCCCGATCTCGGTCCGAACGTCACCGTCTTCGACCCCTCGATGGCCGCCTCGACCATCCAGTCCAAGCTGAACTCGGTCTTCCAGCAGCAGGAGACCAACCAGTTCGGCACCCAGCGCCAGGCCCTGCTGTTCAAGCCCGGCAGCTACAACGTGGACGCCAACGTCGGCTTCTACACCCAGGTCGCCGGGCTCGGCCTGTCCCCCGACGACGTCACGATCAACGGCGGGGTGCACGCCGAAGCGGACTGGTTCCAGGGCAACGCGACCCAGAACTTCTGGCGCTCGGCCGAGAACCTCTCCGTCAACCCGCCCTCCGGGACCGACCGTTGGGCGGTCTCGCAGGCCGCCCCGTACCGCCGGATGCACGTCCGGGGCAACCTCCAGCTGGACGACGGCGGCTGGTCCAGCGGTGGCCTGATGGCCGACTCGAAGATCGACGGCCAGGTCCGCTCCGGCTCCCAGCAGCAGTGGCTGTCCCGCAACTCGCAGTGGGGCAGCTGGACCGGCTCCAACTGGAACATGGTCTTCGTCGGCGACGTCAACGCACCCGCCAACACCTTCCCGAACCCGCCGTACACCACGGTCGGCCAGACCCCGGTGGTCCGGGAGAAGCCGTTCCTGTACGTGGACGGCGCCGGGGCGTACCGGGTGTTCGTGCCCGCGCTGCGCGGCAACTCCACCGGGACCAGCTGGGGTTCGGGCAGCCAGCCGGGCAGCTCGCTGCCGATCGACCAGTTCTTCGTGGTGAAGCCGGGCGCCACCGCCGGCCAGATCAACGCCGCGCTCGGCCAGGGCAAGAACCTGCTCTTCACCCCGGGCGTCTACCACCTGGACCAGACCCTGAACGTGGCCCGGGCCGACACCGTGGTGCTCGGCCTCGGCCTGGCCACCCTGATCCCGGACAACGGCATCACCGCGATGACCGTGGCCGACGTGGACGGGGTGAAGATCGCCGGGCTGCTGATCGACGCGGGCCCGGTCAACTCCCCGGTGCTGATGCAGATCGGCCCGGCCGGTGCGGCCGCCCGGCACACGGCCGACCCGACCTCGCTGCACGACGTGTTCTTCCGGATCGGCGGCGCGGGCGTCGGCAAGGCCACCCAGAGCCTGGTGGTGAACAGCTCCGACGTGATCGGCGACCACATGTGGATCTGGCGCGCCGACCACGGCAGCGGCGTCGGCTGGTCCAGCAACACCGCGGCCACCGGCCTGGTGGTGAACGGCACCGACGTCACCATGTACGGCCTGTTCGTCGAGCACTACCAGCAGCACCAGGTGATCTGGAACGGCAACGGCGGGCGGACGTACTTCTACCAGAACGAGATGCCCTACGACCCGCCGAACCAGGCCGCCTGGACGAACGGCGGCACCAAGGGCTACGCCGCGTACAAGGTGGCCGACTCGGTCACCACGCACGAGGCCTGGGGTCTGGGCAGCTACTGCTACTTCAACGTCAACCCGGCGGTGGTGGCCGAGCACGCCTTCGAGGTTCCGAACCGCAGCGGCGTGCGGTTCCACGACATGGTGACGGTCTCGCTCGGCGGCACCGGGACCATCAACCACGTGATCAACGGCACCGGCGGACCGTCCAACTCCGGCAGCAACGTGGCCAACCTGGTCAGCTACCCGTAGCGGTCCTCAGAGCCAGATGAACGGCGCCCGGGCGGTGAACGACACCGCCCGGGTCGCCGCGTCCAGCGAGACGTCGTTGGCGGGCGGGGTGGGCCGCAGGTCCGCGAAGCGCGAGGTGGTGACGGTCAGGTAGTGGCCGACCGACTCCACCTTGGTGACGGTGACCGGCTTGGCCGCACCGGGCGAGGGCGAGCCGGTCACCGGCGGGACGGTCCCGGGGTCGGCCGCGACGAAGGCGATCGCGGCGGCGCTGTCGGCCGCCAGCAGCTGCCCGGCCTTCTCGGCCGCCGCCTGGTCGGCGAACCTGAGCACCGTCACGCTGGTGGTCACCTGCCTGTCCTCGCGCAGGTAGCCCACCGTCACATAGCCCAGGCAGCCGGTGTCGTGCAGCACGTCGTGGGCCCGGTCGGCCAGGGTGTCGACGCAGGGCTCGCCCTGCCGCCCGACCGTGCGCAGCGCCTTGTAGCCGTCCTGCTCGATCGGCTTGGCGGCCGGGAAGTACCGTTCCGCGACGAAGAAGTCCTTCTCGGACAGCGGCTGGGACGGCGGCACGGAGTCGGAGGAGACCACCTGGGTGGTCCGCCCGGCGCCCTCCAGCCAGTCGCCGGTCTCGGTCACCACCACCCCTACCGTGATCGCCGCCGCGCCGACGATGCAGAGGGCGATGGTCCGGCGTCGGCTGCCGTGCGCCCGATGGGTGTGGCGTTCCCCCTGCGTGGTCATGGCGCAGATTCTAAACGGATGATCCGAACAGCCGACCCCCCGGGGCCGCGCCGTACCGCACCACGGCGACTGTGACAACCCGCACACGTTCCGAGAGATCTTCTGGGTGGTTCCCTCTGGCGCGACTCCACGTCACCCGGGCAGGATCAGGCTCATGGATCTGCTCGACACCCTCACCGCCAAGGGCCTGCGCCGGGAAACACCGACCCGGGAGGAGGCGCTGGCCGTACTCGCCACCACCGATGACGAGTTGTTGGACGTGGTCGCGGCCGCCGGGCGGGTGCGCCGCCAGTGGTTCGGCCGCCGGGTCAAGCTGAACTACCTGGTGAACCTCAAGAGCGGCCTCTGCCCCGAGGACTGCAACTACTGTTCGCAGCGGCTCGGGTCCAAGGCCGAGATCCTCAAGTACACCTGGCTCAAGCCGGAGCAGGCCGCCGAGGCCGCCGCCGCCGGTCTCGCGGGCGGCGCCAAGCGGGTCTGCCTGGTCGCCAGCGGACGCGGTCCGACGGACCGTGACATCGACCGGGTGGCCGACACCATCGCCGCCATCAAGGACGCCAACGAGGCCGTCGAGGTCTGCGCCTGCCTGGGCCTGCTCTCCGACAACCAGGCCGAACGGCTGAAGGCGGCGGGCGCCGACGCCTACAACCACAACCTGAACACCTCGGAAGCCACCTACGGCGACATCACCACCACCCACACCTACGCGGACCGGGTGGACACCGTCACCAAGGCGCACGGCGCCGGGCTCTCCGCCTGCTCGGGCCTGATCGCGGGCATGGGCGAGAGCGACGCGGACCTGGTGGACGTGGTCTTCGCGCTCCGCGAGATCGGCTCCGACTCGGTGCCGGTCAACTTCCTGATCCCGTTCGAGGGCACCCCGCTGGCCAAGGAGTGGAACCTCACCCCGCAGCGCTGCCTGCGCATCCTGGCGATGGTCCGCTTCGTCTGCCCCGACGTCGAGGTGCGGATCGCCGGCGGCCGCGAGGTGCACCTGCGCTCGATGCAGCCGCTCGGCCTGCACATCGCCAACTCGATCTTCCTCGGCGACTACCTCACCAGTGAGGGTCAGGCCGGCCAGACCGACCTCGACATGATCGCGGACGCGGGCTTCGAGGTGGAGGGCGCGGGCGAGCCGACCCTGCCCCGGCACCGCGCGGAGGCCGCGCTCGGCGGCGGCTGCGGCACCGGTGGCGGCGGCTGCTCCGACGCCTCCGGGACTGAGGCCGCGCACGCCTGTGGCACCGGCGGCGGCTGCGGCCCGTGCGGCGGCCACGGCGACGCTCCTGCCGCGACGCCGGAGAACGACGAACTGCGCTCCGACCTGGTCCGGGTCCGCCGCCGTGGCGCCGGCACCGAACTGGCACCGAACGCCTAGGAACTGACGCACCGTGAACACCCTCCTCGACCTCGACCGGGCGCACGTCTGGCACCCGTACGCACCGATGCCCGGCACCTCCACCCCGTACGTGGTCGAGTCCGCCGCCGGTGTCCGGCTCCGGCTCGCCGAGCCGGTGGCCGGGCACCGGGAGCTGATCGACGGGATGTCCTCCTGGTGGGCCGCGATCCACGGCTACCGGCACCCGGTGCTGGACGAGGCGGTCCGGGACCAGCTCGGCCGGATGAGTCACGTGATGTTCGGCGGGCTCACCCACGAACCCGCCGTCCGGCTCGCCGCCAAACTGGTGGAGATCACCCCCGAGCCGCTCCGGCACGTGTTCCTGGCCGACTCGGGCTCGGTGGCCGTCGAGGTCGCGGTCAAGATGTGCCTGCAGTACTGGCAGTCCACCGGACGGCCGGAGAAGCGCCGGCTGCTCACCTGGCGCGGCGGCTACCACGGCGACACCTTCCACCCGATGTCGGTCTGCGATCCCGAGGGCGGGATGCACCAGCTCTGGGGCGGGGTGCTGCCGCGTCAGCTGTTCGCGGGCGAGCCCCCGGCCGGCTTCGGCGCCGAGCCGGACCAGGCGTACGCCGGGCAGCTGGCCGCGCTGATCGCCGAGCACGCCGACGAGCTGGCCGCCGTGATCGTCGAGCCGGTGGTGCAGGGCGCGGGCGGCATGCGCTTCCACTCCCCCGGCTACCTCCGGCTGCTGCGCGAACTCTGCGACCGGCACGGCGTGTTGCTGATCTTCGACGAGATCGCCACCGGCTTCGGCCGGACCGGCGAACTCTTCGCCGCCGACCACGCTGGTGTCTCCCCCGACGTGCTCTGCCTGGGCAAGGCGCTCACCGGCGGCTACCTCACGATGGCCGCCACGCTGTGCACCGCCGAGGTCGCCGACGGCATCAGCCAGGGCGAGCTGCCGGTGCTGGCGCACGGGCCGACCTTCATGGGCAACCCGCTGGCCGCCGCCGTCGCCAACGCCTCGATCGACCTGCTGCTCCGGCAGGACTGGCGGACCGAGGTGAAACGGATCGAGGCCGGACTGACCGAGGGGCTGGCCGAGGCGGCCCAACTCCCCGGCGTGGCCGACGTCCGGGTGCTCGGGGCGATCGGCGTGGTCCAGCTGGACCACCCGGTGGACCTGCGGGCCGCCACCGAGGCCGCCGCCCGGGAGGGCGTCTGGCTCCGGCCGTTCCGCGATCTGATCTACACCATGCCGCCGTTCATCACCTCCGACGCCGACCTGGCCCGGATCACCACGGCCGTGGCCGCGGCGGCGGTGGCCGGATGACCGCCACCGTCCTGTTCGTCACCGGCACCGGCACCGAGGTCGGCAAGACCGCCGTCACCGCGGCCGTCGCCGCCCTGGCCGCCTCGGTGGCCGTCCTGAAGCCCGGTCAGACCGGCGTCACCGCGACCGAGCCCGGCGATGCCGACGAGGTCGCCCGGTTGGCGGGCCCGCACGTCACCACCCGCGAACTGGCCCGCTACCCCGAGCCGTTGGCCCCCGACACCGCCGCCCGCCGGTCCGGCCTGCCTGCCCTGAAGCCGCAGCAGACGGCCGAGGCCGTGGCCGAACTGGCCGCCGCCCACCGGCTGGTGCTGGTCGAGGGCGCGGGCGGCCTGCTGGTCCGCTACGACGCGGACGGCCGCACGCTGGCCGACCAGGCGCTCGCCACCGCCGCCCTCGGCCTCCCGGTCCGGGTCCTGCTGGTGGCCTCCGCCGGGCTCGGCACCCTCAACACCACCGCGCTCACCGCCGAGGCACTGCGCCACCGCGGCCTGGACACCCTCGGCGTGGTGATCGGCAGTTGGCCCGCCGACCCCGACCTGGCCACCCGCTGCAACCTCACCGACCTCCCCCGCGCCGCCGGCGCCCCGCTGCTCGGCGCCCTCCCGCACGGCGCCCCGCACTCCCCCGACTTCGCCGCCCTGGCCAAGTCCTCCCTGGCCCCGGCCCTCGGCGGCAGCTGGGACGCGGCCGCCTTCACGGCGGCCCACCCCGCCTGAACCGTCGCCGGTCAGACCAGGTGGGCGTACACCACGGTGTTCTCCTGGTAGCCGCCATGCGCCCGGTCGTAGCGGCCGCCGCAGGTGATCAGGCGCAGCTCGGGACGCGGGGCGGCGGCGTAGACCCGCTGTTCGGGGAAGTCGCTCTTGGGATGGTTCACCACCGCGTCCACCGTGAAGCGACCGGTGGAGCCGTCGTCCCGTGCCACCTCGACCTGCTGACCAGCGGTCAGGGTGGACAGGCCGAAGAACGCAGCCGGGCCGCGCGCGGTGTCCACATGCCCGGTGATCAGTGCGGTGCCGGTCTCGCCCGGGCTGGTGCCCGCCGCGTACCAGCCCACCAGGTCGGGGCCGTCCGGGTCCGGCGGACGCAGCGCGCCGTCCTGATCGAGGGTCAGCGGCACAAGCGGGGTATCGATGCCGAGCGCCGGAATCCGGAGCCTCACCGGTACGGCGCGGGCCAGTCCGCCGACGTCCGGCACCGCTGACGCAAGGACGGGTGGCGCGGCCACCGGCGAGACCGGGCCCGGTGGCGCGCTCAGGCCGATCTGCCAGGCACCGACCGCCAGCAGGGCGGACAGCCCGGACAGCAACCGGGGTGCTCGCGGGCGGGCTCGTCGTCGGCCGCCGACCGCCGTGGCCATCCGTCCCTCCTCCGTGCGAGGGCCGGGACGGCGGCCTGCCGTCCCGGCCCGGGCCGATGCGCGGTCAGTTCTCCCGCTTGGCCTGACGGCGCCGGAGCACCACTGCACCGCCCGCCGCCAGCACGGCACCCGCGCCGAGCGAGAGCGCGACGGGGGTGCTGCCGCCCTCGGCCGGACCAGCGCCCGCCGCCACCGCGCCGTGCGGCGCCGGAGCGGGCGGGACCAGCGGCGCGGGAGTGGCGGCGGGATTCGGGGCGGCACTCGCGACCGTGCTCGGGGCTGGGGTGACGGTGGCGCCCGGCAGACTGGCCGGCAGGTTCTCGCAGGCGATCCCGTCGTTGTCGGCGTCCAGCCGGTTCGGGTCGGAGCGGTCCAGGTTGAAGACGGCCTGCGCCTCCGGCTGGGTCCGGAACTCGGGGCAGTCCCGGTCCTGGGCCTGGGCGGCCCCGGCGAGCGGGACACCGGCGAGCGAGATCAGCAGGGCCGCACCGGCCGCAATGGCAACACGCATGAGCAGAACTCCGTACGTCGAGTGACATGACTGCCACCAATACGTCCGCACCCGCCCGGCCCCGGCCACTCGGCAGACCCACCGGCGCGAGCGCACGCCGGAGCGCGCCACCCCCTCTCAGGCGGAGCCGCGCAGCACCAGCACCGGCTCGAACAGCACCGAGGTGGCCCGGGCCGTCGGCTCGGCCAGTTGGGAGAGCAGGATCCGGGTCATCTCGGCGGCCATCTCCTCGACCGGCTGCCGGATGGTGGTGAGCAGCGGGCGGCCGACGGTCGCGGCGCTGCTGTCGTCGAAGCCGACCACCGCGACGTCCTCCGGCACCCGGCGGCCCTGGTCGGCGAGCACCGCGAGTGCACCCCGGGCCATCAGGTCGTTGGCGGCGAACACCCCGTCCAGGTCCGGGTGTTCGGCCAGCAGCCGGGTCATCGCCTGCTCGCCGCCGAGCTGGGTGAAGTTGCCCTCGGCGGACGGTACGTACGGGTGGCCTCGGCGGGCCATCTCGTCCCGGAAGCCGGCCAGTCGGTCCCGGCCGGCCGGGACCTCGGCCGGGCCCGCGATGGTGACGGGCAGTCGGCTGCCCCGGCCGGCCAGGTGTTCGGCGGCCAGCCGGCCGCCGTCCCGGTTCGCCACGTCCACGCAGCTGAGCGGCAGCGGCTCGGCCGGGCGGCCGAACAGCACGGTGGGCAGGCCGGCCGCCAGCAGCAGGGCGGGCAGCGGGTCCTCGGCGTGGGTGGAGACCACCAGCGCGCCGTCGGCGTTGCCCTGGCGCAGGTACCCGAGCACCTGCTCCCGGGCGGCGGTGTCGTCGGCGAGCATCAGCACGGGGTGCACGCCGAGCGGGCGGAGTGCGCTGAACACCCCGCTCACCACCCGGCCGAAGAACGGGTCGGTGAAGACCTGACTGCGGGTCGACTCCTCGTCGTCCACGGCGGCGCCGGTGCCCGAGACCACCAGCGCGACCGCGCCCGCCCGGCGGGTGACCAGTGAGCGGGCCGCGCCGTTCGGCACGTACCCGGTGGCGGCCACCGCGTCCCGGACGGTCTGCTGGAGGTCCGGGTCGACGTTGCGGACACCGTTGACCACCCGGGAGACGGTGGCGCGGGAGACGCCCGCGACCCGGGCGACGTCCTCCAGGGTGGCCGTCCTGCGATCGGCCGCCGAGGGTAGGGCTCTGCTCATGGGGTCGTTTATAGCACGCCGAGAGAGCGCTCTCCCACTGCTCTCCGAACTCACCTCAGTACTCCACCCAGCAGATCAGCACGGTGGTCGCGACGGTCCGCGCGACGTTCGCCCGCGAGCGCGGCGGCGCCCCGAAGGCGGCCGGCAGCGCGGTCACGTCGACCACCAGCACGTTGTTGTCCTTCCGCACCACCACCGAGCCGTCCGCCCGGGCGAAGGCGCCCTCCCCCATGCCCTCCAGCGGCGTCACCTCGCCCGCCACCACCCGCTTGGCCTCGAAGTACGCGGTGGTCGCGCCCGCGTCGGGCAGGTCCTTGACGGCCAGTCGCATGGTCGAACCGTCGGGGTAGACGTAGTCGCAGGCGTAGACGCCCTCGGCCCAGGTCGGCTGCAGCGGGCTGTGCGCGGCGATCCCGAGCGCACCGGAGATGTGCTCGGCCGTCCGCCCCGTGCAGACCAGCCTGGCCTCGTCGGAGGGCCCCTGCGCCAGGGCGGGCGCCGACCGGGACGGCGACGTCGGCGGAGCGGTCGGCGTCCCGCCGCAACCGGTCAGGGCCAACCCGATCAGCAGCCATCCGACGGACCGGTTCTTCATCGGAACTCCCTTGTGACAGAAGGACGATGCCGCGCCGGTGACCTACGAGCGGTCACCGGCGCGGCGCCGGAGCGGGCCGGTCAGGGCAGTTGGTACTGCGCGTTGAGCGCGGCGCCCCGGCCGGGCTGGGTCTCGTCGTAGCCGCGCGCGTCGCACTGGAGACCACCGATGACGCAGTGGTTCACCAGGGCGGCCAGCGTGGGCACGTCCCAGGCGTTGAAGAAGTCGTAGTGGAAGGAGAAGCCCCGTCCGCTCGACAGGTGCAGCTGGCTGAGGTCACCGCTGCCGGCCGGGAAGGCCATCTTGAACTCGATCATCGGCAGGGCCACCGGGTGCGAGGTGGGGCAGATGCCGTTGATCGGGTACGCCATGTGGCTCTTGTGGTCCGGCGTGTCCAGGTACAGACCGTTCCAGCAACTCGGCGCCTGGTAGCGCAGGTTGATCTGGGTCCCGGCCGGGCAGCTGACCGGCAGGTCGATGTTGCGGTAGCTGTCCCCGCACTCCCAGCCCGCCACGTAGCCCGGGTTGGTGGCGAACTCGGTCGCGGACGCGGTGGGGCTGCCCACCACGAACCGCAGGCCCGGCGGGAACGGCCGCACACTGGTGTAGTCGATCACGCCGGTCTTGTAGTAGATCACCTGCGGACCGACCGGCTGCACCGGCGTGCTGCCGTTGTACATGGTCGGCATCCAGTAGCCGGACTTGTCCCCCGGCGCCACGCAGGAGGTCGAACCCGCCTGCAGCGAGGCCAGCGTGGAGTTGGCGTCCGTCACGGTGCTGCCCAGGAAGGTGTGCATGTGCGAGGCGCCGGCCTGGCCCGGGAAGACGATCGGGTCGTCCGGCAGGTTCCTGGTCACCGAGCAGTTCGCCTGGAACTCGTGGAAGTAGGTGTTCGGCGGCACCTTGGTCGACGGGCTCACACCTGTCACCTGCGGATTCGCCAACACGTAGCCCGTGGTGCCGAGTTGGACCGAGCCGAAGACCTTGAACTCGTACAGCGAGTAGCCGTACCCGGTCGCCCGGGCGGTGCCGAACAGCCGGATGTACCGGCCGGTCGCCGCCAGGTTCACGGTCTGGTTGCCGCCGGTCGAGTTGGCGGTCGAGTACACCGTGCTCCAGTTGACGGCGTCCGGGGACACCTCCAGCCGGTAGCCGCTGGCGTACGCGACCTCCCACTGCAGCTCGACCCGGCTGATCGAGGCGTTGCCGCCCAGGTCGATCCGGATCCACTGCGGGTCGCTCCACTCGCTGGCCCAGCGGGTGGAGCCGTCGCCGTCGACGACCGCTCCGCCCGGGGTCGCGGTGGTCTCGATCGAGGAGGCGACCACCGGCCGGGACTGCGAGATCAGGCTGTCCGCGGCGGTCGCCTGCTGGGTGGCGCTGCCCAGGCCGAGCAGCGACAGCAGGATGGCGAACGAGGCCAGCAACGCCGTCCGGCGTGGTCTGCCTCGGGGGTGGTAACGGGTTCTCATCTGACCCTCCAGGTCAAAGGAAGCGGGTGGGGGATCACCCGGGGCCGGAGTCGAGGACCGGCCCCGGGAGTTCGGTGGCCCGCGGGGCTCAGGAGTAGACGGCGAACTCGTAGACCGAGTTGCCGTACGCGGTGCCCCGCTGGGCGATGTTCAGCCGCACGTAGCGGCCCGAGCCGGCGACGTCGAAGTCGTCCACGCCGCCGGTCCCGTTGACGGTGGACCAGAGCGTGCTCCAGTTGGTGCCGTCGTTCGAGCTCTGCACCTGGTACGCCTTGCCGTAGGCGGCCTCCCACCCCAGCTGCACGTGCCGCAGGTTGGTGACCTGGCCCAGGTCGACCTGGAGCCACTGGCCGTCGGCCCACTCGCTGGCCCACCGGCTGCCCCAGTTGCCGTCCGTGGCGTACGAGGGCAGGTAGGGCGCGCCGTTGCCGACCGCCTGGTAGGTGGAGGCGGTGGTCGGCTTGCCGAGCGCGACGTTCGTCCCGTTCACCGGCGGGGCGACCACCTTGAACGACTTGGTCTCGATGCCGACGTTGCCGTGGCCGTCGTAGGCGTAGACGTAGACCTTCCAGACGCCCAGTGTCCTGGGCGCGGTGACCGTGAACCGGCCGTCGCCGGTCTGGGTGAAGCCCACCTGCTGGAAGCCGGTGCCGCCGCCCAGGTACTTCGCGCAGTACAGGAGCTGGTACCGGATCAGGTCACCGTCCGGGTCGGTGGCGGCGGCCGCGATGGTGAACGTGCCGCCGGCCGGCACCGTCGCGGTGTTGCTCAGCGACAGGTCGGAGATCACCGGCGGCCGGTTGCCGCCCGGGTTGCCGCCGTAGCCGCTCGCCACCGAGTAGTAGCTGAGCCGCTTCCAGCCGCTCGGCACGGTGTTGTACCAGACCCCGCCGAAGTCGTTCTCGGTGCCGTAGTGGAACACCGTGGCCCCGAGCGAGACCCCGGTGTGGCCGCTGATGCAGGCCCAGTTGGCCAGGTAGGCGTCCCGCTTCGCGATGTCGCTGGGCTCGGTGGGCACACCGTTGGCGTCGTTCGGGACCTCCCACTCACCGGGCTCACCGGACTCGGTGATGATGTACGGCTTGGTGTAACCCCCGCTGATCCAGTCGGACTTGACGTTGCAGACCGAGCCGTAGGAGTTCACCGCGAGCAGGTCCAGGCTGGGCGTGTAGTCCTTGTAGTACTTCCACGCGCCGGTCCAGGCGTCGGTGGAGGTGACCGGGTGGTCGGTGTCGATCGCGTGGATCGCCTTGGTGATCTCCTCGACGTACTTGGCGTAGGCGACCCGCTGCTGCTCCACCGTGGTGCCGTTGTAGGTGTGGTCCTGGGTGGTCAGCAGCACCTCGTTGCCGACGTCCCACATCAGCACGCCCGGGTGGCTCCGGTAGGTGGTCACCCACTGCTTGATCTGGTCCAGCGTGGTCGTCTTGTAGGCGGTGTCGTTGACGTAGTCGGCGCCCTGGTTGAGCCAGAAGCCGTTCACCACCTTCAGACCGTGCGCGGCGGCGGTGTCCAGCAGCGGCTTGCTGCCCGCGTCGGTACCCCAGGTGCGCAGGGTGTTGACGCCCATCGACTTCAGGTCCCGGATGTAGGCGTCCGCCGCGCTGTTGGCGGGGCCCCAGGTGATGCCCTTGACCTGGTACGGCGCGCCGTTGACGGTCAGCTGCCAGTTCCCCTGACCGCCCGTCACCTTCACGGTGGAGGCACCGGTGGGCACCGGCGGGTCGGTCAGCGGGGCCGGGGCGGTGCCGGTGGTCTGCGAGACGGTCACCTTGTCGATGCTCAGCGCACCGCCCGAGGAGGTGTCGGCACCGGGCGAGGTGCAGCCGCAGACCGCGTTCGGGAAGCCGCCGCCGATCCCGAGGTTGAAGACCAGGTAGAAGCCGTGCTGCACGGCGTTGCGCCAGGTGGTCACGCCCACCTGGGACTCCTTGACCCGCCAGATCTGCCGGCCGTCCAGGTACCAGCGGATCTCCTCGTCGGTGACGCTCCGGTCGATGATCGCGGAGTAGGTGTGGTAGCCGGTCTGGCAGCCGGTGCAGCTCGCCAGCCCGCTGGTCATCCCGTTGTACTCGTTGCAGTTGCCGCCGGGGGCGGTGCCGCAGTGCAGGGTGGCGGAGAGCTGGCTGCGGCCGTTGGCGTTCTCCAGCACGTCGATCTCGCCCGCACCGGGCCAGGCCGTGAAGCTGTCCCGGTTGCCCGCGCCCATCAGCCGGAACGAGGGCCAGTAGCCTTGCCCGTTGGCCGGGTTGGGCTGCTTGACGGTGGTCGAGATCTGCAACTGGCCGCCGGCGGGGGCGGTGAAGTCCGAGCGGCGGCTCTCGACCCGGCCCGAGGTCCAGGCCGTGCCGTTGCGCAGCGCGGTCAGGTTGAGGTTCCCGGTGCCGTCGAGCGAGACGTTGCCCGGCGCGTTGGTGTCGGTCTGCACCTCACCGGTGCCCCAGTTGGCCGGGCCGCCAGGGTAGTTGGTACCGGTCTGGACAATCCAGTCCGCTGCCGACGGGCCGCTGCCGGCCCCGCCGGTGAAGTCCTCGTTCCACAGCGTGGTCCAGTTGCCCGGCGGTGGGGTGGTGGGCGGCGGAGTGGTCGGGGGCGTACTCGGGCCGGTGCCGGTGCGGACCTGGAACTCCCAGAGCGAGTAGCCGTAACCGGTCCCCCGCGCGGTGCCGTTCATCCGCACGTACCGCGCGGTGCCCGAGACTGCGAGCGTCTCGGTGCCACCGGCACCCGTCGTGGTCGAGTACGCCGTGGCCCAGCTCGTACCGTCCGTGGACAGCTGGATCTGGTACGCCTTCCCGTACGCCGACTCCCACTGCAGCACCACCTGGCAGACCGGCTGGGCCGAGCCCAGGTCGACCTGGATCCACTGCGGGTCGGAGTTCGAACTCGACCAGCGGGTACCGGCGTTGCCGTCGACCGCGTTGGCCGCCACCGTGCCGTAGTTCTCCTCCGAGGAGGCCGTCGCGGCCTTGCCCTGCGCGGCGTTCGCGGTCCCGCAACCGCTGCCACCGCCGGCCGTCCCGAAGACCTGGAACTCCCAGAGCGAGTAGCCGTATCCGGTGCCGCGCACCGTCCCGTTCATCCGGACGTACCGCGCGGTCCCGGCCACCGCCAGCGTCTCGGTGCCACCGGCGCCGGTGGTGGTCGAGTACGCCGTGGTCCAGGTGCTGCCGTCGGTGGACAGCTGGATCTGGTACGCCTTCCCGTACGCCGACTCCCACTGGAGCACCACCTGGCTGACGGTGGCCGCGGCGCCCAGGTCGACCTGGATCCACTGCGGGTCGGAGTTCGAACTCGACCAACGGGTACCGGCGTTGCCGTCGACCGCGTTGGCCGCCGCCGTGCCGTAGTTCTCCTCCGAGGAGGCCGTCACGGTCTTGCCCTGGGAGAGCAGGGCGGGTGCGGCCTGAGCCGCCGTGGTCGGAAACAGCATCAGCAGCGCGGCGACCAGCGCCAGCGCGACCGGGCCGGCCACCGAGCGCCACCGGATCGGTGGCGAAGTTGATTGCTGGACAGTGGAGTTGGGCATGGCAGGACTCTCCAAGGTGAGCAGTGCGGAAGGGGGGCACCCGGCCGTGCCCGCCGTCGGCCCGAGGGGTGGCGGGCACGGCAGGGCCGGGTCGGGCGTCCGCTCTGGGAGAGCGCTCTCCTGGCGTTGAGATGGTTGCGCGGGTGTTTCCGTTGTGTCAAGCACCTTGTCGCACCTGGCACCTGACGCCGACTTCGACCGACCCCCTTGACTTCCATCCCGGCTGGGTCCAGGCTCCAGCCCCATGGGAGAGCGCTCTCCCAGTGTGATCCGGTCCGCCCGCCCGCGCCCCGGCCGACGCATCCCTCCACCGCCGTGCCCGCCCGGCCGTCACCCAGGAGATCCACCCATGCCCAGCCGCACCGCCAGACCTCGCCGCCTGGCCGCCGCCCTCGCACTCACCCTGCCGCTGATCGCCACCGGCTGTTCCAGCAGCGGCGGTTCGGCCTCGGACGACCCGAACGCCAAGATCACCCTGACCGTGAACCTGTTCTCCGACTTCGGGTACGCCGACCTGTACCAGCGCTACCAGGAGCTGCACCCGAACATCACCATCAAGGAGAACCGGGCCGATCTCGGCGCCCACCACCAGAACCTCCGGGCCCACCTGCTGGCCGGCTCCGGCGCCGCCGACGTCGAGGGCATCGAGATCGGCCAGGTGGCCGGCTTCCAGCCGCAGGCCGACAGGTTCGTCAACTTCCTCTCGCACGGCGTGAACCGCGAGCAGTGGGTGCCGTCCAAGACCGCGCCCGCCTCCAGCCAGGACGGCTCCGCGCTGTTCGGCCTCGGCACCGACATGGGCGGCATGGCGCTCTGCTACCGCACCGACCTGTTCCGGGCGGCCGGACTGCCCACCGACCGCGAGCAGGTCGCCGCGCTGATGACCGACTGGCCCGCGTACACCGCCGCCGGCAAGCAGTTCCTCGCCAACAGCCCGGACAAGAAGGTCCGTTGGTTCGACAGCGCGGGCAACCTGTTCAGCGCCGTGATCGCGCAGGCGCCGGTCGGCTTCTACGACGCGTCCGGCAAGCCCGTGGTGGAGACCAACCCGGCGGTCAAGGCCGCCTTCGACTCGGTGGCCGCCGCCGTCCAGGACGGCCAGTCGGCCGGCATCCAGGCGTTCACCCCCGCCTGGGACACCGGCTTCCAGCAGAGCCAGTTCGCCACCGTGGCCTGCCCGGCCTGGATGAGCTACCAGTTCAAGGCCAACCCACCCGCCGACGGCGGGAAGTGGGACATCGCCCGGGTCCCCGGCGGTGGCGGCAACTGGGGCGGTTCCTACCTGACCGTGCCCAAGCAGAGCAAGCACGCGGACGCGGCCGTCGAGCTGGCCAAGTGGCTGACCGCGCCCGAGCAGGAGTCCTGGCTGTTCAAGGAGAAGGGCTACTTCCCCTCCGACCAGGCCCTCTGGAGCCAACCGGAGATCGCCGGGCACACCGACCCGCTGTTCAACAACGCGCCCACCGGCAAGATCTTCTCGCAGTCCGCCAAGGACCTGAAGCCACAGCCGCTCGGTGCCCACGGGGCCGAGATCGGCACCGCCCTGGGCAACGCGCTGACCTCCGTCGAGCAGGGCAAGACCGACGCCGCCGGGGCCTGGAAGAAGGCCCTGGCCGACATCGCCAACATCACCGGCTGACCTCGCGTCACCTCCCCCCGTACCGCGGTACCGGCACCGGCCCTGACACCGGTGCCGGTACCGCCCAGCACCGTCAGGAGTCCGGATCCATGGCAGTACCGGCCACCGCGGCCCGGCCCGTGCGCGCCGCCCGGGCGAGACCGGCCCGCCACCTCGACCGGGTGGTCTCGCCCTACCTCTACATCGCCCCGTTCTTCCTGGTCTTCGCCGTCTTCGGCCTCTTACCGCTGCTCTACACCGGCTACGTATCGCTCACCGGGTGGCGGGCGGACGTGCCGGGCAGCGAGGGCCAGTGGGTGGGACTGGAGAACTACCGGAGGCTGCTGGAGGACCCGTTCTTCCGCAACGCGCTGTGGAACACCCTGGGCATCGGCGTGCTCGCCACCGTCCCGCAACTGCTCTTCGCGCTCGGCCTGGCCCACCTGCTGAACCACCGGCTGCGCGGCCGCACCCTGCTCCGGCTCGGCGTCCTGCTGCCGAACGTCACCTCGGTGGCCGCCGTCACGCTGATCTTCGTCCAGCTGTTCGGCCGCGACTTCGGCCTGGTCAACTGGGTGCTCGGGGTGTTCGGCGTGGACCGGATCGACTGGCAGGCCGGCACCCTGTCCTCCTGGGCTGCCATCGCCACCATCGTGACCTGGCGCTGGACGGGCTACAACGCGCTGATCTACCTGGCCGCCATGCAGTCGGTGCCGTACGAGCTCTACGAGGCCGCCGCCCTGGACGGGGCCGGCCGCTGGCGGCAGTTCCGCTCGATCACCGTCCCGATGCTGCGGCCCACCATCCTCTTCACCGTGATCGTCTCCACCATCGGGGCGCTCCAGCTGTTCGGCGAGCCGATGCTGTTCAGCCAGCAGCAGGACCCGACCAGCGGCGGCTCGCAGCACCAGTTCCAGACCCTGGCGCTGTACTCCTACAGCCAGTTCTGGGGCCGCTTCAAGTACGGCTACGGTGCCGCCGTCTCCTGGGCGATGTTCCTGCTGATCGTGGCGATCGTCACCGTCAACCTGCTCGCCGCCCGCCGCCTGAAAGGGGTCGACGCCGAATGATCCGCGCCGCCCGAAACCGCCAACTCGGCGCCGGGGCCTGGGTGTACGCCGTCCTCGGCATCGCGGTGCTGCTCTCGGTCTTCCCGCTGTACTGGACCGTGGTCGGCGCCTCCCGGAGCAACACCGAGATCAACTCGGTGCCCCCGGTGCTGCTGCCCGGCGGCAACCTGTTCCGCAACATCGGCCGGGCCTTCGAGCAGACCGACATGGGCCTGGCCCTGGCCAACTCGCTGATCGTCTCCGGCACCGTGACCGTCTGCGTGGTGCTCACCTCCACGCTGGCCGGCTTCGCCTTCGCCAAACTCCGCTTCCCCGGCCGCAGTCCGCTGCTGGCCGCCGTGGTGGCGACCATGATGGTGCCGACCCAGCTCGGCATCATCCCGCTCTACGTCATGATGGCCAACTGGTTCCACTGGGCCGACCACCTCCAGGCCCTGATCGTGCCGGCCGTCGCCAACGCCTTCGGGCTGTTCTTCATGCGGCAGTACCTGCTCGGCGCCGTCCCCGACGAACTGCTCGACGCCGCCCGGATCGACGGCTGCCGCACCTTCGGCCTCTACCGGCACGTGGTGCTGCCCGGCGCCCGGCCGGCGATGGCCGTGCTCGGCATGCTGACCTTCATGGCCACCTGGAACGACTTCTACTGGCCGACGGTCGTGATGACCCAGCAGAACCCGACCATCCAGCTCACCCTCTCCGAACTCGCCAGTGGCTACCTGCGGGACTACTCCCTCGTCCTGACCGGTGCCCTGGTCGCCAGCCTCCCCGTCATCGCGGCCTTCCTGGTGCTGGGCCGTCACATCATCGACGGGATCATGCAGGGAGCCGTGAAGGGATGACCGCCATCGACCGCCTGGTCGCCAGCCTCGACCTCAAGCAGAAGGTCCGCCTGATCTCCGGCGGCGGCACCTTCCGGACCAGCGCCGAACCCGACCTCGGCCTCGGCCCGGTGGTCACCTCGGACGGCCCGGTGGGCGTCCGGGGCGAGCGCTGGGACGAGACCGACACCGCGCTGCTGCTGCCCTCCGCCACGTCGCTGGCGGCCAGTTGGGACGAGCGGCTGGTGGCGGAACTCGGCGCGCTGCTGGCCGCCGAGGCCACCCGCAAGGGCGTCCACCTGCTGCTCGCCCCCACCCTCAACCTGCACCGCTCCCCGCTCGGCGGGCGGCACTTCGAGTGCTTCTCCGAGGACCCGCTGCTCACCGGCCGGATCGGCGCCGCCTACGTCCGGGGCGTGCAGAGCGGCGGGGTGGCGGCCACCGCCAAGCACTACGTCGCCAACGACTCCGAGACCGAACGCCTCACCCTGGACGCGCGGGTGGACGAGCGGACCCTGCGTGAGGTCTACCTGGCCCCGTTCGAGGCGGTGGTCGAGGCCGGGGTGTGGGCGGTGATGTCCGCCTACAACCGGGTCAACGGCGCGTCGATGAGCGAGAGTCCGCTGCTCACCGAACCGCTCAAAGGCGCCTGGGGGTTCGACGGCCTGGTGGTCTCCGACTGGGGTGCGGTGCGCTCCACCGAGGGGCCCGGGGCGGCCGGGATCGACCTCGCCATGCCCGGGCCGAACGAGCACTGGGGCGAACGCCTGGTCGCCGCCGTCGAGGCGGGCCTGATCCCGGAGTCGGTGATCGACGACAAGGTCCGCCGCTACCTCCGACTCGCCCACCGGGTCGGCGCGTTCGACCCCTCGCCCGCACCCGGGCCCACCCCGACCGACCCCGCCGTCCGGGGCCTGCTCCGGCGGGCGGCCGGTGCCGGGTCGGTGCTGCTCCGCAACGAGGGCGGGCTGCTACCGCTGGACCCGGCCCGGCTGCGCCGGATCGCGGTGCTCGGCCCGAACGCCGCCACCGCGCGGGCCCAGGGCGGCGGCAGCGCCGAGGTGTTCCCGGTCGCCACCGTCTCCCCGCTGGCCGGACTGCGCGCCGCCCTGCCGCCCGACGTGGAGCTGCTCCACCTGCCGGGCGTCCGCACCGGCACCCGTCCCACCCCGCTGGAGGCGGCCGACTGCCGCAATCCGCGCACCGGCGAACCCGGCCTGCTGGTGCGCTACTTGGATGCCGAGAACGGCGAGCTCCACACCGAGCACCGGCTCAGCGGCCGGGTGCTCGAACCCTCGGTGGGCACCGATCTGACCACGGCCGAGACGGTCGAGGTGAGCGCGGTGTTCCGCCCACCGGTCGGCGGCCACTGGCGGCTCGGCGTGATCGGCCTCGGGCAGATCCTGCTGCGGGCCGACGACCGCGTCCTGGTGGACGAGTACGTCGCCCCCGAGTCCGACGACCCGACCTACCTGCACGTCTCCCCGTCGTACCGACAGGTGGAGTTGGAGCTGCCGGCGGGCGGCGAGGTCACCCTGCTGGCCCGCCGCACGGTCGAGGCGGCGCACGGCCGGGCGCTCAGCCTGGCCGCCGACCCGCCCGGTGGCCCGGAGCTGGCGGCGGCGGTCGAACTGGCCAGGGACGCCGACGCGGTGGTGGTCGTGGTGGGCACCACGACCGAGTACGAGTCCGAGGGCTTCGACCGCCCCGACCTCCGACTGCCCGGCGAGCAGGACGCGTTGGTGTCGGCGGTGGCCGCCGTCAACCCTGCCACCGTGGTGGTGGTCAACTCCGGTGGCCCGGTGCTGCTGCCCTGGCGCGGGCAGGTCCCTGCGGTGCTGCTGAGCTGGTTCCCCGGGCAGGAGGGCGGCGCCGCGCTCGCCGAGCTGCTGCTCGGCCGGGCCGAGCCCGGCGGGCGGCTGCCGACCACCTGGCCCGGCACCGAGCAGGACGTCCCGGTGCTCGACACCCGGCCGGTCGACGGAGTACTCGACTACCGGGAGGGCCTGGACGTCGGCCACCGGGGCTGGCTGCGGACCGGGGCCGAGCCGGCCTACTGGTTCGGCCACGGCCTCGGGTACGGCAGCTGGGAGTACCTCGGGCTCGAGGTGCCCCAACAGGTCGCGCCCGGCCAGCCGTTCACCGCCCGGGTCACGGTGCGCAACACCGGCGCCCGGGCCTCCCGCGAGGTGGTGCAGCTGTACCTGGCCAGGCCCGCCAGCGCCGTGGCCCGGCCGGTCCGCTGGCTGGCCGGCTTCGCGGCCGTGACGGCCACGCCGGGCGAACGGGTCGAGGTCGCGGTGCGGGTGGCGCCCCGGGCACTCCAGCACTGGTCGGTGCCCGACGGCGGGTGGCGCACCGAGCCGGGCGGCTTCACCGCGCTGGCCGGGCCCTCCGCCGGGGAGCTGCCGCTGTCGGCCGCGTTCACCGCCTGACCCAGGGCCCCCTGTCCGCCCACAGGTGGTGGACGGGGGCCCATCCGGACGCATGACCCGTCTCCTCCGCCGAGTTGACGAGCCGTCGGCAGGTCCGGCCTGGATTCGGGGGCATGTACCGACGCCTGACCGCCACCGCCGCCACGCTCGCCCTGCCACTGACGCCGGGCCGGCACCCGGTCGCCACCGCGATCAGCAGGTCCCCCTCGGCATCCGGCGATCCCTGCCGGGCCACCAGGTCGACCGCCCGGGTGTACCCGGCCTCGGCCTGGTGCTCCGCGAGCGCCCGGCGTCCCGTCTCGCGGAGTGAGAAACCGGCTCGGCCGAAGTGGCCGCCCGCTGCTAGAACATGACGCCATGGACACCATCACCATCCGCCCCGCCGCCCCGTCCGAGGTGCCCGGCCTGCTGGCCTTCTGGTCCCGCGCCGCCGAGGGCACCAGCATCACGGACGACGAGGCCGGCGTCGCGCGGCTGATCGAGCGTGACCCCGAGGCCCTGATCGTGGCGGAGCTGGACGGGCTGGTGGTCGGCACCGTGATCGCCGGCTGGGACGGCTGGCGGGCGTCGCTCTACCGGCTCGCGGTCCTGCCCTCGCACCGGCGGCAGGGCATCTCCAAGGCGCTGCTGGCCGCCGCCGAGGACCGCTTCGTCGCGCTCGGGGGCCGCCGGGGCGACGCCATGGTCCTGGAGGACAACCGGCGTGCCCACCACGCCTGGGCCGCCGCAGGGTACGGACGCGAGGACCGCTGGCGCCGCTGGACCAAGCCGCTGACGGCGCGTTGAGCGCTCGACCACCCGGCGGCCGCCGGTGCCGCCGGGCCCGGCGTGGCAGGGAGGGCAGCGGTCAGGCGAGCAGCTGCCACACCGTGGTGGGCTTCATCGGCCGGTCCTCCAGATCGGCGGACACCGGCACGTCGTAGCGCGCCACTGCCTGGAACCGGTCCGCCGGCAGGTAGGCCCGCCCCGGGTCGCCGACCAGGACCACGGCGCCGCGTCGGCGGGCCCGTTCGAGGAACGGCAGGAAGCGGGCGGCCATCGCGCGCTCGTAGAACACGTCGCCGGCCAGCACCACGTCCGCCGGCGCACCGTCACCGTCCAGCAGGTCCGCACAGTCCGCCTGGACCACCACCGCGTTGGCCCGGGCGTTCAGCTCGATCGCCCCGACGGCGTACGGGTCGATCTCGACCGCGCGGACACCGAGGGCACCGGCCTTCGCGGCAGCCACCGCGACCAGTCCCGAACCGGCCGCGATGTCCAGCACCGTACGGCCCGCCACCACTTCCGGGTGGTCCAGCACGTACCGCGCGACGGCGACGCCGCCGGCCCAGGCGAAGGCCCAGAACGGCGGAGCGGTGTCGGACCGACCGCTGCTCTCCTCCATCCGCTCCCACAGGGCGATCGCCTCGGGGGCCAGGTGCAGCCGCACTTCGGGGACGAAGGGAACCGGGCCGACGGAGGTGTTCGCGCTCACGAAGTCCGTGACGCCGATCTGTGTGCTCAACACCTGGTCCGCCTCCATGTTTGTCACTGTGGGGCGACCCTAGTGCACCGGGAGTCATCCCCGGTTCCCGCGCTTCGGCGGCGGCCGGTCCGGCGGTCCGTCCAGTCCGGACCAGGCCCGTCCGGTGGCCGGGAGAGGCCCCCCGACCGGCGGGGCTACGTACCGTTTTCATACCGAACCGGTGATGAGCTGCGGAAATGCTCGCGGCTCGGAGGGCCGCCGAGTAGCATCCGGCTCACGCCCTCCGGCGCCCGTACCCCGTGTCGCGCAACCCGGTCGGCTCATCACGCGGGGGCACGCAGGCTGGTCTCGCGCACTCGGTACGCGCGCCAGTGCTGTCGCGCGAATCTGCGGAAGGGCAGCGACTTGGCGGATCGGCTCACCGGAGGAGACTCCTCGCTGCTGCGTCGGATCAACGCCGCGGTGACCCTGCGGGCGCTCCGGGACGGACAGGCGGTCACCCTCACCCAGTTGGTGGGCGACACCGGTCTCTCCCGGCCGACCGTCGAAGGCGTGATCGAGGGCCTGATCGAGGCCGGACTCGTCGCCGAGGTCGAGCAGTCCCAGGACAACGGCCGTCAGCGCGGCCGCCCCGCCCGCTGGTTCAGGTTCCGGGCGGAGGCCGGGCACATCCTCGGCATCGAGATCGGGGTGCACGAGATCCGGGTCATCCTGGCCGACCTGACCGGCCGGGTGCTGGGCAGCCACGCCAGGTCGGCGGCCGAGACCCTCGATCCGGAGGAGCGGCTCGCCCTGGCCCGCACCACCGTCGCCGAGGTGCTCCGCAAGGCCGGCGTCTCCCGGGACAGTCTCTGGGCGGTCGCGGTCGGCAGCCCCGGCATTGTCGACCGCGAGGGCACCGTCCGGCTCGGCACCGCGATGCCCGGCTGGACCGGCCTCGACCTCGGCGCCCGGCTGCGCCGTTCGTTCCGCTGCCCCGTGATCATCGAGAACGACGCCAACCTGGCCGCCATCGCCGAACACTGGCAGGGCGCGGCGGTCGGCAAGGGCGACCTGGTCTTCGTGATGGCCGGGCTCAGCCCCGGCGCCGGTTCACTGATCAACGGACGGCTGCACCGGGGCTTCGGCGGCGCGGCCGGCGAGATCGGCGCGCTGCACCTGCTCGGCCAGGAGGCCACCCCCGAGCGGCTGCTCTCCACCACCGGAAAACCGCTCGACCCGCTGGACGAGGCCGCTGTCGCCCGGGTGCTCCGGCTGGCCCGCGAGGGCGACCATGTGGCCCAGGTCGCGATGGACCGCTTCCTGCGGCGACTGGTGCACGACGTCGCCGCGCTGGTGCTGGCCCTCGATCCGGAGATCGTGGTGGTCGGCGGCTGGGCGGCCGGACTTGACGGCGTGTTGGAACCGCTGCGCGAGCAGCTGGAGCTGTACTGCCTCCGGGCACCCGAGGTGGCGCTCGCCGCCTTGGGCGAGGAGGTGGTGGCGATGGGGGCGCTGCGGATCGCCCTGGACACCGTCGAGGAGCAGCTGTTCGCCGTCGACTCCCCCGGGGCCTCGGCGCGCTGACCCGCCCCGCCCCGCCGGGGCGGTCCGGACCGGCCACGACGAAGCCCCCGACCCGTCCGGGTCGGGGGCTTCGTCACGTGGTCAGGAGGCGGCGCCGACCGGCTGCTGGGCCTCGACGGGGGTGACCTCGACCAGGCCGGTCTCGCCGAAGGTGAGCTTGCAGGTGTCGGCCCGGTAGGTGGAGACGGCGACGGCGACCAGGCGGCCGGCCGAGGCGTACTGGGTGGTGACGATCAGCACCGGGGTGCCCGGCGGACGCTCCAGCAACGCGGCCTGGTCGGCCTCGGCGACACCGAGCTCGACCGAGCGGGACTCGCCGTCGATACCGAGCCGCTCCAGCTGACGGAGCACCGAACGGGCCGGCTCGGTCTCGCCGCCGACCACCCGCGGGACGGCGGGCAGCTGCGGCAGCACCGCATCCGGCACGTGCAGCGACTCGGTGGCCATGATCTGGCCCTGCACCAGCCGCAGGCGGCGGACGGTGTGCACCGTCTCCCCCGGCGCGATGCCGAGCGCCAGCGCGATCTGGGCCGAGGCCGGGGAGCTCACGCAGTCGACGCTCCGCCAGGACTGGCTGCGGGCGGCACCGGGCCAGCCCTCCTCGCGCCGGCTGACCGGGACGCCGACTCGGGGGGCGGCGATCAGGGTGCCGATGCCGCGCCGGCGGACCAGCCGCCCTTCCAGCTCCAGCTGGTCGAGCGCCTGCCGCAGGGTGGCCCGGGCCACGCCGAAGCGCGAGGCCAACTCCCGCTCGTTGGGCAGGATCTGGCCGGTGGAGAACTCCGCGTCGATGGTGCGCACCAGCACCGTACGCAGGTGCCAGTACTTCGGCTCCGGTACTGCCGCGAGCTGTCCCTGCCCCACCGTGTCCTCCACCCTGAAGGACGCCGGGCCGGCCCCACGCCCGATGTTCCGGCAGGTGGGAGGGGCGGGCTTTATCCGTCCTTCTTTATTAAAGGTCTTTGCAGTAAGGACCCTAGGGGGTGGCCGCCGAGATGGTCAAGACCAATGGCGTCGCTTGACGAGGTTGGAACAACACTTCACAGGTCGTTCACGATGCGAATCCACCCGCCCTGCGTCACGCCTGAAGGTGGGCCCGATACCCTTCCCGGGTGACGATCGTGACGACGGTGAATGTGAACGGCATCAGGGCAGCCGCCAAGAAGGGCCTGCTGGAGTGGCTGTCGGCCACCCAGGCGGACGTGATCTGCCTGCAGGAGGTCCGCTCCGAGCCCGACCAACTTCCGGCCGAGCTGCGCGACTTGACCGACTGGCACGCGGTCTGGGCACCGTCCGCCAGCAAGGGCCGGGCGGGCGTGGCGATCCTCTCCCGCAAGCAGCCCACCCGGACCGCGATCGGCTTCGGCTCAGCCGAATTCGACATTTCGGGCAGGTATGTCGAAATCGACCTGCCGGGCCTGACGGTGGCCAGTCTCTACCTCCCCTCCGGTGAGGTCGGCACCGAGCGCCAGGAGGAGAAGGAACGCTTCATGGCCGAGTTCCTGGTGCACCTCACCGAACTCCGCAAGCGCGCCGAGGCCGAGGGCCGCGAGGTGGTCGTCTGCGGCGACTGGAACATCGCCCACCGCGAGGCCGACCTGAAGAACTGGAAGGCCAACCAGAAGAGCGCCGGCTTCCTCCCGGAGGAGCGCGCCTGGCTCACCCGCGTCCTCGACGAGGTCGGCTACGTCGACGTGGTCCGCGCCCTGCACCCCGACCAGGAGGGCCCGTACTCCTGGTGGTCCTACCGCGGCCGCGCCTTCGACAACGACACCGGCTGGCGGATCGACTACCTGATGGCCAGCCAGAATCTCGCGAGCAAGTGCGTCAGGGCCCACGTCGAGCGCGCCGCCTCCCACGCGGAACGCTGGAGCGACCACGCCCCCGTCACTGCGGAGTTCAATCTCGAAGCCAACTGACCAGCAGGCATGGGCAGTTGAGAAGGCATCGGGCGGTCCTGGTCTGCGGAGCTCGCACATCGGGACCGCCTCACACCAGCAAGCCCGGCCGCCTGGGACTGCGCTCCCGTCGCATGACCTCACCGGGGATCTCTTGGGAGAGGTCGCTGCACCAGCTCCTCCGGAGTGAACCGTGGCCACCGTCCCGTGACCGTGCACGTCGTCCGCCTGGCCTGGCGCAGCCGGGTGTCGAGGTCCAGGGCCAGGGCGAGGCCGTGGAATCGGCCAACTTGGGCTCGACGCCGCCTTGGTGCCCTGGCCCAGCGTGTCGGGGCAGCGCCTGCTTTGAGAGGGTGGGGTTCCCAGGGGATCGTGAGACGCAGCTTGTCCTTGACTGTGAACTTCAGATCCCTCGGCCTCCCCGCCTCCACCGATCCGGTCCAGTCCGACGGCGCTGAGGGACTGGGCGCGAGCCGTCAGAAGTCGCGGAGCCGGCCGACCGGGACGATGGAGGTCCAGGTGCCCTTCTGGACCTGGTAGATGGAGGCCACCTGGCTACGGGCATCGCCGAACTCGTCGAAGGCGACGTCGCCGGTGACACCGAAGAACGAGATGTCCTGAAGGGCATCCGCGACGGCCTTTCGCAGTTCAGGACCGGTGAGGTCCGTCCCGTTCCCGCCCTGGCGGGCTCGGCCGACGGCCAGGATGAGGGCCCAGGTGGAGTCGTAGGCGTAAGGGCCGAACGGGCCGGGCTCCTCCTCGTGGCCGGCCTGGTGATAGGCGTCAAGATAGGTGAAGGCGGAGGCGAGACCCTCCACCGAAATGCCCGGCTGGCTTGAGAGGTCGCCGTTGGCGGACGGACCTGCGGCCTTGAGGTATCCGTCGGTGTGCAGGCCGTCGCCACCGGCCATCGGTGCCTTCACTCCGGCGGCCTTGAGTGCCGCGGACAGCGGGCCGCCCTCCGGGTGCTCGCCTCCGTAGTACACGATGTCGGGACGGGAGGCCGCGATCTGCGAGGCCAGCTTGGTGAAGTCCGAGGTGCCCTGCTCCACCGTGGCCCGGAACGCCACCTTGCCGCCGACCTCCTCGAAGGCGGTCGCGAACTCGGCCGCGAGGTTGGTGCCGTACGCCTTGGTGTCGCTGACCACGGCGGCCCGGTTGGCGCTCAGCCGAGTGTGCGCATACCGGGCGAGCAGCGGGCCCTGGACGGCGTCGGTGGTGACGGTGCGAAAGTAGGTCGGGTACTGGCGCTTCTTCCCGGCGGCGCGGTAGTCGGCACCCCAGGTCAGCGCGGGTGCGGTGTTGGACGGGGAGATCTCGGCAAGGCCCGCCTTCGACAGGACCGGAGCCATCGCGAGCGCGCTGGACGAGGTCAGCGGGCCGACCACTCCCACGACCTTCGGGTCGGCGGCAAACGCCTCACCGTTGGCGCGGGCGGCCTGTTCGTCGGCCCGGTCGTCCTTGGCGTCCAGGATGAACTTCACACCGGGGACGGTGTTCTTGGCGTTGGCTTTGGCGACAGCCAGCTCAGCCGAGTATCGGATGCCAAGTCCCAGGTCGGCGAGATTGCCGGTCAGCGGACCGTCAACGCCGATGGTGACCGTGATCGTCGATCCGGACCCCAGGCCGCCCGACGAACAGCCGGACAGCAGCACCGCGCAGACCACTCCCAGCACAGAGGCCCTGGGGAGAGTAGAACCGGTCACCGTGCATCCCTTGCGACGTTGGGCTTACTCATGGGACGCCGGACCGCGGCCTTCCACGACCGCAGGGCGGCGGGACGGCGCGAAGGAAGGCACGATTTGACCACCTGTCCGGTTGACTCTGCACAGGAACAAGGTGGTTGGCGCCTCAGCGGACCGCCCGGCGAGGGGCGGCGAACCGGGCCCAGGAGCGTTCCGCGCGCCCGGTCCGGATCACCGACCGGCGTCCACGGGGCGTGACCTTACGGTGTGCCACCGGGGGCGTCAACGGGTTCGTCCAAACACGGTGAGTGTCAGCAAAACGCTTACCCACTCGCCGGATTGGCACCCTCGGCGCCATCGCCGATTCCCTCATGCTTCGCACTGGTGGGTGCTCTGGCTGTCGGCTGTCCGGCTCCTGCGGGGTCTGCCGACCGATGGCCAAGCTCTACCAGGAGGCGAAGGCACCACTCGCAAGAAGAGGTAACCGCATGAAGCCGGAAGCCCTGATCCAGCTCAGCGCCACCCGCGCCGACGTGGGCGAGATCGAGTTGGTGGACGACCTGGACGACCTGGCGGAGTCCACGACGTGCTCGTGCAACGCGGGCGACGACAACCCGTTCTAAGCCCGTAGCAGGCACAACTAAGCAGGCCCCGGCGGCAGTTCGCGCCGGGGCCTGCGACCTGCGGTGCTCATGAGCAGGGTTCAACCATGCGCTTCCGATGGGACTGGCCAAGTCCTGTGATGACCGTTCCGTACGTGCCGACGCTCGGGCCGGTCCACCCTGCTTCTCTGACGCCGCAGCTGCTCGCCGACGTGCTCTCTGCCGCAGGGACAGGGCTCTTCTTGCCCTACGACAAGGACCGGCGATGGTCCGATGCCAAGGACGAGACCGTACTTCCATTGGACATCGTCCACCGGCAGACCACGACACTCATCCCGACTCTGACCCACCGAGGCACCGGAACCGTCAAGGTTCACCTGTACGGAACCGGGACTGCCGGACTGGCGGACGCGGCCGAGCTGGCTGCCGAGCTCGCTTCCTCCCACGGTGCCGCCAAGGCCCGGGTCATCTCCTTCCAAGCCGCTGGTGAAACGGCACGCCCTGGGACAGTCTGTACCCGTGTCCGGCTCCGCGAGTTCCCCGGCCACCCGACCACTCAGCCGGACAACGTCCAGGCCTTCGGCAGGCACCCGGAAGGCGTCAGGGCGACGTTCGCGGAGTTCGCAGACAAGCTGTCCGGTGACGGTTTCGCCTTCCTCCATTCCCGCATGCAGGCCGGCGGAGTCGGACCTGCTGGGCGGAGCGGTCGGCCGGGGACGCAGCGCCCGGGCCTGCTACCCGCCGTCCCCGATCGAGACCACGACCGCCGTCGCCGGTCCGTCGGGGGCCTGCCAGCTCACCGCGTCGCCGGCCCGGCGGCCGAGCAGGGCCAGCCCGAGCGGGCTGTCGGCGGTGACCAGGGTGAGCGCCGAGCCGACCGCGACCTCACCGACCAGGACGGTCTGCACGCCCTCGTCGGGGAACCGCACGGTGACGGTGCTGCCGACCCCGACCACGTCGGTACGCGGCGGCCCGGCCTCGGCCCCGTCCCGCAGCCGTGCGGTGATCTCGTCGATCCGCGAGTCCAGCCGGGCCACCTCGGTGGCCCGTTGCAGCTCGTCCGCCTGGTCGGCCGGATCGCCCACGGGGTCGGTGCTCCCCAGGGTCTCGGCGACCGCCCCGCGTTCGGCGCGCAGGTCGGCGAGTTCCTGTTCCAGGGCCCGGCGGGCCTCGGCGCTGATCGGTGCGGGTCCGCTGCTCATTGCTGCTCCCGGGGTTGGCTGGTGGACGGGGTGACGGCATCGGGTGGACTGCTACGGCGCCTGACGGTCTCTCAGGTGGCACCTACCGTTCCCTCGGCTGTGCTCGGCAGCTCGTCCTCCCGGGACAGGTCCGCCAGGAAGCCCGCCGGGGGCACGAAGAACAGCGTCCCGGTGACCGCCGTGGAGAAGTCGAGGATCCGGTCGTGGCTGGTGGGGCCGTCGCCGAGGAACATGTGCCGGAGCATCTCCTCGGTGACGGCGGGCGTGCGCGCGTAGCCGATGAAGTAGGTGCCGAACTCGGACCTGCCGGGACTGCCGAAGGGCATGTTGTCGCGGAGGATCTTGCGTTCGGTACCGTCCGGGTCGGTGATGGTGTTCAGGGCGACGTGCGAGCTGGGGGTGCCGGTCTCGGTGTTGCCGAGCTTGCGGCGGCCGATGATCTGTTCCTGCTGCTCGACGGGGAGCCGGTTCCAGGCGTCGAGGTCGTGCAGGTACTTCTGCACGACCACGTAGCAGCCGCCGGCGAAGTCCGGGTCCTCGGCACCGATCAGCACGGCGTCGGCGGCGTCCGGCCCGACCGGGTTCTCGGTGCCGTCGACGAAACCGAGCAGGTCGCGCTGGTCCAGACAGCTGAAACCGGTGACCTCGTCGGCGACCGCGGCCGAGCCCCGCAGCCGGGTCATGATCTCCGCACCGAGGGCGAAGCAGAGGTCCTGCCGGGCGGCCCGGACGTGGAACAGCAGGTCGCCCGGCGTGGCCGGGGCGTGGTGGCGGGCACCGTGCAGTTCCCGGAACGGGTGCAGCTCCGCCGGCCGCAGCCCGTCGACCAGACGGTCCCAGACCGCCGAACCGATCCCCGCGACGACGCTGAGCCGCCCGTCCGGATGTCCGAACCCGACCGCCCGTTGCAGCCCCGCCAGGTCGGCGAGCAGCTCGCGGACCACCGGTTCGCCGCCAGGGTCGACGGTGAGCACGAGGAAGAGCGAGGCAGCGGTCAGCGGGCTGAGCACGGGCTGCGGCAGGGTGTCCAACGGGGTCGTCCCTCCTGGTGGCGACCTTGGGGATGCGGCCCGCCACTCTGTGCACCCTGCCACGCGCCGCCGGGACCAGCGAGTGCAACGCGCCGCGCGCCGACGCCGGGTGACCGCACTGCGCGCCCTGCCCGACGGCCACCGCCGCGCGGCAGAACCGACCGTTCCGCGTGCGCCTGCACGGATGGTTCTCCTACGGATGATTCACTACGCGCGGACGGCCTGATGCCCCGTCAGTGCCGACGATCATGGAGGAGAGTCGATGTCCCACTCCACGAAGCTGCGCGGTGCCGTGGTCGCCGCGTGCACGACCGCTCTGCTGACCGGCTCCGCACTGCTGTCCGCACCCTCGCAGGCGCAGGCGGGCCTTCAGACCAGGGCCGAGAAGCAGGTGAACGCGTTCTTCGGCCAGTACCGGGACGCGGTCCTCGGGCAGAACCCGAACCAGGACCCGACCGAGGTACGGCAGGAGTTCCTGACGCCCGGTCTGAACACCGAGCTCGACCGGTGGGCCGCCGACCACCAGGCGGACCCGGTGTTCCGCGCGCAGAACGTCCCCGACGACTGGTCGGTGGCCTACGCCGGCAGCGGGGCCGGCCACAGCACCGTGATCCTCACCGAGAAGTGGCGCGACGGCTCCACCACGGACGTCTGGTACCAGGTCCGCCTGGCCGGCCTGCGCATCGACGGCCTCCAGGACCCACCGGCCTGAGCCCGACCCGTGCCCGCCGCCAGAGCACGACGGGCTGCACCGGCTGCGGGCACGGGTCGGGTGTGAAGCCCTCGCCCCCGTACCGCCGGAGGGTCAGGCCAGCGCTACCGCCAGCAGGGCGGCGGTGCGGGCGACCAGCGGCTCGTCCGCCTTGGCGGCGGCGTCCGGCTTGGTGGACAGGACGGCCAGCACGACGGGCCGGCGGTCCGGGGTCCAGGCGATGCCGACGTCGTTGGTGGTGCCGTACGACCCCGTGCCGGTCTTGTCGGCGAGCGCCCAGTCCTCGGGCAGCCCGGCGCGGAACCGGGCACCGCTGGTGGTGTTGGCGAGCAGCCACTCGGTCAACTGCCGTCGGTCCCGTGGCGCGAGCGCGTCCCCGAGCACCAGCTTCGCGTGGCTCCGCCCGATCGCGGCGGGGCTGGTGGTGTCCGTCACCCGCCCCGGTTCGGCGGTGTTCAGCTCGGGCTCCCAGCGGTCGAGCCGCGTCACGCCGTCGCCGATGGACCGGCAGAAACGGGTCACCGCCGTCGGGCCGCCGAGCTCGCGGAGCAGCAGGTTGTCGGCCGCGTTGTCACTGAAGTCGAGGGCGGCGGCGCAGAGTTCGGCGACGGTCATACCGTTCGCGAGGTGCTCCGGTGTGCCCGTGACCGGAGCGTAGCCGGAGTCCTTGACCTCCTGCTCGGTGTACCGGACGCGCTTGGCGAGGAACTCGCCGTTCCGGTCCAGGTCGCGCAGGACCGCGGCCGCCGTGATCGTCTTGTGCACCGAGCAGATCGGGAACAGTTCGTCGGCCCGGTAGGCCACCGTCCGGCCGGTGGCCGTGTTCCGGGCGAACACCCCCAGCCTGGCGCCGTGTTCCCGTTCCAGCTCGGCCAGTGCCCGGATCACCCGGTCCGCACCGGGTGACGTGCTGCCGACCGCTTGGGCCGACCCGCTCACGGGCACCGCGACGGCCAGCGCCGTCCCGGCTCCCACGGCCAGCACCGCACGACGGCTCGGGCGCCCTTCGAAGGTCCCCACGATTGCTTCCTCCTCCGTTGTGACGATCATCCTTCGGAGGAAAGGGACGCCTCGCCGCCTTGAGCGGTTCGCCGCCGTCCACCGGATTCACCGTAGACGCACCTTTGCACACGGAATCTGCGGAACACCGGGTCTCAGCGAGGCGCGAAGGTGTTGAGCACCGTGGCGAACTGCTGCCGCGTGGTGTTCCAGTCCCCCGGCGGGGAGGCCAGGTAGACGGCGTACTCCGTTCCGTCCGGGGCGACGAAGGCCTGGTCGGCCGCGTGCCGGGGGCCGCGCCTGGCGTCGGTCCAGGTGTACTCCCACAGGGCGCCCTCGGTGCCCCGGTAGACGTTCGACTGCAGGGTGATCCGCTGGTAGTCGGGCTGCCGGGCGGCGGTCAGTTCCAGCTCCAGGAAGTGCGCCTCGGGGCTCTGCGTCGCACCCGGGCCGACGCCGACCCGGAACAGGTGGAGCCCGCCGTCCGGCGAGTAGTCGATCTGGCCGCCGGTCTCGCTCCTGGTCCAGTTCAGCGGGACCGCGACCCGGAAGCCGGCCCGATCGTCCACCCAGCGGAACCCGGCGGGCGCGGGCTGCACCGGCTGCGCGGTCTGCCCGAGCGTGGTCGGCGAGGCCACGGTGGCGGTACTGACCGGGGGTTGGGAGGTCGGCGGCTGCGAGCTGGGCGCCTGGGTCTGGGTGGTCGGGGCCTGAGTCGGGGCCTGAGTCGGGGCCTGGGTCAACGGCGGTTGCGAGACCGGCGTAGTGGCCGCCGAGGAGGTGACGATCGCGGCCGGGGTCGGATTCGGCGAGCCGCTGTTGACCACCGCGAAGACCACGCCACCGGTGAGCAGCGCCGCCCCGACCGCCCCGCCGACGATCAGCAGGGACCGTCGCCGCCCGTCGCCGGCCGGGGCGGGCAGACCCGGCGCCGGGGTCGGCGGAGCGGAGACGGGCCCGGGCGTCGGGACGGGCGGGAGCGGCGGGACCGGTACGGGGATCGGGATCGGTGTCGGCGGAGTGGTCTGGGTCGGGGCGTGCGGCTGGGTCCGGCCGACACCCCACGCTCCGGACGCGGCGGCCTCGGCGAGCAGGCCCAACGCCTCTTCCGCCGTGGGGCGTTCGGCCGGGTCCTTGCGCAGCAGTGCCTCGATGACGGGGGCGAGCGCCCCCGCGTGCCGGGGCTCCGGGAGCGGGTCCGCGATCACCGCCTGGAGCGTGCCCATGGTCGTGGTGCGGTGGAACGGGGTCTGGCCCTCCACCGCCGCGTACAGGGTGGCACCCAGGGACCACAGGTCGGACTCGGGGCCGGGACGGTGGCCGCTGACCCGCTCCGGGGCGACGTAGTCCGGCGATCCGACGATGTCACCGGTCCGGGTGAGCCCGGGGGCGCCCTCCAGCAGGGCGATGCCGAAGTCGGTGAGCACCGCCCGGCCACCGCGTTCCAGCAGCACGTTGGCCGGTTTGACGTCCCGGTGCAGCACGCCGTGCCGGTGCGCCTGGTCGAGCGCCGCGAGCACCTGCTCGCCGACCCGGGCCGCGTCGCGCGGGAGCAGGGTGCCCTCCGAGTCGATCACCTCGGCCAGCGAACGGCCGTCGATCAGCTCCATCACGATCCACGGCCGACCGTCCTGCTCCAGCACGTCGTAGACCGTGATCACTCCGGGGTGCTTGATCTTCGCCGCCGCTCTGGCCTCCTGCTGCATCCGCGAGTTGAGCGTGGGCAGCTCGGCCTCGGGGATACCGCTGACGCTCAGTTCCTTGATCGCCACCGAGCGTTCCAGCTTGGTGTCCCGGGCCAGCCAGACGGTGCCCATTCCGCCGCGCCCGAGCTGCTCCTGCAACAGGTAGCGGCCGGCGATCAGCCGGTCGGCGTCGGACCTGCCGCCCTCCTGAGAACTCATGCCGAACCACCGTCCGTCCCCGATGGCGTCCCCGAGCCGCTCCCCCGGTCTCCCCCAGTCTCCCGCCGGACGGGCGCCGGCGCGCCCGGTGGCCGTCGGCCCCGGTCAGAGCCAGCCGCGCCGGGCCGCCTGGACGCCGGCCTGGAAGCGGGTGGTGGCTCCCAGCCCGGCCTGCAGGGCGGCGACCCGGCGGACCACGGTGCGGCGGCCCAGGCCGAGGCGGCGGGCGATCGCGTCGTCGGTGGCACCGCTGGCCATCAGCGAGAGGATCCGGCGGTCGCGGCCGTCGATCTGTGCGGCGGTGCCCGCCGCCGACACCGGCACGGCGAGCTTCCACAGGATCTCGAACACGTTGGACAGCGCCCGGAGCAGGCCGGACGGCCGGATCAGCAGGGCGACGACGCCGGGGCGGTGGTCGGCGTCCAGCGTCACGATCGCCAGGTCGTCGTCCCCGATGACGAGTTTCATCGGCAGCTCGGCCAGGGTCCTGGCCTGCTCGCCGGCCTCGATCATGCGCGCCATGTTGGGGCCGACCACCGGGTCAGCGAACGCGGCCTCGTAGTAGACGGTCCGATAGCCCACCCCGGCGGCCATCCGCTCACGCTGCAGGACCTCCTGCCGGAGGTAGTGCTCGGCGGAGCCGACGTACGGCGGCATGTCGATGACCCGCACCCGGTGCCGGGCGGCCTGCTGCAACTGCCGGACGGCGGCCAGCAGCCGGGCGGTGTCCTCGACCACCTCAAGGGCGCCGTAGCGACCCTCCTCCGTCCTGGCGAAGTGGTAGAGCCGTTCCAACTCGGCGCCGGCGCAGCGCAGATCGGCGTGCCGCAGGGCGTCCCGGTGCAGCACCGCGTCGACCACCTGCGCGGGCGGCAGCGCCTCCCAGGTACGGCCGGTCTGGTCCGCCGTCACGATGCTGCCCTCGGCGGCGAGTCGGTCCAGCGCCGCCCGGACGGCTGCCCCACTCAGACCGGTCCGGTCCGTCAGGGCGTCGGCGGCCGCGCGGGGGTGACCGACCAGCGCCCGGTAGACCCGGCCGCCGTCGGAGTCCGGATCCAGCGCGTCGGACACGGCACCCCCATCGTCGTCGCCCCCGGTCGGGTCGGCCCGCACAGGTTACCCGCCGGTTGGCCTGTATACGCCAATGGCCCAACTGGGCCGGGGCCCACGGTGGCGCCGCTCGGGACGCATGCGATCAGATGGTCATCGCCCGGCCCCCTGCGCGGGCCACCCAGCAGTCCACCCCACTCCGGAGGACCCTTGATGAGCTCACCACTGCCCGGCTGGCGCCTGCGGGCCAAGGCGGTCGTCGCCGCCGCGGCCCTCGCCGTGATCACACTGGCCGCGCCGTCCGCGCAGGCCGACCCTTCGGCCCCACCGGTCCTGACGGACGGTCAGGGTCTGACCCAGGTCGGCTCCACCGGGACGGCCACCGACTTCGTGGTCACCGTGACCACGGCCCAGGTCGCCAAGCCGCACCCCATCAAGATCATCCTGCCGGACGGCTACTGGTCGAACCCGACGAAGCGCTACCCGGTGCTGTACTTCCTGCACGGCTCACCGGACAGCCCGGTCAACCAGACCTACCCCGCCCTGCACAGCTCCTCGGTGATCACGGTCGTCCCGGACGGCGGTGCGCGCGGCTGGTACTCCAACTGGCGTGACCAGAACACCCCCGCCGGTGCGCAGAACTGGGAGACCTTCCACCTCGACCAGGTGATCCCGTTCATCGACGCCAACCTGCGCACCGTCGCGACCAAGCAGGGCCGCGCCGTCGCCGGCATCTCGATGGGCGGCTTCGGCGCCATGCACTACGCCCAGCGCCGCCCCGAACTGTTCAGCCAGGTCGGCTCGTTGTCGGGGGACATCGACCTGTCGGCGGCCTCGATGGACCTGCGGATGGCCGTGGTCGCCTCGCTGACCAACGCCCCCGGCGGCTTCTGCAGCTCAGGCGACTGCCAGGGCGCCTACACGCCCGCCGTGTCGAGCGACGCCCTGTTCGGCTCGCCCTACCCCGTGTTCAACATCGACCGGCTCTGGAACGAGGCCGACCCCGCCTCGCACGTGAGCAGGCTGGCGGGCATGGGCATCTCGATCTACACCGGCAGCGGCAACGGCAACCCGCTCAGCCCGGAGTTCTGGGTCGAGGGGGCGAACAAGCACGTCAAGGACTCGCTGGACGCACTCGGGCTGCCCTACTACTACGTGGCCTACGGCAACGGCGCGGGCTGGGGCACCCAGTGCAACGGTGACCACAACAGCGGCTGCTGGGCCCAGGACCTGGTGGACTACATGCCCCGGTTGGAGCGGGCCCTCGCCGCCGGCTGACCCGGCGTCCGACGGTCAGTCGGCCCACCCCTCGACGTTCCGCCGGAGCGTGGCCGGCGCGTAGCCGGCCTCGCTCCGGCGGAACAGCTGACCGAGGTGGTGCTGCAGCCGGATGTGGCGGAACTGGTAGACCGCGCCGGTCTGGCGGAGCACCCCGCGCCGGTAGGCGTCCTCCAGGAAGGCGGCCGTGTCCCAGGGCAGCCGGCCGGTCAGCGGCAGCCAGATCCGGGACAGGGTCACCCACTGGCCCCAGGCGGTGAAGGAGAGCGCGTACGAGAGCGCACCGCCGAGCCCGCCCACCGCTCCGATGAACAGCCCGTCGTCCAGCCCCCAGTTCAGCGGGCCGACCAGCGGCTGGAGCAGGCTGACGACGATCCGCCCGCCGAACGCGACCGTGAGGGTGAGCAGCGGTGCGAGCACCAGGGTCTGCCGCCGCACGGTGGCCCGGTTGGACGACAGCAGGCTGCCCGGGGTGGCCGCCGAGGCGATGTCCAGGGGTGCCTCCAGCGCGGCCAGCAGGCCGAAGACCAGCCCGGCACTCGACCCGAAGATCATGCCGAACGCCAGCATGTTGATCAGCGTGCCCTCGACCAGCTCCGCCGTGACCGGCAGCTCGATGAAGAACACCCGGTCCAGGGTCAGGGCGCACGCACACCCGACACCGATCACGAACCCGCCCAGCAGGACGGTCGTGAACCGGGCGGCGAAGGTCCGCAGCGGTCTGCGGCCGATCCCGTTGCCCGCGCCGGGCATCCGCAGCCGTACCTGGGTCGGCTCGAAGGCCCGGTGGCCGAACCTGCCGATGACCAGGTGCACGGCCCCGAAGGCCAGGCCGGCGGTCGGTCCCATCAGGGCGCCCACCAACAGCATGTCCCCCGAGGTGACCTGATAGGCGAACAGGCCCACCACCCAGCCGGACACCGCGACGCACAGGCCGGAGACCAGCACGACGGCCAGCAGGCGGGTCGAGCGCCCGAGCGAGTCGCCGATCCGCCACCAGGCCAGGTCCTGCTGCTCCCGGTCGGCCCGGGCCATGTGGTGGGCCAGGTAGCCGAGCCAGCGCTCGGCACGCGCCGGGTCCCAGTTCCGCGGCCGCCCCCGGTCGGCGCGGTCGGGGGCCCGGCGCCGGTAGACCGACGGCACGAAACCCGCCAGCAGGTGCTGTTCGAGGGCGTGCGCGGTGGGGAACCGTGCGGTGTCCAGCAGTTCCGCCGGATCCAGCTCGGGCGTCTCGCTGTACATCGTGCGGGCCAGCACCACCATCAGCGGGGTGCTCAGGACCCGGGCGAGGTTCACGCTCCCCCGGCTCGTTCCGCTGCGCAGTTCCTTCAGTACGAGGTCCCAGACCGCCCCGGGTCCGCCGGTGCCGTGCGCGGCCGGACGGGCGGTCCGCGGCAGGTAGGCCGCCAGGTCGTCCAGGGTCAGGTCGGTGAGTTCGACGCCCGCCGCCCAGAGCAGGGGTGCCCGGGCAGCGCTGACCGCGTCGGCGAACTCGTCCCGCCTGCTGGTCAGCACCAGCGGCATCGAGACACCGTTGAGCGCCTCCAGGGCCTCCTTGCGCAGGCCCTCGGCGATCTCGTCGAACCCGTCCAGCACCGGGAGGACCAGGTCGGCGTCGACCAGGGCCGCGGCCAGCGTCGAACCGCTGGGGACCCTGCGGGTCAGGTACGGGTGGTCCCGGAGCAGCCGGTCCACCAGCCAGTCCCGCAGCCCGTCGGCCGTCGGGTCCCAGGAGCCGATGCTGAAGATCACCGGCACCCGGTCGGCGGGGGCCGGGGCCGCCAGCTGGTCCAGTAGGAACCGGATCGTCAGGATCGACTTGCCCGAGCCGGCCCGGCCCAGGATCACCATCCGCCCGGACGGAACGCCCCGGTAGACCTCGGCCACGCCGCGCAGATCACCCGTCAGATCCATCCGGGGAGCACCGGCACCGGCCCCGGCCGGCAGGCGCTGGATGTTCTCCTCATGGTCCGTCAGGTCCGGGGGCGCCGTCCGCCACCGCACCGGCAGCGGGAACGGGTCCTGCACCCGGCGGTGCTCCTCCTCGCGCTGCCACCGGCGGCGTACCTCCCTGGCCAGTTCCTCGGCGGCCTCCGCGAGCGCTCCCCGGACGGGCGGCGGCGGGCCGGGAAGCGGTTCGGTGACCGGTACCGACGGGTCGGGGCCGGGTGCACCGGCGGCCCCCGCCAGCAGGGCCGCCAGGCGCTGCCGGTCCTCGGGCCCGACCTCCAGGGCGTCCGCCAACTGGTTCACGGTCCCCAGCCGGTGATCGGTGGCCGTGCCGGTCTCCAGCCGGCGGATGGTGCGGACGCTCAGCTTGGACCGCTCGGCCGCCTCCTCCTGCGTCAGCCCCGCCTCGGCCCTGAGCCTGCGCAGCAGCGTGCCCAACTGGTCTGTCACGTAGCCCCCTTCGCCCACGAACCCGGCCTCCGGAGAGCCTATCCGACCACCGGCCACAGCTGGCCGGTCCGCTGTCCTGTCCACCGGACGGCGAGGACCCCACGATCGGAACCGGCCCGGCCGGCACCGCCCGTCGGGGGCGGCATCCCGCGCAGGACAGGAGGAGTCGACATGGCTTACCGCTACTGGTGCGGCGAGTGCGGATTCCGGACCGGGTGGCTCACCGAGTCCCAGGTCGAGCGGCAGCAGACCGAGCACTACACCGCCAGGCACCCCGAGATCTTCCCCGGCGGCCAGGTCGAGACCGACCGCAGGAACCCGAACAGGGCCGTCGGCTGCGCCCAACTGGTGGGGCTCCTGGTGATGATCCTGATCCTGGCCGCCTCCTGCCGCCGCTAGGGGCTGTCGGCGGTGGTCGGGTCAGAGCCAGCCGCGGCGGCCGCCCACCGAGTGCAGCCACTGGTGCAGGTAGTCGGCCCAGTCGGTGCCGGCCGCCTCGCCGTGGGGGACGGTGAAGGAGCGGAAGGTGTCGGAGCCCTCGGTGAACAGGCCGCCGCGCTTGTCCATCTCCAGCACCACGTCCACCGCGTGCTCGTCCGCGACGAAGGACAGCTCGACCTGGGTCAGCCCCGGGTACTGCGGTGCGGCGAAGAACTCGATCTCCTGGTAGAACGGCAGCCGCTGACGGGTGTTCCGGATCTGACCACGCTCCAGGTCCGCGCCCTTGAAGCGGAACCCGAGCCGCCCGAAGCCGTCCAGGATGCCCTGCTGCACCGGCAGCGGGTGCACCGCGATCGGGTCCAGGTCACCGGCGTCGACCGCCCGGTCGATCGCCAGCTCGGTGTGCACGCCGAGCACCATGCCGCGCAGCTGCTGCCCGCCGACCGCCGTCACCGGGGTCTCGTACGGCACCTGGAAGGCGAACGGCACCACGTGCAGCGCGCCCTCCTTCAGCTCGAACGCCCCGCCCAGGCGGTGCTGTTGGAAGCGGATGTCCTGGTGGTGCTCGCTGTCGCCGCCCTCCACCTCCACCCGGGCCTGCAGGCCGAGGGTCAGCCCCTCGATCGTCTGGTCGACCTTGCCGCCCTGGATCCGGACCTCGCCGCGCAACGTGCCGCCGGGCAGCACGTTCGGGTCCGCGAGGACCGTCTCGACCGAGGCGCCCCCGGCGCCGAGCCCGGCCAGCAAACGCTTGAATCCCATCGCAGTTCCTTTCGTCGGCACAACACCGCTGATCAGGGTAGCGATGCCGGTCCGGACCCGCGACGGCCAGTCCCGGGGTGGCCCGACCCCGGCGGCGGACCTCCCGTCAGTTCGGTGCACCCGACGCACGGTTGCCCCGCAGGGATGCTAAAATCACGGTGTTGGCCTTCGGACGCGCCCGGGTGGTGGGTGCGCGGAGGCTTTTTTCATGTCCTCCCACACCTCTGCGCCCGTGGCGCCCGCCGTCACCGGCTACCGTGACCTGCTCCGCATCACCGAGTTCACCGGCCTGTACGCCGGTTTCGCCCTGACCGGCGCCGCCACCACCCTGTCGGGCTTCGCCCTCGGCACCCTGGTCAGCCGGCAGACCCACTCGCCGTTCCTGACGGCCGTGAGCATGTACGGCGCCACGTTCGCCGCCGTGCTCGGGGCGTTGACGCTGATGTCGGTGGCGGACGGCCGGCGCCCGCGCCGTACCCTCGTCGTGCTCCACTGCCTCACGCTGCTCGGCGTCGCCGCGCAGGCGATACCGGGGTTGCCGCTGGCCGGACGGTTCGGGCTGCTGCTGGTGCTGGGGTTCTTCCAGTCGCTGGGGACGGGCACCCGGCTGGGGCTGCTGGCCGAGGTGGTACCGGACTCGGCCTACGCGCCGGCCCGTTCGCTGATGAACATCACCTCGGGCGGGACGGCCGTGGTCGGATTCGCCCTCGGGGCCGCGCTGCTGCGGCAGCTGGGTCCCTACCAGGTCTTCGGTCTGGCCTCGGTCCTGACCGCGCTCGGACTGGTCACGGTGGCGGCCACCGTCCGGGAGCACTCGATCCGGCTGACCCGGCGCCCCGGGCTGCGGCGGACCTGGACCACCAACGTCGCGCTCTTCTCGTCCCCGGGGCAGCGGGTGCTGCTGGTGAACCTCTGGATCCCCAACGGCCTCGTGGTCGGCTGCGAGGCGCTGTTCCTCTCCTACGCGCCGGACCGGGCGGGCACCCTGCTGGCGGCCGGGTCGGCCGGCCTGCTGCTCGGCGACCTGGCCGTCGGCCGGCTGCTCACCGCCGAGCAGCGACGGCGCTCCGCCTTCGCCCTGCGGCTGCTGCTCGCCGTCCCGTACCTGCTGTTCGTGCTGCACCCGCCGACGGTGGTGCTGACGGTCGCGGTGTTCGTCGCGAGTGCCGGCTTCGCGGCCACCCTCCCGTTGCAGGAGCAGCTGCTGGCGCTCACCCCCGATCCGGTGCGCGGCCAGGTCCAGGGGGTCGAGTCGGCGGGCCGGATGACCTGGCAGGGGCTCGGTGCCGCACTCGCCGGCGGCGCCGCCCAGTACCTCGCCCCGGCTGCCGTGATCACGGTCGTCGCCGCGGTCTCGCTCGCCGTCACGGTGCTCTCCCGGCCGGCCGTGGAACGCGCCCGGCCGGCCCGCTGACGGATGGTCCGCCCGCCTGCCCGGGCGAGGGCGGGCGGACCGGACGTCACAGCACCGGGATGTCCACCTTCAGGACGAAGGCGTGCGGCACGGGGTCGGCCGGGGCCTCGTACGTCAGGGTGGCGGTGACCGTGCCGCCGTGCGGGGCGGAGGGGCTGATCCGGACGGCGAAGCCCCGGTTCAGCCAGGCCCAGGTGCTGCCGACGGAGTCCGGGCAGATCGCGGTCGTGCCGTCGACCGAGAACTCGCACGGCTGCGACTCCGGCGCCGAGCTCAGGAACGTCGATCCCGGCGGCAGTTGGGCGACCAGGCGGCCGCGCCACGGGTAGTCGGTGGACGGGCCGAGGTTGCGCTCCTCGACCTCGAAGTCGGCCGGGTTGCCCGGGGCGGCCGGCAGCGGCGGCCGGGCCAGTGAGAGGTAGGCGCCGGTGACCGGGGCGGAGATCTCCGAGGTCCAGGTGGCGAGGTTGTCGGCCGGGTTCTGCTCACCGTCCCAGCTGACCTCGGCGGTGCCGCCGGGGTAACTCTTGGGGCCCGGCAGGCCGCTGATGGTGCGTGAGCGCAGCTTGACGTAGCTGCACTGGTTCGGCTGGAGCCCCTGGGCGACCGGGAGCCGGATCCAGTTCCAGCCGCCGTCGGTGGCCTCGCCGGACTCCGGGGAGAGCTGCATGCCCTCGTCCGGCGGCCCGTTGACCACCAGGGTGGCCGGCGTCTGCGGCGTCTCGGTACCGTGGTTGCAGACCACCACGGTGAACGGCACGGTGGCGCCGGGCGGCGCGGCCGGGTCGGGCGCGGCGACCGTCACGGCCAGGTCGCGGGCGTACGGCGGAGCAGGCTGCGGGGACGGCGCGGCCAGGGCGGTGACGGGGACGAGAGCGGCCGTCAGCGCGACGGCCAGGGTGGCGGGGATCCGCATGGGGTCTCCATCAGGACGGGCGCGGGCGCCGCGGGTCGGCGTCCACGTTCGTCCACGAAGCTATGCCCGGCGGCCCACCCGGACCGTGCCGACGGCGCCGACCGGCGCCCGACCTTCGCCCTCCCGGGTGACCCGGGGCTGCCGATCGGGGCGACCCGGCCCGCCGCCAGGCACCGGCCCGCGCCCCGGACCTGGCACAGGGTCAGCTCGCGCCGTCCACGGTCCACGCGCCGAGCTTCTCCGGGTTGCGGACCGCCCAGATCCGGGCGACCCGGCCGTCGGCGATTCCGATGGCCGCCACGGTCACGGTGCTGCCCGAGTGCTGGGCGACCAGGCCGGGCAGGCCGTTGACGGTCCGTTCCAGCAAGGTCAGCCCGGGCGCCCGGTCGGCGATGGTGATCAGGTACCGGGCGATCCGCTCGCTGCCCTCGACCGGACGGAGGGCGGCACCGACCAGGCCGCCGCCGTCGGCCGTCATCGTGGCGTCCGGGGCCAGCAGGCCGACCAGGGCCCTGATGTCCCGGGCCTCCCACGCCTCCTTGAAGTGCCGTACCAGAACGGCCTGCCCGGCCGCCGGCACCGCCGGAACCCGCGCGTCGGCGACCCGGCGGCGGGCCGAGGAGGCCAGCTGCCGGCAGGCGGCCGGCGTCCGGCCGACGATCTCGGCGACCTCGCCGAAGGAGTAGCGGAAGACGTCGTGCAGGATGAACGCCACGCGCTCGGCCGGCGTCATCGACTCCAGGACGATCAGGAACGCCATGTTCACCGACTCGTCCAGGGTGTTCCGGTCGGCGGGGTCGGCGCCGTCGCCGCTCTCCCGGCCACTGAACCACTCCGTCCGGTCGGGCAGCGGCTCGGGCACCCACTCGCCGACGTACCGCTCCCGCCGGGCCCGGGCCGAGCCGAGCTGGTCCAGGCAGATCCGGCCGGCCACCGTGGTCAGCCAGGCACCGGGCGAGTCGATGGCCCGCTGCTGCGGCCCCGACATCGCGTACCAGCGGGCGTAGGTCTCCTGCACGGCGTCCTCGGCCTCGGCCAGCGAACCCAGCAGCCGGTAGGCGAGGTTGGTCAGGTGCCGCCGCTCGCCGACGATCACGCTCAGGTCCGGCTCCGGACGGTCGTGCCCTGCCTCGGTGGTGGTGCTCATGCTGCGACTGCTCCCCCGGCTCTGCTCGTCCGCCCCGGTTCCCGACGCCTCGCCTGACATTTCACGGGCCTGCGTCGTCGGACTACCGAGACACTACTGATCCACCGCCGCGAGGCAGAACGGGGACCGCATCATGGGCGCCCAGACGACGGCCGGACCGACCCGGACCACCTTCGTGCAGGTCTCGGTCGCGCTGCAGACCCTGGCCATCCTCTTCCAGGCGAGCACCGCCGGGCTGCTGCTCTCCACCTCCTACGGCGAGACGCTGCACAGCGTGGGCGCACGCGTGATGTACGGCGCGTCGATGCTCTACGTGCTCGCCGCGGTGCTGGCCTGGAAGCCGGGCGGCGGGTCGCCCCGGCCGATCCTGTACTCCACCGGCTTCCTCGTGCTCGCCTCGCTCCAGGTCGTCCTGGGCGTCGCGCACCTACCGTCGGTCCACCTGCCGCTCGGCGTCCTGATGTTCGGCCTGAGCCTGCTGGACCTCGGCCTGCAGCTCTCCGCCCGGCGGCCGGACCGCGCCCGGTCGTAGCCGCCCCGCGCACCGTCGTGATCGAATGACGTCCGTGCGCCGGACCGGGCGCACCCCGAGGAGCAGGGGATGATCACGTGATCGAGCTGTCGGCGAGGCCGATGACCTGGGTGGCGGCCGGTGACAGCATCACCCAGGCCGTGCAGCACACCTACGGCGCCCGCGGCTGGGTGGAGCACCTCCACGAGCGGATCCGCTGGCAGTTGGACCGGCTGACCGACATCGTCGTCAACTCCGGCGTCTCCGCCTGGTGCGCCAAGGACGTGCTCGGCAGCTACGACCACCTGATCGGCCGGTTCGCCCCGGACGTGCTGTCGATCTCGCTCGGCACCAACGACGCGCGGGCCGGGCTCGCCGGGCTCGACGTCTTCCACGCCGACCTGCGGGCCATCGTCGCCCGGGCCGACGGGGCCCAGATCGTGCTGCACACCCCCGTGTTGACCAGCATGAGCGGCCGGGCCGCCCGGGCCGAACTGCCCGCCTACTGCCGGGCCGTCCGGGAGATCGCGCGGGACACGGGCGCCCTGCTGGTGGACCACGAGGCGCACTGGCTGGCCCGGTTCCCCGCCGGCGCCGACCCGATCCCCTGGCTCGACGACCCGGCGCACCCCAACGCCGTGGGCCACCTCCAGATGGCGAACCACACGCTGCGCACGCTGGGGCTCGGTGCGTTGACGGACGTCTAGTTCGTCACCGCAGCGGCGGAGCCCCCGGCCAGGGGGCTCCGCACCGCTACCCGGCCGCCGCGAGTCCGCGGCGCTGCCCGCCGATCGCCTCGGGGTCCCACCCGGGGTGCGGGACCGACGCCAACAGCAGCCGGGTGTACGGGTGGTGCGGCGTGGTCAGCAGGTCGGTGACCGGCTGGTGCTCCACGGTCCGGCCGCGGTACATCACCAGCGCCTCGTCGCAGACGTACCGCACCACGGCCAGGTCGTGGCTGACGAAGACCAGGCCGATGCCGGTGTCGCGCCGGATGTCGGCGAGCAGGTTGAGCACCTGGGCCTGTACCGAGACGTCCAGGGCCGACACCGCCTCGTCCAGCACCAGGACGGCCGGCTCGACGGCCAACGCCCGGGCGATGGCGGCGCGTTGGCGCTGACCGCCGGAGAGCTGGCGGGGCAGTGCGGCGGCCTCCCGGTCACCGAGGCCGACCTGGGCGAGCAGCTCGCGCACCCGGGCCGCCCGGGCCTGGGCGGAGTGCGAGCCGTGCAGGCGCAGCACGCCGTCCACCGTGGCGCCGATGCCGATCCTGGCGTCCAGCGAGAGGTACGGGTCCTGGAAGACGATCTGCACCGCCTTGGCCCGGGCCAGCCGGGCCGTCCGCCCGCGCACCCGGGCGGCGAGCGGGGTGCCCTGGACCAGGATCTCGCCCTGGTCCGGCCGCTCCAGGCCGACCAGCATCCGGGCGGTGGTGGTCTTGCCGGAGCCGGACTCCCCGACGATGCCGAGGGCGCCACCGGGACGCAGCGCGAAGGACAGGTCGTCGACCGCGACCACCTGGGTCCCGCCGGAGGGGTAGGTCTTGCGCAGGCCGCTCACCTGGAGCAGCGGGCCGGGGTCGGTGGTCAACGGTTCTCCTGGGCGGCTGGGTCGGCGAGTTCGTCCACCCGGTGGCAGGCGACCAGCGCGGGCCCCACCGGGATCAACGCGGGCACCGCCTGGTCGCAGCGCCCGGGCCGGGCGAACCGGCAGCGATCGAAGAAGGCGCAGCCGGGTGCGCTCTGCGCCAGGCTCATCGGCGTACCGGGGATCGGCAGCAGCCGGGAGAGCGGGCCGTGCAGCGGCGGCGAGGAGCCCAACAGCCCTGCGGTGTAAGGGTGTCGGGGCGCGACCAGCAGCTCGGCGGCGGTGCCGGTCTCGACGATCCGCCCGGCGTACATCACGTAGATCCGGTCGCAGGTGGCGGCGGCCAGGTCGAGGTCGTGGGTGATCAGCAGCAGGCCGAGGCCCTGCTCCTGTTGCAGCCGGCGCAGGATCGCCATGATCTCGGCCTGGGTGGTGACGTCCAGGGCGGTGGTGGGTTCGTCGCAGAGCAGCAGGCGGGGTTCGGCGGTCAGTGCTCCGGCGATCATGACGCGTTGCAGCATGCCGCCGGACATCTGGTGCGGGTACTGGCGCAGGTGCCGGGGCGGGTCGGGCAGGCCGACGGCGCCGAGCAGTTCGAGCGCGCGCCGCTCCGCCTCGGCCCTGGACCGGCCGCCGACCAGCCGGAGCTGTTCGGTGAGGAAGTCACCGACCCGGCGCACCGGGTTGATGCCGGCCCGTGGGTCCTGGAAGATCATGGACGCCTCGCCGGTCCGCACCGCGCGCAGGGTGTCGGCATCCGCGCCGATCAACTCATGTCCGGCGACCCGGACCTGGCCGCCGACCCGGGCACCGGCCGGCAGCAGGCCGAGCGCGGCCCTGGCGGTCAGCGACTTGCCCGATCCGGACTCCCCCACCAGCGCGACCGCCTCGCCCTCGGCCACGCTCAGGCTGACGCCGTCCAGGATCGGCCGGGCCATCCCCGGCAGGGCGACGTCGAGCGCCTCGTACGCAAGAATCGGCATCAGGATTCCCTCCCGGCGAGCCGGTCGCCGAGGTGTTCCCCGACGACGTTGAAGGCGACCACGACCAGCACGACCGCGACGGCCGGGACGATCGCGGACAGCGGCTCCCCCTGCAGGACGGCGGCCTGGCCCTGGTTGATCATGGCTCCCCAGTCGGGGGTCGGCGGCTGGACGCCGAGCCCGAGGAAGGACAGCGCGGCCAGGTCGAGCAGCGCGTAGCCGAAGTTGACCGTGGACTGGGCCAGCACCGTGGGCATGATGCCGGGCAGCAGCCGGCGCAGCGCGACGAACACCGCCGAGTGTCCCTGCACCCGGTAGGCGGCGATGTACGGCCGGACCTTCTCCTGCGCGGTCAGGCCGCGCACCAGCCGGGCGGTGTACGGCAGGTAGGCGATCGCCATCGCGAACACCGGGGCGGTCAGCCCCTTGCCGAACAGCGCGACCGCGAGGATCGCCAGCAGCAGGGCCGGGAAGGCGAACAGGACGTCCAGCACCCTGCCCACCACCGTGTCGACCCAGCCGCCGCGCCAGGCGGTGAACAGTCCCACCGCGATGCCGCCGAGGGTGGCGAACACCACCACGGCCAGTGGGCCGACCAGGCTGGTCCGGGTCCCCTCGATCAGCGCCGAGAAGGTGTCGTGGCCGCCGCCGTCGGTGCCGAGCCAGTGGTCGGGTCCTGGACCGGCGAAGTTGTTGCCCAGTTCGCCGTAGGTCGGGTCCTGCGGGGCGAGCCACGGTGCGAACACCGCGACCAGCACGAACAGGGCCAGCACCACGGTGCTCAGTCGGGCCGACGGGCCGCCGCCGATCCGGCGCAGCGCGCCGAGCGGGCTGCCGAGCGGGGAGGTCGAGATGTTCACCGGGCTCCTCCGGCCGCGCGCACGCGCGGGTCGATCAGCGGATGGACCAGGTCCACCATGGTGTTGACGACCACGAAGGCCGCCACCACCAGCAGCACGATCGCCTGGACGACCTGGAAGTCCAGCTGGTCCACGCACTGGACCAGCAGCGAGCCGATGCCCGACATGCCGAACGCGGTCTCCACGATCGCGGTGCTGACCAGCATCCCCGAGACCAGCAGGCCGCCCACCGTGACGATCGGGCCGAGCGCGTTGCGCAGCACGTGCCGCCGGATCACGGTCCGCCGGGGCAGGCCCCGGCTGAGCGCCACCTCGACGTGCTCACGCCGCAGTTCGTCGAGCATCGAGGACCGGGTGACCCGGGTGACCAGGGCCATGAAGGTGATCGACAGCGCGATCGCGGGCAGCGCGACGTGGTGCAGCCGGTCCAGCAGGTCGGTGCCGTTGCCGATGGTGGGGAACCAGCCGAGCTGGACCCCGAGCACGGAGCGCAGCACGATCGCGGCGACGAAGGAGGGCACCGCGGCGCCGACCGTCACCAGCAGCAGCACGGCCGAGCCGGTCCGGGTGCCGCGCCGCAGCGCGCCGACGATCCCGGCGCCGACGCCCAGCACGGCGATCAGCAGCGCCGCCACCCCCACCAGCAGCAGGGTGGCCGGCAGCCGGGCCGCCAGCACCTCGCCGACGCTCTGGTGGAACAGGTACGACCGGCCGAGGTCGCCGTGCAGCACGCCCTCCAGCCAGTGCCAGTAGCGGACCGGGAACGGGTCGTCGAAGCCGTACTGCTGACGGATCGCCAGCAGTTCCTGCGGGCTCGCGCTGCGGCCCTTGACCAGGAAGCTCGCCGGGTCGCCGGGGGCCAGGTAGAGCGAGGAGAACACCAAAAACGAGGTGACCAGCAGGGTCACCGCCATCCCCAGCAGCCTGCGCGCCGCCGACCCGGCCGCCCGGAGGGCGGAGGCGGGGGTCATCCCTTGGCGCCGATCTCGGCGGCCCACGGGTAGTACAGGTAGGCGATCGACGGCTTGACGCCGGTGATCTTCTTGCCGAGGAAGACGCTGACCGGCTCGGTGTACAGCGGCAGCCAGGGCAGCTGGGTCATCGCGATCTGCTGGGCCTCCGCGGTGGCGGCGGCGTGCGCGGCCGGGTCGTAGGTGCCGACGGCCCTGTCCACGGCCGCGTCGAACTTCGGGTCGGACCAGCCGCCGTAGTTGCTGAACGCGTCGGTGCGCAGCGAGCTGTACATGTCCAGCGGGTCGGTGATCGAGGTGTACCAGAAGGTCAGGAACAGGTCGATGCCCTCGCGCGCGGCCGCGTCGGTGAACAGTGCGGTGTACTTGTCCGCCGCGATGGTGTCGATCTCGGGCTTGAGCCCGATCGCGGTCGCGGCCTGGGCGACGGCCTGAGTGATGATGGTGGTCTGCGAGTCCAGCGGGCTGGTCGCGATCACCACCTTCTGGCCGTTCACCCCGGCCTCGGCGGCGAGCGCCTTGGCCTTCGCGGGGTCGTACGGGTAGTCGGGCAGTGCCTTGAGCAGGTCGGCCGCGCCCGGTGCGCCGTTCCAGTTGTTCGCCGTCACCAGGGAGTCGGCCACCTCGCCGACCCCGCCGGCCCCGGCCTTGACGATGCCCCTGCGGTCCACCGCCATCAGCAGCGCCTGCCGCACCCGGGCGTCGCCGAGCGGGCCCTTGAGGTTGTTGACTACCTCGGTGGCGACGGTTGTGTTCTGGCCGAAGTAGAGCGCGCCGCCCGGCGTGGACCTCAACTGCGCGTACGCGCCCGCCGGCACCATCCAGCCGCCGTCCACCTCGCCGGTGCGGAACGCGTTCACCCGGGTGGTCGGGTCGGCCAGGAAGACGAACTTCGCCTGCGCGGACTTCGCCTTGAGCTGCGGGTTCCAGTAGTCGTCGAACCGCTTGAGGGTCAGCGACTGCCCGGAGGTCCAGGTGTCGAAGGAGAACGGCCCGGTGCAGTTCACCCCGCCGGCCGGACTGCCGTAGTCCTTGCCCGCCTTGGCCAGTGTGGCGGCCGACTCGATCACGCCGGGGCCGGCGCCCAGGTACTTGTTGAAGGTGGAGTCGGGTGCCTTCAGCGTGACGGTGACCTCCAGCGGACCGGTCCGCCCGATCGTCTCCACGTTGCGGTACTGGTTGCCCCAGACGCTGCCCACCTCCGGGTCCAGGTTGCGCCGGAGCGAGGCGACCACGTCGTCCGCGGTGAGCACGGTGCCGTCGTGGAACTTGACGTTCGGCCGGATCTGGTAGACCCAGCTGGTCGGCGTCGGATTGCTGTACGAGCTGGCCAGGTTCGGCGAGCTGGTCAGGTCCGGGTTCCAACGCAGCAGGCTCTCGCAGACGTTGGCGAGGATCTGGTTCGGCGGGAAGTCGAACGCGTAGGCGTAGTCGATCGTGGTCGGCTCGCCGAACAGCGACCAGGTGAACGAGTCCAGCCCACCGGCGGCCGCAGGGGTGGTGTCGGTCAACTGCCAGCCGGCGCCGGTGCCGTCGGCCTGCTTGGCGGTGCCGCTGCACCCGCCGGCGGCCAGCGCGGTGGCCAGGGTGACGGCGGCGAGGAGGCTGCGAGGTCTCATGGGGGTCCTTCGTGGGGGGAGGGGCGGTCAGGAGGTGGCGGTGAAGACCGCTCGGCCGTCCAGGTAGGTGCGCAGCACCCGGGTGAGGCCGATCTCCTCGGCCGGGTGCTCGAAGGGGTCGCGGTCCAGCACGACCAGGTCCGCGTACTTGCCGACCTCGACCGTTCCGGTGACGTCGTCCAGGTGGTTGGCCCAGGCGCTGCCCGCCGTGTAGGCGGTCAGCGCCTGAGCGAGCGTCAGGGCCTGCTCGGGGTAGAACGGCTCGCGCGGCTTGCGGTCGTCCGAGGCGTTGGGGGCGTCGAGCGGTACGGCCCGGTTGACCGCGACGTGGATGCCCCAGAGCGGGTTGGGGCTGCTCACCGACCAGTCGCTGCCGGCCACCAGCCGGGCACCGGCCCGCTGCAGGTCGCCGAACGGGTACTGCCAGGCGGCGCGTTCGGGGCCCAGGAACGGGATGGTCAGCTCGTCCATCTGCGGCTCGTGCGCGGCCCACAGCGCCTGGATGTTGGCGCCCGCGCCGAGCTCGGCGAACCGGGGCAGGTCGTCGGGGTGGATCACCTGGAGGTGCGCCAGGTGGTGGCGGTTGTCGCTCGGGCCGTTGGCCGCCCGGGCGGCGGCCAACGCGTCCAGGGCCTGCCGGACGGCGCGGTCGCCGAGGGCGTGGAAGTGCACCTGGAAGCCGGCCGCGTCCAGCGCGCGGACCGCCTCGGTGAGCACCTCGGGGCCGACGAAGGTCAGCCCGGTGTTCTGGGTCGGGCAGCCGCAGCCGTCCAGGTAGGGCTCCAGCATGCTGGCGGTGAAGTTCTCCGCGATGCCGTCCTGCATGATCTTCACGGTGGTGGCGGCGAACCGGCCCACCCGGCCGCCCCGGCGGCGCTCCACCAGCTCGGGCAGCTGCTCCAGGCCGCGTTCGCGGTCCCACCAGAGCGCGCCGACCACCCGGGCCTTGAGCGAGCCGTCCGCCGCCGCCCGCAGGTAGACCGGGTAGTTGTCGGGGTTGCCGGGGAAGGCGCCGATCATCGCGTCCTGCCAGCTGGTCACCCCGAGCGAGAACAGGTGCTCCTGGGCCACCAGCAGTCCGGCGTGCGCCTCGTCCGGCGTCGCGACCGGGACGTGGTCGGCGACCAGGTCCATCGCGCCCTCCTGGAGGGTGCCGGCCGGGCTGCCGTCCGCCTCCCGCTCGATCCGGCCGTCCGCCGGGTCGGGGGTGTCCCGGTCGACGCCCGCGAGCCGCAGCGCCGCCGTGTTGACCCAGGCGCCGTGGCCGTCCCGGTTGGTGAGCAGCACCGGCCGGTCGGGCACCACGGCGTCGAGCATCGCGCGGGTCGGGACGCCGCCGGGGAAGACGTCCATCGACCAGCCGCCGCCGCAGATCCACGGCTTGTCGGGGTGCGCCTCGGCGTAGGCGGCGACCACCGCCAGGTAGCCCTCGACCGAGCGCTCGGCGGACAGGTCGCAGCGCAGCATCTGCACACCGGCCACCGCCGGGTGCACGTGGGCGTCCTGGAAGCCGGGCACCAGCAGGCCGCCGGCCAGGTCGACCACCTCGGTGTCCCGGTCCACCAGCAGCCGGACGGCCGCCTCGTCGGCCACCGCGACGATCCGGCCGTCGGTCACCGCCACCGCCGCCTCGATCGGCTCGGGGCCGGTGGCGGTGAAGACCCGCCCGCCGACGAAGACGGTGTCCGCCCGCCGCCCGTGCTGCCCTGGTGTGCCCTGTGTCGTCAACGGAACTCCCCCTCGGCGGGGCTGGCCCGCACGGCGTGTTGTTGAGGAGGAGTGAACGGCAGCGCAACACTGTTGTCAACGGTGTTGCGCCAACTCGTGGGCACATCGATACACTGGGGACACCATGTCGAAGCCACCTGTGACTCCTGCCCGTAGCAAGCGCGTTGGCGCCCAGCTCACCCCCGAAGCGATCATCGACGCCAGTCTGCGGATCGCCGCCCGAGGAAGTGCCGACGCTTTCACCGTCCGCCGGCTCGGCGAAGAGCTCGGCGCCGATCCGACCGCGATCTACCGGCACTACCGCGACAAGGACGAGCTGCTGCTCTCCGTCGCCGACCGGACCTTGGGCGAGGTGCTGGACAGCATCCCGGCCGGGCTCGACTGGAAGGGACGGCTGCGCGCACTGGCCGACGGCTCGCTGGCCGTCGCGCTGAAGTACCCGGCCGTCAGCTCGGCGATGGCCAGCCGGACCACCCGGCGCACCAACGAGTTCCGGGTGGTCGAGCTGATCCTCGGGGCCGTCCGGGAGGCGGGGCTGGACGGCGTCGACGCGGCGGTGCACTACCGGATGGTCGGCGACTCGCTGCTGGCCTACGTCGGCCAGCGGGCCGCCTACCTGCTCTTCGATCCCGAGGTCAGGGCCGGTGACGAGTCCTCCTGGAGCCGCGAGTACCGCCTGGTCGACGCCGAGGGCTTCCCGAACATCGCGGGGCTGGGCCGGGAGCTGGCCGAGGTGACCCACGATCAGATCTTCCACGCCAGGGTCGAGGCCCTGATCACCGCGATCGAGCAGCGGGCGGCGGCCGTCCGGGAGGCGTGACGGCGGGTCCGACCCGGGGGCCGGGCACCGTGCCAAGGTGCGCAACACCGTTGACAACAGTGGTGCGCGAGCGCTTCACTCCCCATCAACTCGAAAACGCGTCGGGCGCCATGCCGCCGCGCGAGCCTCTCCGACCTGTCTGCACCTGCCGGCACCCCCACGTCTGCCGCAGGGAAGTCATCCCTCCGAGAAGAGGCACCACATGGACCGCGTACCCACCGGCCTGCCCGCGACCCGCACCGGCTCCCCCGGCGGCGACCGGGCCGGCCTGCCCGCTCCGCTGCGGGCGGTCTTCGCCGCGCACGGCGAGGCCCGGCGCCGCCGGATGCCCGTCGCCGAGGTCGTCGGCGAACAGGCCGAACAGGCCGGACGAGCCGCCCGTACCGAGCCCGGGCTGAGCCGCCGCCGGCTGCTGGGCAGCGCCGGCGCACTCGCCGCCGCCACCGTACCCGCCGGGCTGCTCGCCCCGTCCCGGGCCGCCGCGGCCACCGCACCCAGGGTGGTGATCGTCGGGGCCGGGCTGGCCGGGCTCCGCTGCGCCCACCAGCTGTGGAACCGGGGCAGGCCGATCGCGGCGACCGTCTACGAGGCGGACACCACCCACCTCGGCGGCCGCTGCTGGTCACTGCGCGGCTTCTTCGCCGGCGGCCAGGTCAGCGAGCACGGCGGCTCGTTCATCAGCTCCACCGACAAGGCCGTGCTCAACCTGGCCAACAGCCTGGGCCTGCAACGCGAGTACGCCAACGGCGGCGCGCTGGACTCCGGCGACTACGCGGGCTGGGTCAACGACTCGCTCTACAACGGCGAGCAGCAGCAGGACGACTGGGCGGCCGGCGCCTTCGACGCCTTCAGCGCCTCCTACCGGGCCATCGGCACCCCGCGCTACGACAACCACACCGCCGAGGCCCGTCGGCTCGACCAGCTCTCCTGCCTGGACTACCTCGCCGAGATCGGCCTCCCCGCGAACTCCCGGCTCGGGCAGCTGATCCAGTCGCTCCAGCTGCAGTCGGGCGGCGAGCCCGGGCAGTCCTCCGCGCTGAACATGATCGGCTTCCTGGGCGCCTCCAGCATCTTCGGCGCGGGCGGCGGCTTCGACGAGAAGTACCACCTGGTCGGCGGCAACGACCAGTTGGTGACCGGCATGGTCGGCCAGCTGCCCGCAGGTGCGGTCAAGCAGGGCTACGAGCTGATCGCCGTGGTCCGGAACGGCGACGGCAGCTACACCTGCACCTTCGACCACTGCGGCAGCACCGTCTCGGTCCCGGCCGACCACCTGGTGCTGGCACTGCCGTTCAGCATGCTGCGCAGGGTCGACCTGTCCAGGGCCCAGCTGTCCCCACTCAAGCTGACCGCGATCCGGCAGCAGGGGATGGGCCAGAACGGCAAGTTGGTCACCCAGCTGACCCGGAAGACCTGGCCCGCGCTCGGCTGCAACGGGATCTCCAACACCGGCCCGCTCGGCTACCAGACCGCCTGGGACGGCTCGGTGCAGTCGGGCGAGACCGGCGCCCCGGCCCTGCTGGTCAACTTCCCCGGCGGCGACGGCGCCCGGGACCGCCTCACCGGCGCGGCCCACGGCCCGGCCCCGGCCGCTGACGTGAACTCCTTCCTGGCCCAGATCGAGCACGTCCTCCCCGGCACCACGGCCGCCTACAACGGCCGGGCCTACGAGGACCACTGGTCGCTCGACCCCTGGCACCTGGGCGCCTACCACTACTACAAGGTCGGCCAGTACACCTCGTTCGCGGGCTACGAGGCCGTCCAGGAGGGCCGGATCCACTTCGCGGGCGAGCACACCGACGTGGACAACGCCACCCTGAACGCCGCGGTGGCCTCCGGCGCCCGCGCGGCCGGCGAGATCACCGCACAGATCTGACCACCCGTCGGAGCGGTGCGGCCCCACCCGGGCCGCACCGCGACGGGCGAACCGAATTCGGTTGCCCCGGGGTGGGGACGCCGCCCTGGAGTGACGGCCATGCGCCCTCAACTGAGCGCCGCCATCAGCGCGGTGTGGTTCCGTCTGCCCTTGCGCCATCGAAGATCCGGCGTCCCGGCCGGACGGCGGACGCACCCGCTGCTGACCGCCGGGTGCCGTCCGGACCGTCCCTCCGACCGGGGCGAGGGTTACACCCCCCGCCCGCCGACGTGACGGCTCCCGGGTGGTCTCAGCGGGCGGCGGTCGCCAGCGCCTCGATGGCGGGGACCAGGGCCGCCGGGGTGGGGAGGGCGTCGTTCTCGGCCCGGAGCCGGACGGCGGCCTCGCGCAGCGCCGGGTCGATGACCAGGCGGACCAGCAGTGCGGTGTCGACCTCGCCGGAGCGGGCCTGCAGGGCGGCGCCGGTGGCGGCGAAGGTGTCGGCGGTGCTGAAGTTGTCGGCGCCCTGCGGCAGCAGCAGCTGGGGAATACCGGCCTGCAGTCCGGTCAGCGAACTGCCCGAGCCACCGTGGTGGACCACCGCGTCGCAGACCCGCAGCAGCTCCGCCAGCGGGACCCACGGCAGCGGGCGGACGTTGGCCGGAAGCGTACCGAGGTCACTCAGGTCGGCGTCCCCGACGGCGAGCAGGAACTCGGCGTCCACCGAAGCGGCCGCCTCGATCAGCCGGGTGATCGCCTGCACCCCGTCCACCCCGGCGAGCACCGTGCCCAGGGTGACCGCCACCCGCGGCCGGGTGCCCCGGCGCAGCAGGTCGGCGGGGACCACACCGCCGCCGTTGTAGGGGAGGTAGCGCATCCGCAGTCCGCCCTGGTCCCCGCCGAGCGAGGCCGGCACGATGTTCAGCGGGGTGGTCTCGGCCGGGCCGGCCACGCCGTACGCCTCGTAGACCTCGGTGAAGTGGCCGGCCAGCCGGGCGGCCATCTCGAGGCCGGAGCTGACGCCGAAGTTCTGCAGCGCCGCCGGGATCTTGAGCTTGGCCGCCACCAACTGGGCCGAGGCCAGGCAGGAGTCGTGGATCAGCAGGTCCGCCTCCCACTCCCCCGCCACGGTCAGCAGGCCGTCCACGGTGGCCCGGGAGGCGTGCGCGAAGGCGCGGGCACCGATGTCCAGGAGCTGGTCCTCGGTCAGATCCGGCCGGGCGTAGCGCGGCTGCTCGCCGCTGACCGCTTGGAAGGACTCCAGCAGGCCCCGCCCGTCGCCGATCTCGACGATCGGGAAGCCCGCCTGCCGGAGCTGTTCCATCGGCCTCGGACTGGCGAACAGCACCTCGTGCCCGGCGGCCCGCAACGCCTGCGCGGTCGGCACCATCGGGAACAGGTGGCTGGGAGCGGCCGGGCCGGTGAAGAGAATGCGCACGGTGGTCTCCTGCTCGGTAGCGGATCGCACGGGCCGGTGGCCCGCCGCTCCGTCAACCGACGGACGATCAGTTCGTGTTCCCCGCATGGTCGATAATCGGACGTTCTGCGCCGGGTCTTGCCCGACGGGGCGCGGTGTGCTCCGCCGGCGCCGGCGGTGCCCCGCTCCGTACGCCGGAGGATCCGTACTCCCGGAGGAGGAGGGCGGCTCAGCACTGCGGCCGACTCGGCGACGGCGGCCCGCTGTCTACGCTGACGACGTGTACCGACTCCACGCGTGGTTCCTCCGCCGTCCCGGCATCGGTGACGGCGCCTGGGCGATGGGCCTGTTCCTGCTGGGCTGGTGGGCGGCGGCCGGCCGGCCGGGGCCGTTCGGGCCGCCGCAGCTCGGCTGCCTGGCGGTCGGCTGCGCGTTCGCCGTCCTGATGCTGGTCCGACGCCGGCACCCGGGCCTCGCCGTGCTGGGCGGAATCGCCCTGGGCTTCGGGCAGTTGGCGGCGGGCGCCGGGCCCGGCCTGCTCCAGGTCGGCTGCCTCGTGCTGGCCCGCTGGGCCAGCTGCTTCGGGTCACCCCGGGTGGCGCTGGCCGCGTGCGCCGGTGCGCTGGCGGTCGGGCCGCTGGCCGTGGCACGAGGGCTGGCCGACGGGAGTCTCGGCTCCTTCTCGGCCGGGCAGCTGCTGCTCGTCACCGTGACCTACCCGGTCCCCTTCCTGCTCTGCTGGGCCTGGGGGCTGTGGTCCCGGGCCCGTCGCGCGGAGCTGGCCGCGCTGGCCGACCGGGCCGCGACGGCCCGGGCCGAACTGGCCCGGGAGGCGGTCCGCACCCGGATGGCCGAGGAGTTGCACGACGTGATCACGCACGACCTGACGGCGATGACCGTCCAGGCCGGCGGCGCCCAGTACGTCCTGCCGGTCAACCCCCGCCTGGCTGGGGAGGCGGTGCACGGCATCGGCGACCAGGGGCGCCGGGTGCTGACCGAACTCGCCCGCCTGGAGCGGGTGCTGAGCCCCTGACTCCGACGCCGCCGGGGCTCACCGGCCACCGGGTGCCGACCCGATCTCCACCACCCGGGCCCAGTCCGGTGGCGGGTCCGGTACGTAGTCGGGGTCTTCCTCGTCCCACGACCGGGCCGTCCGTAGCCGGGGGAACAGGCCCACCACCGTGCGGCACGGTGGCCGCCGGTCGGGCCAGGGTGTCTGACCGTCGGTCAGGGCCACGATGACGTCCGGCCGGGGCCCCGTACGGAGCGCTTCGGCGAAGCCGGTCCGGAGATCCGTACCGCCGCCGCCCGTCAGCGGGATGCCCTCGGCCCGGCAGAGCGGGTGCACCGTCCCGGCCGCCGCATCGCAGCACAGCACGCTGACCAGGTCGCGACGCCCGCCCACGGCCCGGGAGATCGCGGCGACCTCCAGGAGCGCGCTGCCCAGCTCGGCGTCGCTGACCGAGCCGGAGGTGTCGATGATCACGACCACCCGGGGCGGGCGGCGGCGCAGGCTTGGCAGGACGGCGCCGGGCACTCCGGCCGAGCGCCGCGCCGGGCGGCCGTAGCTGTAGTCGTCCGCGCCGGCACCGGAGGCGGCGGAGCGGACCGCCGCCCCCAGCAGCTCCCGCCACTGCTGTGGAGCCTGGAACGCCTCCTCGGCCCAGCGCTGCCAGCCCTCCGGTGCGTCCCCGGGCCGGCCGCTGATGCCCTGCGCGACCCGGAACCGGACCGCGTCGCGCTCCTGCGGACTGAGTCCGTGCGCGCCGTCCGGACCGATCTCCCAGTCCCGTTCGAGCCCATCGGCGCCACTGCCGCAGTCCAGCCAGGCGAGCTGCTCGGTCAGCGGGCCGAGCCGGAACCGGGTCAGGTACTCCTCCATCAGCTCGCCCTCCGGCAGGCTCAGGTCCGCCGGCACGAAGGCGCCTTCGGGGCGGACCAGACCGTCACCGTACGCGTCGTCGTTGATCTCGCAGTCGGCGGCGATGTTCATCCGCAGCCGCTCCGCCGGGCCGCTCAGCCCGCGCTCGCGGGCGAACCGGTCGCTGCGCCCGTGGTGGTCGCGGAGCAGGTGCGAGACCTCGTGCACCCAGACCGCGGCCAGCTCCTCCTCCGGGGTCCGGGCCACGAAGGCCGGTGAGACGTAGCACCGCCAGTGCCGGTCGACGGCCATCGTCGGGACCCGGCGCGAGGGCACCACGTGCAACGCGAACAGCGCCGTCGCCAGGTACGGCCGGGCCCGGGCGGCGTGCAGCCGGGCGGCGAACAGCCTGTCCCGGTCGAGCTCGGGCACCGTGGTCACCGGCCCGCCTGCGCGCCGACCGCGATCCGGGCCGCCGTCCGGTCGGCCCGCTGGGAGAGCGACACCACCCCGGCCAGCCGCTCGATCGCCGGCGGCACGTCCCAGTCCTCCCGGCGCAGCGCCGCCAGGGTGGTCGCGGGGACCACCACCAGATCGGGCGCACCGGTCTCCAACGCGCGGACCAGCAGGGCCCAGGCGGAGTCCCAGCGGCCCTTCTCCGGCCGGTTGCGGACCGCCGCCACCACGCCGTCGAGCACCGCCTGCCGCAGGTCGCCCCGCTCGGGCAGTTCGGCACCGGCCGGGTCGGCGAGCAGTTCCTCGGGGTCGGGGAGATCCAACCGGTCCAGGCTCGCCAGCAGTTCCAGCCCCGGGCCGTCCCCGACCGTCCCCCGGACCAGCAGCGAGAGCACCTCCCTGGACGACCCGGCCGCCGTCGCGAAGGCCACCAGACACAGCGTCATCTCCCAGCTCCGGGGCGACGGCCAGGGACCGCCGCGGCGGGTCTCACCGGACGGCAGCCGGTGCACCAGGGTGGGCCGGGCGGCGAGCAGACCGCAGACCGCCCGGCGGGCGAACTCCACGGCGGTCGCCAGCCGTTCGGGATCGAGCCGGGGCAGGGTGGCCCGGGGCCAGGTGCCGCCCAGACCGCGCACCACCACCTCGTGGTCGTGGGTCCACTGCAGGTGGACGAACCGGTTGGCCAGCGGCGGGCTCAGCTCCCAGCCGTCCGCCGCCGAGGCGCGCGGGTTGGCGGCCGCCACGATCCGTACCCCGGGCGGCAGTTGCAGCGCACCGATGCGCCGTTCAAGCACCAGGCGGAGCAGCGCGGCCTGGACGGCGGGCGGCGCGGTGGAGAGCTCGTCCAGGAAGAGCAGCCCTCGGCCGGCCCGGACCAGCCGGACGGCCCAGTCCGGCGGCGCCATCGGCACGCCCTGCTCGGCCGGGTCGTCGCCGAGGACGGGCAGCCCCGAGAAGTCGGAGGGTTCGTGCACGCTGGCGATCACCGTGGTCAGCGGCAGGTCCAGCGAGGCCGCCAGCTGGGCGATCGCCGCCGTCTTCCCGATACCGGGCTCGCCCCAGAGCAGCACCGGGAGGTCGGCGGCGACGGTGAGGGTCAGCGCCTCCAGTTGGACGTCCGGGCGGGGTTCGGTGGTGGCGTCGCGGAGCAGGGTCAACAGCTCTGCTGCAACGTTGAGTTGGGTGGGTTGGGAGTACGTGGACATGTCTGGTCACCTGTGGTCTGTCGAAGGGGGACGGGTCCCCGGGGTTCAGTGGTTCAGCGCGTGGCGCGGGTGCGAGCGGCGCAGGGCGGTGCGGCGGCCGTCCGTCCGGCCGCGCAGCGGCCCGACACCGGGTCCGGCCAGGCCCGCCCGGAACAGGCCGTAGCTGATCCGCCGCTGCGCGACGGTCTCCAGCTCGTCCCGCAGGTCGCCGCTGCGCAGCAGGGCGTTGGGGCCGAGCAGGCCCTCGACCACCGCGAGCGCGCCGGCGATGTCGCCGTGGTCCAGGCGTTCGCGGACGCCGACCAGGCAGTCCGGGTGACGGTGCGCCAGGTCGATCGCCCGCAGGCAGGGCAGCGGGGTGCCGGAGAGTGCGATCAGCAGTTCCTCGCGCCGGATCTCGGCCGGATCGTGGTCGAGGGCGGACAGGACGCCGTCGACCAGGCCGATCCGGTGCCGAGCTCCCCGGCACTCCACCAGCTGTGGCTGCCCGGCCGGGTCCGGCCGGTGGGGCGGGGCGGTCGGCGGGTGGTCGGGAACCAGCGCCGAGGCGACCAGCGGGTGCAGGCGGTCGGCCTCGATCAGCCCGGCCCGGAGCAGGTCGAGGTCGGGCAGCGTCCAGGTCGCCGCGTCGGGCAGGACGGGCGGGGGGGATGCTCCGCACCCCCGGGACGCGGCGGCGGGCCGCAGGGTCGCGCCCTGTGGTTCGTCCAGCTCCAGGAGCAGCCGGTGCCGGGCCCCGAGCCGGACACCGACGGCGCCGGTGGACCGGCCCTCGGCCCGGAGCAGGACGGCCGCCTCGGCCGCCCATCGGTCGACGGCGCACGAGTAGCCGGGTGGCACCAGGGCCGTGAGCTCGGGAGTCGCCGGCGGACCGCCGTCGGCTCCCGAGCGACTGCGCAGCTCACCGGTCCGGCCCGCGTCCCAGAGGTGACGGTGCAGGTCGAGGCGGTAGCGCGGGTCCGGCCGGGGGTGCGGCGGACCCCAGGAGGTCGGGTCGGCCCGGGAGCCGTCCCACACCCCGAGGCTGATCCGCTGACCGGCGTCCGCCCAGGCGGGCGGGGTCCGGAGCACCAGGTGCACCGGGTGACGCCCGTCGGTCCGGTACCGGGCCAGCGCGATGGTCAGCCCCGGACGCAGCAGCCCGTCCGGGGCGATCCTCGGCAGGTGCCAGCGCAGCAGATCCGGTGCCAACCGGCGCAGATCCGACCGCACTTGGGAGGCGAGCTCGCGGCCGTGACGGTGCGTCAGCCCGCGCAGGCCGAAGTCGAGGTCGACGCCCGCGGCGGTGCACGCACCCGCCCAGTCCCCGGCGTGCCGGCGGGCGGTGGCGGTTTCGATCATCGCGAGCGGCACGGCGAACTCGCGCACGCGCAGCCAGCGGGACAGCTGGGAATCCCCATTCGCGATCCGAGTGAACATCAGCACTCACCTTGCGCGGACGGGACCCCCGATCTCTGAACGGAGTGAGTAGTCATCGCGGATGACCCTAGCGCCCCGCCTTCCGAACGGCCAGGACCTTTTTCCGGTGACCCGGGCCGGGCGTTCCGCCGCGTACTCGGCCGAACCGGGTCGGAACACCCGCCGGACTTCGCCCGGCCCGTCAGGAACCGGACACCCGACTCTGTTGCGGGTAAAGGAAGTTGAACTACCGTGACCGGCGGAGCTGGTGCCGAGGTGTCAGTTCTCGGCCATTTCCGCCGACCCGTCGACCGTCGGTGAATTCCGCATACGGAGCGCTGCGCGTCATGACCGCCGGGTCATGACGCAATGCAGCCGGCCGCGCACGAGGCGGAGTCGGCGGCAGAGGCATTCCACCCTCCCGAGCAGGCCAGGCCCGTTCACAGGTCCGCCACGCGGCCTTGAGGAAACAGCCTCAACAACCATTGTGGCGACACATGTTCGAAGGTAGAGTCCCGGATCGCCGAGCACGAATGAGCGCTCGCGAAGCATTACCTGGGGCGGGCATGTCAAATAATCGCGGCGCCAGCGAGGTCACTTCCGACCTTTTTGACGCGTTCAGGCAAACTACTCTTCGCTTCCCGGATCGTCCGGCACTCATCCACCACGGACGCACCGTCAGCTACGGCCGGCTCGACGAGCTGGTGAACACGCTTGCCGCACAACTGGGTTCCAATCCCGGCGCGGTTGCCGTGCAGGCGACGCACACCCCGGAAACGGTGGTCGGACTGCTCGGTGTGCTGGCCGTCGGCGGGGTCTACTGCCCCGTCGATCCGGCATTCCCGGCGGACCGGCGACAGGCCATGCTGTCGGCGGTCGACTGTCGCACCGTGCTGAGCACCGATCCCGATCCGGTAGCCCAACTCGGACTGAGACAGCTGGACTTGGGCCGACTCGTGGCGGCGGCGGCCGAGCACCCGACCGCGCCGGCCGGTCAGGCACCTCCGGCCGCCGACGCACCCGCCTACGTCCTCTTCACCTCGGGCTCGACCGGGCAGCCGAAACCCGTCGTCACGCCCCGCCGGGCGATCTCCGCCGGCGTCCACTCGCTCCGGCACCTGTTCGGCTTGGCCCCCGAGGACCGGGTCCTCCAGTTCGCCTCGCTGAACTGGGACACCTGCTTCGAGGAGATCCTGCCGACCCTCACCGCCGGTGCCGCCCTGGTGCTGGACCGCGAGGCACACTCGGGTTCGTTCCCCCGGTTCCTGCGGATGGTCGAACGGGAACGGATCACCGTCCTCGACCTGCCGACCGCCTTCTGGCACGAGCTGGTGCTGCACCTCACCGAGGACCGGCTCGCCCTCCCGGACCGCGTACGCCTGCTGGTGATCGGCGGCGAGGCGGTGAGCCCGGCCCGGCTGGCCGACTGGAGCCGGCTGGACACCGGCCGTATCCGACTGCTCAACACCTACGGCTGCACCGAGACCACCCTGGTCACCCATGCCGTCGACCTGCACGGCCCCGAGGCGCCCTCCCCCGGGTGGGACTGGGCGGCCGGCACCCCGGCCCCGATCGGGCGGGCCCTCCCACACGTCGTCCAACAGATCGGCGAGCAGGGCGAGTTGCTGATCGGTGGCCCCGCGCTGGCACTGGGCTACCTCGGGCTGCCCGAGGCCACCGAAGCCCGGTTCGCCCTGGTCGACGGCGAGCGGCGGTTCCGCACCGGCGACCGGGTGAGCAGTGCACCGGACGGCCTGCTCACCCACCTGGGCCGGCTCGACCACGAGATCAAGGTGCGCGGCATCCGGGTCGACCCGGGCGAGGTCGAGGCCCACATCGCGAGCCACCCCGGGGTCCAGGCGGTGGCCGTGGTGGGCACCACGCTGGCCGGCCGGTCCGCACTGGTCGCCTACCTGGTCCCCAGGACCACCGCCGCAGCCGGGACCCTGGACGCCGAGGTCCGGTCCTATCTGCGCGGGCGGGTGCCAGGCCACCTGGTGCCGAGCCGGATCACCGTCGTCCCCCGACTCGTCCTCACCGCAACCGGAAAGGTCGATCGCGCGGGCTCGCACCTGCGCCACGCAGCGCGCTGACACAGCGCACCGACACACCCACCGGCAAGGCCCGCTGACAGGTCAAAGGAGACCTTCGATGAGCGTTGACACCACTTCCGCCGCCCCGGGCGGCACGCCCGGCGATCCCGGGACGGACCCCGGCGCCGAGGTCGAGAGCGTGGTGGCGATCTTCCGTCGGGTACTGGAGAGCACCGAGGTCGCGCCGGACTCCGACTTCTTCCTGCTCGGCGGCGACTCGCTGATCGCCACCCGGGTGCTGAGCGCGATCGCCCGGGGCCACGGCGTGGAGCTGACCTTCGACGACTTCGTCCTGGCGCCCACCCCGCAGGGCCTCGCCGACCGGATCGCGGCCGCCCGATGAGCGACGGCCCGATGAGCGACGGCCTCCAGGTCGGCGAGGGCCGCCCGGGCGCCACCAGCGCCGTCGTGGTCGGGGCCGGACTGGCCGGGCTCACGGCCGCCACCGGGCTGGCGGCACACGGGATCGAGGTCACCGTGCTGGAGGCCCGCGACCGGGTCGGCGGCCGTACCCACGGCCTCCGGGTCGGACCGGACGCCTGGGTCGACGCCGGCGCCGCCTACCTGGGCGACCGGCACACCGAACTGCTGTCCCTGATATCCGAGTTGGGCCTCAAGACCACCCCGACCACGATGCAGGGCGCCAGCCGCTTCGCCCTCGGCGCCGAACAGGCCACCCGGGACGGACGGTTCCCGCCGCTCAACGCCGTGGCGCTCGGCGACCTGTTCGAGCTGCTGGACGAACTCGCCACCACCGTACGGCCGGAGGCCCCCTGGCTCACCCCGGACGCCGCGCGGCTGGACGCCCTGACCGCCGCCGACTGGGCCGAGCAGCACCTGACCCACCCGGACGCCCGGCTGTTCTTCCCGCTCTTCCTCGGCGAGATGATGGCGGCCGACCCGGCCGAGGTCTCCGTCCTGCACCTGGCGTTCTACCTGCGCTCGGGCGGCGGGCTGCGCTACCTGAACGCCTTCGAGGGCGGTGCCCAGCAGGACCGGATCGCCGGTGGCGCCCACCAGGCGTGCGAACTGCTGGCCGACCGGCTCGGCAGCCGGGTCCGGCTCGGGGAACCGGTCCTGACGGTCCATCAGGACCAGGACGGGGTCACCGTCGGCACACCAGGGGGCGAGTACCGGGCCGACCTGGCGGTGCTGGCGCTGCCGCCGCTGCTCGCCGACGCCGTCGACCACCGGCCGGCCCTGCCGGTCCGCCGGGCGACCGGGCGGACCGGCCGGGGCTGCGCGGTCAAGGTCAACCTGGTCTACCCGGCGCCGCTCTGGCGCGACCACGGCCTCTCCGGCTGGTCGGTCAACGCCGAGGGGCCGCTGCTCTCCACGGTGGACGACTCACCGGCCGAGGGCGGGGTCGGCGTGCTCACCGGCTTCGTCACCGGCGCCGAGGCGCACCGGTACGCGGCGCTGACCCAGGCGGAGCAGCGCTCGGCGGCGGTCGGACAGGCCGCCCGGCTGTTCCCGATGCTGCCGGAGCCGATCGGTTTCCGGCTCACCGACTGGGTCAACGAGCAGTACAGCCGGGGCTGTTACGCCGCGCTGCTCGGCCCCGGGGACTGGTCTGCGCTCGGCCCGACGCTGACCACGCCGCACCACCGGGTGCACTGGGCCGGTACCGAGACCAGCACCGAGTACTTCGGGTTGATGGAAGGCGCCATCCGCTCCGGCCACCGCGTGGTCGCGGAGATCCTCGCCCGTCGCTAGCGCCCGCCCGCGTCACCCGCGTCACCGGCCCATCCTGCGCCGCCGAACCACCCCGTTCCGCCGAGCACCAGACCCCCTCGACCAGTTCACCCGGCAGCCGTTCCACAAGAGCGCGCGCCGGGGCGACCCGCACCGGGAGACCGCCATGAGCGAACAGAGTTCCATCGCACCCCTCGCCGCCCGGCAGCAGCTGATGACCGAGCCCACCCTCGGGGCCGGCAACTTCCTGGACCACGCCCTGGCGGTCAACCCCCACCGCGCGGTCCCGTTCGCCTACAGCCACCACACCGACCATCGCGGCGCCGTGGTGCTGCGCGGGCACAGCCTGCTCGACCTGGCCGCACTGCGCGACCGCTACGCCAAGTGGTACTGGGCGAACGGCGTCCGCCCCGGCGAGCCGGTCGGCGTGGTGGTCGGCGAGGGCCTGGAGCCGCTGCTGCACTTCTTCGCGCTGACCGCGCTGGGCGCCGTCCCGGCCCTGGTCAACGACGCCATGCGGCACGACGTGATGGTCCGCTACCTCGACCACGTCGGCGTGGTCGGCATCGTCGCGGACGACCCCACCCGGCTGGCCGCCGCCTACCGGGAGGACCCGCGCTCCCGTCCGCGCTTCATCGCCCTGGCGGCCGAGATCCAGGCGTTCGACGCCGAGTCGGCCGCGCTCCCCGAGGTCTACCCGTACCGGCACGCGGCCGAGGACGTGGTGGCGCTGATCCACTCCTCCGGCACCACCGGGACGCCGAAGTCGACCATGCTGGCGCACCGTCAGTTCTGGGACGGCAAGCAGCCGCGGATGGTCCGCTTCCCCGCCGAGTCCTACGACCGCCTGATGTCGCTGATGCCGCACACCCACGCGGGCGGTCTGAGCTACTTCCTCACCGCCACCCTGCTCGGCCTGCCGACCGTGGTGATGTCCGACTGGCGGCGGGTGACGGTGGAGCCGGTGATGCGGGCGTTCCGGCCCACCATGGTCGCCTCCTTCCCGCGCACCTTCGTCGAGCTGGCCACCGGCGAGCTGCCGGTCGAGGGCGCCGCCCGGGTGCACTCCTGGTTCAACACCGGCGACAGCGCCCACTACGGGCACATCCGCCGGCTGGTCCGGCTGGGCGAGCGGCCGGCCGGGCTGATCAAGCCCTGGCTGCTGCCGAGCGAGGCGGCCGACCAACCGGCGCTGGCCGGTTCGCAGTTCATCGACGGCCTGGGCTCCTCCGAGATGGGCATGGCGCTGTTCGGCCAGGTCACGACGGTGGAGAGCACCCGCAACGACCGGTGCGTCGGCAAGCCGCTCGAAGTGGTGACCAGAGCCGCGGTGCTGGACGAGGACGGCGCGGAGGTCCCGGACGGCACGGTCGGCCTGCTCGGCGTGATCACCCCCTCCCGCACCCCCGGGTACTGGAACAACCCGAAGCTCACCGGCACCTTCGAGCTGGCCGGCTACTGGCTCACCGGCGACCTGGCCCGGCGCGACGCCGACGGCAACTTCTACCACCTCGACCGCACGGTGGACGTGATCGACACCGCGAGCGGCCCGGTCTACAGCCTGCCGATCGAGGAGGTGCTGCTGGCCGACTGCGCCGAACTGGTGCAGGACTGCTCGGTGATCGGCCTGCCCGGGGCTGCCGGTACGGGCCAACACCCTTTCGCCGTGGTGCGGTTGCAGGCCGAGGCCGAGCAGTGCACCGCCGAGGAGGTCCAGGAGGCCGCCAACAAGGCGCTGGCCGGGGCGGGCCTGACCGGGCTCGCCGGGGTGAGCATCGCCCGCATCCCGGCCGACTTCCCGCTCGGGCCCACCGGCAAGGTGCTCAAGCGCGAACTGCGGACCCGCTTCGCCACCCTGCTCACCGGACGGTAGACCCCCCGATGGGTCTCCAGACGATCCGGCAGCCGTACCAGTACGTCCGGACGCCGCTCGCCGAGCCGGACTGGCGTCGGCTGCCGGGCTGGCGCCACGTCACGCCGCAGCAGTGGCGGGACGCCCAGTGGCAGCGGGCGCACTGCGTCAAGAACATCCGGCAACTGCGCGCTGTGATGGGCGAGTTGCTCACCGACCTGTTCTACCAGGAGCTGGCCGCCGACCAATCCGGGTACGCGATGATGTCGATGCTGCTGCCGCCGCAGATGCTCAACACCATGGCACCGCACGCCCCGGCCGAACCGCAGGCGTTCACCGAGGCGTTCTTCGCCGACCCGGTCCGCCGCTACATGCTGCCGGTCCGCCCGGACCGGCACCCGGTCTGGCCGAGCCACCCGAACGCCGAGCGGGACTCGCTGCACGAGACCGAGATGTGGGTGGTGGAGGGCCTGACGCACCGTTATCCCACCAAAGTGCTGGCCGAGTTGGTCTCCACCTGCCCGCAGTACTGCGGGCACTGCACCCGGATGGACCTGGTCGGCAACTCCACCCCGCAGCTCACCAAGACCCGACTGGCGCTCCGGCCGGCCGACCGGCAGGAGCAGATCCTCGACTACCTCAAGCGCACCCCGGCGGTCCGCGACGTGGTGGTCTCCGGCGGCGACCTGGCCAATGTGCCGTGGCCCCAACTGGAGTCGTTCCTGCTCCAGTTGCTGGACCTCGGCACGGTGCGCGACATCCGGCTGGCCAGCAAGGCGGTGGTCGGCCTGCCACAGCACTGGCTCCAGCCGCAGGTGCTGGCGGGGCTGGGCCGGGTGGCGGCGCTGGCCGCCCGGCGGTCGGTCAACCTGGCCGTGCACACCCACGCCAATCACGTGCAGTCGGTCACCCCGCTGGTCGCCGAGGCGGCCCGGGCCCTGCTGGACGCGGGCGTCCGGGACGTCCGCAACCAGGGCGTCCTGATGCGCGGGGTGAACGCCACCCCGGCCGACCTGCTCGACCTCTGCTTCGCCCTCCAGGGCGAGGCGAACATCCTGCCGTACTACTTCTACCTGTGCGACATGATCCCCAACTCCGAGCACTGGCGCACCTCGATGCACGAGGCCCAGCTGCTCCAGGAGGCGATCATGGGCTACCTGCCGGGCTACGCCACGCCCCGGATCGTCTGCGACGTACCGGACGTCGGCAAGCGCTGGGTGCACCAGGCGGTCGCCTACGACCGGGTGCGCGGCATCTCGTACTGGACCAAGAACTACCGCACCGAGCGGGAGGTCCGCCAGGCCGGGGACGCCGGCCCGGCCGCGCCGCTCGACCGGCGCCACCCCTACTACGACCCGCTGGACACCCTCCCGGAGGCCGGCCGCCGGTGGTGGTCCGGGCAGCCCGGCGGCTCGTGCTCCCCCATCCCTGGGAAGGACCCTCGGTGAACCCCACCCCTGAGAACGACGCCGCCGGCCGGCTGCGCCGGATGTGCTGGATCTTCCCGGACCGGGAGTCGACCCGGACCGGCGCGATGTGGAAGCACTACTTCTGGGACCTCTACGAGGAGGTCGCCGAGCAGCAGGGGATGCGCTGGACCAGGCACTCCCCCGACGCGGTCACCGTGGACGGCACCGTGCGCGGCGCACCCCGGGTCTACGTGGACGACGAACCGGTCGATCCGCAGGACACCTTGTTCGTCACCGCGCTCTACTCGCTGCCCTACCAGTCGATGGACATCTTCAACCAGTACGCGCTGTACGCGGTGCTGGAGGAGGCCGGCTTCCACCTGCCCTTCCCGCCGCAGGTGTCGCTGATCGGCAACGACAAGCTGGCCACCGTCCTGCACCTGAACGGCTCCCCGGTGCCGCCGATCCCGACCGTCCGGATCGGCACCGGCCGGGACGTCGGCAAGCACCTCTACGAGGTGGCACTGGCGAACATGACCTACCCAGCCATCGTGAAGCCGGCCGGCTGGTGCGGTGGCGGCGGGATCAACCTGGCCCGCGGCCCGGAGGACGTCCGGGGCCTGGCCAGCCTGGCCCAGGGCGGCGACACCACGCTGGTGGTGCAGCCCTACCTCGGGGACGGCACGGTCGACTACCGGGTCTACGTGATCGACGGCAAGCCCTACGCCGTGCTGAAGCGGACCCCGGAGGCCGGTTCGCCGGTGGCCAACGCCAGCCGGGGCGGCACCATGGAGTTCGCCGAGATCCCGGCCGAACTCGCGGCGGCCACCGCCTACTTCGCCGAGCGGTTGCCGATCCCGTACTTCTGCGTGGACTTCCTGCACGACGGCGAGCGGTTCTGGTTCTCCGAGCTGGAGCCCGACGGGGTGATCGCCCCCGACCTGGACGATCCGGACCGGACCGTCCAACGGGGCATCACCCGGGCCCGGTTCACCGCCTACCGGGACGCTCACGCCAAGTGGTGGGCCAACCGCAACCCCGAGGGGGGCACCCGATGACCGACTCGTTCTCGCTCACCCCGGAGGCGGCCGAGCCGCAGCTCCGGGTCGCCCGGAACTCGCTCGAACTGCTGCGGGCCGTACCGGAGTTGGCCCAGCGCTACACCGGGGTCGACCGACTGCGCACGCTCGGCGACCTGGCCGCGCTGCCGCCGATGATGAAGGACGACCTGAACACCGCGCTGGCACACCTGGAGCCGAAGGCCGAGGTCGGCGCCACCTGGCTGTTCCAGAGCGGCGGCAGCACCGGTGCGCCGAAGGTCGGCTACGCCCCCACCGGCTTCTACATGGCCGGGGTGTACGCACAGTGGCGGCCGCTGGACCGCGACGACGTGTTCGTCAACGCCTGGGGCGCGGGCCGGATGTGGGGCGCGCACTTCCTGGTCGCCGCGCTGGCCGACCTGTCCGGGTGCCAGGTGCTCTCGGTGGGCTCGGTCACCAGGGACGAGTACCCCGACTGGCTGGCGTTCTTCGCCACCCGCCGGGTGACCGCGATCGGCGGCACCCCGAGCGTGCTGCGCCTGTGGTTCGCGAGCGCCCGGGCCGCCGGGGTGAAGCTGCCGGCCCTGCGCAAGGTGCTCTGGCTCGGCGAGGCCTGGCAGCCCCAACTGGACGAGGACATGGCCGCGGTGGCACCGCAGGCGCGCCGCTGGGGCATGTTCGGCAGCACCGAGACCTGGGTGGTGGGCACCAACACCCCGGACTGTCCGGAGGACACCTTCCACACCCTGCCCGAGCAGCTGGTGCACGTCGGCCCGGACGGGCTGCTCGACTTCACCACCCTCAACCCGGAGATGCTCAACCCGGTGCTGCGCTACCGGACCGGCGACGCCGGGGAGTTGGTGAGCTGCCCGTGCGGCCGACCGGGCCGGTCGATGCGGGTGCTGGGCCGCCGGGACAGCGTGGTGCAGGTGCGCGGTCTGGGTCTGCACGTGGACGAGATCATCGGGCGGGTGGAACGCGAACCGGGCGTGACGCGGGCCCAGTTCGTGCTCACCCAACAGGGCGGCCGGGCCACCGGCGTCGACCTGCTGCTGCTCACCGGCGGCCCCGCCCCGGACGTCGAGCGGATCCGCGCCGACCTGCTGTCCGCCACCTTCACCCTGAGCACCGCCTTCCAGCACGACCCGGAGTCCTTCCGGGTCCGCGCGGTGGACGCGCTGATCAGCAACGACCGGACCGGCAAGACCGCCAACCTCGTGGTCCGGGAGGACTCGTGAAGCCACACCGGCCGCTCTCGCTGGGACGCGGCTTCAACCTCTACTGGTTCGGCCAGACCATCAGCACCGTCGGCGACCGGATCACGGTCTTCGTGGTGCCGACCGTGATGATCTTCGTGCTGCACGCCAGTGCCCTCCAGGTCGGGATCGTGGCGATGGCCCAGTACCTGGGCATCCCGCTGCTCGGACCGGTGGCCGGCGTGCTGGTGGACCGCTGGGACAAGCGCCGGACGATGCTGGTCTGCGACTTCGTCCGGCTGCTCGCGGTGGCGGTGATCCCGCTGGCGTACTGGCTGGACCTGCTGTCCACCCCGCTGCTGTTCGGCTGCGTGGCGGTGATCAGCGGCGCGACGATCTTCTTCACCGTCGGCTACCTGGTCGCCGTCCCCGCCGTGGTGGAACAGGAGCACCTGGTCCGCGCCTACTCCCGGCTGGAGGGCAGCCGTTCGGTCTCCGAGGTGGCCGGGCCCTCGATCGCGGCCGGTCTGTACAGCGCGCTCGGCGTGGCCGCCCTGCTGGTGGACGCGGCCAGCTACCTGGTCTCCGCGCTGTGCTTCCGCTCGATGCCGTCCTGGGGCGAGCGGACCGTCGCCACCGGCTCGGTCTGGCAGCGGCTGACCATCGGCTTCCGGCTGAACTGGTCCGACCCGGTGCTGCGCCGGGTGGTGCTGGCGGCGGTCACGCTGAACTGCGGCGGCCCAATCTTCGTCACCGTGCTGCCGGTGCTCGCCTACCGGGGCCTCGGCGCCTCGGTCGCCGTCTTCGGCGCGGCCATGTCGGTCGCCGCGGTGGGCGCGCTGGTCGGCGCCGTGGTCGCCCCGAAGATCAGTGAACGGCTCGGCACCGGACGGACCCTGGCCTGGGCGCTGCTGCTGCACTGCCTGGTCGGCCTCGGCGTGCTCGCCGCACCCGCGCTGCCGACCGGCCCGGTGATCGCCGCGACGATGGGCTGCTACGGCTTCTTCATGTCCTGCATCAACGTCTGCAGCGCGCCGATCCGGCAGTCCCGGATGTCCGCCCAGCACCAGGGCGCGATGCACGCGGCGTTCCGGACCTTCACCTGGGGCGTGATCCCGCTGGCCGCGCTGGTCGGCGGGGTGGCCGTCACCCTGCTCACCGGCCCGCTCGGCATCCTGGACGCGGCCCGGGTCACCATGGTGGGCGGCACCCTGCTGGCGGCCTGCTCGTTCCTGCCCGCGCTCGGCGTCCAGTCCCGTCTCGACGCGGCCGCCCGGGAACAGCAGGCGGCGGCCGACGCCGCCCCGGCGCTGGCCGACAACGCGTCATGACGGCCGAACACGGGATCGTGCTGATCACCGGCTGCTCCTCCGGCATCGGCCTGGCCACCGCCGTCGCGGCGGCCCGGGCCGGCTACACCACGGTCGCCACCCTGCGCGATCCCGACCGGGCCGGGGCGCTGCTCGCGGCGGCCGGGGAGGCCGGCGTCACGCTGGACGTCCGACGCCTGGACGTCACCGACCCGGAGTCCGTCGCCGCCTGCGTCGACGGCGTCCGGCGGACGTACGGCCGGCTGGACGCGGTGGTCAACAACGCCGGGATCTCCAACTTCGACCCCACCCTGGAGATGTCCGGTGCGGCGGCGCTCCGGGCCAACCTGGAGGTGAACTTCTTCGGCGTGGTCGAGGTCAGCCGCGCCGCGCTGCCGCTGCTCCGGGCCGGCGGGGGCCGGCTGGTGACCATCGGCAGCGTGCACGGCGTGGTCGGCCAGCCCTTCAACGAGGCCTACTGCGCCGCGAAGTTCGCCGTCGAGGGATTCATGGAGAGCCTGGCCCCGGTCGCCGAGGCGCACGGCGTCCTGGTCTCGATCGTGGTGCCCGGCTTCGTCCGGGGCACCTCGTTCGGGATCTTCCCGGACGTCAACCGCCGGACGGTGGAGGCCGCTTCGGGTCCGTACGCGCCGACCTTCGCCGACTACGTGGCCTCGCTGGGCGGCCAGGGCTGGACCTCCGGCGCCCAGTCCGCCCAGGAGGTGGCCGAGGTGGTGGTGCGGACGCTGCGCGCCGACCGGCCGCCGTTCCGGGTGCCGACCAACGACTGGGCGGCCGGCCACCTGGACCACAAGCTCGCCGACCGGGACGGCTCGACCGTGCGGGCGCTGGCCCGGAGCTGGCTCGGCCGCCCCGAACTCCCCTGATCCCTGTGCTCGTTCGACCGAACAGGAGTGACCGTGCCCGCTCTGTCCCTGCAACAGCTGGTCGACCACGCCCGGACCCGCTCGCCGTTCTACGCTGAGGCGTACCGCGACGTCCCCGCCGTGGTCTCGCACCTCACCCAGCTCCCGATCATCGACCAGACCGCCTTCTGGGCGGCCAACACCTGGCCCGAGAACCGGTTGCTGACCGGGCCGTTGACCGATGCGGGGGTCTACAAGAGCGGCGGCACCACCGGTGTCCCGAAGCTCTCGGTCTGGTCCCGCGCGGAGCACGCCGACTCGGTGACCGCGTTCGGCGCGGGGATGGTCCGGGCCGGGCTGAAGCCCGGTCACCGGGTGGCCAACCTGTTCTGGGCCGGTGAACTCTACGGCGGGTTCCTGTACATCGAGAACGCCCTGCACCACGCCCCGGTGGACAACGTCCGGCTGCCGGTCGGCGCCGCCGCCTCCAGCGAGTACATCGTCGACCTGATCGCCACCTTCGGCGTGAACGTGCTGGCGGGCGTGCCGATGAAGCTGGCCGCCGTGGCCGAGTACCTGGTGGAGCGCGGCCAGGTCGCCGACTCGGTCGAACTGCTGCTGTTCGGCGGTGACCTGCTCTTCACCGACCTGCGGCCGATCCTGTCCCGGGCCTTCCCGAAGGCGGCCGTCGCCTCGGTCGGCTACGCCTCGATCGACGCGGGACTGGTCGGCCGCCCGGTGCCGGGCGACGACGTCCGCGTCCACGAGGCGTTCCCCGACCGGACCCTGGTCGAGCTGGTCGACGACGTCACCGGCGAGCCGATCACCACTGCGGGCGTGCCCGGGCGGCTGCTGGTCACCAACCTGTTCCGCACCCTGATGCCGGTCCTCCGCTACCCGGCCGGCGACCGCGCCGAGTGGGTCGACCCCGAGCGGCAGCGGTTCCGGCTGCTCGGCCGGTCGATGGAGGGCGGCCGGGTCGGCACGATCGCGATGCCGCTGGAGGACATCCGCGCGGTGCTGGTCGAGGCCGACCGGGACCGGCACATGGTCGGGATGCAGATGGTGCACCGCCGGTGGGACGGCCGGGACGGCCTGATCCTCCGGCTCGGGTACGTCAACGAGCCGCCCGCCGACCTGGGGCAGCGGATGGTCGAGGCGGTCTACGCCGCCCGGCCGGTCTTCCCGGCGGAGGTGGCGGACGGCGCCATCCACCCGCTCGGCATCGAGTGGGTGCCGACCTCCGAGCTGGTCACCAACCCGCGCACCGGCAAGCTCCAGCAGGTCCTGGACGAGCGCCCGCCGGCCTGAGCCGGTCCGGTCGCCGCCCGCCCCGCCCCCCGGCGGGACCGGCGGCGACCGGGGTCAGTCGTCCAGCGGCTCAGACCGGCCGGCACCCGGAGGGTGGGGGAAGGAGCGGGCCGGGTCCGGGAGGAGCCGTGGCGGAGCCCTGGCGACGGAGGAGAAGCCGGCCGGGCGGGAGTCATCGGCCCGCGACGCCGCCCTCCGGGTGCCGGCCGGTCCCACCGGCCAGGATCACGCTCTGGCCGCGGAACTCGGCGACCACCCTGCCGGTGGACTGACGGACGGTCACGTCGTACACCCCGGTCCGCCCGGACCTGGCCCGCTCCACCGCCTCGGCGACCAGCTCGTCGTCGACGGCCGCCGGGGAGAGGAAGGTCACCTGGGCCGCCTGCGCCACGGTGACCGGGCCGTAGCTGTTGCAGGCGTAGCTGAACGCCGCGTCGGCCAGCAGGAACAGATAGCCGCCGTGCGCCATCCCGTGACCGTTCACCATGCTCGCGGTCACCCGCATCCGCATCAGCGCCCGGCCGGTGGACACCTCGTCGAGGGCTATCCGCAGGGTCTGGCAGGTCTGGTCGCGCTCGTACAGCGCGACGATCCTCGGATGGGCCGCCACGTCCGGCCCGACAAGTGTTCCCATGATCTCCTGCCTTCCCCCCGGACGGCCCGGCAACCATGACGGCCGCTACCCGAGTGCCTTGCTGTGCACGGTGGAACTCCGACGGACCGTCATGCCCACCCGCTGGTACAGCGTCAGCGCCCCGGTGTCGGAGTGCGTCCAGAGCGTGCAGCCCCGCCGGCCCTGCCGGTGGAAACCCCGGAAGGTGTGCTGGAGCAGCAGCCGGGCGATCCCCCGGTTCCGCTGGTCGGCCCGCACCGCGACCCGCTCGACGTACCCCTCGTCGGCGCCCGGCACGTCCAACGCCAGCACCGCGCCGACCAGTTCGCCGTCCGCGAAGGCCAGCGAGGACATCTCGGGGGCGAAGCTGCTGCGCTCCACGGCGAGCAGCGCCCACTCCTGGTAGGACTTCCGCCGGGACTGCCACTCGTCGAAGGCGTCCTCGGTCAGCAGGTGGGCCGGGTGCTCGTCGCCCGGCCGGAACGACCGCACCGTGATGCCGGGGGCCGGCTCGGGGACCACCGGCTCGGTCGGCAGCTCGATGCCCAGCAGCCAGGCGGTGACCATCGGCCGGTACCCGTCCGCCTGCAACAGCGCCACCGCCGCCAGGTCGCCGTCCGGGACGGTCTGCGCCACCCACGCGGTGCCGGCCCGGCGGGCCCGCTCGTCGACCCAGGCCAGCAGCGAGCGGCCGATGCCCAGGCCCCGGTGGGCGGGGTGCACGTCGACCTCGGAGCGGCGGTTCACCCAGGCCCGGCCCGCCAGTTCACCGCTCGGGCCGTGCACCAGCACGGTGTCCAGCTCCGGCACCAGGCCGGGACGGGCCAGGTCGGCGGCGACCGTGTCGAGGTCGGTCTCGGCGGCTCCGTACAGCGCCCGCTCGCAGTCGGCCACCAACCGGTGGATCGCCGGGAGGTCGGCGGCGGTGGCGGCTCGGGTGCGGTAGCCGGCGGGCAGTCCCTGCGGTGAATGGTCTGACATGCGGTGAACCCTCTGCCATCGGCACCGCCGCTGTCCATCCGACAACCCCGGCCGGGCGGTCGCCGTACACCGATCGTGCACCCGCCCTGCACCAGGCGTCCCATTCGCCTGCGACGGCCGGGGCCGGGTGGCAGCATGGTCCGGGTCGCACGTGCACATCTGATCGGGGCCCAGATGTTGACTGAATCGTCCTTGGTTCACCGTGCCGAACGTGGGGGTGCGCTGACCGGGGGGACGGCGTACGGGGTGCTCGGCGCCGACCTCCACGTCTCGGCCGAGGGTGTTCCGCTGTACCGGCTGGCCGGCTGGCGTCCACCGGCCCCGCTGGACCGTGCCTGGCTCGGCGAGCAGCCGAGCCGGCTGCTGGACGCCCGCTCGGCCGTGGTCGGGTTCACCGGCCGGGAGCGGGAGTTGGCCGAGCTGCGGGACTGGTGCGCGGTCGGGCCGCCGACGGCGGCCCGCTGGCTGCACGCCCCGGGCGGTCAGGGGAAGAGCCGGATCGCCGACCGGCTGGCCGGGGAGCTCGCCGAGTCGGGCTGGCAGGTGGTCACGGCCGACGAGGGCCCCGACGGCCTCCCGGCACCCCCCGGCGGTACCGACCTCCGGGTGGCCGGCGCCGTCGGCCTGCTGCTGCTGGTCGACCGGGCCGACCACTGGACGCCGGGCCGGCTCGCCCTGCTGCTCGGCAATGCGCTGCTGCGTCAGCGCGGTTTGCCGACCCGGGTGTTGCTGCTCGCCCGGAGCGCCGACGCGCCGACCGTGCTCCGGGCCGCCTTCCAGGACACCACCCGCCGGACCTTGCCCCCGCTGCCGACGGCGGACCGGCCCGCGCTGTTCCGCGCCGCCGTGGACGCCTTCGCCGAGCAGTACGGTGTCCGGCCGCCCGCCGATCCGGTGGCGCTGGACCACCCCGACTTTGGGCTCACCCTGGCCGTCCTGATGGCCGCGCTGGTCACCGTCGACGCGTACGCCACCGGCCGTCGGGCCCCGACCCAGCCGGCCGGGCTGTCCGTCCACCTGCTCGACCGCGAGCAGCTCAACTGGGCCCGGCTGCACCGGGAGCACAGACCCGGACGGTTCAGCTCCCCGCCCTGGGTGATGAACCGCACCGTGTTCGCCGCCACCCTGGTCGGCCCGCAGTCCCCGGACACCGCAGCCGAGTTGATCGAGTCGCTCGGCCTGGAGCAGCCGACCGCCGCGCTGCTGGCCGACCACGCGACCTGCTACCCGCCACCCGTCCCCGGCACCGTGCTGCCCGCGCTGGCCCCGGACCGCCTCGCCGAGGACTTCCTCGCCCTCACCCTGCCCGGCCATCCGGCCGACCACCCGGCGCAGCCCTGGGCCCCGGCGATCGCGGCGGTGCTGACCCGGGGCGGCTGGCGGCCGGGCCGGGCCGTCACCGTGCTGGCGGCGACGGCGGCCCGCTGGCCGCACGTCGGGCCGAACTGCCTCTTCCCGTTGCTGGCCGCCGATCCCGGCATCGCGGTCGCGGCCGGCAGCCCCGGGCTGACCGCGCTGGCGGCGCTCCCGGGCATCGAGCCAGCGCTGCTGGAGCGGATCCTCGCGGCGATACCGTCCCCGGCTCCGGCCGACCTGGTCCCCGGCCGGGCCGCCCTGACGGTGCGTCTGCTGGCGCACCGGCTGGGCCGGACCGACGATCCGGCGGCCCACGCCCGCCTGCACGCCGAGCACGCCGAGCAGTTGGGCGCGCTGGGCCGGGACGAGCAGGCGGTGGAGGCGGCCCGGCGGACGGTGCAGCTGCTCGGACACCTGGTGGCCGCCGAACCCGCCCGGTACGAGCACCGGTTGGCGCGGTCGCTGGCCGCGCTGGCGGGCCGGCTGGCCGTCGCCGGGCGGCTGGACGAGGCGGTCGCCGCCCAGGCCAGGGCGGTCGAACTGCTGCGGCGGCGGGCCGACTTCGAACCGGGGCTGGCCGCCGCGCTGGCCGCGCACAGCACGCTGCTCGAGCGCGCCGGGCGGTGGGGCGACGCGCACCGGGCCAACCGGCAGGCGGTCCAGCGCTACCGCCGGCTGGTGGCGCAGGACCGGTCCCACCGGGCCGGGCTGGCGGCGGCGCTGAGCACGGCGGCCGGACTGTCGCTGCGCGGCCTGGGCGCGGCCGACGACCTGGACCCGGCCAGGGAAGCGGTGACGCACTGGCGGGAGTTGGCGGCCGAGGACCCGGCCAGCCATCGGGGCGACCTGGCCCGGGCGCTGCTCGGCCTGCGCGACGACCTGTCCCGGGCCGGGCGCCGGGACGAGGCGGTGCGGGTCGCCGAGGAGCTGGTGGCACTCTGCGAGGCGGCGGCCGGGGAGGCCGACGAGGGGCCCGACGACCAGGAGCGGGCCACTGCGCTCGGCGAACTCCGCCGGCTGCTCACCGCGGCCGGGCGGCCGGGCGAGGCGGTGCGGGCCGGGGCGGCCGCGGTGGCGCTCTGGCAGCGGCTCGCCCAGCGTGCCCCCGCCACGTACCGGGCCGCCCTACTGGAGGCGCTGGACGGGCAGCGGGAGACCCTGCGGGCGGCCGACCGTCGGACCGGCCCCGCCCCGGCGGCGCGCGGGCTCTGGTCCCCGCCGCCGGTCCCGGTGGAGGTGCGCGCCGCCGAGCTCGCCCGGCAGCAGGACTGGCCCGCCTATTGGGAACTCACTTGCACCGCACCGGTGGTGGCCGCCGCCCCGCTGGCGGCACGGCTGCTCGCGGCCGACTGGCACCCGCCGGCCGCGGCCGACCGGGAGCTGCTGCACCGGCTGGCCGCGCTGGACACCCACCGGGTGGCTGCCGCCGCCGCCCGCGCGGTCGGGCCGGCCACCGTCCGGCTGCCCGCCGGGCTGCGCCTGCTCGACGCCGACCACGTCTCGTTCGCCCACGGCAGCCCCGCGCTGGCGCTGGCCACCCCCGGGCACGGCACCCGGCAGGAGCTGATCGAGACCCTCGAACTCGGCACCGACCGCCGGGCCGCGCTGCACCTGGGCGAGGCGGGCCACTCCTCCGTGGTCTGCCTCGGCCCCGGTCAGGTGGTGGCCGCCCGCCGGGTCGGCGGGGACGACCCGCACTTCGAGCTGGTCCGGCACTCGGCGGCCGGTCCGCAGCTGCTGGCGGCTGGTTTCGCGGTGGCCGCCGCCCGGCTGGTGCCGACCGGCACCGGGTACGTGGCGGGGCTCCGGCTCAGCCCCGGGGCGCTGGTGGACGACGGGAGTTCGGAGCTGCGGCAGGTCGGCCTGGAGCCCTGGGGCCTGGCCAACGCCGAGCTGCTCGCGGTCGCGCCCGGCGGTGACCTGCTGGCCCTCTCCGACGGCCGTCGGCTGGTCCTCGCCGACACCGGCCTGCGGGCGGTGCTCGGCACGGCCGGCGTGCCCGAGGAGCCCGGCCGGCTGCTCGACCTCACCTTCGCCGGGCCCGACCGCCTGCTCGGCTCGGGCCGCCAGGGCGGTCTGACGCTCTGGGAGCTGGCCGGCGCCGAGCCCCGGCCGACCGTCCGGCGGGACACCCCTCGGCTGCGCAACCTGTTCGCCGTCCCCGCCTGGCAGGTGGTCGGCGGGCTGGCCCCGAGCGAGGGCCGGGTGCACTTCTACGACCAGCTCACCCTGGCCCCGGTGCCGGTGCCGCCGCACCTGGCCGAGCTGGTCGAGTGGCCCCGGGTGCTCCGCTGCTCGCCGGACGGGCGGTACGTCGCGTACGCGGGGCGCCCGGTGGCGGGCTCGGGCGCGCCGGACGGCTCCGGGCTGCTGCACGACCTGCACCACCCGGGGGCGCTGCTGCACCGGCCGCCGGGCTCCCTCTCCGCCACCGAGTCCGCGGTGCTCGACGCGCCCGCCGGCGGCGGCTCCGAGGACCCCGAGGTACGCGAACTCCTCGCACTGGCCCGGGTGTTGGGTCTCAGGTCGGCCGACCGGGGCCACTGAAGCGGGCCGCCGACACCGGTGCATTCAACAGGTCCACATCTCCACTCTCCCGGCTGGTCATACGAACGCCAACCAATCTGGAGAGACATAGGGCAGCACCGATCGCCACGCTCGACCCAAGCCCTGGGAGAACCCCGTCATGGCCCTTGGTACCGCGCTCAGCTCCCCCACCGTGACCCGCCCCACCGTCACGCGGCCCGCCACCCGCCCGACCACCGCTCCCGCCTACTCGGTGTCGCTGGCCTCCGACGAGGCGGACGTCCGAGCGGCCCAGCGACTGCGCCACGACGTCTTCGCCGGCGGGATGGGTGCCGTCCTGGACACCCCCGTGCCCGGCCTGGACATCGACCCGTTCGACCAGTTCTGCGACCACCTGCTGGTGCGCGAGAACGAGACCGGCGAGGTGGTCGGCACCTACCGGCTGCTCCGCCCGGAGGCGGCGGTCCGGGCCGGACGGCTGTACTCCGAGACCGAGTTCGACCTGACCAACCTGGCGGCCGTCCGCCCCGGCCTGGTCGAGGTGGGCCGGTCCTGCATCGACATCCGGCACCGCGACAACGGCGCCGTGATCAATCTGATGTGGGGCGGCATCGCCCGCTACCTGGTCGACACCGGCAACACCTGGGTGGCCGGCTGCTGCTCCGTCCCGCTGGCCGACGGCGGCGCCAGCGCGGCCGGGGTCTGGGACGCCATGACGGCCCGTTACCTGGCCCCGGCCGAGTACCGGGTCACCCCGCACCGCCCGTGGGACCCGACCGGCGTGGTCCGGCCCGAGCGGACCACGATCCCGGCCCTGCTCCGCGGCTACCTGCGGCTGGGCGCCTGGGTCTGCGGCGAGCCCGCGTACGACCCGGACTTCGGGGTGGCCGACCTGTACGTGCTGCTCTCGCTGGAGCGGACCGACCCGCGCTACCTGCGGCACTTCCTCTCGGCCGGCACCCCGGCCGGCGCGGGCGGGTGACCGCGCCGTGCGCAGCTGGCTCCCCACCGCTCCGTGTACGCCGGAGAGTTGTCTCGCCGACCCCGGGCCAACGGTGCCCGCACCGCTGCGCCTGCTGCGCGGGGCCGGCAGCTTCGGCGTCCTGCTGACCGGGATCGCCGTGGTCGTGCTGGTCCGGGGCTGGGACCGGGCGCCCCGGCTCCGGGACGCGGCGCTCCGGTTCTGGACCAGGTCGCTGCTGACCGCGATGGGCGTCCGCCTGCGGGTCGTCGGGGTGCCCGCCCCCGGCTCCGTGCTGCGGGTGGCCAACCACATCTCCTGGCTGGACATCGTGCTGTTCACCGCCGTGCGGCCCGGGCCGATGCTGGCCAAGACCGAGGTCCGGGACTGGCCGGTGCTCGGCCCGCTGACCGGACGGGGCGGCACGGTCTACATCGACCGCGACCACCTGCGCCAACTCCCGGACCGGGTGGCCGAGATGGCCGCCGTGCTGCGGTCCGGGCGGCCGATCACCGCGTTCCCCGAGGGCAGCACCTGGTGCGGCGAGGCGGGCGGGCGGTTCCGCCCGGCGGCGTTCCAGGCGGCGATCGACGCGGCGGCGCCGGTCCAGCCCGTGACGATCCGCTACCGGCAGCCGGACGGCCGGCTCTGCACCGCCCCGGCCTACGTCGGCGACGACGAACTGCTGCCGTCCATCCGCCGGGTGGTGGCCGCCCGGGGCCTGGTCGCCGAGGTCACCTTCCACTCCCCGATGCCCACCGACAACGGCACCGACCGCCGCCTGCTCGCCCGCCGGGCGCAGGCCGCCGTCGGCAGCGGCCCGGAGGCCGACCACGTGGTCGGCCGCCCGTACGTCCCGGCCCGGCAGCGTCCGCAGGTCGCCGGGACCGCCGCCTGGCGCTGACCGAGGACACGCCCTACCCGAACCGGCCGTTCACGTAGTCCGCCGTCCGCTGGTCGGCCGGCGCACCGAACAGCCGGTCGGTGGGGCCTGCCTCGACGATCCGGCCCGGGGTGTCGTGGCTGGCCAGGAAGAACGCGCAGGACTGCGAGACCCGCTGCGCCTGCTGCATGTTGTGCGTCACGATCACGATGGTGAGCCGGCCGCGCAGCTCGGCGATGGTCTCCTCGACCCGCCGGGTCGAGGTCGGGTCCAGCGCCGAGCAGGGCTCGTCCATCAGCAGCACGTCCGGCGAGACGGCCAGCGAGCGGGCGATGCAGAGCCGCTGCTGCTGCCCGCCGGAGAGCGAACCGCCGGGCGAGCGCAGCCGGTTGCTCACCTCCTGCCAGAGGCCGGCGGCCTGCAGGCTGCTCTCCACCAGGTGGTCCCGCTGCTCGCGGTCGGTCTTGATCCCGGCCAGCTTGAGGCCGCTCGCGACGTTGTCGTAGATGCTCATCGCCGGGAACGGGTTGGGCCGTTGGAACACCATGCCGATCCGCCGCCGGACGTCGGCGGGCCGCCGCCCGGTGGCGTAGATGTCGGTGCCCGCGAGCAGCACCTCACCGGACAGGCCCGCGCCGCGGACCATCTCGTGCATCCGGTTGAGGATCCGCAGGTAGGTGGACTTGCCGCAGCCGGACGGGCCGATCAGGGCGGTGACCTGACCGGCCGTCATGCTCAGCGAGACCCGGTCCAGCACCTTGTGGTCACCGAACCAGGCCGAGACGCCCCGGGTCTCGATGCCGTACAGCGAGTCGTCGGTCCTGGGCAGTACGGCGGTGTCGATGGCGTCGGTCATCCCGATGGTCCTTCGGTAGAGGTTGGGCGCTTCAGTACAGGTTGGGCAGCAGGGCGGCGGCGTTCTCGTAGCAGCTCCAGAGCACCGCGCCGAGCACCGGCGCCGAGCACAGGTACGCCGCCCAGCGGTGCCAGAGCCGGACCGCCAGGGTGGTCAGCGTGACGCACCCGAGCAGGCCCAGCGTCCAGAGCTGGAGCGCCGAGAGCGCGGACCGGTCGGCGGCCAGCGCCTTGTCGGTGGGGCGCAGCGCGCCCCGGGTGCCGGCGTCGGCGTACGGCTCGCCGAGCAGCCGGGCACCGACCATCACGGTCGAGGAGGAGATCCAGTCCGAGTCGCCGGTGACCAGCACCAGCCGGTTCTCCGCCTGGTCGGTCAGCGGGTCGCCGCCCTCGCCGTGCTCGTTGACGACGTAGCTGGACTTCCCCTGGCCGGTGGTGACGTCGATCCGGTCGCCCTCGTGCAGCTCGGCGATCCGGGCGAACGGGGCGCCGAAGCTGACCCGGCGGCCGAACAGCACGCTGACGCCCTGTTGGCCCGGCAGCACGGTGTCCCGCCGGTGACCGGGGCCCCGCATCAGGTCGCGGCCGGTGGTGCCCTCGACCACCACCGTCTGGTACAGGCCGAGCGCCGGGATGTCGATCACCGCCACCGGTGCACCGTCGACGGTGGGCCCGGTCGGGGCCACCGCGGTGCCGAACCGCTCGCGCAGGGTCTTGTACGCGGCGGCCTGCGCGTGCTGCTCCTGGAGCCCGGACAGGGTGGGCAGGAACGCCCCGAAACCGATCACCAGCACCGCCAGCGAGGTGGTCGCCCAGCCCGCCTGGACCAGCCGGCGCCGGGCCGCGCTGAGCGGCGGCCGGGCGGCGGCCCGCTCCGGCGCGGCGGGCGACGGGCCGGCGTCCTTCGGCGCGGCGGCCGCCGGGACGTCGGGTTCCCGGTCGGGCCTGACCGTCGGCGGCACACTGGTCGGCGCGCTCATCGCGTCACCCCCCGGTTCCGCCGCCGGGCCGCCAGCCAGCCGCCGAGCAGCGGCGGCACGGCGACCAGGGCGAGCAGTTCGATCGCGGTCAGCGTGCTGAGCAGCCACTCGTCCTTGCGGTTGCCGACCTCCACCACACTGGCCTGGAGGTTGCCGCCGCCACCGCCGGCCCCGCCCGCGCCGACCACCTCACCGGTCTGCGGATCGATCGCCGGGGGTGCCGCGTTCGGGTCGGCCGCGGTGCCGCCGGCCGCCGCCGCTCCACCGGTGCCACCGGTCCCGCCGGTCGTCCCGCTGCCGGTCGAACCGCCCTTGGTACCACCGGAGTTGCTGCCGCCGGCGCTGCCACTGCTGACCGGCTGGCCGTCCTTGACCACACAGTCCAGCGGGGCGCCGAGCTTGTCGCAGGGGCTCGGCTGCGGGGCGTTCGCCAGCACGGTGAGCTCACCGGCGCTGTTGAAGGTGGGGTTGGCGCAGTTGGCGAGCGTGTCGGCGTTCACCGGGCTGGCGTTGCCCGGGATGTGACCGACCTGGAGCATCCCGCCGCGCACCAGGCCGCGCGGGATCGGCGAGTAGCCGAGGCTGTCGGCCTGGCCCTGCCCCGCGCACAGCACGTAGGAGATGAACCGGCTGAGCGCGTTGCCCTTGGCGTCGTTGAAGCGCGGCGGCACCGGGTCGGCAACGCCCTGGCGCGGCACGATCAGGTAGCTGTAGCTGGACACCGGGTAGGCCCGCTTGTCAGCCATGTTGTAGACGTCGTCCAGGTTCTGCTGCAGGAAGTTGGGGTCGGTCGGCGGGGTCGGGTCGTCGACCCCCTTGATCTTCGCGGCGGTCAGCGCGACCGCGACGTTGGAGGCGGTGGGCAGCGTGTAGTACCCGGCGGCGTTCAGCACCTTGACCACCGGCCAGTTGCTGCGCTTGGCGAAGGCGTACTCGTCGTAGCCGATGGTGCCGAGCCCGGACGGGGACTTGATGTAGTTGGCCACCACGTCGGACCCGTTCTGCGCCACCATCCGGCCCGAGGTCGGGAAGAACTCGGTGTAGTCGCCGCAGGTGACGCTGTTGATCCCGGTGCAGTACGCCTCCCACTCGGCCCGGTGGGTGTGCTGCATCCAGCGGGTGAACTGGGCGGTGGCGCCGGAGCCGTCGGAGCGCACCACCGGGGTGATCGGCACGTGCGGCAGCGCCCGGCCGTAGTCCTTGGTGACGGCCGGGTCGTCCCAGAAGGCGATCTTGCTGGTGAAGATCTTCACCAGGGTGTCCGAGGAGAGCCGCAGGTCGGTGACCCGCTTCCCGGCCAGCACCAGGTTGTACATGAACGCGGTGCCGCCCGCGGTGATCGGCACGTAGGAGTAGCCGTACACCGCCCGCTCCGCGCCGGCTGCGCCCGAGCCGCCGACCGCGCCGCTCGCCCCGGTGTCCAGCTTGGCGCGGAACGGCACGTCGGAGGCGGTGAAGTCGTTGAGCCCGGCCGCCCAGTTCTTCCGTCCGGCGGCCGAGCCGACCGGGTTGAAGTTGATCTGGATGCCCTGCGGCACCACGTCCTGGCGCCACTGGTCGATGGCCGGTCCGGCCCAGCTGGAGCCGTCCGCGTTGAGCGAGGTCGCGGCGTACGCCGGGGTCGCCCGGCCGAGCGCCGCCGAGGCGGCGAGCAGCAACAGGACGAGCAGCAGGGCGGCGGACCGCTGCGGCCGGTGAGCGGATGCCCACGGCATGGGGACTCCTCTGGGGTGGTCGGTCGGTACGGGAGCGGGGTCGGGCAACCGCCGGGGGCGCGTCATGGCCGCACCACGGCGATCTCCGGGGCGTTCGGTTGACGTCGCGCAACGGCGGCGTCCGGGGCGGCGTCCGGGTCGGGCGACTGCACCCGGGCCAGGGCCACGGCGGGCCGGGCCGGGCGGCGCCGCGCGGCGGCGTCCCGGCTGATCAGCCGGCGCTGACGGCGGCTCAGCTCGCCTGGGCGGCGGCCGCCGAGGGCGCGGGCCGCGAGGAAGAGCACCAGCACCACGCCCATCAGGGTGAGCCCGGCGGCGAACGCCCGGGCCACCATGTCCTCGTAGGGCTGGCGGACGTAGTTCCAGATGTACAGCGGCAGGCTGACCTGCTGGCCGTGGAACGGGTCGAGGTTGAAGTAGGCGGTCAGCCCCGAGGTGAGCAGCACCGGCGAGGTCTCGCCCACGCCGCGGGCCATCCCGAGCACCACGGCGGTGGAGAGCCCGGGCCTGGCGGTGGGCAGCACCACGTTCCAGACCGTGCGCCACTGGCTGGCGCCGAGCGCGTAGGACGCCTCCCGCAGGGTGCCGGGCACCAGCCGGATCACCACCTCGGCCGCCCTGGTGATGATCGGCATCATCATCACGGTGAGCGCCAGCGACGCGGCGAAGCCGCACCGCTCCATCCCGAAGGTGAGGATCACCACGCCGAGCACGAACAGCCCGGCCACGATCGAGGGCAGCGCGGTCATCGCCTCGACCAGGGTGCGCACCGGCCGGGCGAACCGGCCGCCCACCTCGGACATGTAGACGGCGGCGGCGATGCCCAGCGGGACGGAGAACAGCGTGGCCAGGCCGAGCTGTTCGACCGAGCCGATGATCGCGTGCAGCGCGCCGCCCGAGGTGATCGGGGAGAGCGCGGCGGTGGTCTCCATCGACTGGGTGAAGAAGTTCGCGTGCCGGGCGGCGGTGATCCCGTGCACCAGCAGGAACCCGAGCTGTTCCAGGATCGTCCCGAGCACCAGCGCGCCCGAGCTCCAGGCCAGCGCGGCGACCAGGCGCTCGCGCACCAGCCGGCCGTTCCACTGCACGGCGACGGCGCCGCCGTAGCAGGCCAGGAAGAGCAGGTACCAGCTGAGCAGGAAGCCGAACGCACCGCTGAACGGCAGGATCCGCTCGTACAGCAGCCAGTCCAGCCCCAGCGATCCGCCGGCGGCGCCGACGGCGGTGGCCAGATCGGCCCGGGTGACGCCGCCGAACCTGATCCGGGTCTCGGGCCCCTCGGCGGCCTCGGTCGGGGATGGGCTGGTGTCTTCGGCAATGTCGGTCATCGGCCGTGTCCTCGGTGCTCAGTCGGAGGTCGCCGCGCCGGAGCGCGAGCGGTTGATGATGACGCCGGCCACCACGTTGACCAGCAGCGTCAGGGCGAACAGCACCAGTCCGGCCGCCATCAGGGCGGAGAGTGACAGTTCGTCGGATTCGCCGAAGCGCAGCGCGATCAGCGCCGAGATCGAGTTCGCCCCGTTCTCCAGCAGGTGGCCCTTGAAGACGAAGGCGGGCGAGATGATCAGCGCGACCGCGATGGTCTCGCCCATCGCCCGGCCGAAGCCGAGCATCACCGCACCGATCACGCCGCCCTTGCCGAACGGCAGCACCACCGTGCGCACCATCCCCCAGCGGGTGCTGCCCAGCGCGTACGCGCCCTCCCGCTCGCCCTGCGGCGCCTGCGAGAACACCTCCCGGCTGAGCGCGGTGACGATCGGGACGATCATCAGTGACACCACCACGCCTGCGATGAAGGTCGAGGAGGTGTAGGAGGCCCCGACGTCGCCGGTGCGCACCTTGAGGAACGGCAGGGTGTCACCGAGGTGGTTGGAGGCCCAGCGGGACAGGCCGATGATCCTCGGCTGGAGGAAGAACAGGCCCCAGAGGCCGTAGACGATGCTCGGGATCGCGGCCATCAGGTCGACCACCGCGATCAGTGCCTTCCGGGCCCGCACGGGTGCGTACTCGGAAATGAACACGGCCGCGCAGAGCGCCACCGGCACCGCGATCAGCAGCGCCACCACGGCGATCAGCACGCCGTTGGGCAGCACCGCCGCGATGCCGAACTGGTAGGCGGCGGTGTTCCAGCGCTGCTCGGTGAAGAAGGACCAGCCGGTGACCCGGAGCGCCTGTCCGCCGCGCAGCAGCAGGAAGAAGGCGATCAGGCCCATGATCAGGAAGACCGAGAGCCCCGCTGCGGTCAGCAGGATCCGGAACACCCGGTCACCCCGGGAGACCGGCGCACTGATCCGCCGTGGTCGGTCTTCGAGGTCCGCCGGGGCGGGGAGGGTTGCTGTCATGACGGGTTCTCCGCAGCGTTCGGGACGGTCAACTGGGCTTCCGGGCAGAATGGTTCGGCCCGCTTCCGGGTCGGCCCGGGCGGGTTCGCCCGGGCCGGCCCGACCGGTCTCAGCTCCGGCCGAACAGCCGGCGGAACCAGCCCGCGATCCGCCCACCGGCCGCGGTGCCGCTGAGCAGCAGCGTGGTCGGGCCGCCCACCAGCAGCACCCCGCCGATCACCAGCAGCACCGGCAGCATCAGCCGGGCCGCGCCCGCCCGGTCCTGCCCGGGGCGGCCGGCCGCCACCGGGGCGACCGCGATCGGGGAGTTCGAGGGGGCCGGGTTGGCCACCGGGGCGGGACCGCCCGCAGCCGCTGCCGCACCCGAAGTCCCGCCGGTGCCACCCGTGCTGTCGCCACCGGAGGTGCCGCCGGAACCGCTGCCCCCGGTGGAGCCGGACTGACCACCGGTGATGGTGCCGCCGGAGCCGCCGCCGCTGGTGCCACCGGGATCGCTCGCGGTGACCTGATTGCCCGGCAGCGCCGAGTCCTGCGCGCCGACATGGCCGGCCGCCGCCTGCGCCTGCGCGGACTGGGCCTCGGTCAGCGCCAGGAAACCGGGCGCCAGCAGACCGGGCGCGGTGCCGTAGATCTGCCCGCCGCCGAGGTCGGTGGCCTGCCGGACGAACTTGGCCACGGCCGCCGCCTTGCCGCCGTCCAGACCGCTGGTGGGCAGCATCGCGTACTGCACGGCGGTCAGCGGGTAGGCCGCCTTCGCCCCGGCGAAGGCCGAACCGCCATCGCCGTAAGGGAGTTGCTGGGTGCCGGTGACCGGGTCGGTGGGCATCACCGCGACCGCCGCCTGCAGCGCCCCGGTCGACGGGGTGACGAACTCCCCGGCCGGGTTGGCCAGTGCGGCCTCGGGCAGCGAGTACGCCTTGGCCTGGCCGGCGTCCATCACGGCGAACAGCGCGCGCTGGCCGATCGGCTCCGGCGCGCACTTCGGGTGGGCGCCGGTGTTGTCGATGTTCGGGTCACTGCAGGTGGCCCGGTTCTCCAGCACGTTCCGGGACACCGCGCCGAGCCCGCCGCTGAGCGGGTTCCACTCGTACTGCTTCCAGTTGCCGGGGCCGCTGAAGTCCTGCGGCACGAAGCTGTCGACCGGGTAGCCGGCGAAGCTGGAGCGCAGGTAGTAGGAGTTCAGCCGCATGCCCCAGGGGTCCTTCGCGCCGCCGAGGAACTGGGCCGCGTCCGGGTCGGCGGCGATCCACGCGGTCAGCTGGTACACCAGGTCGGAGGTGCCGCCGATCACGATCGGGGTGGTCTCGGCCTTGTTCCCGCCCGAGCCGCAGTCCGGCCAGACCGGGCCGTTCACCGCGTCCACCGGGTTGAGCTTGAGGAACTCCGGATCCAGGAAGACGCACTTCGGGTTGCCGTCCACCGAGGGGATCGAGGCGCCGTACTGCAGGTCGTAGGACTGGGTCAGCAGCTTCGCCAACAGCCGTGCGTTCAGTTTCAGTTGACGGATCTGACGGCGGCTGGTGGCGTCGTCGATCACGTAGACCACCGAGATCGCGGTGGTGGCCAGCGGCGCGTAGACGTACGGGCGCGCGGCCGGGCTCCGGTCCGGCCGCGCGGTCAACGCCACGTCGGCGCCCCGGCGTTCCAGGAAGGCGGCCCGGGCCTGCGGCTCGCCCCCGCCGAACACGTAGCCCAGGTTGAGCGGCTGGTCGCCGCCGCAGAATCCGGCCCGCCACTGCTGCACCGCGCGGTTGGCCATCTCCAGACCGGCCATCGCGAAGGCGTCGCCGCCCGCCTTGCAGTCGCTGGGCGTGGCGGCGAAGTGCAGCGGCACCACGGCCCGCTGGTTCCAGGCGCAGGTCTCGCCGGTGTTGTACGGCGTGCCGACGTTCTTCCAGAACGAACCGTCCGAGGCGGTGTTGAAGAACCCGTCGTTGTCGCCCGAGTGGTCGTCGCAGTTGACGGTGCCAGCCGGGCTCTGGTAAGCGCCGATCGCGTCGCCGCCGTACTGCGGCTCCACCACCAGCGAGCAGGCGTGCGCCGCGTCGCAGCCCAGGGTCTGGCTCTGCTGCGAGGTCCAGAGCTCGATCTCGGCCTCGCCGGTGCCGTCCGGCCTGGTCGCCGCGATCACCATGTTGCTCGGGAACTCGGGGGTGGTGGCGCCCTGCGCCATCGCCTGCTCGAAGCCCTTGGCCGGATTGCCGTTGTACACCGTGCTGCCGTAGCAGTCGGTCGGCTTCGGGTCGGTGCCCCGGCACTGGTAGACCCGGACCGAGTACAGGATCTGGGTGGAGCCGACCACCGCGACGTCCACCGGGTCGCCCCAGGTGAACGCGCTCGGGGTGAAGCCGGCCCAGCGGACCCGGACCCGCTCGTTGCCCAGGTTGCCGGTGGTGTCCAGGGTGACCGAACCGCGTTCACCGGTGGTCCAGTCCGCCGGGTTCCACACCGGCGGGCCCGGCACCGTCACACCGCCGGCCGCGTGCGCCTCGGGCGCCGGGCCCAGGGCCCCGGGCAGCACCACCATCGTGAGCGCCGCCGCCCAGGCGACGGTGGCGGCGGCAAAGATCTTCGCCAGCCGCCGACGCGCGGGGTTGCCCGGTCTGCGGAGCCTCATGGGGTGTCCTTTCGCTGATCCGATCACCGCTGTCCGAAACCGGACCCACCGGGATCGAGACTTCGGTATTTCCCCATGTGGATATGACAGTTGATGACCATTCAGATGTATAAGGCCCCAACTTGCCAGCGCAGTAACGGAATATCCCGACGGCCCGTGACACCGAAGTGGCGTCACGGGCCCGTTCCGGCACGACGGATCAGGCGGCGGGCTGGGTGTAGTTCAGCGCGAATGAGCCAATCTGGCTGCCGGCCGCGAAGAACGAAGTGGCCAGCTTGCTGTCCAGGTACTGCGCACCCGACGCGTTCACGGCCAGGCCGGTGGAGGTCAGCGAGTTGACCGCGCCGTTCACCACGAGCGAGCTCTCGGTGGGCTCCAGCAGGCCGACCGGGGCGGTGCTGCCCAGCGGCACGCCGGTCAGCTGCCAGTTGTCGACGTCGAAGGCCAGCTGCTGGAACAGCACGGTGCGGCCGGTGCGGACGTTGACCGCCAGCAGGCTGCCGCCGAGCTGGACGGTGCCGTAGTACTCGCGCAGCACCCCGGTCGCACCGGTGACCGGGAAGGTGCCCGAGAAGCCCGCGGCCGGGTCGAAGCCGACCGTGCCCGGCGGCAGCGGCACCACGAAGATGCCGGCCTCGGCGCTGCGCCGCAGGAAGTCGCTGTCCTCGCGGATCAGCGCGGTGCCGATCGAGGTGACCGGGGCGGTCTGGGCCTGGGTGGCCGGGGCGGCCTGCGCCTCGGTGGCGACCGCGGTACCGGTCAGGCCGGAGAAGGTGGTCACGGCGGCCAGCGCGGCGGCACCGGCGAGGGCGAGACGGGTACGGAGGCGGTTCATGGCGTGCTCCTTCGGGTGCGGGCGGTTCTGCTGAGGGCACTGCGGGGCCGGGCAGGCCGACGGCCGGGCCCCTGCGGGCTCGGCCGTCGGGTGGTGCGGGGTGGTGATCAGCTGGTGGTGCCGCAGGCGGTGCCCGGCAGGGTCAGGAAGCCGTAGTTGGTGATGGTCGCCGGGTGGGTGCAGATCCAGCCGGCCGGGCCGAAGATGCCCTTGAGGGTGGTCTGGTAGGCGCCGGCGGTGTTCCAGTCGTTGGTCCGGACCACGTTGTTGATCACGCGGCCGTAGGCGCTGGCCGCGAACGGGGCGTTGATCACATGGGTGGTGGCGTTGACCGGCACGACACCGTTCACGTTGCGCAGGGTCAGCGGGCCGGGGGCGTCGGTGGCCGTGCTGTGGCCGCCGAAGACCTGGGAGATGTAGTGCGCGACCGAGTAGGGGAAGATCGCGTCGACATCGTCCAGCACCGCGGTGGTGCCGGTGTTCTCCTGCGGGCCGCTGGTCACGCAGGCGCCCGGGACGACCGGGGTGGCGCCACCGATGGCCTGCAGGAAGAAGGTGCGGGTGCCCGAACCGTTCTGCGGCAGGAAGGGCTTGATGGTGCCGGCGGTGCCGCCGACGGCGCTCCAGTTGGTGATGGTGCACTCGTAGATGCCCTTGAGCTGGGCGGTGGTCAGGTTGGCCGGGGCGTGGCCGCCGGTCGCCTTGGCGGACCAGGTCACCGCGTCCTTGGCGAAGGCCACGAACAGGATGGAGGCCGGGTCGCTGGCCTGACGGCCACGCGAGGAGCGGGCGAAGTCGACCGTGGCGGAGGTGTTGTTGATCAGCGCGGTGATGCCGGCGCCGGAGCCGTTCGGACGGGCGATGCTGGCCCCACCCGTCTTCGGGGTGATCGGGGAGGTGCCGAGCGGCTCCCAGCTGTACAGCCGCGGGGTGCTGGCCGGGGCGCCCGCGATGGAGGCGTTGTAGTCGGCCGAGACCTGCGACAGGTAGGTCGAGGTGGTGTCCGAGCCGGTGCCGACGATGTCGACGGCGTTCGGGATCGGGCTCGGGTCGGCGGCCTGGGCGGGAACTGCCGCGAGGACGGTGGCGGCGGTGACCGCGACGGCGGCGACCAGCTTGGCAGCGGTGTGACGCATTTGGTGTTCCTCCGGTAGGAGCGAGCATCAATTCATCCGCTCCCGGCCCGGGGCCCGGTCGGGAGCACCGGCGGCGTCCGCACTGGGCGGCCGTCCGTCCGGCGGCTCCGATACTTGCCGGGTGGCACGTGCCGGTGGAAGGTCCGTCTCAACCGGGCCGGTTCCGCCCGCCGACCCGAATCCGGCCCGGCCCCGGGGTTTAGCCCGAGGCCGGGCCGGGTGGGTTCGGCTTCACCACGACTCTGTCAACTTCCCGTCACGAGTGGATCGTTCTTCTCCAGGTGGCGGTTCGGGGAGGGATCGGCAACCTGCCGGTCACCCGGCGCCCCGGACCGCGCGCAGCTGCTGGAGCATCGACTGGAAGCTCACCATCCCCTGCCGGCACTGGTCCTGGCGCAGATAGCCCCGGGCGCTGCGGGCCACCGCCTCGCCGGTCACCTGCCCCGAGCTGCGCACCGGCAGCAGCGCCGACCAGCCCCAGGACCGGTCGCCGCCCTGCTGCACCAGGTAGCGCAGCGCGGCCCGCTCCACCAACAACTGCCGGACCGCCTCGTCGAGTTCCGCCTCGCTCCGGTACGTCACCGCCGACCTGGCGAGCTGCCGGCCGTTCGCGGCCGCCAGCAGCCAGCCGATCCGCCCGCCGCCCAGCCGGACGGTGACCAGTCTCGGGCCTCTCCGGGGGCCCGACCCGGTGTCAGAACCCATCGCGCGACACCGAGATCTCGACGCCCTCCGAGCGCTCCAGCAGCGCCACGAAGCGACGGAAGGCGTTCTGGCAGGTGGCGTAGCGCTCGTAGGTCCGGTGCGACCGGGCGTCCGGCACCCCGCGCGGTCCCGGCACCACCCAGATCCAGCCGATCCCGTCCCGTACGTGGGTGATCCGGACCACCAAGCCCGGCGCCGCGCCGCGTAAGCCCTCGAAGACCTGCCGGGCCAGCTCCGGGGTCTCGTACACCGAGGCGGAGACCGCCACGATCCGGCCGTTCGGAGCCTTCAGGGACCAGCGGTACCGTCCGTTCACGTCCCGTTCGGCCTGCACCGATCCCCGGCGGACCGGCTCGGCCACCCCGTCGTCGCGTACCCGCTGCCCTGCCATCCGAGTGCCTCCCCGTTCGCACCGGAGCCGCCCCGGCAGCGCACCCCAAAGCTACGTGTGCACACGGGAGTCATTGAAGGGACAATCATCCTTCGGCAGGGCTGTTGGCCGCGATGTTCTCCCTCGTTCACGAAGTACGGCCGAAAGGGGTCGGTGACAGAACCGACATCACGTCAACTCCCCCGCCGGACCTGCCCCCTGACGTCGGATCGGAGCGTCGGCCAGGTCAGGCCGACAGCGCGGCGAGCGTCAGCACCGTGATGTCCGAGGGGGCACCGACCCGGACCGGCGGACCCCAGGCCCCGGCACCCCGGGTGACGTAGAGCTGGGTGTCGCCGTACCGCTCCAGACCGGCCACGGTCGGGTTGGCGAGCTCGGCCAGATAGTTGCCCGGCCAGAGCTGCCCGCCGTGGGTGTGCCCGGAGAGCTGGAGGTCGACCCCGTACCGGACGGCGTCGTGCACGGTCACCGGCTGGTGCGAGAGCAGCACCGCCGCCCGCAGCCGGTCCCGGTCGCCGAGCGCCTGCTCGAAGTCCGGCCCCTGGCCCTCGGCCGTGCCCGCGAGGTCGTTCACCCCGGCCAGGTCGAACCAGGGCAGTTCGATCCGGTCGTTCTCCAGCGGGAACACCCCGAGCGAGCGGACGAACTCCACCCACGGCCGGGCGCCGGAGAAGTACTCGTGGTTTCCGGTCACGAAGAACGCGCCGTCCCGGGCCCGCAGCTCGCGCAACGGGACGGCGGCCGGGCCGAGTTCGGGCACCGTGCCGTCCACCAGGTCGCCGACGATCGCGATCAGGTCGGGCTGGGTGCCGTTGATGGTGTCGACGATCCGCCGGGTGTGCGAGCGGCCCAGGATCGGCCCGAGGTGGATGTCGCTGACCACCGCGATCCGGTAGCCGTGCGCCCGCCGGGGCAGCTTCGCCAGCGGGACGGTCAGCTGCTTCAGCCGCGGCCCGCGCAGCACCCCGTACGCACCGTTGCCCACCACCGCGGCGGCCGCCCCGGCGGCGCCGATCGCCACCGTCCGGGCCACGAAGAGCCGCCGTGACGGGTCGTCCGGAGCAGCCGCGCACTCGGTCGCGCCAACGGCCGCCTTCGGCTCCCGGGCCGCCGCGATCCGCAGCCAGACCACCCGGACCAGCTCGCCCACCAGGACGGCCATGGTCAGGTAGAGCAGCACCGCCAGCCAGAGGTAGCCCGGCCAGGCCAGCCAGCGCTCGGCGGCCAGCGGCAGCAGCCGGCCGCCGGCCACCGCCCCGACCGAGAGCAGCGGCAGCAGCACCGCCAGCCCCGTCCCGAGCCGCCGGTACCACCCGCCGGGCGCGGAAACGTCGCGGACCAGCCGCCGCCAGAGGTACCGGTGCACCAGGACGAGCAGGGCGAGAACCGTCAGCAGGATCGGCACGATGATCACCGACCCAGTATCGGAGATCGGCGGACCCTCCCGGCACCGGGGTGGGCACCCGCCCTCCCCGGACGGTCTTCAACACCGGGCGGCGTTCAACAGACCACCCGCCCCGGCCGGTGGCCTGCGCCCCACCGGACCGGGCAGTCTCGAAGAGTTCCTCCGTACGCTCCCTCTCCCACCCGAGGAAGTCCCGCGCCGGGCAGGCTCCGCGCTGCCCGTGCCGCCGACCCTCCGCAGTCCCGTGCCGAGAACCTTCTGGAGCTCCGCCATGCCCACTGACCGCACGTCATCTCCCCCGCCGCTCGCACCGGCCGGCCTCAGCGCCCTGGAGGAACTGGTGCACGGCCGGGTACCCCCCGCCCTCCTGCACGCCCTGGGCGAGGCCCTGCACGGTGACCCGATGCCCGCCACCCCCGATCCGGCCGGCCGGGAGGCGCAGGTCAGGCGCCGGCTGCTGCGGATCGCCGGAGCCGTCCCACCGGGTCGCGAACTGCTGGACGCGCCCGCGCAGTTGGGGGCGGTACTGGCCTGGACGGCGGCGTCCCAGCCCTCGATGGCGATGGTGCTGGCGTACCAGTACCTGCTGGTGCTCAGCTCGATGAAACTGCTCGCCCCCGAACCCGACCTGCTCAAGGCGCACTTCGAGGCGCTGGAGTCGGGCCGGGCCAGGGGGGTCTACATGATCACCGAGGTCGGGCAGGCCAACAGCCATCTGGACACCCGGACCACCGCCGAGTTCGACCCGGTGACCCGGGAGTTCGTGATCGGCACGCCCGACGGGGCGGCGACCAAGTTCACCAGCGGGACGGCGGACGGCGGCCCGCTGATCGCCGTCATGCTGGCCCGGCTGGTGGTCGGCGGCGCCGACTGCGGGGTGTTCTCCTTCGTGGTCGACCTGGCCGACCACGACGGGCTTCGCCCGGGCGTCGAGATGTCCACCGGGGTCGAACTCAGCGCACTGCCGCTGAACTACGCGCAGTTCCGGTTCCACGGCGTCCGCCTCCCGTACGGGCACTGGCTGCGCGACAGCGCCGCCATCGCGGCGGACGGCACCTTCCACGACCCGCTCGGCAGCCCGGACCTGCGCCTGCAGCGCACGCTCTGCGTGGGGCAGACCCTGTGGGCGGCGCTGCCGTCCGGCCTGGCCGCGATGGCCCGGCAGTCGGCGGTGCTGGCCGTGCGCTACGCGGCCGGCCGCCGGACCCAGAGCAGGCTGGCCCCCGGCCGCCCGCTGCTGGCCTACCGCACCCAGCAGTACGGGGTGCTGGGCGCGCTCGCCGAGGCGTTCGCCCTCACCTGCGCGGCCTCCCGGGCCCTCGAGGTGTGGTCCGGCACCGGTCCTGGCCGGACCGACGGGAGCCCGGACGGCGAGGGCTCGATGACCTTCGCGCCCTGGACCGCCGTCAGCCGCCCGCTCTCGGCGTACAAGGCGCACACCGTCCGCGCGGCGGCCCGGGTGGTGGCCGACTGCCAGCGGCACTGCGGGTTCTCCGGGCACCTGGACGGCAACTGGCTGGTGGCGTACCACGGTTTCCCGTACGCCTTCGACGCGGCCGGCGGTGACAGTCAGCTGATCCTCTTCGACCTCGGCCGCGCCCTGGCCGAGGACGCCCCGGTGCCGGCCCCGCCCCGGGTCACCTCCGCACCGGGCGAGCCGGGCTGGTGGCCCGCCGTACTCGCCGCCCACCAGCACCGGCTGACGGTCCGGCTGCGCGCCCGGCGGGACGAGCGGGCGGACGGGGCGGACGGGCCGGACGACGAGTTCGCGCGCTGGAACCCGCTGTTGGCGGACGCGGGCGAGCTCGGCGAGACCTACGCCGCCCGGCTGGTGGCCGAGGACCTGCTCGGCGCCGTGACCCGGGCGGGCGAGCGCGACCCGGACAGTGCGACCGCCCTGGCCGCGCTGGCCGGCCTCTACGGCGTGGCCGGCGCCCGCCGGCTGGCAGGCTCGCTGCTCGCGGCGGGCACCCTGCGGCCGGCCGAGGTCCAGCGGCTGCTGGTCGCGGCCGACCTGCTGTGCGACCGGCTGATACCCCGACTCCCTTTGCTGGAGCAGGCGTTCGCCTACCCGCAGAGCGTCGTGCCGTCCCCGCTCGGGATGCCCGACTTCACCGGCGCGCTCTCCGACTCCCTCGCCTGGCACCGGGGAGGCACCGCGTGAGCCCCGGCCCGACCCCGCCCAGGATCGGCGTCTGGGGCACCGGCAGCTACCTCCCCGCACGGATCCGCGACAACGCCGAGGTGGCCGAGGCCGTCGGGGTCAGCCCCGAGTGGATCCGCGAGCGCACCGGCGTCAGCGCCCGGCACGTGGCCGCCGCCGGGCAGGCCGCCTCCGACCTGGCCGCCGAGGCGGTCCGGTCGGCCGCCGCCGAGGCCGGGATCGACCCGGCCGACCTCGGCCTGCTGGTCCTCGCCACCTCCACCCCCGACGAGTTGGGCCCGTCCACCGCCTGCCGGGTACAGGGCCTGCTGGGCGCCACCCGCGCGGTCGCCCTGGACGTCAGCGCGGCCTGCTCCGGCTGGCTGTTCGCGGCGAAGGTGGCGCACGACTGGCTGCGCGAGGACCCCACCCGGGGGTGCGCGGCGGTGGTCGGGGTCGAGGCGTACTCCAAGTTCCTCGACCCGGCCGACCGGGGCACCGCCGTGCTGTTCGCCGACGGCGCCGCCGCCGCCGTGCTGGGACCGGTCGCCGCGCCGGGCGGATTCACCGACTTCCACTTCGGCTCCGACGGCTCGCTGGCCGACTACGTGCTGATCCCGGCCGGCGGCAGCCGCCACCCGGCCAGCGCCGCGACCCTGCGGGACGGCGGCCACCTGATCCGGATGGACGGACGCTCCGTCAGCCGGTTCATCAAGCAGGTCTTCCCCCGGCTGGTCCACGAGAGCCTCGACCGCAACCGGCTCAAGCTCGACGACCTCGCCTGCGTGGTCGCCCACCAGCCCAACCCCGTCCTGCTGCGCGACCTGGCCCGCGAACTCGGCATCACCGAGAGCCAGTTGGTCGTGGTCGGCGACCGGGTGGGCAACATCGGCGCCGCCAGCTCCCCGTACGCGCTCGCCACCGCCGCCCGGGGCTCGCTCCGCCCGGGCGACACCGTCCTGATCACCGTGTTCGGCGCCGGCATGACCTGGGGCAGCGCCCTGCTCCGGTGGACCGGAACCACAGAGAGGCAGACCCCATGAGTGCCGTAGTCACCACCCTGGACAGTTTCCGGCTCGACGGTGCCCGCGCCCTGGTCACCGGCGCCTCCCGGGGCATCGGCCTGGCCACCGCGCTGGCCCTGGCCGACGCGGGCTGCGACGTCGCGGTCGCCGCCCGCACCGCCGCCGCCCTGGAGGAGGTGGTCGAGGGCGTCCACCGGCGCGGCCGGAAGGCCCACACCGTCGTCGGCGACCTCGCCGACCCGGGAGCCGCCACCGCCTGCGTGGACCAGGCCGCCGCCGCGCTCGGCGGGCTCGACGTCATCGTCCACAACGCCGGCACCCTGCCGCTCACCGAGGACCTGGCGCCGGTCCTGATGCCTTTTCAGATCTCCGAACCGCACCACTGGGACGCGGTGATGACCGTCAACCTCGACGCCACCGCGGCCCTCTGCCGGGCCGCCCACCCGCACCTGGCCGCCTCGGACCGCGCCAGCCTGCTGCTGATGTCCTCGGTGGCCGGCCTGATCGGCGCCCCGATGATGGAGGCGTACGCGGTCACCAAGGCCGCCCAGGTCTCGCTGGCCCGCAGCCTGGCGGTCGGCTGGGCCCGGCAGGGCATCCGGGTCAACGCGCTCTGCCCGGGGTGGACCCGGACCGGGATGACGGAGTTCGCGGCCGACACCGCGCCGCTCTCCGACTGGCTGATGAGCCATGTGCCGATGGGGCGTTGGGCCGAGCCGGAGGAGGTCGCCCGGGTGGCGCTGTTCCTCGCCTCCCCGGCCGCCTCCTTCGTCACCGGCCAGGCCCTGGTGGTGGACGGCGGGCTGAGCGTCCCCGACGGCGGGCTGGCCGGCATCCCCAAGCCGGCCTCGCCGTTCGTCCCGTCATGACCGGCCCGCACTTCACCGGGACCACCGCCGTCGTCACCGGCATCGGCGCCTGTCTGCCCGACCGGGTGCTCGACAACGACGACGTCATCGCCGCCGGGGACCTGCGCACCACCGACGAGTGGATCAGGACCCGTACCGGCATCGTCCACCGCCGCCGGGTCGCCACCGGCCAGAGCACCGGTGACCTGGCCACCGCGGCCGGGCTGGCCGCCGTCGAGTCCGACGGCGGCCCACCGCCCGACCTGCTGATCCTGGCCACCAGCACCCCCGACCACCCGCTCCCGGGCACCGCGCCGCGGATCGCCCACCGGCTCGGCCTGGGCCCGGTCCCCGCCTTCGACCTGGCCGCCGTCTGCGCCGGCTTCCCGTACGCGCTGGCCACCGCCACCGCCCTGCTGCGCGGCGGCCTGTGCCGGGCACCGCTGGTGGTCGCCGCCGACACCTACTCCACCATCGTCGACCCCACCGACCGCGACACCGCCGCCCTGTTCGGCGACGGGGCCGCCGCCGTCCTGCTGCGCCCGGGCCCGCCGGAGGCGCCGGGCGCGGTGGTGGCCGTCGACCTGGGCACCGACGGCGCCGGGGACCGGCTGATCACCGTCCCCGGCGGCGGCTCCCGCCACCCCCGGTGGGAGCGCGCCGATCCGGCGGAGCCGTACTTCCGGATGCGCGGGCGCGAGGTGTACGCGCACGCCGTCCGCCGGATGGTGGAGTCCTCCCGCACCGTGCTCGACCGGGCCGACTGGCCGGCCGGGTCGGTCCGGGCCTTCATCGGCCACCAGGCCAACCAGCGCATCCTGGACGCGGTGGCGCAGCGGCTCGGCATCGACCCGAAGCACTGCCACGGCAACATCCGCGAGCTCGGCAACACCGCCGCCGCCTCGATCCCGCTGGTGCTGGCGGACCCCACCACCCAGCAGGCGCTCGAACCGGGCCTGCGCTGCCTGCTCACCGCCTTCGGCGGCGGTCTCGCCTGGGGCTCGGTGGCCCTCAACTGGCCCGCCGCCGTGCCCCGGAGGCTGCCCGCCGTACCGGAGCTCGGTCAGACCCCGCTCAGCAGCACCGATCTGGCAAGGAGTCACACATGGACCACGTCGACCGGCGGCTGACCCCACCGGCGGCCGCACCCGGAGCCGGGTAGTGCGCGGCCCCGTCGTGGTCACCGGCACCGGCCTGGTGACCCCGGCCGGCATCGGCACCGAGGCCACCTGGGCCGGCGTCTGCGCCGGACGCCCCACCGCCCGCCCCGACCCCGGGCTGGCCGGGCTCCCGGTCGCCTTCTCGGCCCGGGCGCCCGAGCTCGGGCCCGATCAGCTGACCGTGCGTCAGCCGTGGCGCTACGACCGCAGCACCCTGCTGCTGTTCGCCGCCGCGCAGGAGGCGCTCGCCGACGCCGGGCTCTCCAGCGCGGACTGGGACGGCACCCGGGTCGCCCTGGTGGTCGGCTCCGCCGCCGGCGGGGTGGCCACCCTGGAGGCGCAGCACGGCCGGCTGCTGGCGGACGGCCCGGGCAGCGTCTCCCCGCTGACCATGACCGGGTTCCTCCCCAACATGACGACCGGTCACCTCGCCCTGCGGCTGGGCATCACCGGTCCGTCCCTGCACACCTCGACGGCCTGCGCCTCCGGGGCCTCCGCCGTGATCACCGCCGCCCTGCTGCTGGCCACCGGCCAGTGCGACCTCGCGCTGGCCGCCGGTACGGACGCGATGGTCACCCCGCTGTGCGCCGCCGCCTTCGCCAAGATGGGTGCGCTGTCCCGCCGCCACGACGACCCGGCCCGCGCGTCCCGGCCGTTCGACCGGGACCGGGACGGCTTCGTGCTGGCGGAGGGCGCGGGCGTCCTGGTGCTGGAGCACGCGGCGCACGCCCGGGCCAGGCGGGCCCGCCCGCTGGCCACCCTGGCCGGCTACGCCGCCACCGGCGACGCCCACCACGCCACCGCCCCCGACCCCGAGGGCACCGCGCTGCGCCGGGCCGTGACCACCGCGCTGACCATGGCCGGCGCCGGCCCCGGCGACGTCGACCACATCAACGCCCACGGCACCAGCACCCCGCTGAACGACCGCGCCGAGGCCGCCGCCATCCGTCGGCTCCACCCGCACCACCGGCCCACCGTGACCTCCGCCAAGGGCGTGCTCGGCCACACCATGGGCGCCGCGGGGGCGGTGGAGGCCGTGCTGACCCTGCTCAGCGTGGGCCGCCAACTCGCCCCGCCGACAGCCAACTTCGTCGCGCCGGACCAGGACACCGACGGCCTCGACATCGTCGCGGGGGCGGCCCGGCCGCAGCGGATCGACCTGGCGCTGAGCCACTCCCTCGGCTTCGGCGGCCACAACACGGTGCTGGTCTTCACCCGGTGACGCCCCGCCCTCGGCGGAACCCCGGCGCCGGTGGGCGCGTCCCATCCCCCGGACCGTCAGGTCGGCCGCCGGCCGGCGCGAGGACGGCCGAGGACAGGGGTGGGGATGGACCCGGACATCCGCCGGGCGCTGACGCGCGCGCTCGGCATCGCGGCGGCGGCGCTCGCGCTGTGCGTGCTCGGCCTGTGGGGCGCCGCCACCACCGGGGCCAACTTCGGGCACTCGGCGGGCCTGCTCGGCACTCCCGGCCACCTGGTCGCCGCCTCCTGCGAGTTGGACCCGGCGGAGCCGAGCACCGTCAGCTACTGCCGGGGCACCTTTCACCCGGAAGGTGACGCGCCGTGGGTCGCCGAGGCCAGGGTCGGCAGCCGGGTCGGGCTCGGCCGCGAGGTCCCGGTCCGCTGCACCGGCCGCAGCTGCCACCTGGTCGAGCCCTCGGTGGCGGTCGCCTGGGCCGCCGCGGCCTTCGCCGCCCTCGCGGCGGCGGCCGTGGGCGTCCGGCTGCTGCTCGGCCTGGCCAGGCCGCTCACCCGGACCCGCCGCCCCGAGCGGATCGCGGTCGGAGCCGCGGTCGCCCTGGGTGTCTGCGCCGTGCTGAACCTGGTCGCCGCCCTGGCGACCGCCATCGTCGACGGGTGATCCACCCATCGGATTGGTACAGACCAAACGGTGATCGCTGTGATAGAACGTCAGTTCCGCGCCGCAGATCGATCACGCGGCAGGTGACCCTTCGGGGTGGGGGCACTGAGGGGAGCAGCGGATGGCACTGGCGGGGGTCGGGCGCCGATTCGGGCGGCACGGACTGGTGCTCGCATCCGTCGCGGTGAGCATTCTGGTGGCGACGGCGGTGCTGGCCGCGGTGACCGGCCTGGCCGGGGCGGCGGCCACGGCGGGGGTGCGCGAGCGGCTGGCGGCCGACGCCGCCCGCTCGGTCGAGGTGGACGCCCGCTGGACCGCCAAGGGCCTGCCCGCCGCCGACCGGGCGGTGCACACCGCGCTGGTCCGGGCGATGGGCGGCACCCCGTTCCGTACCGAGACCGCACTGCGCTCGGTCAGCGCCGTGAACCTGCCGCTGCCGCCCGCCGGACGCCGGCAGGTCACCGACAGCACGCTCCCCGGACTCCCGGTCGCCCTGTCCGACCCCGGCCGGTACGCCCTGCTGCGCAGCGGCAGTTGGCCCGCTGCCGGCACCCCCGGGGCCGGTGAAGGGCTGCGGGTCGCCCTCTCCGAGTCGACGGCCGACCGGCTCGGCCTGGACAGCGGTGGCAGCACGGTCGTCACCGACCCGGTCACCGGCGGCCCGCTCCGGCTCACCGTGACCGGCGTCTACCGGCCCGACCCGGCCGCCGCCGCGGTCTGGTCCGCGCTCGGCGGCGCCGACCGCGAGGACCCGGACCTGCTGCTGGCCGACGGCGCCCAGCTGACCGCGCTGCCCGCGTTCGGCGGCCTGCTGCTGCACGTCTGGCTGGCCCTGCCCGACACCGACCGGCTGAGCCTGTCCGAACTCGCCGCGCTGCGCGACCGGGTGGCCGCCTTCGCCGGCGCGGACACCGCCCGCTCGGTCTACCGCGGCGGCGCTCCGGCGCTGGCCGACACCACGGCACGCAGCGGCCTGCCCGAGGCGGTCGACCGCCTGGTGGTCCCGGCTCTGACGGCCCGGGCCGAGGTCGCCGTGCCACTCGCCCTGCTCGCCGTGCTGGCGGCGGTGGTACTGATCCTGACGGCCCGTCGGCTGGCCGACTCGCTCGCCGCCGAGCGGGCGCTCCAGCGCTCCCGGGGAGCCGGCTCGGTACGGCTGCTCGCGGCGACCACCGCCGAGTGGGCGCTGGCCGCCGTACCGGCGGCCGCCGCCGGACTGCTGCTGGCCGAACCGCTGCTCGCTGCCGTGCTGCGCGGCGCGGGGGTGTCCGGCCTGGCGGCGGACGGCGCCCGGTCCGCCTGGTGGAGCGCCGGCTTCGCGCTCCTGGTGCACGGCGCGGCCCTGCTGCTGCCGCTCGCCCTACAGGCACTGGACCCGGGGGCGCAGCGGGCGCTGCGCGGACGCCGGTCGAGCCGGCTGGGACCGCAGCAGGCCGGCGCGGACCTGGCGCTGCTCGCCCTGGCGGGCCTCGCCTTCCTCCAACTGCGGCACTACCGGAGCCTGCTGACGCAGAGCTCCGGCAGCGGGTTCGACGCCGGGGTCGACCTGGTCCTGGTGCTCGCCCCGATGACCATGGCGGTGGCCGGCGCGGTGCTGCTGCTCCGGCTGTTCCCGCTGGTCGGACGGCTGCTGGAGCGGGCGGCCGGCCGGGCCCGCGGGCTGGTCCTGCCGCTCGGCGGCTGGCAGTTGAGCCGCGCCGCCGGACGCCAGGCGGTCCCGGTCCTGGTGACGCTGCTGGCGGTGGCCGCCGGGAGCCTGGCCGCCGGGGTGCTGGGCGCACTGCCGGCCAGCGACCGGGACCGGGCCGCCTTCGCGGTCGGTGCGGACCTCCGGGTGTCCGGGCTGTCGGGCGCGGCGGAGCAGCGCCAGGCCGCGCTGGCCGCCCTGCCGGGCGTCACCGGGCTCACCCCCGTGGCCGAGCAGTCGGCCCTGGTGGGCAGCACGGTGGTCCAGACGGTCGCCGTCGACACCACCACCGCGACGGCGGTCGGCCTGCCCGCGCTCCGTCCGGACCAGGCCGACCGCCCGGCCCGGGCCCTGCTCGCCCCGCTGGCCGCCGTACCGGCCCAGGGGATCCCGCTGCCGGGGCGGCCCGGCGCGCTGGAGGTGGCCGTGCTCGCCGCCGCCGACCGGCCGGTCCCGGCCGCAGGGCTGCTGCTGCAGGTCTGGGTCCAGGACGCCCACGGGCTGACCGACCGTCTGACGGTGCCGCTGCCCGTCGACGGCCTCCCGCACCTCCTGACCCTGCCGCTGGCCGACACCGAGCGGCGCGCCCACCCGCTGACGGTCAGTCGGCTCGGGGTGCACTTCCCCGCCGAGCTGGCCTCGCGGACCACCCTGGACCTGCGCCTCCCCCGGATCAGCGCCGTCACCGCCGGGCAGCGGACCGACCTGGCGCTGCCCCCAGGGCAGGGCTGGTTCCGCTCCGGCACGGTCTTCGGTACGCCGGCCGCCATCGGCTGCCCCGGCGTCGAGACGTCCTCCTACCTGGCCGGTGGCTTCCCCGAGGACGCCTGGGCCAGTGCCTGCACCTGGCAGGGCGACGGCTCCGACCTGCTGCACACCGTGCTGCGCTCACACGAGCCCTCGCCCCGGACCGACCCGGCCCACCTGGACGTGGTCCTCGCCGTCCAGCCCGGGACCGGCGACCGCGTGGCGCCCCGTCCCGCCCTGCCTGCGGTCGCCGACCGCGCGCTGCTCGACGCGGTGCACGCCAGGGTCGGCGACACCGTGCAGCTCACCTGGGAGCGCGGCGCGCCGACCACCCGGCCGATCCTGATCACCGGGGAGATCGACGCCCTGCCCGGCTACCCGCGCGACCTCGGTCACCTGCTGCTGGACCTGCGCGCCGTCGCCGCCGACCGCGCCGCCACCGGGGCGGCGCCGCCCACCGGGATCCGCTGGCTGCTGCGCAGCGACGACCCGGCGGCCACCTCGGCCTCGGCCGCCGCCGGCGGCGGCCGGCTCGGCCGGGTGCAGAGTGCCCGGCAGGTCGCCGCCGAGCTGGGTGCCGACCCGTTCCGGGCCGGCCTGCGCTGCGCCTGGCTGCTGGTGCTGGTCACCGCGCCGCTGTTCGCGGTGACCGCCCTGACCCTGCACGCGGTGGGCGCGGTCCGGGCCCGCCGACGGGAGTTCGCGGTGCTCCGCGCACTGGGCGTACGACGCGGCGAGCTGACCGCCGTGCTCCGCGCCGAACAGGTGGCGGTGACCGTACTGCCCACCCTGCTCGGCGGCCTGCTGGGCCTGCTGCTGGCCGCCCTGCTGCTGCCGGTCCTGGTGCTGGACGACGGCGCGGGCCCGCTCTTCCCGGCGCTGAGCGCCGCACCGGGCCGGCCCGCCGCCGCGCTCGCGGCGCTGGCCGGCGGCCTGCTGCTGATACTCGCGGTGCTGGTCCTCACCCGGCTGCTGGCCCGGGTCGACCTGGTCCGGGCGCTGCGGGCCGGGGACGACGGATGAGCCCGGCGGGGAGTCGACGGCGGCCGGCCCGGGACGGCGGCGCAGGCGTGGCCGGACGGTCCGACAGGGGGAGCTCCAGATGCTGACACTGCGCCTGATCCGGCGCGAGGCGCGAATCGGCTGGCCGGTCGCGGCCGTCCTCGCGCTGCTCGCCGTCCTGCTCACCGCCCTGTCGCTGAGCTGGCCGCCCCGGTTCGACCGGCTGGCGGCCGACACCCTCGCGGACCGGCTGGACCGCGCCCAGCTGTCCGGGCCGCTGCTCTCGGCCCGGGCCGGCACCGAGCGGATGCCGTACGGCGACACCGAGTTCCCGGTGGCCCGTGGCACCCTCGACCGGGATCTGAACGAGATCGGCAAGGGTCTGCGCGGCGCCGCCGAGCGGCCGTTGGCCACCGCGCTCGGCTCGGCCGCGGCGCGCGCCGTCACCCCCACCGCGACGGCGGACGGGCCCGGGGTGCCCACCTTCGAGGGCCTGCCGCCCCGGGTCAGCCTGGCGTACGCCCAGCCAGGACCGGACGGCCCGGTCGAGTACGTCCAGGGCCGCGCCCCGAGCCGGCCCGCCGCCGACCCGATGGTCCCGCGCGAGGAGGTCACCACCCCGATCGAGGTCGCGGTCTCCGAAGCCACCCGGGCCAGGCTCGGCCTGACGATTGGTCAGCGGTTCGACCTGACCGGCGAGCGCTGGGCCACCCCGGTGGTGCTGGTGGGCTCCTTCCGCACCGATCGCGGCGCCGCCCGGCTCTGGCAGCAGTTCCCGATGCTGGTCACCCCGGTGGTGGTGACCTCCCGGATCGGCCGCCAGCTGAACGGCCAGCTGCTGACCAGCTCCGGCGGGATCGAGCAGGCCGAGAGTCGGGGCACCGTGCCGCTGGAGCTGGCCTGGGACCTGCCGGTGGCCGTCGACCGCTCCGGACGGGCCGCCACCCCGGCCGCGATCGCCGAACAGCGGTCCGCGCTGGCCGGGTTGCGGGCCGTCGACGCGTACCGGCTGTGCCTGACCGGGTCCGCCGACACCTGCCAGCTGACCGGTCACCGGGTGACCAAGCCCGACCTCACCGACCGGCTCACCCCGGAGCTGGACGCCTTCGTCACCCAGCGCGGGCGCACCGAACAGCTCCAGGCCTTCGCCCTGGTCGGGTTGCTCACCGTGGTGGTGGCCACCGCCGTCGCGGCCGCCCGGCTCGGCGCGCGCCGCCGGGCCGGCGCCTTCGCCCTCCAACTCTCGCGCGGCGCACGGCTGACCGGGATCGCGGGCCGCCTGCTGGTGGAGGCCGCGCTCCCGGTCGGCGCCGGCGTCGCCGCCGGCTGGGCCCTCGGCCGCGCGCTCGCGCCGGCCGACGCCGACCTGGGCTCCTGGGTCCCGGTGCTGGTCGCCGCCCTGGCGGTCTGGTGCGCACCCGCCGCCGTGCTGCTCGGTTCCGCCGGGCGGACCGGGCCCCTGCCGCGCACACGTCGGCTGGTCCTGGAGACCCTGGTCCTGCTGGTGGCCGGGGCCGGGCTGGCCGCGCTGCGCGCTCGCGGCGCCTTCACCGGCTCCGGCGTCGACCTCCAACTCGCCCTGGTACCCATCCTGCTGGCGTTGGTGGCGGTGCTGGCCCTGCTCCGGCTGCTGCCCCCGCTGCTGCTCCGGACCACCCGCTGGGCCCGCCGCTCCTCCGGCCTGGTCCCGCTGGTGGCCATGGCCCGGGCCGGTGCCACCAGCGGCGCGGCCGCGCTCGCCCTGCTGGTGCTGGTGCTGGCGATGGGCGGCGGGGTGTTCGGCAGCATGGTCTCGCGCACCCTGGCGGACGACCGGGTGCACACCGCCGACTGGCGGACCGGCGGGGCACCCGCCGCGCTGGTCGGCCCGCGGACCCGGCTGCCCGACGACCTGTCACAGGTCCGGACCGTGGGCCGCCAGCTGACCGTCACCGGCGCGACCGGCGAGCTCACCGCGCAGGAGGACGGCACCACCGTCCCGGACGTCGCCCTGGTCGCGCTGGACGCGGCCACGCTGGGTGCCGCCGACCCTTCCTCCCCACTGGCGGCCGCCCTGCTGGCCGCCGCCGAGGCGAACGCACCCGTGCAGCCGGCCGGTGCGAACGGCACCGACCCCGTGCTCACCGCGCTGGCCGACCCGGCCCTCGCCCGGTCGTTCCCGGACGCCGTCTTCGAGGTGGCCACCCTGGGCACCACCAACTTCCGGGTCCGCCTGGTCGGGGCCCTGCCCGCCGACGCCCTGCGCGACCCGGTGCTCGGGCCGGTGCTCGGCGACGGGCGGCAGCCCGGCGCCCTGCTGGCGTTCACCGGCCCGTCCGGGCAGCTGCTGCCCGTGCAGAGCGGCGCCCGGTCCGCCCTGCTGCTCTACCCGGCCGCCGGTGGGCCCCCGCTGGACCCGGCCGCCGTACGGACCGCCGCCGCCGAGCGGACCGCCCCCGCCGGCGTGGGCGAGCTGCCGGTGGAGTTCCGGGACCGGGCCGAGGAACTCGACGTGCTCAGCGGCGACGGGCTGGTCCGCTCGGTCCGGCTGGCCTTCCAGGTCAGCACCGGGATCGGCCTGCTGCTGGCGCTCGGCGCGGTCGCCCTCGAACTGGTGCTCAGCGCCACCGAACGCGCCCGCACCACGTCCTACCTGCGCACCCTGGGACTCGGCGGCCGCGCCGTGCTGGGGCTCCAACTGCTGCAACTGGTACCGCTGTTGCTGGCGGCGACGGTCGGCGGCGGCGGTCTCGGACTGCTGCTGCCCGGCGCCCTCGGCCCCGGTCTGCAGCTCCGGGCCCTGACCGGCGGGCCGTTCGAGCCCGCCGTCCACGTCGACTGGACCGCCACCGCGCTGCTCGGCGCCGCGCTGGCGGTGCTGGTCCTGGGGGCGGCCGCACTGGAAGCGGTGATCAGCCGGCGTCGCGGACTGGGCGCCGTCCTACGACTGGGGGAGGCACTGTGACTGTCCGTCCGATCGAACGGCCCGTGACCGGGGCGGGGGGCACGACCCGTGCCGACCGGCCCATGGTGCGGTGCGAGAGCCTGGTGCGGATCTACCGCACCGGCGCGAACGCCCGCCGGGGCAGCGGGGAGGTGCAGGCCCTGCAGGGGCTCGACCTGACCGTGCAGGAGGGCGAGCTGCTGGCGCTGGTCGGCGCCTCGGGCTCCGGCAAATCCACCCTGCTCGGCATCCTGGCCGGTCAGGACACCCCGAGCGCCGGCACCGTCGAGGTGGCCGGCACCGACCTGGGCACGCTCAAGCAGCGCGGGCGGACCGCCTACCGGCGCCGCACCGTCGGGGTGGTCCAGCAGCAGACCGCGAGCAACCTGCTGCCCTACCTGACGGCCCGTGAGAACGTGCAGCTGCCGATGGGCTACACCGGGGTGCCGCGCCGCGCGCGCACCGCCCGGGCGATGGAACTGCTCGACCTGATGGGCATCGCCCGGGCCGCCGACCGCACCCCCGGCGCGCTCTCCGGCGGCGAGCAGCAACGGGTGGCGATCGCCGTCGCGCTGGCCAACCGGCCACGCCTGCTGCTCGCCGACGAGCCCACCGGCGAGCTGGACACCGCCACCTCCGAGGAGATCTTCGCCGCCCTGCGCGCCGCCAACACCGAGCTGGGCACCACCGTGCTGATCGTCACCCACGACCCGCTGGTGGCCGACCAGGTCCGCCGCACGGTCCGGATCCGGGACGGGCGCACCTCCACCGAGGTGCTCCGGCGGCAGGCCCTGAGCAGTACCGACGGCGGGCTCACCGCCCAGGAGTACACCGTGCTGGACCGGGTCGGCCGGCTCCAGCTGCCGAGCGAGTTCACCCGGTCGCTGGGCCTGGCGCACCGGGTCCGGCTGGTGCTGGAGCGGGACCACATCACGGTCTGGCCCGACCACGACCGGCCGGACGGCCAGGACGGCGGCTGAGACCGACCGGCTGAGCGTCAGGAGTCCGTCGCGGCCCGGTCCGACGCGCTGCGCAGCACGCAGAACTCGTTGCCCTCGGGGTCGGCCAGCACCGCCCAGCCGGAGCCGTCGGGACGGCGGTGGTCGGCGACGAGGCCGGCCCCGAGCCCGAGCAGGCGCTCCACCTCCTGGTCGCGCGAGGTCTCGGCACGCAGGCACAGGTGGATCCGGTTCTTGCCCTGCTTGGCCTCGGGCACCTGGTTGAAGTAGAGCACCGGGCCCTCCGCCAGCAGCACCTGCGTCTCGCGGTCACCCGGCCGGCAGTCCGGGTCGAGCGGACGGCCGGTCACCGTGCTCCAGAACCGGGCCAGCTGATAGGCGTCCGCACAGTCGATCGCCACGTTCTGCACCACTGAGACCATGCCCGCCACCCTTCCCGACTTCCGCCCCGTCCGCCACCGCCTCAGTCGCCGCTGCTGTCCCCCTGGCTCACGCCGCGCCGTCGGCTGCGCCCGGCCCGGCGCACCAGCTCCCCGGCCCCGACCGTCGCCCGCGCCACCAGCCGCACCCAGCGGGGCCCCCCACGGTCCGCCCACACCACGCAGACGCACCCGCCGACGACCAGCACCAGTGCGCCCAACGCCAGAAAACCCATCGTCCCCGCCCCTTGCTTCGTTCGTACCGGTTCGGCCGATCCTCCCAGCGGCGCGGGCGGGCGCCAAGCTCCGCCGACCGCGCGTCGTCGGCGCCGCCCGCGCCGACCGGGGGTTTCCGGTGACCGCCCGGTCGCGCTCCGCCGACCTCGCCGTCCGGTTCCTGTGAGCCCGCCCACAGGGGTGGCGCGACCTACTGCCGCCGATAGTTGATAAACCCGGGGTAAAGGCGCTCACCCCGGTCCGACCGGCCGCCCGGGCGTCGGGGCGGGGCGGAACACCCCTGGTCAGACCAGGGATCGCCGACGAGGGGTTTGTCCGGGGCGCGGGTGGGGTACGGCTGTCCGAAGCGTCCGACCGAGGCCGGGCGCGCTGCCGTGTCTACTACCGGCAGTCGTATCAGGGGTCGTTGCCTCCGCCGGAGCGGTCTGCCAAGAATGTCCAGGTCGTAAGGCAGCAACCGGTCCTGCAGAGCCGGTCCGCCCTCCCCCGCCAGCCCCGTCTCACCACGGGGCGTCCCGGCCGTCCGAGTCCACGGCACCCGGGCCTGTTCAGCTCGAACACGCTTCGCGGTACCCGTGCGCCTCGTTCCGGCCCCGCCCGACGGAAGAGGTTGTTCCCTCCATGCAGTTCCAGCAGCTGAAGAACCGCCGTAACGCGATCATCACCGGTGTCGCCACCCTGGCCGTGGCGGGCTCCGCCACCCTCGCCCTGGCACTGCCGCAGGACACTCCCACCGCCCAGGCCGCCGCCCCGCAGTCGGTCGCCGTCTCGGCCGCCGCCAGCGCCGCCGCCGAGGCCCAGCAGTCCGGCGAGGCGCAGGCCCGGGCGCTCGCCGACGCCGCCAAGGCCCAGGCGGACGCCGACGCCAAGGCCGCCGCCGCCAAGGCGCAGGCCGACGCGGACGCCAGGACGGCCGCCGACGCCCAGGCCGCCGCGGACGCGAAGGCCGCCGCCGACGCCAAGGCGAAGGCCGAGGCGGACGCCGCCGCCAAGGCCCAGGCCACCGCCGACGCGAAGGCCAAGGCGGACGCCAAGGCGAAGGCCGACGCCGAGGCCGCCTCGCGCAGCCAGCAGCGTCAGGCGCTGGCCGCGCCGACCGGCTCGCCGAAGGAGATCGCCGCCCAGATCGTCCCGGCCGGCCAGCTCCAGTGCTTCAGCAACATCGTCGAGCACGAGAGCACCTGGAACGTCACCGCGACCAACGCCTCCTCCGGCGCGTACGGCCTGGTCCAGGCCCTGCCGGGCTCCAAGATGGCCTCGGCCGGCGCCGACTGGCGGACCAACCCCGCCACCCAGATCAAGTGGGGCCTGAGCTACATGAACGAGCGCTACGGCAGCCCGTGCGCCGCCTGGAGCTTCTGGCAGTCCCACAACTGGTACTAGAACCGGACCGCGCCGAAGGGCGGCCGCACCCCACCGGGTGTGGCCGCCCTTCGGCGCGTTCACGCAGGTGGTGGGCGTGCGGTGAAGGTATCGGGCACGATGCTCCGGTTCCGTCCGCTGATCAGCCGTTTCGCCCGCTTTCGCCCCTTTGCCGGACCGTGTGCACGCCCCTAGCCTCCCGGCCATGCACAACCCGCTGATCTCCGTCGTCCTCCCCGTCCACGACCGGCACCAGCAGCTGACGGACTGTCTGGACTCGCTGCTCGCGCAGTCCCTCCCCGGGCTCGAGGTGATCCTGGTGGTGGACCGCTCCCCGGAGTCCCCCGAGCGGGTCGCGGCGGCGTACGAGCTGCGCGACCCCCGGGTGCGGATGCTCCGGCTGAACGCCGCCGTCGGCATCGGCCGCAGCCGGAACGCGGGTGCCGCGCACGCCACCGGCGAGTACCTGCTGTTCCTGGACAGCGACCACCTGCTCGGCCCCGGGGCGCTGACCGCGATGGCGGACCGGCTGGCCGGGACCGGGCCGGTGGACGTGCTGCTGTTCGGCCACAGCCGGGAGCACGGCGGCAAGGTCTGGCCCGGCGGCTCGGCGCAGCTGCTGGCGGGGGTCGGCAGCGGGGTGTTCGGACCGCTCGACCACCCCGAACTGCTCGGTGCGCCGCCGCTGGTCTGGGACCGGCTGCTGCGCCGCGCGGGGGCGCCGGAGTTCCCGGACGGCCGGTACGAGGAGGTCCCGGTGGTGCACCGGGCGATGCTGGCGGCCGAGCGGATCGCGGTGCTGGACCGCGACTGCGTCCGGATCCGCCGCCGGCACACCCTGCACCCGGCCGGCTCGCCCGGCAGCAGCCACTTCGACCTGTTCGAGCAGTACCGGAGCAGCTTCGAGCTGCTGGACGACCGGCGGGAGCTGGCGCCGGTGCGGCCGTACCTGTTCACCCGGATGGTGCGGCACCTGCTGTTCGTCCTGGAGCTGGCCGGGTGCGTGCCACGGGCCGAGCGCCCCCAGTTCTTCCACCGCGCCACCGAGTACTACCGTGCCTTCCTGCCCGAGGGGTACCGGCGCCCGGACGGCCGGGAGGGCGTGAAGTTCTCGCTGCTGGCGAGCGGGGCGTACCCGGCCTTCGAGGTGGCCAAGCTGGGGCAGATCGCCCGCACCGCCGTGACCGGGCGGCGCTGACGACCCGTCAGACGTGCGCGGTGCCGCCGCCCTCGGCCATCGCGGCGGCGATCCGCCGGTTGCTCGCCTGCCAGTCGGCCGCCGACAGCGGCGGCAGTGCGTCGCCCCACAGCGGCATGTCGCTGCCGCGCAGCTGGAGCATGCCCTCCGGTCGGCCGAACAGCCACCAGTGCAGGTGCGCGGCGCCGTCGCCCCACCGGCTGACGTGCACCCGGGCGATCCCGCCCAGCGCGGACACCGCGCGCTCCGCCCGCTGGAGCATCGGGCCGATCTCGGCGGCCCGCTCGGCCGGCAAGTCCGCCAGGTCGTGGTGCTCCCGCGACCAGAGCAGCACCGTGCCGGGCAGTCCGCTGGGCTCCTTCAGTGCGCTCAACCGCCAGTGCTCGTCGGTCCACAGGTAGGACTCGTCGGCCCGGCGGCAGATGTCGCAGCTCTCCGGACCGTCCTCGCCGTGCCGGGGCGGCTCGGGCAGCACCGGCGGCTCCAGCGGGCGGACCGTCATCTCCCCCGCGAACGGGAAGGTCTCCCACGCCACGCACTCCGGCAGCGGCAGCTCCCGGCCGAACGGCAGTCCGGCGACGTACGGGCTCGGCTCGACGTGATCATCGCTCATGCCCCCAGAGGGTGCCATATGACATGGCGTCACCTCCCACCGGGGTGCCCGCCGCGCTGCGATCATCTGTCCCATGCCCAGCAGCGATCCGGCCCCCGCACTGCACGAGGAACTCCGCCGCGAACTCCGCGGCGAGGTCCGCTTCGACACCGCCGAGCGCGCCGTGTACGGCTACGACGCCTCCAACTACCGGCACCCGCCGCTCGGCGTGGTCAAGCCCGCCGACACCGACGACGTGCGCGCCGCCGTCCGGCTCTGCCGCGAGTACGGCGTCCCGCTGGTGCCGCGCGGCGCGGGCACCAGCATCGGCGGCCAGGCGATCGGCCCCGGCGCCGTGGTGCTGGACTTCCGCCGGCACCTCGGCAGGGTGCTCGCGGTGGACCCGGACGCCCGCACCGCCCGGGTCGAGCCCGGCGCCGTGCTCGACCGGCTGCAGGCCGCCGCCGCCCCGTACGGGCTGCGCTTCGGGCCCGACCCGTCCACCCACGGCCGGTGCACGCTCGGCGGGATGATCGGCAACGACTCCTGCGGCTCGCACTCGATCGCCTGGGGCCGCACCGCCGACAACCTGCGCGCGCTCGACCTGCTGCTCGCCGACGGCACCGAACTGACCGTCACCGGCCCGCGCTCGGCCGCCGAACGGGCCGCGCTGCGGGAGCGCCCCGGCCGCGAGGGCGAGCTGCACCGCGCCCTCCAGGACCTGACGGCCGCTCACCTTCCCGCCCTCCGCCAAGGCATGCCCGCGCTGCCCCGCCGCACCTCCGGCTACGACCTGGACGCGCTGCTGCCCGAGCGCGGCTACGACCTGGCCCGGGCGGTCACCGGCACCGAGGGCACCTGTGCGGTCCTGCTCGGCGCCACCGTCGAGCTGGTCGAGGCACCCCCCGCGACCGCCCTGGTGGTCGCGGGCTACCCCGACGAGACGGCCGCCGCCGACGCCGTGCCCGCCCTGCTTCCGCTCCGCCCGCTCACCGCCGAGGGGATGGCCGCCGACCTGATCGCCGCGCTGCTCGCGGCCGGCCGGCGGCCGCCCGCCCTCGACCGGCTGCCGGACGGCGCCTGCTGGCTCTTCCTGGAGACCGGCGGCGCCACGCCCGCCGCCGCGCTGGCCGCCGCCCGCGAACTGGCCGACGCCGTCCGCCGCGAGCCCCGGGCCACCGTCGCCGTGGTGACCGACCCCGGCGAGCAGCGCCGGCTCTGGGCCGTCCGCGAGGCGGGGGCGGGTATCGTCACCCGGCTGCCCGACGGCGGCGAGGCGTGGCCGGGCTGGGAGGACTCCGCCGTCCCGGTCGAGCGTCTCGGCGACTACCTGCGCGCGCTGCGCGCCCTGCTCGGCCGGCACCGGCTGCGCGGCATCCCGTACGGGCACTTCGGCGAGGGCTGCATCCACCTGCGGCTGGACTTCCCGCTGACCGATCCTCAGCGGCTGCCGGAGTTCCGGGAGTTCATGGAGCAGGCCGCCGACCTGGTGGTGGCACACGGCGGCTCGCTCTCCGGCGAGCACGGCGACGGGCAGGCCAGGGGCGAGCTGCTGACCCGGATGTACCCGCCGGAGATCATCGACCTGTTCGGCCGGTTCAAGCGGATCTGGGACCCGGCCGGCCTGCTCAACCCCGGCACCGTGGTCGGCCCCCGCCCGCTCGACGCCGACCTGCGCTTCCCCGGCCGGGACCTGCTGCCGCTGGCCCTGCCATACGAGCGCGACGGCGGCAGCCTGCTCACCGCCGTGCACCGCTGCGTGGGGGTCGGCCGGTGCGTCTCCACCGACGGCGGCGGGGTGATGTGCCCGAGCTACCAGGTCACCGGGGAGGAGCGGCACTCCACCCGGGGCCGGGCCCGGCTGCTGGGCGAGATGCTCCGCGGCGAGCTGGTCACCGACGGCTGGCGCTCGGCCGAGGTCCGCGAGGCGCTCGACCTCTGCCTGGGCTGCAAGGGCTGCGCCAGCGACTGCCCGACCCAGGTCGACATGGCGACGTACCGCAGCGAGTTCCTGCACCAGCACCACCGGCGGCGGCTCCGCCCGGCCGGGCACTACTCGATGGGCTGGCTGCCGCTCACCCTGCGGCTGCCCGTCCCCCGCCGCCTGCTCAACCGGCTGTTCCGCTCGCCGGCCGCCACCGTGCTCCAGCGGATCGGCGGGATCGACCCCCGCCGCGAGCTGCCGCCGCTGGCCCCCGAGACCTTCGAACGCTGGTTCCGCCGCCGGACCGCCGCCCCCGGCGGCCGGGAGGTGCTGCTCTGGCCGGACACCTTCACCAACCACCTGGACCCGGCCCCGGCCCGCGCCGCCGTCGAGCTGCTGGAGCAGCTCGGCTACACCGTCCGGCTGCCCGAGGGCCCGGTCTGCTGCGGGCTGACCTGGCACTCCACCGGCCAACTCGGGGTCGCGCGGCGGGTGTTGCGGCGCAGCCTGGCCGCCCTGCCGGCCGGTCTGCCGGTGCTCGGCCTGGACCCGAGCTGCACCGCCGCCCTGCGCGAGGAGCTGCCCCGGCTGCTCGGCGCAGCGGCCGGCGACGTCCCCGGCCGGGTGCACACGCTGGCCGAGTTCCTCGACCGCGAGGGCGTCGAACTCCCCCGGCTGGACGGCGTCCGGGCGATCACCCAGACCCACTGCCACCAGCACGCCGTCCTCGGCACCGCCGCCGACCGCGCGCTGGACCGCAGGACCGGCCTGGACAACCGGGTGCTCGACTCCGGCTGCTGCGGCCTGGCCGGGAACTTCGGCTTCGAACGCGGCCACTACGAGGTCTCGGTCGCGCTGGCCGAACGCGTCCTGCTCCCCGCCGTCCGGGCCGCCGACGAGGACACCGTGCTGCTCGCCGACGGCTTCAGCTGCCGCACCCAGATCGGCCTGCTCGGCGACGGCCGCCGGGCCGTCCACCTGGCCGAACTGCTCCGGGACGCCCTGCGCGAGCAGCGCGGATGACAGGCCCGGCGGGCAGGCGGATCGTGGAGTCCGGGGGCGTACGGCGCTGACAGGAGGCCCTGCGATGACCGGCAGACCCGGCAGGCCGGCCGACAGCGCGGCCGGACAGGACCCCGACCGGGCCGGCCTCGCCCGGGACGCGGTCTCCCCGGCCCTCCGGGCCGACTCGCCACCGGAGCGGCGCAGCGCGGTGGTCCCGGTGCTGGCCGAGAACCGCAGCCCGGTCCTGGTCGAGCTCGACCTGACCCGGGACGCGGAGACCGGATCGACCAGGACCGCCTTCCTGAACCTCTTCCGGACCGTCTTCCCCCAGCTTCCCAAGCCGCGCCCGGTGGCCGCGAGCTACCTCCGCTGCCTCCTCAGCCCGACCGAGATCCAGCACCTGCTGGAACGCGACCGGGCGGGCCGGCCGACCGTCTTCCGGGTCTGGCCGGACTACACCCTGGAGGCCCACATCGACCGCTCCGCCGCCACCATCAAGGCGGACGCGGTGTCACGCGCGTACGCCGCCAGCGGCCGGGGCATCGTCTGGGCGGTACTGGACAGCGGCATCGACCGGCGGCACCCGCACTTCGCGGCCGGCAACCTGACCGGCCCGACCAAGCACCTGCACCGGGACTTCACCGGGCTGGTGGCCGGCGGCCCGGAGCCCGCCCCGCCGAGGTCCCCGTTGACCGACCCGGCCGGCCACGGCAGCCACGTCGCGGGCATCATCGCGGGCGGACTGCCCACTCAGTTATCACCGTTGATCGGCCAACTCCGGCTGACCGGCGGCGAACTGCCCGAGTGGCACACCCGCACCCTCGGCGACGGCCGCACCCTGACCGGCATCGCCCCGCAGGCCGGTCTGGTCAGCCTCAAGGTGCTGGCCGAACGCGCCCCCGGCCTGGTCACCTCCTCCAGCGCGGTGATCGAGGCGCTCTACTACGTCCGCGAGAAGGTCAACACCGGCGGCCGGCTGCTGCTGATCCACGGCGTCAACCTCAGCCTCGGCTGCGCCTGGGACGCCCGGGAGTACGCCTGCGGCCAGAGCCCGCTCTGCCGCGAGGTCAACCTGCTGGCCGCCAGCGGCGTGGTGGTCGTGGTCAGCGCGGGCAACGGCGGCTTCGCCGGCCGGCTGCCGAGCGAGGGCGGCGGCGACAACCGCGCGGTCCTGGCCACCATCACCGACCCCGGCAACGCGGACGGCGCGATCACCGTCGGCTCCACCCACCGCGACCGCCCGCACGAGTACGGCGTCACCTACAGCTCCTCCAAGGGCCCCACCCTGGACGGCCGATTCAAGCCCGACCTGCTGGCCCCCGGCGAACGGATCACCTCCTGCGCCACCGGCGAGCTGCGGGCCCAACTCGCCACCCTGTTCCCGGCCGGGGCCGATCCCGCCGGCCTGCCGACCTACGTGGAGCAGAGCGGCACCTCGATGGCCGCCCCGCACGTCTCCGGCGCGATCGCCGCCTTCCTCTCGGTCCGGGAGGAGTTCATCGGGCGCCCGCGCGAGGTCAAGGAGCTGTTCTGCGCCAACGCCACCTCGCTCGGCCGGGACCGCTACCTGGAGGGCCACGGGCTGCTCGACCTGATGCGTGTGATGTCCAACGTCTAGTACCGAGGAGTGGGTTGACCATGGCAGATCCGATCGCGGGGCTCCCGTACTGGGAGGTCCGCTTCGACCAGGACGGACACCTGCTGGACGACGACGGCCTGGTGGCCGGACTGCCCGGCACCGGGGTGCGCGAGCTGTTCGTCTTCTCGCACGGCTGGAACAACTCGGAGACCGGCGCCCGCAACCTCTACGCCTACACCTTCGACGAACTCTCGCACCAGATCGGCAAGTTCGCCCCCGACCGGCAGGGGAAGGCCGGGGTGGTCGGCCTCTTCTGGCCCTCCCTGCTGTTCCCCGAGGACGCCCCCGACACGCCCTCCACCCCGTCCACCCCCGCCGAACTCGCCACCGCGCTCGCCCCGGCCTTCGCCGCACCGGAGCGGGCCAAGCTGATCGAGATCACCACCCTGCTGGAGCAACAGCCCCAGGAGTCCGCCCAGTTGGCGAACGCCCACCGCCTGGTGGCCGGGCTGGTCACCTCGCCCGCCCTGGCCGACGAGGACAAGGGCCAGGAGGCCGTGCTGACCAAGCCCACCGGCGAGGTGTTCAGCGCGCTGGCCGGTCTGGCCAGCGAACAGGGCGACGCCCAGGGCTTCCCCAACCCGTTCAAGGTGCTCTGGCACGGCGCCCGGGAGGCGCTGCGCACCGCCGGCTACTACGAGATGAAGAACCGGGCCGGCGTGATCGGCCGCACCGGCCTCGGCCCGCTGCTCGGCCGGGTCGCCGGCAACGGCCTCCGGGTGCACCTGCTGGGCCACAGCTTCGGCGCCCGGCTGGTCGCCTTCGCCCTCCCCGGCCTGCCCGACGGCGTCGGCAGCCCGGTCGCCTCACTGCTGCTGATCCAGGGCGCCTTCTCGCACTTCGGCTTCGCCGCCCCGATCCCGGTCGACCGCAGCCGCAACGGCTTCCTGGCCCCGTTCTCCGACCGGGTGGCCGGCCCGCTCCAGTCCACCTTCTCGCTCGGCGACCGCGCGGTCGGCTGGTGGTACCCGGCCGCCTCGCTGCTCAGCAACGAGGACGACCAGGCAGCCTCCGACCTCACCTACCGCTGGGGCGGCATGGGCCACGACGGCTTCCAGCAGGACGGCACCGAACAGTTCGACCTCCGGCCCGCGGGGACGCCGTACCCCCTGCGGTCGGGGCACTTCTACCGGCTGCGCGGTGACGAGATCATCGCCAAGGACCAGTCCCCGTTCTCCGGTGCCCACAGCGACATCCGCCACCCCGAGGTGGTCTGGTCCGCCCTGGCCGGCGCCACCACCACCGCCTGACACACCGCCGCCCGGCCCAACCCTCTACGCCTTCCCGGGCCTGACAGGCGCTCGGGGCCGCGCGGTAGGCAGGCGCTCAGCCGTCAACTACCCAGCGGCTCGGGGCTGCGCTGTAGGCAGGTGCTCAGCGGCCTACTACCCAGGGGCTCGGGGGCTGCACTGTAGGCAGGCGCTCAACGGTCTACTACCCAGGGGCTCGGGGAACTGCGAGGACATCTGGCGCTCGGGTCACTGCGAAAGTGCCTGACCACCTACGCGACGATCACCTTGCAAGGGCCGGCGTCGCAGTTCCCCGAGCCCCTGACTCTCCCGAACCACCTGCCAAAGGCCGGCGTCGCCCACGCGGCGGAGCCGCACCACAGCACAGCCCCGAGCCCCTGGACCGTAGATGCCGAAGCACCTGCCCAAGGGCTCTACTCCGCGCAGATGGTCGTCACGAACTCGGCCACCCGTTCCTGCGGCATCCCCCGCGCGATGTCCGCCTCGCTGATCATCCCGACCAGCTCGTGGTCCGGGTGGTTGATCACCGGAAGCCGCCGCACCAGATGCTGCTCCATCACCCGCAGCACCTGCTCGACGTCCTCGTCCGCCTCCACCACCATCGGCCTGCCCTGGGCGAGTTCGCCCGCCGTGACGGTGCTCGGGTCCCGGCCCTCCGCCACGCACTTGAGCACGATGTCGCGGTCGGTCAGGATCCCCAGCAGCTTCTGGTTCTCCCCGCAGATCGGCAGTGCGCCGACGTCCCGTTCCTTCATGATCCGGGCCGCGTCGGCCAGCGTCTGCTGCTCCCCGACGCACTCGGCCCCGGTGTGCATGATGTCACCCGCAGTGGTCATCGTCCCGCCTCCTGCCGTCGGTCCCCCTGCACCCCTCACCCTTCACCCTGCACCGCCGCCACCACCACCGCCACCCAGCAGCGGATGCGCCAGCACCTCGTCCAGGTCGGGGAGTTCAAGCTGCTCGACGCCCCGCGCGGCCTTCGGCTCCGGTGCCCCGGCGGCCTCCACCCGGCGGGTGGCACTGTCCAGGAAGCGCAGCAGCTCGACCGGGAACGGCAGCACCAGGGTGGAGTTCTTCTCCGCCGCCACCTCCACCACGGTCTGCAGCAGCCGCAGTTGGAGCGCTGCGGGTGCCCGGCTCATGATGGTGGCCGCCTCGGCCAGCCGGGTGGAGGCCTGGAACTCGCCGTCCGCGGTGATGATCCGGGCCCGCCGCTCGCGCTCCGCCTCGGCCTGCCGGGACATCGAGCGCTTCATCGACTCGGGCAGCGCGACGTCCTTGATCTCCACCCGGTCGATCTGGATGCCCCAGCCCAGCGCCGGGCTGTCCAGCATCAGTTCGAGCCCCTGGTTGATCGGTTCGCGGTTGGCCAGCAGGTCGTCCAGTTCGCTCTTGCCGATGATCGACCGCAGCGAGGTCTGCGCCACCTGCGAGATGGCGAACTCGTAGTCCTGCACGGCCACCGAGGCCCGGACCGGGTCGACCACCTTGAAGTAGACCACCGCGTCGACCCGGACCGTCACGTTGTCCCGGGTGATGCCCTCCTGGGCCGGGATCGGCATCGTGACGATCTGGATGTTCACCTTCTTCATCCGGTCCACCGCCGGGACCAGGAAGACCAGCCCCGGCTGCCGGATCTCCTCCCGCACCCGGCCGAACCGGAACACCACCCCGCGCTGGTACTGCTGCACCACCCGCGTCCCGGCCCCGGCCAGCACCGCCGCCAGCAGGAGCACCGCCACCACAGCGCCAAGAACGATCATCACGCCACCTCGGGAAACGCCGGCCGCACGGACCCGCCCTCCACGCTACTCCGGCGTCGCCGTGCCTAGGATCGACGCCATGCATCCCGCCGAGGCCCATCTGCTCCCCGACCTGGCCACCCTGGACCGGGAGGTCACCGGGTGCCGGGCCTGCCCGCGCCTGGTGGCCTGGCGCGAGGAGGCCGCCCGGGTCAAACGCCGCGCGTACCAGGACTGGGACTACTGGGCCCGCCCGATCGCGGGCTTCGGGCCGCCGGACGCCGCGCTGCTGCTGGTCGGCCTGGCCCCCGCCGCGCACGGCGCCAACCGGACCGGCCGGATCTTCACCGGCGACCCGTCCGGCGACCTGCTGTACGCCACGCTGTACGAGCTCGGGCTGGCCAACCGGCCCGGCTCGGTGGTGCACGGCGACGGTCTCGAGCTGTACGGCGTCCGGATCACCGACCCGGTGCGCTGCGCGCCGCCCGAGAACAAGCCAAGCACCGAGGAGCGCGACACCTGCCGCCCTTGGATCGCCCGGGAGTTGACCTTCCTGCGCCCCACCGTCCGGACCGTGGTAGCCCTCGGCGGCTTCGCCTGGCAGGCGGCCCTCCCCGCGCTCGCCGCCGCCGGTTGGCAGCTGCCCCGCCCCCGCCCGGCCTTCGGCCACGGCGCCCGGGTCACCCTGGCCGCCACCGACGGCGGCGCCCCGCTCGAACTGATCGGCTGCTACCACGTCAGCCCGCGCAACACCTACACCGGCCGCCTCACCACCCCGATGCTCCGCGACCTGCTCGCCGAGGCCGCCCGCTCGGCCGGCCTCTGACCGGTCACCCCGGCCGGAGCAGCCGCTCGACCCGCTCGGGCTCGCACCCGACCGCGAGCTGCCGGGCGTACAGCACCCCGTACGCGAACGGGTGCGCCGTCCGGGCCAGTTCCCGCAGCGCCTGCCGGGCGACCACCGCGTCCTGGTGCGCGCCCAGCTCCTCCTGCACCGCCTTCATCCGCCGGGTCAGCCCCGCCGCGTCGGCCGTCTCCCCGAGGTAGCGGGCCCGCTTGGCGGCCTTCCGCGCCCGGTGCAGCGCCACGTCGCGCGCCTCGCCCGTGAGACCCCGGGTCGCGGCGAGCCGGCGGGCCACCCGGCGCTCGGCCCGCCGGGCCAGCTTCCGGTGGGGCGGCAGGCCGGTACCGTCCGGTGGCCGGGTCGACAGCTCACCGAGCCCGCCCAGCAGTGACCGGTACCAGGTGCTGTCCAGCGCCGCCAGCACCTCCGGGCGGGCGGCCGCCGCCCGCTGCCCGGCCCACCGCTCCAGCTCGGCCGCGACCAGCCCGGGTTCGCACTCGGCGGGCAGCTCCCGGGCCGCGGCCGACAGCGCGGCGCCGAGCACCTCGGCATCCCTGGCCGCCCCGAGCGCCTGCCCGAGCCGTCGCAGCCCGGCCCCCACCGGCGACTCCGGCCCGCCGTACTCCCGGAGCGCGCTCCGCAGCCGTCGGCAGGCGACCCGCATCCGGTGCACCGCGTCCGGCCCGTCGGCCCGGACCAGCGGCTCCAGACCGGCCAGCACCACGGTCTGCCGGGCGATCCGGGCGGCCAGCAGCTCCCCGGTCGGTGGGCGTCTGTTCGGCATCCGGTTCACCTCCGCACGGCTTCCAGGCTATGCCCGGCCCGACCCCGGACGCCGAAGCCGGGCCCGGACGGATCACGGGCCCGGCTTCGGTGAGCGGAAGGGTCAGCCGAGCTGCTTGCCGAAGCAGAGGCTCTCCGGGGAGTCCTTGTAGAGGCCGAACTTGGTGATCGGCAGGTAACCCTCGGAGCCGTACAGCGCGATCGCCTCCGGCTGCTCGGTGCCGGTCTCCAGGATCAGCCGGGTCAGCCCGGCCTCGGCGGCGGCCTGCTCCAGGTGCCGCAGCACGGCCCGGGCCAGGCCCCGGCCCCGGGCGCTCGCGGAGACGTACATCCGCTTCAGCTCGGCGTCACCGTCCCGGACGTCCTCCGGCCCGGCCTGCTTGACCCGCCAGCCGCCGCAGGCCACTGGCACGTCGTCCAGGTAGCCGACCACGAACAGCCCGGCGGGCGGCTCGAAGTGATCCGGGTGCATCACCGTCTCATCGGCCCCGCCGTACCGCTGGACGTACTCAAGCTGAACCTCGGCCGCGAGCTTCTCCGCGTCGGGGTGACCGTAACCGGTGGTGCGAATCTCCATGGTCGCCAAGCCTAAGGGCCCAGCTCAGCGCCGTTCGAACCGGGCCACCAGATCGTCCTTGCCGAACATCCGGGCGGTCTCGATCGCGGTCGGCGCACCGGCCCGCGGGTCGGCGTTCCCCTCCAGCAGGGCGGTGATCACCTCGGCCTCGCCCTTGAAGACGGCACCGGCCAGCGGGGTCTGGCCCCGGTCGTTCACCCGGTCCGGGTCGGCGCCGTGCGCCAGCAGGGACCGGACCGTCTCGGCGTGGCCGTGGTACGCCGCCAGCATCACCAGGGTGTCGCCCCGGTCGTTGGCCAGGTCGGCCGGCGCCCCGGCGTCCAGGTAGGCCGTGAGCAGCGCGGCGTCGCCCGTGCGGGCCGCGTCGAAGAGCTTGCCGGCGAGTGCGATGACCTCGGCGTCCGGGGTCTGGGGTGCGGAGTCGGCCATGACGGGGCCCTCTCGGATCGGGTCGGTAGTGCCGTACCGCACGGTATCGGACGACACGCGGTGGGGTGGGTCGAGCGGCCGTTCGGGCGAAATTTGCCGCTCGTGTACGGCCCAGCCAGGCGGTCCGGCGAGATCCACCCGTTTGCCACGTTCCATCATCTATTACTTTTTGTCACGATTGGGGCACTTTCGGTTACGCCTTTTTCCTTTTTATGCGTCCCCGCCGTCCCCAGATCGAGGAGCAGTCGCGTGATTCTCTCCATCTCCGGCATCGTCCTGTTCGGCACCATCGCCTTCCTGTTCTTCCGGCGAGACGGCCTCAAGATCTCGCACGCGCTGGTGTGCGCGCTGCTGGGTTTCTACATCGCGGGGTCCTCGATCGCACCCAGCATCCAGGCGGGCGGCGCGAGCCTGGCCAGCCTGCTCGGCGGCCTGAAGTTCTGACGGCGGCTCGGATTTCCCTCCGGCCCGGGTGCGGTGCCCAACCGCCCCGGGCCGTACGCACCCCCAAACCCGTCCCGAGCTGCCCGGGGAGAAGTCCCGAATGTCCCTGACCCGCCATCTCAGCCGCGGCCGCGACCTGGCCCGGACCGCAGGCGACCACGCCTCCGACATGTTCGCCCCGCTCACCGTGATCGGCCGCGGCCTGCGGCGCCACTCCGAGTGGCTGAAGGCCCGCTGGGCCGCCACCCCGAAGGAGAAGCGCGGCCCGACGGTCTTCCTGACCGCCGCCGGAGTGCTCGGCGTCTTCCTGCTCCCGCACGGCCCGCTGCTCGCCCTGGTCGCCCTGATGGCCAGCGCCGCCTGGGTCGGCCGCTCCCCCAAGGCGTCGCCCGCCGACCCCGAGCCGGACGCCGCCGACCTCAAGCTCACCGCGCTCTACGCCGCCCTGACCCCCTACCTGGCGGCGCCGGAGGAGCTCAGCCCGCTCTACGGCCCGGAGGGCCGCTACCAGGACGCGTTCAGCGGCTGGGAGTTCGACGACCAGGGCCGGCTGGCCATGCTCGACCTCGGCTATCCCGCGTACTTCACCGACACCGAGCCCGCTGCCCGGGCCCGGGTCGAGCAGGTGATCCAGGGCAAGGCGGGCCGGTCCAGGGAGTACCGCTTCGACTGGGACGAGGAGTCCAACCGGCTGCGGGTCACCGCGCTCGCGCCGCTGGCCACCGACATCGCCGCCCAGACCTTCGTCACCACCCCCGGCGAGATCGTGCTCGGCTTCACCGACGACCACGGCAGCCGCCGCACCATCCCGGTCACCCTGAACGGCGCCACCGTCCAGCAGCCGCCGGTGGTCTGGCGCACCGGCGCCCGCTCCTCCGAACCGCACCTGCTGGCCCTGGGCAGCGCGGGCTCGGGCACCTCGACCCTGATCCGCTCGATCGCGCTGCAGGCGCTCCGGCACGGCGACCTGATGGTGATCGACGGGGCCGGCACCGGCGAGCACGCCTGCCTGGTGAACCGGCCCGGCGTGCACACCGTGGAGACCAGCCTGCACGGCGCGCTGGCCGCCCTGGAGTGGGCCGCCCAGGAGACCGAACGCCGGCTCACCGCCCTGAACGCCGCCCGCCACCACGGCGTGGCCGCCCCCGAGGACGTCACCCGTCCGCTCTGGCTGCTGCTCGACCACCCCACCGAGCTCACCGAGCTGGCCCACGCCGAGGGCCGCCCCGACCCGCAGGAGCTGCTGGAGCTCCCGCTCCGGCACGGCCGGGCCGCCCGGGTCACCGTGGTGGTCGCCGACGACCTGGCCGCCTACGACCGGATCTCCCCCACCGTGCGGGCCACCACCCGGGCCCGGGTGATGCTCGGCCCGGCCACCCCCGGCAGCGCCGAGGCCGTGCTGACCGGCCCGCTGGACATCACCCCGGCCAACCGGACCCCGCCCGGCCGCGGCTACGCCCGGATCGGCGCGAGCGCCCCGGTCCGGCTCCAGGTGCCGGTCACCGTGGACCCGCTGGACGACGAGGCACCGGCCGCCCACCGGGAGGCGGTGATCACCCTGCTGCCGCACCGGGACACCAGGACCGAGGCCCCGGCGGTCGACCTCAAGGCCGGTTCCGCCACCCCGGCCGGCCCCCCTGAAATGCCGAAAGAGCCCCCTGCGGTCCGACCGCGTCCGGTGTGGTGACCCGACAGCGGTAAGCTGGCGCGCCACCCGTAGCCGGGTCGCTCTCCGCACATTTGGTGACACGCTGGGTGATAAATCCGTTCAGATGTGACAAAACGGGCGACGATGGGTACAAACAGTGGCGGTACGACAGGCGACGCATGTCCCCGGACGGGAATCTTCGTCGACGGCCGAGCGTTGACCGAACGACGATGACAGCGACCACTAGTCCTGTGGGCCATAAGCCCTGGAGGCACGATTCATGAGCGAGCGAGCTCTCCGCGGCACGCGACTCGGGGCCACTAGCTACGAGACCGACCGTGGAATTGATCTGGCTCCCCGCCAGACCGTTGAGTACGCATGTCAGAACGGACACCGATTCGAGGTTCCTTTCTCCGTTGAGGCGGAGATCCCCTCGGCTTGGGAATGCCGGTTCTGTGGCCAGGAGGCCATGCTGCTGGACGGTGATGAGCCGGAGGAGAAGAAGACCAAGCCGACGCGCACCCATTGGGACATGCTGATGGAGCGTCGGACGAGGGAGGAGTTGGAGGAGGTCCTGGCAGAGCGCCTGGCCGTACTCCGCTCCGGCGGGATGAACCTCGCGGTCCACCCCCGCGACACCCGCAAGAGCGCCTGACCCAGCGCCGCACGCCAGCGGCGACCCGAACCCGAAGGGGCCCGAGCTTCTCCCGAAGCCCGGGCCCCTCGGCTTTTCCGGTACGGCCGGTCGGCCGTACCCGTCGACCGGTCGGTCTCAGCCGCTGAGCGGCGGCCGGTGGTCGGTGTCCGGCCGGTCGCCGGCCGACGGCGCCGGGTCGACCACCTCGCCCTGGATCACCTTGCCGTCGGGGCGGTGGATCCGGATCTGCTCCTGCAGCCGCACCGCGTCCGCCAGCGGGTCATGGCCGACCGGCGCGCCGGAGCGCAGCGCCGTACTGGCGAACCGGCGGCCCAGCGCCCGCCAGAGTGCCCTGGTCGGCGGGAACAGCAGCGAGAGCCCGAGCACGTCCGACAGGAAGCCGGGCAGCATCAGCAGCATGCCGGCCAGCACCGTCATGCTGGTGCCGGTCTGCGGCTGCTGGGACTGCGGCTGCCTGCTCTGCTCGATCGCCGCCGAGATCGCCTTCAGCCCGGCCCGCTTGATCAGCCAGCCGCCCAGCAGCACCCCGCCGAGCAGCAGCAACAGGACCGCGAACCAGCTGGTCGCCGAGGCGACCACGGTCAGCAGCCAGATCTCCAGCACCAGCCAGGCGGCGATCAACAACGGCAGGACCCGCCGCACCCGGCTGCGCGGTGCCGACGGGGCCTGGGGAACTTGCTGGCTCACGGTACGAATCCACTCCATCGTGCTGCCCGCTCCACCGCCCGACCGGCTGTTCCGGCCGGGCTACCGGGCACCACCTGGCACAACGACTAGGACTCGGCCGGTGTTCCGGCGCCCCTCCGACGGCGGAACCCGTCCAGCACCACCAGGCCGCAGGCCAGCAGCCCGGCCAGCGCGAGCACCCACTCGGGGGCGGCACCGACCCGGTCCGCCAGGGTCCGGCCGTCCCGGAGCGGGACGACCGCGCTCAGCTGGGCCGCCGTCAGCTCCTCGGTGTGGTGGGTCACCGTGCCGTCCGGCGCCACGATCGCGCTGATCCCGCTGGTGGCGGCGATCAGCACGGCCCGGCCGTGCTCGACCGCCCGCAGCCGGGACATCGCCAGCTGCTGGTCGGGCTGGCCGCTCTTGGCGTAGGTGGCGTTGTTGGTCTGCACGACCAGCACCCGGCCGCCCTGGTTGACGGTGTCCCGGACGATCTCGTCGTAGGCCACCTCGAAGCAGATCACGTCGCCGATCCGGGCCGGCCCGAGCTGGAGCACGCCGCTGCCGGTGCCCGGGAAGAAGTCCCGGGCGACCTGCTGGAGCCGGGTGATCACCTTGGACAGCTGGTCCCGGAACGGCACGTACTCGCCGAACGGCACCGGGTGCTGCTTGGTGTACGAGGCGCCGGGGCCGGTCCTCGGGTCCCAGACGATGCCCTGGTTGAGCACGTGCTGCTCGTCCGGGCCGTTCACCAGCGCGCCGACCAGGACGGGGACGCCGATCGCCTTCACGGCGGCGTCGATCCGGCCGTACGCCTCGGCGCTGGTGAACGGGTCGAAGTCGGAGGAGTTCTCCGGCCAGATCACCAGGTCGGGACGCTCGGCCCGGCCGGCCGCGACCTCGGCGGCGAGCTGCTCGGTGGCGGCGGCGTGGTTCTTCAGCACCGTCATCGGGGTGCCGAGGAAGTGCATGCCGGGGTTGGGCACGTTGCCCTGGATCACCGCGACCTTGACGGTCTCGGCGGCGGCCGTCGGGACCGGCACCAGGTACCCGGCCAGCAGCACGGCCAGCGCGCCCGCCAGGGCCGGCGCCGCGGTCGGCAGCGAGCGGTGCGGACCCCGGCGCAGCCGCAGCGCGGCCCAGGCCAGCAGGGTGCCGCAGAGCGCGACCGCGAAGGTGACCAGCGGCGCGCCGCCGAGGGCGGCCAGCGGGGTGAAGGGGGTGGCGGTGTTGGCGAAGGCCAGCCGGCCCCAGGGGAAGCCGCCCAGCGGCAGCCGGTCCCTGGCCCACTCCTGGGTGACCCAGAGGCAGGCCGCCCAGACCGGCCGGCCGGGCAGCCGCGAGGTGGCGGCCAGCCCTGCGCCCAGCGCCGCCAGGAACAGCGCCTCGATCACCGACAGGCCGATGGTCGCGTCCAGGCCGATCACCCGCAGCCACCAGAGGAGCAGCAGGAAGAACGGCAGCCCGAACGCGAAGCCCGTCCAGGCCCCCTGCCGCGCCGTCCGCCCCCAGGTCAACAGCGACAGGCCGGCCACCCCGACCAGCGAGAGCGGCCAGGCGTCGTACGGCGGGAAGGCGAGCGCCAGCAGCAGACCGCAGAGCACCGCCAGCCCGGTCCGGGGCAGGCCGGCGACAAGCCGGCCGGGCCGCCCCGGTCGGGGGGCGGCGGGCTCCGGTTCGGGTGCGGCCACGGGGTGCTCCTGCTCGACGGGCAGTGCCATCCGCGCACCACCTCTCTGTCTGTGCAGGTCCATCCTGATCGGAAGACGGTACCCCGGATCCTCGACACCCGGTCGCCCAGGGTCCGGGCCGACCCGGTCGGCGGTCAGGCGGCGTACACCGTGCGGCCCCGGACCACCGTGCGCAGGCAGGTGGGGAGCGGCGAGCCCGGGGTCAGGTCGGGCAGGCCGGGGGTGCCGGAGCGGGGGTCGGTGGACCAGCCGGCCACCCGGGAGTCGGGGGCCTGGACCACCAGGTCGGCGGCCGCCCAGACGGCGAAGCTAGCCACCGCGCCGGGGACCAGCACGCCGTCCTGGTCCCGGCCGATCGCCCGCCAGCCGCCCCGGGTGTGGGCGGTGAAGGCGGCCCGGACCGAGATCCGGTGCTCCGCGGTCCGGTGGAAGGCGGCGGCCCGGACGGTGCCCCAGGGGTCCAGCGGGGTGACCGGGGCGTCCGAACCGAAGGCCAGCGGCACGCCCGCCCGCAGCAGCCCGGCGAACGGGTTCAGCCCGGCGGCCCGCTCGGCGCCCAGGCGCTGGGCGTACATGCCGTCCGGGCCGCCCCAGGCGGCGTCGAAGGCGGGCTGCACCGAGGCGGTCAGGCCGAGCTCGGCGAAGGCCGCGACGGCCTTCGGGTCGAGCGCCTCGGCGTGCTCGACCCGGTGCCGCCGGGCCCGGACCCGGTCCAGGCCGACCCGGTCGGCGGCGGCCCTGACCCCCTCCAGCACGGTGCCCAGCGCGGCGTCCCCGATGGCGTGGAAGCCGGCCTGCAGGCCCGCCTCGGTGCAGGCGGCGACGTGGTCGGCGACCTGCCGGGCCGTCAGGTAGGCGGCCCCGGTGTGCTCGGCGTCGGTGTACGGGGCGTGCAGGCAGGCGGTGTGCGAGCCGAGCGCGCCGTCCGCGAACAGGTCCCCGGCCGCGCCCAGCGCGCCCAGCCGGCGGGCGGTCTCCACCCCGGCGGGGGCGAGTTCGCCCCAGTAGCCGAACACCTCGGGGCCGGCGCCCTCGGCGGCCAGCGCGAGCAGCTCGGTGAAGTCCTGCTCGGAGGAGATGTCCGGGCCCGCGCACTCGTGCACGGCGCCGATGCCGAGTTCGGCGGCCCGGGTCAGCGCGGCCCGCTGGGCGGCCCGGCGCTGATCCGCCGTCAGGTGGGCGAGCGCGGCGCGGCGCACGGCGTGGTGGGCGTCCCGGCTCAGCGGGCCGTCGGGGTGGTACCCGGCGCGGTCGGCCAGACCCGTCGTCAGCTCCCGCAGCGCGCTGGAGGCGAGCGCGGAGTGCACGTCGGTCCGGGACAGGTAGAGGGCGGCGCCACCGGCGGCGGCGTCCAGCTCGGCGAGCGTCGGCGGCCGGCCCTCGGGCCACTTGGTCTCGTCCCAGCCGTGCCCGATCAGCACGCCGGGACCGGCGGCGGCGAAGGCCGTGACGGCGGCCAGCGCCTCGCCCAGCGAGGGGCAGCCGGTCAGGTCGAGGCCGGTCAGCGCGAGGCCGGCCGAGGTGGCGTGCACGTGGGCGTCCACGAACGCCGGGGTGACCAGCGCACCGTCCAGCTCGACCACCTCGTCGGCGGTCGCCGCGTACGGCTCGGCGGCGCCCTCGCTGCCGACCCAGGCGATGTGTTCGCCCTCGACCAGCATCGCGGTGGCGAACGGGTCGGCGGGGCTGTAGACGGAACCGCCGCGCAGCAGCACGGTCCGGGGGGTGGTGGATGCGCTCATGAGGCACAAGTCTGCACCCGCACGGCCGCCCCGCCGTCCCCGGGCTACAACTTGGGCGGCCGCGCCTCGTACGGGGTGGACAGCACCACGGTGGTCCTGGTCGACACCCCCGCCGCGCTGCGGATCCGGGCCAGCAGGTCCTCCAGGTCGCCGGGGGCGCCGACCCGCACCTTGAGGATGTAGTTCTCGTCGCCCGCGACGCTGTGGCAGGCCTCGATCTCCGACAGCCCGGCCAGCCGGTCCGGGGTGTCGTCCGGGGAGCTGGGGTCGAAGGGCTTGACGGAGATGAAGGCGGTGAGCGCCAGATCGACCGAGTCCGGGTCGATGATCGCCGTGTAGCCGCGGATCACCCCGCGCTGTTCGAGGCGGCGCACACGTTGGTGCACCGCCGAGGTGGACAGGCCGGTGGCCTTGCCCAGGTCCGTGTAGCTCATCCGGCCGTCCTCGAGGAGCAGCTGAACGATGCGTTGGTCGAGATCCTCCACAGTGCGCAAACCTACTGCCCCGCAACCCCTGCCGCCGACAGCAGGGGGTCGGCAGGGCCCGGTACGGGTCCGGGGGGCGCACGCTCCGGCACATGCCGCGTGAATGTGGCGAGCGCCACATGGCGTGCATCACACTGCGTCCGGACGCAGGATTATGAGGCCCCGTCAGCGGGAAATGGTGCTCTTGGCCAGGGCCGACGTCGGCCGGGCCCGATCCGAGGGGGATCAGATGCCTGCTGTGGAACAGCCTTCCCGCGCCGCTGCGGAGGACGAGGAACGCTTCGACCTCGACGACTTCCCGGGGGTGGACCCGGGCGAGATGGAGACCTGGGACATCTTCCGGGTGCACTGCCCCGAGTGCGACCGTCCGATCGCCCTGCTGGGCGACGAGGAGCAGCTGCCGCAGCACGCGGTGCTGCCGACCGCCTGGCACCCGTTCTCCCCCGCGCTCTGCCCCGGCACCGGCGCCCCGACCGACGACCTGACGGAGTGCGACTCGATCGAGCACGCCGCCGTCGAGAGCCTGGCCCTGGGCAGCTCCCCCGCCGAGTTCGACTGGCGCACCAGCCCGTTCTCGCACGCGAGCGCCCCGGGCGCGGGCCCGCTGGAGCGCCGCTCGCGGGTCCCCGCCCAGCGCTCGCGGGCCGGTCTGGTCCGGCACTGATCCCGACCGGCTCCGGCGTCCGCCCGCGGGCGGACGCCGGAGCGGCGGTCAGCGACCGGTCAGGTGCCGGCCGATCACCAGGCGCTGGATCTGGTTGGTGCCCTCGACGATCTGCAGCACCTTGGCCTCCCGCATGTACCGCTCGGCGGCGTAGTCCTGGGTGTAGCCGTACCCGCCGAGCACCTGGACGGCGTCGGTGGTGACCGCCATCGCGGCGTCGGTGCAGAACAGCTTCGCCATCGCGGCCTCCTTGGAGAACGCCATCCCGGCGTCCCGGCGGCGGGCCGCCGCGAGGTAGAGCGCGCGCCCGGCCTCCACCTTGGTGGCCATGTCGGCCAGCATGAACGACAGGCCCTGGAACTCGGCGATCGGGCGGCCGAACTGCTGCCGGGTGCCCGCGTACTCGACCGCGAGGTCGAGCGCGGCCTGGGCCACGCCGATCGCGCAGGCGGCGATGCCGAGCCGGCCGGAGTCCAGCGCGGACAGCGCGATCTGGAACCCCTGCCCCTCCTCGCCGACCAGGCGGTCCCGGTCCACCCGGACGCCGTCGAAGTGGATCTGGGCGGTGGGCGAGCTGCGCATGCCCATCTTGTGCTCCGGCGGCGCGGCCGACAGGCCGGTGCTGTCGCCGGGCACCAGCAGGCAGCTGATCCCGCGCGGCCCGTCCACGCCGGTGCGGGCCATCGTGCTGTAGAAGTCGGCGTGCCCGCCGTGGGTGATCCACGCCTTGGTGCCGTTCACCACGTAGCTCTCGCCGTCCAGGTCGGCCCGGGTGCGCAGCGCGGCGGCGTCGGAGCCGGACTGCGGCTCGGAGAGGCAGTACGCGCCGAGCTGCTCGCCGCCCAGCATGCCGGGCAGCCAGCGCTCGCGCTGCGCGTCGGTGCCGAAGGTGGCCAGCGCGTGGCAGGACAGCGTGTGCACGCTGACCCCGAGCCCGACCGCCAGCCAGCCGGCCGCCAGCTCCTCCAGCACCTGGAGGTACACCTCGTACGGCTGCCCACCGCCGCCGTGCCGCTCGTCGTACGGCAGCGACAGCAGCCCGGCCTCACCGAGGGTGGCGAACACCTCGCGCGGGAACCGTCCGACCGCCTCGTCCTCGGCGGCGCGCGGCTCCACCTCGTTGCGCACCAGGTCCCTGGTGAGGGCGAGCAGCTCCCGGGCCTCCTCGCTGGGAAGCTGGCGGTCCACGGGCTTGGCAGCGGCGGGGGTCATGACGGTACGTCGCCTCCTCGGTCGGGCGCCGGTCCCTGGGGGTTCGGGTACGGCACGGCAGGGTCGGCCCGGGCGGCACCGGATCGCGGTGAACGCCCGTTCACTGGGCTTGGCGATGTGAGTATGCCCGATACGGGGCGTGCCGTCACGGTCCGGTCCGGCACATCACCCGGACCCCCGCTGCCACCACGTCGGACCCGGGCCGCCCGTAAAGTGGGGCGGTGACCCGATCCGACCTGATTTCGCTGGCCGCCGAGCTGCGCGCACTGCCGCCGTCCTGCGGTCCGGTGCGGCTGGTCGGCGTGGACGGGCACGCCGGCTCGGGGAAGACCACCTTCGCGACCCGGCTCGCCACGGCGCTCGGCGGGGCGCCGGTGGTGCACCTGGACGACCTGGCCACGCACCGTGAGCCGTTCGGCTGGACGGGGCGGCTGCGCAAGCAGCTGCTCGACCCGCTGAGCCGCGGCGAGCCGGCCGAACACCAGGTCTACGACTGGGTGTTGCGCCGTTTCACGGGCAGCCGGCGGGTGCCCGCCGCGCCGGTGGTACTGATCGAGGGGGTGGGTGCCGGGCGTCGCGAACTCCGGCCGCTGCTGGCCCGGTTGATCTGGCTGGAGCTGGACCAGCCGGCCGCCCGGGCCCGGGGCGAGCGGCGGGACGGGCCGGAACTGGCCGAGTTCTGGGCCGGCTGGAGCCGCGCCGAGCTGGCGCATTTCGCCGCCGACCCGAGCCGTCCGTATGCCGATCTACGGGTGCACGGAGTCACCGGGCGGATCGTCCGGAGCACCCTCGGTGAGCCTGCGCGACGCCCTTGACCTGGGCAGTCGTCAGGACTTAGGTTCAGCTCAGCGCGAGATTAGTTGATCGCGCAACATTAGACGCGGCACCTCCGGCTTGTTCCCCCGTGAGCCGGAGGTGCCGTTCTTCGTTCCCCAACCACCGCCCGCCCGGCCGGATTTGACTCCGCGCGACACCCTTCCGGATCAGCTCACCCCCGGTACGATTCCTGACAGGGGGTGCCTTCGGTGCACACGGCGGGGGGCTGAGTGACAGTGGACAGTTCCGGTACGGCGGGACCCGAGCGGCTGGCCGACCGTGCCTGGCTGCGCGGCATGGACGCCTACGCGGCCGGGTCGTACGCCCGCGCGGAGGAGGAGTTCCGCACCGCGGTCGAGCTCGACCCGGGGATGGCCGACGCCTGGCTCGGCCTGCACGCGCTGCGCTGCGACACCTCGGGCGCCCTGCTCGCGATGCACCGCCACCAGAAACGTTTCGGCGAGCAGCGGGCCAAGCACCGCAGACCGCTGAGCTCCTGGTTCTGGCTCGGCTGGTGGGTCCAGCCGGTACTGGAGGACGGTCGCGACCTCGCGCTCGCGCACGCCTCGCACTGGCTGGACGGCCGGCACCTGGCCGAGCTGGACACCGCACTGGCCGGCTGCCCGGACCCCGAGCAGGACCCCTCGGTCCGCTTCTTGCACGCCTGCCGCTCCTACCTGCTCAAGGACTGGGAGCAACTCATCCGGGACACCGACCAGTTGCTCGACGACCAGCTGCTCGGCATCGAGGCCGGACTGTTCGCCGGGATGGCCCGGGTCCGGCTCGACATGTGCGCCCAGGCCCAGCACCCGCTGGCCGCCTCGCTGGCCCGCTGCCGGTCCGAGCAGCCGCAGCGCAAGGAGCTGCGGTACTGGCTGGCCCGCGCCTACGAGGGCTCCGGGCGCAGCGCCGCCGCCCTCCCGCTCTACCGCGCGGTGCACCGGGCCGACCCCGGCTTCATGGACACCGCCGCCCGGCTGGCCGCCATCGCCACCGAGGACGGGGTGCTCGACGTGCTGGTCCCGGTGGACGACAGCGGTGGTGAACTCCCGATGCCCGACGAGGACTTCGTCCCGTTCTTCGAACCCGAGGAGACCCCGGCCGCACCCCCGGCGAAGGCCCCCGAGCGCACCCCGCTGCCGGTCCGGGCCGAGGCCCCGGCCACCGTCGGCCCGGCCGACCGCACCGGCCCCCGGTGGCACGGCCCGCAGAGCCTGGACGTCGCGCTCGCCGAGCTGGAGCAGATGGTCGGCCTGGAGCCGGTCAAGCGTCAGGTCCGGGCGCTGTCCGCGCAGTTGCGGATGTCCAGACTGCGGGCCGACCAGGAGCTGCCGGTGCAGCCGCCGAAGCGGCACTTCGTCTTCTCCGGCCCCTCCGGCACCGGCAAGACCACGGTGGCCCGGATCCTCGGCCAGGTCTTCCACGCCCTCGGGCTGCTCTCCGGCGACCACCTGGTGGAGGCCCAACGGGCCGACCTGGTCGGCGAGTTCCTCGGCCAGACGGCGGTCAAGGCGAACGAGCTGATCGACTCCGCGCTGGACGGGGTGCTGTTCATCGACGAGGCGTACAGCCTCTCCAACTCCGGCTACAGCAAGGGCGACGCGTACGGCGACGAGGCGCTCCAGGTGCTGCTCAAGCGCGCCGAGGACAACCGGGACCGGCTGGTGGTGATCCTGGCCGGCTACCCCGAGGGGATGAACCGGCTGCTGGCCACCAACCCCGGCCTCAACTCCCGCTTCACCACCCGGGTGGACTTCCCCAGCTACCGCCCCTCCGAGCTGACCGCGATCGGCCGCACGCTGGCCTCCGGCGGCGGCGACGACTGGGACCGGGACGCCTCCGACGAGCTGGCCAGCATCTGTGCCCACGTGGTCCGCGAGGGCTGGATCGACAACCTCGGCAACGGACGCTTCATCCGCACCCTGTACGAGAAGTCCTGCGCCTACCGCGACCTGCGGCTGTCCGCCCTCCCCGGCACCCCGTCCCGGGAGGACCTGGCCACCCTCCGGCTCCCCGACCTGGTCCAGGCGTACGGCGAACTCATCGACGGCAGGACCTGACCGGGGCCCGGCGGCCCACTGCCCGAAGGGCGGCGGGCCGCCGGGCCCCGGCCGGCACATCGTTGCGGACCACCCGGGTCGGCACGACGGGACGGGCTACACCAGCCGGTGGTCCGGGTCGTGCATCTCGCCGACCAGCTCCTCCAGGACGTCCTCCAGCGCGACCAGGCCCAGCGGCTTGCCGTCCTGGTCCACCACGGCCGCCAGGTGCGAGGCGGCCCGCCGCATCGCCCCCAGCGCGTCGTCCAGCGGCAGGTTGCCGCGCAGCACCGTCACCGGGCGCCAGAGCCTGGCCGGCATCGGGGCGTCCCGGTCCTCGACGTCCAGCACGTCCTTGACGTGCAGGTAGCCCAGCACCACGCCCTCCCCGTCGACCACCGGGAACCGGGAGAACCCGGTCCGCACCGCGAGCTCCTCGATCTCGGCGGCGGTCACCTTGCTGCCGACCGTGACCAGCTGGTCGGCGGGCAGCAGCACGTCGGTGATCGGGCGGCCGCCCAGCTCCAGCGCGTCCTCCAGCCGCTCCTGGCGGCCCTGGTCGAGCAGACCGGCCTCCTTGGAGTCGGTCAGCAGGTAGAGCAGCTGCTCGGTGGTGAAGACCGACTCGACCTCGTCCTTGGGCTCCACCTTGACCAGCCGGAGCAGGCTGTTGGCGAAGGCGTTCAGGAACCGGATCACCGGGCTCAGCCAGCGGGCCAGCCGGTCCAGCGGCGGGCCGAGCCAGAGCGCGGCCTTCTCGGGGCCGGCCAGCGCGATGTTCTTCGGGACCATCTCGCCGACCACCATGTGCAGGAAGACCACCAGGGCCAGCGCCAGCACGTAGCCGATCGGGTGGACCAGCTGGTCCGGTACGCCGAGGGCCTCGAACGGGCCCTCCAGCAGGTGCGCGATGGTCGGTTCGGCCAGCGCGCCGAGCAGCAGCGAGCAGACCGTGATGCCGAGCTGGGCGGCCGCCAGCATCGCGGAGACGTTGGACAGCGCGTGCAGCACGGTGCGGGCCCGCTTGTTGCCGGCCTCCGCGAGCGGCTCGATCTGGCTGCGCCGGACCGAGATCACCGCGAACTCGGCGCCGACGAAGAAGCCGTTGCCGAGCAGCAGCAACAGCGAGGCGGCCAGTTGGAGCGCGGTCATCGGTCCTCGTCCTCGGTGGGGGTGTGCCGGTCGACCCGCTCGACCAGCACCCGGCTGGTCCGGTGGCGTTCGACGCCCAGCACGGTGAGTCGCCAGCCCGGAAGTGACGCCTGCTCACCCGGCGCGGGCAGCTTGCCGAGCAGGTCGGCGAGCAGGCCGCCGAGCGTCTCGTACGGCCCGTCGGGGGCGTGCAGGCCGATCGCCTCCAGCTGGTCGGTCCGGGCCCGGCCGTCGGCCTCCCAGACCGGCAGGCCGTCCTTCGGCGGCAGCTGCCGCAGCTCGGGGACGTCGGCCTGGTCGTGCTCGTCCTGCACCTCGCCGACGATCTCCTCGACGATGTCCTCGATGGTGACCACCCCGGCCGTGCCACCGTACTCGTCCACCACGATCGCCATCGGCTGTTCGCGGCGGAGCTGGTCCAGCAGCAGTTCGGCGGGCAGCGTCTCGGGCACCAGCAGGGCGGCGGTGGCGAGTTGGGCCACCCTGGTGTGCGAGCGGCGCTCGGCCGGCACCGCCAGGGCGTCCTTCAGGGTGACCGTGCCGGTCACCTCGTCCAGGTTGTCGGCGTAGACCGGGAACCGGGAGAAGCCGGTGGCCCGGGTCAGGTTGAGAACGTCCGAGGCGGTGGCGTCCCGCTGGAGGGCGGTCACGTCGACCCGGGGGGTCATCACGCTCTCGGCGGTCAGGTCGGCCAGGCTGAGGGTCTTCACGAAGAGGGTCGCGGACTGTTCGTCTATCGCACCCTCCTTCGCGGAGTGCCGGGCCAGCGAGACCAGTTCGGCCGGGGTACGGGCGTGGCCGAGCTCCTCCTGCGGCTCGATGCCGAGGGCCCGGACCATCCGGTCGGCCGAGCCGTTCAGGAAGCTGATCAGCGGACGACAGGCGGCCGAGAACAGCCGCTGCGGGCCGACCACCGCGTACGCGACCTGGATCGGGTGCGAGATCGCCCAGTTCTTCGGCACCAGTTCGCCGACCACCATCTGGAACACGGTGGCCAGCAGCATGCCGACGGCGACCGACACGCCGTGCGCGGCCGCGACCGGCACCCCGACGGCGGTGAAGACCGGGCTGAGCAGCACGGAGAGGGCCGGCGAGGCCAGCATGCCGACCACCAGGGAGGTGACGGTGATGCCGAGCTGGGCACCGGAGAGCTGGAAGGAGAGCTGGCGGAGCGCCTTCAGGACGCTCTCGGCCTTGCGGTCGCCGGTGGCGACGGCACGTTCGACGGCTCCGCGGTCCACCGTGACGAGGGCGAACTCCGCGGCCACGAAGAGGCCGTTGGCGAGGATGAGCAGCACGGCCGCGAGCAGCAGCAGCCAGGCGGTGATCACAGTGCCGCCTGCCTTCCGATGACCGGATGCGAGGCGGCGCGGGTACTACCGGACGGATCGTCCATCGAGGTGGGGAGTCACTCCTCTGGTCGTGGGTGAGTGGGATGGGGCTTTGCCCCGGCTTTACCAGCGTAAACGATATCCGTACGAGGATAAGGAACCTGTTCGGCCCCCCGCTTCCGCGCCACGCCGTTCAGTTCTGCGCCGCACTGTGGTCCTCGACCAGGTCGCGCAGCGCCCGGGCGGCCCGGACGGCCTGCTCCCGTCCGCCCGCCGGCTGGATGCCGACGGCGGCCAGCGAGGTGCCGTCGGCGAGGTCGAGCATCACCCAGGGGTCGCCCTGACGGAAGTTCACCCGGACGATCTGCGGCCAGCTCAGCCGGTGCCGCCGGACGAAGTTGACCACCGTGACGCCCTCGGCGTCGGCGCTCACCCGGGGGCGGGCCAGCAGCAGGCCGACCGCCGAGAACAGCAGCCCGCTGACGAAGATCGCCACCCGGTCGTTGACCTGCCAGTTCGACGGCAGCGCGAACGCCAGCACGGTGAACAGCACCAGCAGCAGGCCGCAGATCCCGGCCAGCACGGCACGGTTGCGGCGCGGTGCCCAGGTGACGGGCAGTTCGACGGGGTGGGACACGGTGGCTCTCCGAACGGCGGGGTCTCAGGAACGCGAAAGCGGGGCGGAGCCGGCAGTACCGGCCCCGCCCCGATGACCCGTCAGAGCCGGCAGGCGTGGATGTTGGTGACCAGGATGGCGCGGGCGCCGATGCTCCAGAGGTCGTCCATGATCCGCTGGGCCTCCTTGCGGAGCACCATCGAGCGGACCGCGACCCAGCCCTCGGTGTGCAGCGGCGAGACGGTCGGCGACTCCAGGCCGGGCGTCAGGGCGACCGCCGCGGAGACGTGCTCGGCGCGGATGTCGTAGTCCATCAGCACGTACCTGCGGGCCACCAGCACGCCCTGGAGCCGACGCAGGAACTGCTCGACCCCGGCGTCCTCGCCGGCGCCCTTGGGCCGGATCACCACCGCGTCCGAGACCAGGATCGGCTCGCCGAAGATCTCCAGGCCCGCGTTCCGCAGGCTGGTGCCGGTCTCCACCACGTCGGCGATCACGTCGGCGACGCCGAGCTGCACCGCGGTCTCCACCGCGCCGTCCAGCTTGGTGACGGTGGCCTTCACGCCCTGCTCGGCCAGGTGCTGCTCGACCAGGCCGGTGTAGGAGGTGGCGATCCGCAGCCCCTCCAGGCCCGCGACGTCCCCGACCTCGAAGCCGACCGGCCGGGCGAACCGGAAGGTCGAGCCGCCGAAGCCGAGCGCGAGCACCTCCTCGGCGTTGGACGCCGAGTCGAGCAGCAGGTCGCGGCCGGTGATCCCGATGTCGAGCCGCCCGGAGCCGACGTACACCGCGATGTCGCGCGGGCGCAGGAAGAAGAACTCGACCTGGTTCTCCGGGTCGACCAGCACCAGTTCCTTGGGGTCCTTGCGCTGCCGGTACCCGGCCTCATGGAGCATCTCCGCCGCGGGACCCGAGAGCGAACCCTTGTTGGGGACGGCGATGCGCAGCATGAGAGGTGAATCCTTCGCTGTGGTGGTGAACGGGGTGAGCGGGAGGGCGGGGTTCAGAGGTACTTGTAGACGTCGTCGAGCGTCAGCCCGCGGGCGACCATCATCACCTGGAGGTGGTAGAGGAGCTGGGAGATCTCCTCGGCCGTCTCCTCCTCCGACTGGTACTCGGCGGCCATCCAGACCTCGGCGGCCTCCTCGACGACCTTCTTGCCGATGGCATGCACGCCCTGCTGGACGAGCTGCGCGGTACGGGAGGACGAGGGGTCGCCGGTGGCGGCCTTCTGCTGGAGCTCGGTGAACAGCTCCTCGAATGTCTTCGAAGCCATGATGGGCTCACCTTACGGCTTGCAGGCATCACGACGGTAAACGGTCCCGGACCGTGGACAGTCCTTTGGACGCCACGATCCGGGACCGAACGCTGCTAGCGCCAGGGCTCGGAGACCGAGCGGAGCGCGGCGGCGGTGGCCACGGCGGCGGTGACCGCCTCGTGGCCCTTGTCCTCGGCCGAGCCGGGCAGGCCCGCGCGGTCCAGCGCCTGCTGCTCGTTGTCGCAGGTCAGCACGCCGAAGCCGACCGGGACCCCGGTGTCCACGCTGACCTGGGTGAGGCCGAGGGTGGCACCCTGGCAGACGTAGTCGAAGTGCGGGGTGCCGCCGCGGATCACCACGCCGAGCGCCACCACGGCGTCGTAGCCCCGGTCCGCGAGCTGCTTGGCGGCCACCGGCAGCTCGAAGGTGCCGGGCACCCGGACGATGGTGGGCTCCTCGATCCCGAGCTCCTTGAGTGCGCGGTGCGCGCCGTCCAGCAGGCCGTCCATCACCTGCTGGTGCCACTGTGCGGCGATCACCGCGACCCGCAGGTCGGCGCAGTTCTTCAGGGTCAGCTCGGGGGCTCCGTGGCCGCTCACGTCGTTCTTCCTGTCTGTCGAAAAGGTGCGTACGGAAAGGGTGTCAGGAGTTCTGGTCGAGCCACGGGAGCTCGTGGCCCATCCGGTCGCGCTTGGTGCGCAGGTAGACCGCGTTGTGCTCGCCGGGCTCGATCTCGACCGGGCGACGGTCCGTCACCTTGATGCCGTGCTCGGTCAGCGCCGCGATCTTGTCCGGGTTGTTGGTGAGCAGCGTGAGGGTGTGCACCCCGAGGTCGGTGAGGATGTGGGCGCCGATGCTGTAGTCCCGGGCGTCGGCGGGCAGGCCGAGCTCCAGGTTGGCGTCCACGGTGTCCCGGCCCTGCTCCTGGAGCTCGTACGCGCGCAGCTTGTGGGTCAGGCCGATGCCCCGGCCCTCGTGGCCGCGCAGGTAGAGCACCACGCCCCGGCCGGCCGCGGCGACCTGGGCCAGCGCGGTCTGCAGCTGCGGGCCGCAGTCGCAGCGCTGCGAGCCGAACACGTCGCCGGTCAGGCACTCGGAGTGCAGCCGGACCAGCACGTCTTCGCCGGACGGCAGCTTGCCGTCCGCGCCGAGGCCGCCCGCGACCAGCGCGATGTGCTCCACCCCGTCCAGCGTGCCCCGGTACCCGACGGCGGTGAACTCGCCGTGCACGGTGGGGAGTCGGGTGACGGCGGCGCGGGTCACGTGCAGCTCGGTGCGGCGCCGGTAGGCGATCAGGTCCTCGATCGAGATGATCGCCAGCCGGTGCTCGCGGGCGAACGCGACCAGCTCGGGCAGCCGGGCCATGGAGCCGTCGTCGTTGACCACCTCGGCGATCGCGCCGGCCGCGGGAAGCCCGGCCAGCCGGGCCAGGTCGACGGCGGCCTCGGTGTGGCCGGGGCGGACCAGCACGCCGCCCTCCACCGCCCGCAGCGGGAAGACGTGGCCGGGGCGGGTCAGGTCGCCCGGCTCGGTGGCCGCGGTGGCCAGCAGCTTGACCGTGCGGGCCCGGTCGGCGGCCGAGATGCCGGTGTCCACGCCGTCCTTGGCGTCCACCGAGACGGCGTAGGCGGTGCCCTTGCGGTCCTCGTTGACGGCGGTCATCGGGGGCAGCTTGAGCCGGTCCAGCTCCTCGCCGGTCATCGGCACGCAGATCACGCCGGAGGTGTAGCGGATGGTGAAGGCCATCAGCTCCGGGGTGGCGGCCGAGGCGGCGAAGATGATGTCGCCCTCGTTCTCGCGGTCCTCGTCGTCCACCACGATGACCGGGCGGCCGAGCGCGATGTCGGCGATCGCCCGCTCGACCGGGTCGAGCGCGAAGGCGTCGTCGATCAGCTGACGGATGTCGGATTCGGGCTGGATGGTCATGCCGAAACTCCCTGCAGGACGGCCGCCTTGGCGGGACGAGGGGTGCGGGTGCGCAGCCACCAGGCGCGCAGGCCGAGCAGCACCAGCACGAAGTAGATGGCGTAGGTGAGACCGGAGAAGGTGTAGCCGCTGGCGAAGGCGAGCGGGACGCCGACCAGGTCGACGGCGATCCAGGCGAACCAGAACTCGACCCAGCCCCTGGCCTGGGCCACCATCGCCGCCAGCGTGCCGACGAAGATGTAGGCGTCGGCCCACGGGCTCCAGGAGAGCGAGGGGTAGGCCAGGAAGATCCCGGCCACCGCGACGGTGGCCAGCGCGGTGCCGCCGATCAGCGCGGCCCGCTCCCGGGCGGTGGCGAACCGGACCTCGATCTCACCGGTGGAGCGCCGGCCGCGCTGCCACTGGGTCCAGCCCCAGACCGCGGCGACGATCACGACGCCCTGCTTGCCGATCAGCCCGGTCAGGTGAGCCGACAGGTAGGCGCCGATCAGCACCACGGCGGACAGCAGCTGGACCGGCCAGCTCCACGTCGAGCGGCGCCAGCCGAGCGCGAGCGCGGCCAGGCCGAGCAGGTTGCCCACCATGTCGGTCCACTTGACCGCCTGGCCGAATATCGAGAACGCGGTCTCGTTGAGCCAGTTCACGAGAGGTCCTTGCCGAGGGTGTCGGGCAGGGTGCGGGTGTCGAGCAGCCGCTCGACGTACTTGGCCAGCACGTCCACCTCGAGGTTGACCGGGTCGCCGACCGCCTTGGTGCCGAGGGTGGTGAGGGCCAGCGTGGCCGGGATGAGGCTGACGCTGAAGCTGTCGATCGCGGCGTCGACCACCGTGAGGCTGACGCCGTCCACCGTGATCGAGCCCTTCTCCACCAGGTACCGGGTGATGGACTGCGGGAGCGAGAAGCGCAGCACCTCCCAGCGCGGCAGGCCGTCCGCGTCCAGGTCGCCGGGCTCGCGGGAGAGCAGCGTCCCGGTGGCGTCCACATGGCCCTGGACCAGGTGGCCGCCGAGCCGGGCGCCGAGCGCCATCGCCCGCTCCAGGTTGACCCGGGAGCCGGGGGCGAGCACGCCCAGGCTGGACCTGTGCAGCGTCTCGGCCATCACGTCGGCGCTGAACTCGCCGGTGGCGGAGGCCAGTTGGTCAGGGGTGTCGACGACGGTCAGGCAGACGCCGTTGACCGCGATGGAGTCGCCGTGGCCGGCGTCGGAACAGACCACGGGGCCACGCAGGCGGATCCGCGACGAGTCGCCGATCTCCTCGATGGAGACGACCTCGCCGAGCTCTTCGATGATGCCGGTGAACACCCGGGTTCTCCTCGCGCTGAGAGCGCGGACTCCGGGGCGGCATGGGAGCTGACACGACGAACGGCGACCAGACGGGTGCCCAGGAGGAGCCCTCACCAAAGAGAGCTCTCGCCCGACTCACGGCTCTTCGGGGAGAGCCGTGGCACCGCTGAGAAACCACTCGCCCGCGCACGCCTCCCATCCGGACTTTAACCGTCGGTCCAGGAATTTCACCTGGTCAACCGCCCGCTGGCTGCGGACGGGTCGCGGACTGTAACCGCCGGTTCGGATTTTCACCGACCCCGGAGTGCGCTGAACGTCACTACTACTACTGCCGTCATTCTGCCACGGCACGCAAGGGGGCCGGGAGGGGTGCTCGCTGTGTCCTGGTTCACTCCGTCAGGTCGTCGCTGCCGGGAATACCGCCGGGGTGGCCGGCAGACCCGGCACCGGCAGCCGGGTGGCGTGCAACTGGCCGCCGTGGCGGGAGAACTGACCGTCCGCCGTCGGCTTCCGGGCGGTGGTGACGTACAGGGTGCGCAGGTCCGGGCCGCCGAACGCGCAGCTGGTCGGGTGCGAGACGCCGACCGGCAGCACGGTGTCCAGCGTGCCGTCGGGGGTGTAGCGGTGGAGTACCCCGCTGCCCCAGCGGGCCACCCAGACCGCGCCCTCGGCGTCCACCGTCAGCCCGTCCGGCAGCTCGGTGGCCGCGAACCGGCGCCGGCCACGGATGCTGCCGTCGGCCGGGTCGAAGTCGAACACGTCGATCCGGCCGGTCGGGGTGTCGGCCCAGTACATCAGCCGGCCGTCCGGGCTCCAGCCCAGCCCGTTGGAGATCGAGGCGCCACCCACCTGCTCGCTGACGCTCTCGCCGTCGATCCTGAACAGGCCTGCCCTGCGGGTGACTTCACCTCTGGCCATGGTCCCGACCCAGATCCGGCCGGCCGGGTCGGTCTTCGCGTCGTTGCACCGGTCGGCCGCACCGAGCGGCACCGGGACGACGTGGCCGCCCTGCTCCACCCGGTCCTGCCGGACGGTCGCCCAGCCGGTGGTGGTGGGCAGTACGGCGGTCACCGGTGCGGGCAACTGCTGCGAACTGCCGTCGGAGTCGTGCACCAGCCCACCGGGAATGTCCACCCAGCGCAGGCTCTCGGTCCGGACGTCCCAGACCGGACCCTCGCCCAGCTCGCTGACCCGGTCGTCGATCGGCTTCATCGGCTTTCGGCCCTTTCTTTGCCGGGAAACTACCAGCGCCACCCTGCGCTCTCAAGGTCGGCGGCCGGTGACCGCAGCCCCGCCGGCCGGACGGCCGGCGCTCCCGCCGACCCTGCTCCGGTGGGGGGAATGAGACCGGGCTTTCACTCCTTCAGGTGGGGGGTCAACCACGCTCCGGGCGCACCACCCGAATGCGCCCTACCGGGGCCCGGCCGCCCGGTGCATCATGAACACTCCAACCGCACAAGGCGGTTGGCGATCGGTTGGGGGGCACCATGGGTGACGGGAAGCACGAGAAGCCACCGGCCGACCCGGGTGAGGGCACACCGCCGCCCGGTAATTCGGACGGTCAGGTACCGCTGCCGCCGCCCGGTGACGGCAAGCACAAGAAGTAGGGTCGGGAACTCGTGGTTTCGGTCGTTCCTGGCGAGGCGCAGGCTTCGCTCGACGCACAGATGGAGCGGGCCGGCGCCTGGCCCGAGCGGTCGCCCTGGCTGCGGGCGGCGGTGGCCGCCGTGCCGCGCGAGGGGTTCGCCCCGACGGTGCTGTACCGGTGGGACGGACGGGCGTACCGGCCGGTGGACGGGACGGCGGACCGCCGGGGCTGGGCCGACCTGGTCTACGGCGACCCGAACGCGGCGGCGGTGACCCAGGTGACCGCCGGACTGCCGAGCTCCAGCCTGTCCTGCCAGGCGGTGGTGGTCGACATGCTGGACTCCGCCCTGCTGGAACCGGGTCACCGGGTGCTGGAGCTGGGCACCGGCACCGGCTGGAACGCCGCCCTGACCACCGAACGGGTCGGCCCGGGGCGGGTGGTCAGCATCGAGTGGGACGACGCCATCGCGGCGGCCGCCCGAAGACGGCTGACGGCGGCTCAGGTGGAGGTCCGGGTCGGTGACGGCACCGCGGGCGCGCCGGACGCCGCCCCCTTCGACCGGGTGATCGCCACCTACGCGGTGGACCGGGTGCCCTGGGCCTGGGTCGCCCAGTGCCGCCCCGGCGGCCGGATCGTCACCCCCTGGGGGCGGCTGGGCCACGTCGCACTGACGGTCGCGGCGGACCACCGATCCGCCACCGGCTGGATGCAGGGCCTGGCCAAGTTCATGGCCTCCCGGGCCGAACCGGCGCACACCGAAAGCGACTTCGAGGAGATCCGGGCCGGCGCGCGGCCGGCGGCCGAGCCCGAGCTCCTCCCGGTGGTCGAACCGCTGCGCACCGACTGGCACCTGCTGTTCGCCCTCCGGGTGGCCCTCCCCGACGTCCGGATCGGCACCGCCCCCGACGGTGTCACGGTACGGCTGCACGACAACCGCGACTCCTGGGCCACCGTCACCCCCGACGGGACGCTGAGCCAGGGCGGGCCACGCCGGCTCGGCCGGGAACTGACGGCCGCCCGGACCGCCTGGGAGCAGCACGGGAGACCCGGCGTCTACGACTACGGCATGACCGTCACCCCGGACACCCAGTACGTCTGGGCGACCGACCCCGAGACCGGCCCGCGCTGGCCGTCGTCCTAGGGCCTGCCCTTCAGGCCGGATGTTCGGCTAGCGTGCCGGTACGTGACCACACCAACCGCCTTCGAGGCACTGCGGACCGAAGCCCTGACCGACCCCGACCGGCTGCGCGAGCTGTACGAGCAGCCGGGCGAGCACGCCCGGCGCAAGCAGGTGGACCACCTGCACGAGGCGGCCCGGCGCCTGATCGGCTGCTCCTCGCTGGTCCTGCTGGCCAGCACCGGGCCGGACGGGAGCTGCGACGTCACCCCGCGCGGCGGGCCGCCCGGCTTCGTCTCGGTGCTCGACGACCACACCCTGGCCATCCCCGACGCCACCGGCAACAAGCGGCTGGACAGCCTGCACAGCATCATCGCCACCGGGAAGGCCGGCCTGCTCTTCGTGATCCCCGGCCGGGACAGCACCCTGCGGGTCAACGGCCGGGCCTGCGTCTCCGCCGACCCGCAGCTGCTCGCCCAGCTCACCGCCGTCGGCAAGCCGCCGCGCAGCGCGGTGATCGTCGGCGTCGAGGAGGTCTACGGCCACTGCCCGAAGGCGTTCCTGCGCGGCGCGGCCTGGAAGCCCGAGCAGTGGCTCGCCCCGGACGCGGCCCCCAGTTCGGCCGAGGTGACCCTCTCCCACCTGCGCGACCCCTCGCTGACCATCGAGATGATCGAGCAGAACGAGCGCGAGGCGCTGCTGTACCGCTACGAGTGAGCGGCCCCGGCCCGGGGGTCAGACCGAGGCGTGCTCCTGCTCCTCCTCGAACAGCCGGGCGGCGATCGACTCGACCGCCCGGTCCAGGCTGGCCCGGTCGGCCGGGTCGGTGACGTCCCAGTCGTCCAGGTGGTGGCCGAGCCAGCGGCGCCAGGCCTCGGAGAGCCGGTCCACCTCGGCCTGGCCGGCCGGGGTGAGGTCGAACCGGCCGTCCGCCGTGGTGGCGTGGCCGCTCTGCACCACCCGGTCGAAGGCCGGCTCCAGCACCTCCCCCGGCAGGTGGTGGGCGACGGCGATGGACGCCACGTCCGCACCGCCCGCGAACCGGCCGCGCCAGTAGATCTGGCCGAGCGCCCAGGCCGAGGCGGGCGGCAGGCCGCTGCCGGAGTCGGCCAGGATCTGCCGGCCCACCCCCGGCCGGCCCTTGGCCTTGCGCAGCAGGTTCGCCAGCGCCCGCTCCAGCTGCTTGTCCGCGTCGGCGGTGTCCGGGGCGCCGAAGCCCTCACCGAGGTCGGAGGCGGCCGCCCGGGCACTGTCCCGCAGCGGGACCTCCTTGAGGAACCAGGCCACCAGGAAGCCGACCACGGCCACCGGGACCACCCACTGGAACACGTAGTTGACGGTGTCGGCGTACGCGGTGATGAACGGCGCCGCCTGATCGGGCGTCAGCGCGTCGAGCCCGGCCGGGCTGGCCGCCGCACCGGGCGGCACGCTCGGCTGCTCGGCCGCCGCCTTGGCCAGACTGGGCGTCAGCTGGTTGCTGAACAGGGTGCCGAACACGGCGGTGCCGAACGAGCTGCCGAGCGTCCGGAAGAAGGTCACGCCCGAGGTGGCGGTGCCCAGTTCGTGGTACGGCACGGTGTTCTGCACCGCGATGGTGAGCACCTGCATGGCCAGCCCGATGCCCAGGCCGAACACGAACATGTACAGCGACTCCAGCCAGACCCCGGTGTCCGGGCCCATGGTGGACATCAGCCAGAGCCCGACCGCCATCACACCGGTGCCCAGGATCGGGAAGATCCGGTACCGGCCTGTGCGGCTGACCACGATGCCGGACAGCATCGAGGTGCCGAGCAGCCCGACCACCATCGGCAGCGTCCGCACCCCGGACATGGTGGCCGAGACCCCGTCCACGAACTGCAGGTAGGTGGGCAGGTAGGTCATCGCGCCGAGCATCGCGAAGCCGACGATGAAGCTGAGGACCGAGCAGACCGTGAAGACCGAGTTCCGGAACAGGTGCATCGGGAGCATCGGTTCCTTGGCCCGGAGCTCCACCACCACGAAGCCCACCAGCAGCAGCACCGAGCCGACGAACAGCCCGATGATCACCGGCGAGCCCCAGGCGTACTCGTTGCCGCCCCACTCCAGGCCGAGCACCAGACCGGAGGCGCCGAGCGCCACCAGCACGATGCCGGCGTAGTCGATCACCGGCCGGACGGCGGCCTTGACGGCGGGGATGGTCGAGGCCGCCATCGCCACCATCACGATCGCGATCGGGACGTTGACGTAGAAGCACCAGCGCCAGGACGCGTGGTCGGTGAACAGCCCGCCCAGGGTCGGGCCGACCACCGTGGTGACGCCGAAGACCGCGCCGAGCGCGCCCTGGTACTTGCCCCGCTCGCGGAGCGGGATGACGTCCGCGATCAGGGCCATCGCGGTGACCATCAGCCCGCCGCCGCCGATGCCCTGCACCGCGCGGCCGATGATCAGCAGCATCATCCCGTTCGCCGCGCCCGAGACGACCGAGCCGACGATGAAGATCACCGCGCTCAGCTGGAAGACGATCTTCCGGCCGAACAGGTCGCCGAACTTGCCGACCAGCACGGTGGCCACCGTCTCGGCCAGCAGGTAGGCCGTCACCACCCAGGCCATGTGCCCGCCGCCGCCCAGGTCGGCCACGATGGTCGGCAGCGCGGTGGAGACGATCGTCTGGTCCAGCGCGGCCATCAGCATGCCGAGCACGATGGTGGCGAAGACCACGTTGGTCTGACGGCGGCTCAGGGCGGGCGGCGCCTTGGCTGTTTCGGCTACTGCGGTCGCGGACAAGCTCCCGGGCCTCCCGAGTCGGCGTACAGGTACCCCCACCCTTGGCCGGACCGGAACCTGACGCCACCGCAGACGGCAGGACGGGTGACGGCGACCGTCAGGACTGCGCCTGCTCCGCCATCGCCGCCTGGTCCATCCAGACGTACTCCCACTGGTGGCCGTCCAGGTCCTGGAAGCTGCGGCTGTACATGAAGCCCAGGTCCATCGGGTCGTTGACGGCTCCGGCGCCGGCCGCGATCGCCTTGTCGACCAGCTCGTCCACCTCGGCCCGGCTGTCCGCGCTGAGCGCCGTGATGACCTCGGTGCCGGCGGTCGCGTCGACGATCGGCTTCTTGGTGAAGTCGGCGAACCGGGCCTCGGTGAGCAGCATCGCGAAGATGGTGTCGCTGATCACCATGCAGGAGGCGGTCTCGTCGGTGAACTGCGGGTTGAACGAGTACCCGACCGCCTCGAAGAACTCGATCGACTTGTCGAGGTTCTTGACCGGGAGGTTGACGAAGATCATCTTTGCCATGGGAGCAGGGCTCTCTTCCGTACGGTGCCGACGGTCGCCCAGCCGGTCGGCCGAGCAGTTCCGAGCCTGGCACCGGGCACTGACAGCCGCCCACCGGTACTGCTGCGATCAGGCGTCCCCGGTCTGCCCGAGCCGCTGGTCGAGGGCGGTCTGCAACCAGTGGTGGGTGGCGCCCATGGTCGGCTCCGGTGCGCGGGACACCTCGGCGGTCAGCTTCCAGTAACGGACCATCACCGGGTCGGCGCCCTGCGCCGGTCCGGCGCTGAGCTCCCGGCGGAAGGCGGGGGTGTCGCGCAGCCCGCGCGAGTCGGCGTGGGCGGCGACGAAGCAGTCCAACGCCTCGTCCCCCGGCGGCCGGAACGCCAACAGGTCCGTCCGGGCCAGCGCGTACGCCTCGCCGAGCCCTTGGTAGAACACCGCCGGGCGGTAGCCCTCCTCGGCCGGCGGCGCCGGGCGGCAGTCGTTGCGGCAGAACTCGTCGGCGAGCGCGTGCAGTCGGGCGAACGCCAGCACCTGGTCCGGGGTCGGATCGGCCGGCGGCTGCGGGACCGCCTCGTCGAGGATCGAGGAGACCAGCCCGGCCGGCATCCGCAGCGGCAGCAGCCGGCGCCAGAACCTGGCCAGCACCTCGGTGTTCGGCGAGGTGCCGATCGCACCGATCAGCCGCAGCCGGTCGGCCCGCTCCTGGCCGGCGCAGTCCCGGAGCAGCTGGAGCGCGGCCTCCCGCCAGCGCAGCGCGGTCAGCTGCGAGCCGAGCTCGCGGAGCTGCCCGGCGATCACGTCCTCCAGCACCTCCTCCCGCTCCAGCACCCGGGTGACCTCGGCGACCGGCAGGTCCAGGGTGCGCAGCGAGCGGATCAGCCCGAGCCGCTCCAGTGCCTCGGGCCCGTACCTGCGGTGGCCGCCGCTGCTGCGCGCGGCCTCGGGCAGCAGCCCCTGGTCCGAGTAGTAGCGAACGGTCTTGACCGTGGCCCCCGCGCGCTCGGCGAGTTCTCCGATGCTCCACATGCCCCCAAGGATGTCATCCCTTGAATCTCCCTCAGGGGGAGCTCCTACCGTACGGATCAGCGCAGCCGACCGGGGCGCGGACCGAACGGTAGGAGGAGACAGTCATGACGGCCTTCATTCTGGTGGCGGAGAGCTTCACCGGTGGCCTGGTGTGGCAGGAGGTGACGGAGCGTCTGACCGCGTCGGGCGCCGAGGTCCACCCGGCCACCCTGACCGGTCTGGGCGACCGCCGCGACGAGGCCGGGCCGGACACCGACCTGGAGACGCACGTCGCGGACCTGGTGAGGCTGATCGACGGGGTGACCGACCCGGAGCTGGTGATCGTCGGTCACGGCTACGGCATCCACCCGGTGCTGGGCGCCGCCGACCGCCGAGCGGAGCGGATCGCCCGGATCGTCTACCTGGACGCCGGCCTGCCGCAGGACGGCGACCCGGCACTCGCCCTGATCGCCGACCCGGCGGTGCGCGAGGAACTGCTGCAGCCGACCGGCACCGGCTGGGGGATCGCCCCGCCGACCGCCGAGGAGTGGCAGCGCTGGGGCAGCGTCGAGGGCCTCTCCCCCGCCGCGCTGGACCGGCTGACCGGGCTGGCCGCGCCGCAGCCCCGGGGCACCCTGACCCGGCCGCTCGCGCTGACCGGCGCGCTGGCCGCCGTGCCGACCACCGGGATCATCTGCACGGCGGGCGGGCTGAGCATCGCGGTGGTCGAGATGCTGGTCGCCTCGGGGCCGCCGCAGTTCCGGGTGCTGGCCCGCCCCGAGGTGGGCTTCTTCGAACTGGCCACCGGGCACTGGCCGATGCTCTCCGCCCCGGCCGAGCTGGCCGAGACGCTGCTCCGGGCCGCCGCCGGCCAGGGCCACCGGATCACCCCGCCGGCCGAGGAACTGCCGGTGTTCCTGCGCCCGTTCCTGCTCGACCTGCCCGAGGGGGCGCGCGAGCGGCTGGACCGGGTCGACCTCCACCTGCCGGAGGGGGAGGGCCCGCACCCGGCGATCGTGTTCGTGCACGGCGGCCCGATCACCGCCGACCTGCGGCCCACCCCGCGCGACTGGCCGCAGTACGTCGGCTACGGCCGGTACGCCGCGAGCCAGGGCGTGGTCGGGGTGACGGTCGATCACCGCCTGTACGGGCTGGCCGACTACGGCCGGGCGGCCGAGGACGTCGCGGTGGCCGTCGAACTGGTCCGGGCCGATCCCCGGGTGGACCCGGACCGGATCGCGGTCTGGTTCTTCTCCGGTGGCGGCCTGCTCACCACCGACTGGCTGGCCGCGCCGCCGTCCTGGCTGCGCTGCCTGGCCGCCACCTACCCGGTGCTCGCGCCGCTGCCGAGCTGGGGTGTCGGCGTGGACCCGCACTTCGCCCCGACGGCGGCGGTGGCCGGCGCGGGCGGGCTGCCGGTGGTGCTGACCCGGGCGGGCCTGGAGTCGCCCGAGATCGCGGCCACCGTCGAGGAGTTCCGGACCGCCGCCGCCGACGCCGGGGTGCAGGTCGAGACGGTCGAGGTGCCGCACGGCCGACACGGCTTCGAAGTCCTGGACCACACCCCGGAGTCGGTCCTCGCGGTGGAGCGGGCGATGGCGTCCGTGCTGGCGCACCTGCGGGCCTAGCGCTTTCGTCAGACTCCCGCCTGCCCCACGACGCCCGGCACGCACGCTCACCGCACCGGACGAAAGCCCAGGTACGACCCAGTACGCGGGCTCCCGCACAGCACGCCGAGCGCACGCACCGGATGCCACAGGGCCGCCCTCCGGGCGACGACGGGAGTTCGACCACAGCCCCTAGGGCCGGGCCCGGCACTGGTTTCGGCGAACCACGGCCCACACCGTCTTGCCCCGGCCCGGGTGCCCGGCGACACCGAAGTCGGCGGCCAGCGAGCGGACCAGCAGCAGGCCCCGGCCGCCCTCGTCCCGGACCGTCGGCAGACCGGGCAGCGGGAGGTCCGGCCGGGTGTCCGTGACCTCGATCCGGCAGGCGTCCCCGGTCTCCAACAGCCGGATCCGCACCTCCCCACCGGGGTCGCCGGCGTGCCGGACGGCGTTGGTCACCAGCTCCGAGCAGATCAGCAGCAGATCGTCCAGACGGTCGGCCGGCCAACCCCGTTCGGCCAGGACGGCGCGGACCTGTCGGCGGGCCGGACCGACCGAGGCCGGCGCGGCCACCCAGACCGTCTCCCACTCGCGGAGCTGTCGCCCCGCCTGCGTGCTGGCCATCATGTGTCTCGCTCCGGGGGCTCGGGATCGACGGCGGGTCTCGCGCGTGCTCCGCTCAGGGTTCCGTCCCGGGACCGGCCCGGCCAGGACGCCGAGCGGCCATCCAGCGGCCATCGGCCGGCCGGCCGGGTCACCTGCGAGGTGGACTTTTCCGGCGGAACCGGGCGGCGCACCCGGTGATCCCCCTAGCGTGGGCGCGGTAACGAACCGTCAGGGGGGTCATGCATGAGCGCGCCCGGCAACGAACACCTCTACGCCGCCCGGGTGTCCAAGGGCTGGTTCTCCCAGGAACGGGCGGCCGAGGGGATCAGCTGCGCCGGCCGCACCGAGCTGCGGGACACCACTTTCACGGTCAGCGTCCGCACGTACCGGCGCTGGGAGACCCCGGCGCCGCCCTGGCCCCGGCCCGACTACGCCACCGCCCTGCGGGCCGCCTTCGACCGGGGCCCGGAGTACCTGGGATTCCGCCCGCCGGGCGGCCGCTGCGCCGGGCCGAGTGGACCGGCGGCCGCCGAACCGGTCATGATCCCGCCTGTGAACCGTCGCGAAGCACTCGCCACCGGCGCCGCCGCCCTCGGGCTGCCCTGGCTCGCCCCGGGCGACTCCGGTCGCCGCCGACTCCGGGTCGGCCACGAGGAGATCGAGGGTCTGCGGGCCACCGCACTGGACCTGGACGCGATCGACCAGCGGTTCGGCGGCGACCGGCTGTGGCGCTCGGCGCGCTCGCACCTGTCCTGGGTGCACCACCTGATCGACCAGGGCAGCTACCCGGACGAGGTCGGCCTGGAACTCCAGGGCCTGGCCGGTGAACTGACCACCTCGCTCGGCTGGTTCTGCTACGACGCGGACCAGCAGGCCGAGGCCAGGGTGTACTTCTCCGAGGCCCTCAACACCGCCATGCTGGCGGGCAACGACGTGCTCGCCACCCGGACGCTGTCCAACATGGCCCGGCAGAGCGTCGACCTGGGCAAGCCCAGGGAGGCGGTCCGGTTCGCCCGGGTCGCCCAGGGCCACGCCGCCCGCTGGCAGGCACCGCCCCGGGTGTCCGCCCTGCTGGCGGTCCGGGAGGCCCAGGGCTACGCCCGGATGGGCAACGAACTGGCCTGCTCGACGGCGGTCAAGCGGGCCTGGCAGCTGTTCGCCCAGGGCACCGGCGACCGCGACCCGGACTGGGTGGCCTTCCTCAACGAGGCCGAGCTGACCTGCCTGGAGGGCATGTGCCGGCTGGACCTCGGCCAGTTCAAGCGCTCGGTCCGGCTGCTGGAGCGCTCCGCCGAGCTGCAGGACATCGAGCACTCGAGGAACCGCGGGATGTGCCTGGCCCGGCTGTCCTACGCGGCCCTGCGGGACCGCGACCTGGACCGTACGGTGGCCGCCGCCCAGGAGTCGCTGCGGCTGATCCAGGGCGGGATGACCTCCAGCAGGAACCGCCGGCAGCTGGAGCTGGTCCGGGACGGCCTCGGCCCGCACCACCTGATCCCCGAAGTCCGGCACACTGCCGAGCAGTTGACCGCGCACACGGCCTGACCGGCCCGCAGATCCGTCCGACCCCGAGGAGAGACTCCCGTGACCGACCTCGAGCTGACCCGCTACCCGGGCCCGGCGGCGAAGGAGGTGTTCGACGACCTGGTGGCGCTCTACCGGGTGGTCTACGACGTCCCGCCGTACGCCGGGGACCCGTTCTTCTCGGTCGACTCGTTCGCCGAACGCCTGCACGACGCCCTGGAGATGACGGGTTTCGAGACCGTCACCGCCCGCCGGTCCGGCGAGCTGCTCGGCCTGGTGCACGGGGTCACCCTGCCCGCCGACCGGGCCTGGTGGCGCAGCCTCGGCGAGGCCCGGCCGCCCGCCGCCCGGGCCGCCGCGGAGGCCGGCCGGGTGTTCTGGCTCCGGGAGCTGATGGTGCTGCCCGAGCACACCGGGCAGGGGGTCGGCCGACGGCTGCACGACGCGATGGTGGCCGGCCGGGACGAGACCTGGACGGTGCTGACCTGCATCTTCGACAACGAACCGGCCCGCAGCGCCTACCCGAGGTGGGGGTACCGGGTGATCGGCGGGCGGATCAGGCACGCCCCCGAGTCCCCCGAGTACGACGCGCTGCTGCTGCCTCCGACGCCGCCGGCCGATCGGGACCGGGGTCCTGGGCGGACCGCGGCCGGTCCGGTATAGCTGGAGGCTGCCCGGCGGAGCCGACCCGCCGGAGTCGAGGAGAGGTCGCCGCCATGCCGCTGCTGGAGCCGGACCCGGAGGCCCTGCGGCCCGCCAGCCTGGCGGCGCCCGCCCACGACCGGGTCGAGGCGGCCCGGTCCACCGGCACCCCGGCCGGGCTGCGCGACGGGCTGACCGCGCTGCTCGGCCCGGGCAAGGTGCTGAGCAAGGTCTCCGACCTGGTGCGGTACGCCTCGGACGCCAGCCCGTACCGGTTCGTGCCACAGGTGGTGGTGATCGCCGAGTCGGTGGCGGACGTGTCGGCGGTGTTCGGCTACGCGCACCGGCACGGGCGGCACGTGGTGCTCCGGGCGGCGGGCACCAGCCTGAACGGGCAGGCGCAGGGCGAGGACATCCTGCTGGACGTGCGGCGGCACTGGGCGGGGATCGCGGTGGAGGGCGAGCGGGCCCGGATCCGCCCCGGCACCACGGTGGCCCGGGCCAACGCCACGCTGGCCCGGCACGGCCGGGTGCTCGGCCCCGACCCGGCCAGTGCGATCGCCTGCACGCTGGGCGGGGTGGTGGCGAACAACTCCTCCGGGATGACCGCCGGGACCACCCGCAACTCCTACCGCACCCTCGCCTCGCTCACCGTGGTGCTGCCCTCGGGCACCGTGCTGGACACCGCCGCCCCGGACGCCGACGCCCTGCTGACGGAGCGTGAACCCGCGCTCTGCGCCGGTCTGTCCGCCCTCAAGGCGGAGATCGAGGCCGACCCCGCGCTGGTGCGGCGGATCCGGGCCAAGTACGAGATCAAGAACACCAACGGCTACCGACTGGACGCCTTCCTGGACGCCGCGACCCCGGCCGCGATCCTGCGCGGGCTGATGGTCGGCTCGGAGGGGACCTTCGGGTTCATCGCCGAAACGGTCTTCGACACCCTCCCGCTGCACCGGCTGGTCTCCGCCGCGCTGCTGTTCTTCCCCTCGCTGCGCGCGGCGGCCGCCGCCGTCCCGGCGTTCAACGACGCCGGTGCGCTGGCGGTGGAGTTGATGGACGGCAACACCCTGCGGGCCTCGGCGGCGGTGCCGGGCGTACCGGCCGACTGGGCCGGGCTGCCGAAGGAGACCGCCGCGCTGCTGGTGGAGTTCCGCGCCCCGGACGAGGCGGCGCTGGCGGCGGCCGAGCAGCTGGCCACCGGGCTGCTCGCCGGGCTGCCACTGATCACCCCGGCCCTCTCGGTGACCAACGCCTTCACCCGCGACCCGGCCACCGTCGGCGGCTACTGGAAGGCCAGGAAGGCGTTCGTCACCGCGATCGGCTCGGCCCGCCCGCCCGGCACCACGCTGATCACCGAGGACTTCGCCGTCCCGCCGTCCCGGCTGGCGGACGCCTGCGAGGCGCTGCTCGCCCTGCAGGCCGAGCACGGCTTCGACGCTGCGGTGGCCGGCCACGCCGCGCACGGCAACCTGCACTTCCTGCTCGCCTTCGACCCGGCCGACCGGGGCGACCTGGACCGGTACGCCGCCTTCATGACCGCGTTCTGCGAGCTGACCGTGCACCGGTTCGACGGCTCGCTGAAGGCCGAGCACGCCACCGGCCGGAACATCGCACCGTTCCTGGAGCTCGAATGGGGGCCGCAGGCCACCGGGTTGATGTGGCGGATCAAGCAACTGATCGACCCGCACGGGATCCTGGCACCCCGGGTGGTGCTGGACCGCGACCCGGCCGCCCACCTGCGCGGCCTCAAGACCATCCCCCGGGTGGAGCAGATCGCCGACCCGTGCATCGAGTGCGGCTTCTGCGAGCCGACCTGCCCGAGCGGTGACCTGACCACCACGCCGCGCCAACGGATCGTGCTGCGGCGCGAGTTGATGCGCCAGCCGGCTGACTCCCCGGTCGGGGCCGAGCTGCTGGCCGCGTACGGCTACGACGCGGTGGACACCTGTGCGGGCGACTCCACCTGCAAGCTGGCCTGTCCGGTCGGCATCGACACCGGCGCGCTGATGAGGCAGTTCCGGCACCAGCGGCACTCGCCGCGCGAGGAGCGCACCGCCGCCCTGTTCGCCGAGCACTTCTCGGCGGTGGAGCGCTCCGCCCGGCTCGCCGTCGGGGCGGCCGAACGGATCGGTGACCGGCTGCGGACCGGCGACCGGCTGCTGGAGTCGGTGACCGGCGCCGCCCGCCGGGTGATCCGCCCCGACCTGGTGCCGGCCTGGCTGCCCGAGATCCCGGGCGCCGCCGAGCGCGCCATGCCCGCCACCACCCGCCCCGGCGCCGCCGCCGTCTACTACCCCGCCTGCGTCAACCGGATCTTCGGCGAACCGACCGGCCATCAGGGGCCCACCCTGCCCCAGGCGCTGGTGGCGGTCTCGGCCCGGGCCGGGAAGCCGGTCTGGATCCCGTCCGACCTGACCGGGACGTGCTGCGCCACCATCTGGCACTCCAAGGGCTACGACCGGGGCAACACCGTGATGGCCAACCGGATCGTCGAGGCCGCCTGGGGCTGGACCGGCGGCGGCCGGCTCCCGCTGGTGGTGGACGCCTCCTCCTGCACGCTCGGCCTCGCGCACGAGGCGGTCCCGTACCTCACCGCGCCCAACCGCGACCTGCACGCCGGGCTCACGGTGCTGGACTCGGTGGTCTGGGCGGCCGGGCTGCTGCCGGACCTGACGGTGCTGCGCACGGTCGGCTCGGCCGTGCTGCACCCGACCTGCTCGATGCGCCACCTCGGCGACGAGGAGCAGCTCCGCGCGGTCGCGGCGGCCTGCGCGGACGAGGTGGTCGTCCCGGACGACGCGGGCTGCTGCGCCTTCGCGGGCGACCGGGGCCTGCTGCACCGGGAGCTGACCGAGTCGGCCACCGCCGGGGAGGCCGCCGAGGTGACGGCCCGTGAGTTCTCGGCCCACCTCTCGGCGAACCGGATGTGCGAACTCGGCCTGGAGCACGCCACCGGCCGCCCGTACCACTCGGTGCTGCTGGAGCTGGAGCGGGCGACCCGACCGTAGTGGATATGGTTAGGCTAACCTCACTATCCAGGAGCGCCGATGTCGTCCCCCACGCTGGCCCGTCCCCACACCGCGGCGCCGATCCGGCCCGCCACCGGGGACGACGCCCGGGCTCTGTTCGCGCTCTCCGCCCCGTTCGTCCGCTCCGGGGCGCTGCGCCCGCGCAGCCAGGCCGACTACCGCTCGGCGGCGGCCGACTTCCTGGTCTCCCCCGGGGCGGCCGGGCTGGCGGGGTGCGTCGCGCTGCGCGCGCTGCCGGGCGGGGCCACCGCGCTCTACAACTTCTGCGTGCACCGGGCCGGCCAGGGCGGCGGGCTGGGCTCCGGACTGCTCGGCGCCGCGCTCCGCCGGGCCGACGGCCGTCCCGTCTACACCGCCACCACCGGCTCCGCCCGGCTGTTCCTGCACCACGGCTTCACGGAGATCCCGGCCCGGCTGGCCCCGCCCGGCTGGGCCGCCACCCTCGACCCGGGCCGCAACTCCCGGGTCTACCTCCGGACCTGAGGGCCGCTCACTCCTCCCGCTTCCGCGCCGCCCTGGCCAGCCGCTCGCGGGCACTGGCCCCGCGCCGCTCGATCGGCAGCACCCCGGTGGCGGCCGCCAGGCCGTACGGCGGCATGTCCCCGTAGATCGACTCGTACGAGCCGGGCTGCACGATGTACGTCTCGTGCCAGATCCCCACGTGCTGACGGGACGTCTGCTCGTACCGGTTGATCATCGCCCAGGCCCTGCGGTGCAGCCGCTCGGGAGCGGCGGCGTAGGCGAGCAGCTTCTCCTTCGACTCCCAGTACTGGACCACGTAGTAGGTGCGCGGCGATCCGCTGAGCAGCTGACTGCCCAGCAGCCCGCTCTCCTTGTCCCGGGAGAGCTCGCGCAGCAGCACGGGCATCGAGACCGCGACGGGCAGCCAGCGGTGCACCGCCCAGAAATGGTTGATCCGCATACCGAGCAGGAAGAGGACGACCTCCCCCTCGGCGGCGGCAGTGGTACGGCCGGGATTTGGCTTGGCGAACACGGCACCCCCCCTGGTGACCCGGGCGACGCCGTTTCAGTCGCCCATGGTTGGATAGTCTGACTATTCAACACCTGGGATAGTGGCACTGTACGAGGGAAGGGCACAAGGGATGCGACTGGCCGATCTGAGCGAGCGGAGCCAGGTCTCGATCGCCACGATCAAGTACTACCTGCGCGAGGGCCTGCTGGCGCCCGGGCACCGGGTGAACGCCACCCAGGCCGACTACGACGACGCGCACCTGCGCCGGCTGCGGCTGGTCCGGGCGATGGTCCAGGTCGGCCGGATCCCGGTGGCCACCGTCCGCGAGGTGCTGGCCCAGGTCGACGACGAGTCGCTGAGCCGCACCATCCGGCTGGGCGCCGCGCTCTGGTCCCTCCCCCGGGCCGCCGAGCCGGAGCCGGAGGACCCGGCCGTGGTCGACGCCGCCCGCGAGGTCAACCGGATGCTCACCCGGCTGGGCTGGGCCGACGCCGCCGAGCTCGGCCCGCTCTCCCCCGTCTACCGCGAACTGATCGCCTCGGTGGCCTCGCTCCACCGGGCCGGCTTCCCGCTCGACGCGGACGACCTCGTCCCGTACGCGGAGCAGATGGAACGGACCGCCGTCCACGACCTCGACCGGATGGAGCGGCTGCACACCGCCGTCGAACAGATCGAGTCCGCCATCGCCTCGGCGGTCCTGTTCGAACCCGTCCTGCTCAACCTCCGCCGCCTGGCCCAGGAACAGGAGGCCACCCGCCGCTTCGGCCTCTGACCCGGGCCTGTCGACACCCCGCCGGACCGGTGCCAGGCTGGTGGCGTGTTCCGCCACTCCGAACTCCTCCGGCGCCTCGCCGACCGCGACGGCGTCACGATCGCGCGGGCCGACCGCACCGAACCTCCGGAGGGCTGGCTGGTCCGTCTGACCGCCCCACCTGGCCGGACCACCGCCGCCCGCCCCTTCCGCGCCCCCGGCGAGGAACCGCCCCGGGTCGGCGACGTCCTGGAACAGTGGCTGAGCATCGCGGCCGACCACCACCCGCCGCTGGCCGTCCCCGCGCCGGCCCGCGCCCTGCTCGCCGCCGACCTCCACCGCCTGCTCGGCCCACTCCTCCCGGAGTACCTGACGGCGGCGGGCGTCCGCTGAGCCACCACCCCGGACACCACTCCCCGGACGGGCCGATCTAGGTTGGGTCCTGACGGCGTATCCGGCGCGGACAAGGTGGCCCCATGCTCGACGGACTGGCGGAGCACTGCGCCGAGGCGCTGCGCGTACACGGCTGTCCCTCGGTCTCCGTGGCGGTGGCCGAGCGGGGCGAGGTCGTGCTCGCCGAGGCGTACGGACCGGCGGACGTCGCCGCCGGGATTCCGGCGACACCCGGCACCGCGTACGCGCTGGCCTCGGTCACCAAGGCGGTCACCGCCGTCGCCGTCTGCCTGGCCGCCGACGACGGGCTGCTCGACCTCGACGAACCCGTCCCCGGCGGTCGCCGCCCGGCCGCACCGACGGTGCGTCAGCTGCTCCAGCACCGGGGTGGCTTCGGGGCCCACTACGACTTCCACTACGACGACGGCGAGCCCCCGATCGACGCCGAGCCGTACGCCGCGCCGTTCCGCGAGCCCGGCGTGGCCTTCGAGTACGCCAACCTCGGGTACCGGGCGCTCGGACAGCTGCTGGAGTCCGCCACCGGCCGATCGCTCGCGGAGTTCGTCCGGGAGCGGGTGAGCGAGCCGCTCGGGCTGACCGACTGGCACCTCGGACCGTCGTATCCCGGGCCCGCCCCCGTCGCGGTGAAGTACACCGTCGACGGCCGGGCCTATCCCGCGCGCTGCGCCACCAACCACCCCGGCGCGACCGAGGGTTGGGCGACCGCCACCGACCTGGTGCGGTTCGCCCAGGGCTATGGGAGCCTGCTGAAGCCGGAGACGGCGGCGGCCGTGCGGGCGGCCCTACCGCTCAACGCCCGTCTGGGGTACGGCCTCGGCTGGGTGGTGTCGAACGGCGACGGTCCGGTGGTGCAGAGCCACGGCGGCGGCATGGGCGGCGTGGCGGCGATGCTCGCCACCGTCCCCGGGCAGCGGCTCTCGGTGGCGGTGCTGACCAACTCCACCGCCAAGGCGGCCCGCGACGCGGTCGTCGAGCATGTCCTGACCGCCTTGGTCCCCGAGTTCACCGCCGACCTGATCTCCCCGGTGATCGACGACCCCGCCCGCCCGGTGGACCTCCCGCCGGGCCGCTGGACCGGCACCGTCGGCACGCCCGAGGGTCGACTCCCGCTGACCCTGGAGCTCCTGGCCGACCACACGGCGGTACTCCGCCTGAGCAGCGGCGAACGGGCCACCGCCCCGGCTACCGCGACCCGGGCGTACGACCTGCGGGCTGCCTTCCCGCTCCAGCTCCCGACCACCGACGCCCGGCTCGCCGGACCGGAACTGGGCCTCGAACTCCGCCTCGACCAGGGCCGGTTGACCGGCGCCGCCCGCGCCTTCAAGAACGGCGACGCCACCGGCCTGCTGGGCAGCTTCCTCAGCCACCCCTGCACCCTGCACCCGGCCTAGACCTGTAGCGCGAGCGCGCCCAGCTCCGCGTCCGGCACCACCAGCGTCCCGCCGGGGTCGGCGGTGAACGAGCGGAGCAGGGCGTGCCGGACCCGGCCGTCCAGCACCCGGGCACTGCCGACGCCGGCCCGCACCGCCCGCAGGCAGCCCTCCATCTTCGGCAGCATCCCGCTCGTCAACTCCGGCAGCAGGGAATCGAGTTCACTGGCCGTCAGCCGGTCGACCAGGGAACCGGAGTCCGGCCAGTCGGCATACAGACCCTCGACATCGGTCAGCATCAACAACCGGGCCGCCCCCAGCTCGATCGCCAGCGCCGCCGCCGCCGTGTCCGCGTTCACGTTGTACACCTGACCGTCCACACCCCGCGCGATCGAGGAGATCACCGGGATCCGCCCGTCCGCGATCAACGCCCGCACCACACCCCCCTCCACACCGACCACATCACCCACCAGACCGATGTCCACCCGACGGCCCTCCACCACCGCGTACCGCTTCACCGCCGTCATGGTGTGCGCATCCTCACCCGTCAACCCCACCGCGAACGGACCGAAAGCGTTCACCAGACCCACCAGTTCACGCTGCACCTGACCCGCCAACACCATCCGCACCACCTCCAGCACCTCCGGCGTGGTCACCCGCAGACCCGCCGCGAACGACGACTCCAACCCCAACCGGCCCAACTGCGCACTGATCTGCGGACCACCACCATGCACCACCACCGGACACAGACCAGCCCGCCGCAGCTCCACCACATCAGCCGCGAAAGCCGCCTTCAACCCACCGTCCACCATCGCGTTCCCACCGAACTTCACCACCACGATGCTGCCGCGGAACCACTCCAGCAGGTCGGCGCGACTGCTCAAAGCTCCCCCTAAGTCGACCGGGGCCCACCGGCTCACCGTCGGTTCCATCCAACGGGTTGCGAGCGGCCCGGGGATGTCCGCCAGAAGAACATCGGCGGTCGCCCCCGGGCTCCGCGCCGACGACCGAGAACCCTCTCGTCAGGAAGCGGTCAACCGCCCCAGCAGTTCGGCGAGCTGGGCCCGTTCGCCGTCACTCAGCGGCGCCAGCACGTCCGCCTCCACCGCCGCCAGCTCCTCGGACAGCTCGGCCAGCAGGGCCCGGCCGGCCGCGGTGGCCGAGACGTCGATCCGGCGCCGGTCCCGGGCGGACCGGGTGCAGGCCAGGTAGCCCTGGCCGCTCAGGTCGTCCACCACCTTGACGATGTCGCTGGGGTTGATGTCCAGCCGGGCGGCGAGTTCGCCCTTGGCCAGCGAGCCCGCCGCGACCAGGGCCTCCAGCACGGCCACGTGCCAGAGCCGCAGGCCCCGCCGGGCCACGCCGGCGGCCAGGCTGGCCCGGGCGTTCCGGCCGGCACTGGACATCAGATAGGTCGTCAGGCCGAGCAGCCTGGTCATCCGGACCGCCTCCCGTCCGGCCCGAGGGCACGTCCCGATCCGGGCCTCCCGGCCAACCGATCGCTCATAGTTAGGCAAGGCTAACCTAGCTGGAGAATCCAGGTCAACACGAACCGATGTCCGCCTGACGATCTGTCACCGCGGCCGACTCGGCACCGTCCGGCCGACCCGAGCAGCCCCGGCGGTCACCAGGTCCGCACCCGGGCCGCCACCGCCCGCGCCACCAGGGCGTGCGCCACCAGCGCGGCCCCGACCCCGGCCACCACCCCGAAGGCGGTGGTCGGGATCAGGTCCCAGCCCGAGGAGCCGGGGTAGGCGTGGTGCCAGCGCTCGATCCGCAGCGCCGCGCCCACCACCGCCCCGGCGGTCACCACACCGAGCACCGCCAGCCGGGTCGCCGTGCTGTACGCCGGGGCGGGCAGCGGGGCCACCCGCTCGGCGTCGATCAGCCGCAGCTCGCGCACCAGGTACCAGCCCAGCCCGGCCAGCGCGACGGCCGAGGAGCCGTACTGCAGCACCGTGAACAGCGGCTGCCCGGCCACCCGCCCCTCCGCCAGGAACGGCAGCAGCCGCACGCCCGCCCGGTCGTGGTGGGTGAAGGCGTCCCAGCCCACGTGGGTGGCCGCGCCGATCGCGCCCGACAGCAGCAACCAGCCGGTCTGCCGGGGAAGTTCGGCCCGGGGACGCTGCGCGGCGGTCAGCCGGTCGGCCGCCCAGGCCCAGCGCACCGGGAGCAGCGCGACCAGCGGTGCCCGCAGCAGACCGTGCCAGAGCAGCACCAGCAGTGCGGCCAGCAGCACGTCCAGGGTGGGCACGCCCCACCAGGCGTGGGTCTGCTCGCCGAAGCGGTACACGCCGGGAGCGAGCGAGGCGAGGAAGTACGGCAGGTCGGGCGTGACCGATCCGGCCACCAGCCCGGAGGCGACCAGTCGACCTCGGCCCCGCCCCTGGGACAGCAGGGGCAGGATGGCAGCGGGGTGACTGAAGGTGAACGGCACGGCCATACCGTACCCAACTCGCCTGGTCAGCCCAAGGGGTGCAGCCTGGTCCCGTTCTCCTGGACCGCCTCGACGGTGGCCGCGCTCCGGGCCGGACGCTGCACGGCGAGCGTGCGGCCGGGCACCGCCTGATCCACCGACCAGTCCGGGCCGCGCAGTTGGAGCCTGGTCACCCGGCGGCTGACCGCCGCCAGCAGGAACTCGGCGCCCTGCGGGGACCGCCACCAGACCCAGGCCACGGTGTCCTGCTCGTACCGGCTGCAGGCCCGGCCGTCGGCCCGGCCGGTCCGGACGGCACCGGCCGGACCGGGCAGCAGGACGGCGGTGGCGGCGCTGCCCTCGCCGCCCCAGCGGTCGCTGCGCAGGCAGAACCAGCTCACTGGGCCCGCGCCGCCCGGCAGTTGCTGGGTGGCGAAGGCCCACAGGTTGAGCTGTCGCACCCCCGGCGAGGCGTCCGGGACGGTGCAGGCGGCCCTGGCCCAGGCCCGCAGCGCCTCGGGGCTCACCGCCTCCCGGGGCGACCGGGCCGGGCCCTGGTCCGGCGGCGGGGTCCAGCTGAGCCGGGCCGGGCGCAGCCCGCCCACGTCGGCGAGCAGGAAGGCGTGCTTCTCCGCCACCACCGGGGTGGAGCGCAGTTGCAGCAGCACGTCGCCCGGACAGCCCGCGCCGCCGCCGACCGGCACCGGGTCGGTCACCCCGTCCTGCCGGGCCAGCGGGTTCGCGGGGGCGTCCGGCCGGTCCAGGCGGCGGGTCTCGGCGGTGTCGATCCACGGGGCGAGCAGGTAGCGCACCGTCCCGCCGGAGCGCCGCAGCACCACGGCGGCCGCGCTGGTCACGTCCGAGTCCTCGGCGCCGCCGAGCAGCAGGCCGCCGCCCGGGCCCTCGGTGTACCGGGCGATCCGCAGCCCGTCGTACAGCACCACCACCGGGACGCCGTCCACCGCTCCGGCGAACAGCAGCCGGGGCCGCTGCTCGACCGGGGGCCCGGCCACCGTACCCGGCTCGACCTCGGTGGCCGGTCCGGCCCCGGCCCAGGCGGCCAGCGCGCGGTCGAGCAGGGCGGCGTCGGCACGGCGGTCGCCCCGGGCGGGCCAGGCGGTGAAGTCGACCCGGGCGGTGCTGCGCCAGCGGTCCGGGGACTCGGTGCGCGGCGCGGGCCGGGGCGCCGCCGCCGTGGGGGCGACCGGGGCGGGCGGCACCGGGCCGGCCGCCAGGGCCGGGGTGAGCAGGGCCGCGATCCCCAGCCCGGCGAGCACCAGGGTGCCCGCCGTGGTCCGGCGCCGGCGCAGCAGGTCGGTCGGCTGGACCCGGACGTGGCAGGCGTCGACGGCGGGCCACAGCCCGGCGCCCCGTCCGCTCGCGGCGGCCAGGGCCAGCACCGGTTCGGCGGCCCGGACGGCTGCGGCCGGGTCCGCCACCTCCGCGCGGCCGAGCAGCTCGGCGGCCTGACCGGCCGTCAGGCCCTCCACCGTGCGGAGCGCGAACGCCGCCCGGGCGGCCGGGGCCAGCCCGGCCAGCTCCCGGTCCAGGGCCAGTTCCTCCTGGTCCCCGCTCGGTGTGAACAGCCGGAGCCCCCAGACCAGCGGGCCGAGCCCGGGCCGTCGGCCCCGCACCGGGGCCAGCGCGGCGCGCAGCACCCGGAGCCGGAGCTCCTCGTACGCCTGCCCGCCGCTCCCGTCCCCCGCCATCCGAGGCCGGGGCAGCCCGGCGGGCAGGGCCCGCTGGACGGTGGCGTGGGCGGCGAGCACCCGGCTGTGCCGCTTACGGTCCACCGGCAGGGTCAGGTAGGCCAGGCCGACCAGCCTCGGGTAGTGCCGGACCAGCACCGCCTCGTGACGGGACGACGTGCCGAGCAGCTGTCGCACCATCAGGACGCCTCCCCGGGACGGTCGCGGCGGGTCGGAGCCGCACATCATCCAACGAGTCGATCATGCGACGGTTACGCCGTCCGATGACGCGCTCCGGCGGGGCGGGCCGCGACGGCGGCCCGCCCCCGGCCGGCTCAGAAGTTGATCATGTGCCCGGCCAGGCCGTGCACCGCCTCCTTCACCGCCTCGCCCAGCGTCGGGTGGGCGTGCACGTTGCGCGCCAGCTCATGGACCGTCAGGTCCCACTGCTGGGCCAGCGTCAGCTGCGGCAGCAGCTCGGTGACCTCGGGGCCGATCAGGTGGGCGCCGAGCAGCTCACCGTGCCGGCCGTCGCTGATCACCTTCACGAAGCCGACCGCCTCGCCCAGGCCGTGCGCCTTGCCGTTCGCGGTGAACGGGAACTTCGCCACCTTGACGTCGAAGCCCTGCTCGCGCGCCTGCGCCTCGGTCCAGCCGAAGCTGGCGATCTGCGGCTGGCAGAAGGTGGCGCGCGGGATCATCACGAAGTCCAGCTCCATGGTCTCCGCGCCGGCGATGGTCTCGGCCGCCACCACGCCCATCGCCTCGGCCGCGTGAGCGAGCATCAGCTTGGCCGTCACGTCGCCGATCGCGAAGATGTGCGGCACGTTGGTGCGGCCCCTGGCATCCACCGCGATCGCCCCGCGCTCGGTCAGCGCGACCCCGGTGCGCTCCAGGCCGTAGCCGGTCACCCGGGGCGCGAAGCCGATCGCCTGGAGCACCTTGTCGGCCTCCAGCACCTCCTGCTGCCCGTTCCGCGTGACGGTCACCCTGACCTTGCCCGCCGGGTCGCCGTCGTCGATCCCGTCCACCCGGGTGGAGGTGAGGATCTGGATGCCCAGCCGGCGGTACCGCTTCGCCAGCTCGGCGGAGACCTCGACGTCCTCCAGCGGGACCGGCCGGTCCTGGAACTCGACGACGGTCACCCGCACGCCGAAGGTGTGCAGCACGTACGCGAACTCGACGCCGATCGCGCCGGCGCCCGCGATGATGATGCTCTCCGGCAGCGTGTCGCTGAGGATCTGCTCCTCGTACGTCACCACCCGCTCGCTCAGCGAGGTGCCGGGCAGCAGTCGGGTGGTGGCCCCGGCGGCGATCACGCAGTGGTCGAAGGTCACCGTCTCGGTGCCGCCTGCAGTCAGCGCGACCGACAGGGTGCGGTCGTCCAGGAAGATGCCCCGGCCGTTCAGCTCGGTGATGCCGTTCTTCTTCATCAGGTAGTGCACGCCGGCCGCCCGGCCGTCGGCCACCTTGCGGCTGCGGCGGTACGCGGCACCGTAGTCGAAGGTCACCGTGCCCTCGACCTTGATCCCGAAGGTCTCCGCCTCGTGCTGGAAGACGTGCGCCAGCTCGGCGTTGCGCAGCAGCGCCTTGGAGGGGATGCAGCCGACGTTCAGGCAGACCCCGCCCCAGTACTTCTCCTCGACGACCGCCACGCTCAGCCCGAGCTGGGCGGCCCGGATCGCCGCGACGTAACCGCCGGGGCCCGCCCCGAGGACGACGAGATCGAAATGCGTGCTCATGTTTCCTTCTCCGTACCGAGTGCCGCTGTGAGGGTGCCGGGCGCGCTCAGTACCCGACGGTGGAACCACGTTCGACGGTGCCAACCCGGTGACCGCCGCCGCGCTTCCCGGTCTCCGGCTCGGAACCGTGGGAGCTCAGCCGAGGATCGGCGTGGTCTGCGCGGAGGCGATCCGCCAGCCGTCCGCCTCCTCGGTGAGCACGTACATCAGCCGCCCGGAGGAGGCCGGCAACCCGCCCGCCTGCCCGTCGGCCCGCCCGTCGAAGACCTGCTTGACGCAGGCCACCAGCGCCACGTCGGGCCGCAGGAACCGGATCTCCTCGATCTCGATCCGGGTCAGCACGTCGGCCGGCGGCGAGGCCAGGGCGGCCGTCATCGCCTCCCGGAGGGTCTCCCGGCCCTGCACCCGGCGCCCGCCGAAGTTCACGACGCTGGTCTCGGCGGTGTGCAGCGGAACGAACCGCGCCGGGTCGTCCTGGTGTGTCCCGGCGTCCTCGATCACCCGCCGGACGGCGGCGATCCGCCGGTCGGGCCCGTTCTCCCCGGTCATCTCTCCCCTTGATCCGAAACGTCCCGCCGACTGTACCGAGCGGCTGCCGGTCCCTGGCCAGGGGCCCCGCTGACCTCCCGTCAGCCGCCGGTACGGGCCCGCTCGGTGATGTTGCGGGCCATCCCGCCGAAGACCACGGCGTGGAACGGGGCCACCGACCACCAGTACGCGTGCCCGGCCAGTCCGCGCGGCTGGAACAGCGCGCGCTGGCGGTACACCGCCCCGCCGTCCGGGGCCGGGTCCACCGAGAGCTCCAGCCAGGCCGGTCCCGGCAGCCGCATCTCGGCCCGCAGGCGCAGCAGCCGGCCGGGCTCGATCTCCTCCACCCGCCAGAAGTCCAGCGAGTCGCCGACCCGCAGCCGCCCGGGGTCGCGGCGGCCCCGGCGCAGGCCGACCCCGCCGACCAGGCGGTCCAGCCAGCCACGCAGCGCCCAGGCGAGCGGGAAGGAGTACCAGCCGTTCGCGCCGCCGATGCCCTCGACCACCCGCCAGAGCGCGGCCGGCGAGGCGTCCACCGTCCGCTCCCTGACGTCCTGGTAGAGGCTGCCGCCGGCCCAGTCCGGGTCGGTGGGCAGCGGGTCGCTCGGGGCGCCCGGCAGCGAGGCGGAGGACCACCGGGTGGCCACCTCGTCGTCCCTGATCCGGCGCAGCGCCAGCCGGACCGCCTGGTCGAAGCCGATCAGCCCGTCCGGCGGGTCCGGCACGTACCCGGCGATGTCGTGCTCGCCGCAGACCACCTCGTGCCGGAGCGACTCGACCAGCGGCCGGGCCAGCGCACCGGGCACCGGGGTGACCAGGCCGACCCAGTGGCTGGAGAGCCGGGGCGTCAGCACCGGCACCGGCACGATCACCCGGCGGGGCAGCCCGGCCACCCGGGCGTACCGGACCATCATCTGGCGGTACGTCAGCACGTCGGGGCCGCCGAGGTCGAAGGTCCGGTTCACCCCGGCGGGCAGTTCGGCGGCGCCGACCAGGTAGCGCAGCACGTCCCGGACCGCGATCGGCTGGATCCGGGTGCCGACCCAGTTCGGGGTCACCATCGCCGGGAGCCGCTCGGTCAGGTACCGGAGCATCTCGAAGGAGGCCGAGCCCGAGCCGAGGATCACCGCCGCCCGCAGCTCGGCGGTGTCCACCCCGCCGGCCCGCAGCACCTCGCCCACCTCGGCCCGGGACCGCAGGTGCGGCGAGAGCTCCGCGCTCGGCACCCCGGCGGGCACCAGCCCGCCCAGGTAGACGATCCGCCGCACCCCCGCCGCCTCGGCGGCGCCGGCGAAGGCCAGCGCGGCCGCCCGGTCGGTCGCCTCGAAATCCGGCCCGGTGCCGAGCGAGTGCACCAGGTAGTAGGCCACCCGGACGCCGTCGAACGCCCCCCGCAGGCTCTCCGGCCGGGTCACGTCACCGGCCACCGCCTCGACCTCGGCCCGCCACGGGTGGTCGCGCAGCCGCCCGGGGTCCCGGACCAGACAGCGCACCCGGTAGCCGGCGGCGAGCAGCTCGGGCACCAGCCGGCCGCCGAGGTAGCCGGTGGCACCGGTCACCAGGCAGCGCCCGGGTCGGGCGGCGGTCTCGGACATCGCGGATCTCCCTGCTGCGGACGGTCCGTCAGAACGGCACGCTGCCTCCATGCTCGCCGCGACCCGATCCGGACGCACCTGCACCGATTGTGCAGAGCGACGGAACGGAGGGACGGACCATCCCCCGGTGTGCTGGAGTGGCGCCATCACTTCACGGGGGAAGGACAATTCCGCATGTCCGAAAACATCTCACGCCGCAACCTGCTGGGCCTGGGCGCCGCCGTCGGCGGCTCGGCCCTGCTCGGCTCGGCGCTGCTGGGCTCCACGGCGCAGGCGGCCGACCGCTCCGGCGACCGCTGGCCGGACCGGTTCGCGCTGCCCGACGGCTTCCAGCCCGAGGGCATCGCCATCGACTCCCGGGGCCGGGCCTACTTCGGCTCGCTCGCGGACGGCGCGATCCACCGGGTCGAGCTGGCCACCGGTCGGGGCACGGCCTTCAGCGCCGGGCCCGCCGCCGGCACCCCTTCGCTCGGCCTGAAGGTGGACGGCCGGGACCGGCTGTTCGTCGCCGGTGGCGGGGGCGGCGACGCCCGGGTGCTCGACACCAGGACCGGCGCGGTGCTGGCCTCGTACCGGTTCGTCACCGGGGAGGACACCTTCGTCAACGACGTGGTGCTCACCCCCGAAGCGGCCTGGTTCACCGACTCCGCCCGGCCGGTGCTGCACGTCCTGCCACTCGGCCCGGGCGGGCGGCTGCCCCGGCCGGACCAGGTCGGGCACCTGCCGCTCACCGGCGAGTTCGACCAGGAGCCCGGCTCCTTCGGCGCCAACGGCATCGAGACGACGCCGGACGGCCGCGCCCTGCTGGTCGTCAACATGACCACCGGCAGCCTCCACCGGGTCGACCCGCGCAGCGGGGTGGCCCGGAAGGCGGACCTCGGCGGCGAGAGCCTGACCCGGGGCGACGGCCTGCTCCGGCAGGGCCGTGAGCTCTTCGCGGTGCGCAACCTGTTCAACGAGATCGCGGTGCTGCGGCTCGACCCGGCCGGCCGCAGCGGCCGGGTGACCCGCCGGATCACCGACCCGAGGTTCCGGATCCCGACCACCGTCGCGGCCCACGGCAACCGGCTCTACCTGCCGAACGCCCGCTTCGACACCGAGCCGCTGCCCGGCACCGACTACGACGCGATCGCCGTCCCGCGCGGCTGACCCCCGGCGGGTCGGTCCCCACCGGGGGCCGACTCGCCCGCCCTCCGGCGTAACCCGTGGCCCGGGGATCGGTTGTGCTGGTAGTGCGGGCACCGGTTCCCCGCGCCGAGTCGGCACGGAGGTACAGCAGCAGTGAGCAGCGAGCGTGGTCCCAGGAGCGCCCCGATGACCTTCCCGTCCCAGGGCCACGGCAGCGCCGGCCAGCGGGCGGCCGCCCAGATGCTCGGGCTGCGTGACGTGGTGCTCCCGGCGGCGGTGGTGGCGGCGGCGGTCGAGCTGCTGACCGAGCGCCTGGACGACCCCGACCCGGTCACCCGGGAGGCCACCGCCGTGGTGGTGGCCCGCCTGCGCGCGGCGGTCGCCGCCTGACGGTCGGTCAGGTGCACCGGGCGTCGGAACGGACGGGCCGTCAGCCGCCCGGACCGAACCGCCGCCGGGCCCGTGCGCAACCCCTACCCGCGCCCCAGGGGTCACCGGGCCGACCGGTGAGGGGGCACCTTTTGTTGACCTGATCGTGTGCCACTTGGCATGGTCGACTATCACCACGCGGCAACGACGGCCGGAGCCCACCCCTCGATCACGTCGTCCCGGCCGAGTCCTCACCCCGCAGTCCTCCCACGCCCTGTGAAGGAGCGCCGAGCCATGCCCGGAACCAGCCCGGCCTTCTGCGTCCTGGTCGGCCCCGACTACGCAGGCAAGTCCTCGGCGCTCTCCCGGCTCGGCAGATCCGGGCAGCCCTGGCGGACCCTCTCGGTCGACGACGACCGGCTCGCCCCGGAGCACGCGCTGCTCGCCCGGCTGCGGCGCGACGTGGTGCGCGAGGTGGCCGGACGGCCTGCGGCCTGGTCCCCGGACTTCCTGGTCACCATGCTGCAGACCGCCGCCGTGCACCTGCGCGACCGGCTGGCCGAGGACCCGGTCACGCCGACCGTGGTGGACTCCTACTACTACAAGCTGCTCGCCAAGGCCCGGCTGGCCGGCGCCGCGGACAGCCCGCTGCTCGGCTGGTGGCGGTCCTTCCCGCAGCCCCGCCGGGTGCTCTACCTCGACGTCCGGCCCGAGGTCGCCTGGCGCCGCAGCAAGGCCGGCGCCGGGCTCAACTGCCTGGAGTACTACGGGGACCGGCCGAGCTGGGACGGCTTCCGCCGCTACCAGAGCGACCTCGGCAAGACGATGCACGACGAGATCTCCCACCTCCCGGTCACCGTGGTCGAGCAGCAGGACGACCCGGACCGGACCGCGGAGTCGATACGAAAGGTGCTCGCAGATGAACTCGGCTGAGGCCTGGCAGGACCCGGACCGCCTGCTCCGCTACCGCCAACGCGTCTTCCTGGAGCGGGCCCGGCTGCGCGCCGCGCTTGACGACGCCGACGGCCACCGCCGCCGGGTGCTGGCCGACCTGCTGGAGTTCAACTCCGGTACCCGGTACGGGAAGCAGCACGGATTCGACCGGATCCGCACCCTGGACGACTTCCGCAAGGCCGTCCCGGTGCAGGACTACGGCACGCTCGGCCCGTGGATCGAACGGGCCGCCGCCGGCGAGCCGAACCTGCTGACCGCCGACCAGCCCGCCGTGTACTTCACCAGCAGCGGCACCACCGGGGCGCACAAGAAGATCCCGGTCACCCCGCGCTTCATGCGGACCACCTTCTTCCCGTTCTACTACGCCGCCTGGGCCCCGCTGCTCGAACACTTCCCCGACGTGCTGGACCGGCCCGACGCGGTGCTCAACCTGAAGCACGACCCGCTCTCCGCCCCGCCCACCACCGGCGACGGCCGGCCCCATGTCGGCGCCAGCCAGGTCGACTTCGGGGCCAGGTTCGGCGAGCCGCTGTCGGCGGAGCCCGGCACCGGCGCCCCCTGGGCCACCCTGCCGGTGCACGTCGAGCCCGGGGCGCACCTGGAGCGGATGTACCTGCGGCTGCGGCTCGCGGTGGAGAGCGACGTGCGCTGCGTGATCGGGATCAACCCGGCGATGATCGCGGCCCTGCCCCACCAGCTGAACCTGTGGTGGCCCAGGATCGTCCGGGAGGTCGCCGACGGCACCCTCGGCGGCGTGCCGCACCGGGCGCCCAACCCGCGCCGGGCCGCCGAGCTGGAGCGGCTGGCCGCCCGGCGCGGCACCGTCCGCCCGGCCGACGTCTGGCCGCACCTGCGGGCGCTGTTCTGCTGGACCACCGGGCTCGCCTCGCTCTACCTGCCCCGGCTGCGCGAGGAGTTCGGCGCCGGGGTGACCGCGCTGCCGGCGCCGGTGGCCGCCTCCGAGGGGCCGACCGGGGTGGCCCTGGACCGGCACGGCAGCGCGGGCAGCCTGGTGGTGACCGCCGCCGTGCACGAGTTCGTCGACGCCGACCAGGACCTCGGACCGGACGTCGCGACCCTCGACCCGCAGGAGTTGGAGGTGGGCCGGGACTACCACGTGGTCTTCAGCCACGTCGGCGGCCTCTACCGCTACTCGGTCGGCGACGTGGTCCGGGTGGTCGACCGGATCGACGGGGTGCCCCGGGTCGAGTACACCGGCCGCAGCACCCGCTCGGACGTGGCCGGCGAGCGCCTCAGGGACGGCCAGGTCACCCGGGCACTGGCCGGCGCGCTCGACCGCACCGGTCTGGAGCTGCGCAACGTCGCCTGCCGGGTCAGGACCCAGGACCCGTCCCCCGCCTACGAGTTCGCGATCGCACCGCGCACCCCGTGGAGCACCGAGGAGACCGGCAGGTTCGCCACCCTGCTGGACCAGGGCCTGCACGCCGAGTCCGCCGACTACCGCGCCGCCAGGGCCGGCGGGCGGCTGGGCGACCCGACCGTGCTGCGGCTCGACCCGGACGCCTTCCTGCGGGACTGGCAGCACACCGTCGGCACCGGGATCCGGCCGACCCAGGTGAAGGACCGGCTGTTCCGGCAGGACCCCGAGCAATGGCACCGACTCACCGGCCGCCCGGCCACCGAAGGGAAGCCCGCATGACCACCGCACCGCACGCCGCCCGGCCCGACACCACGCCACCGGGCAGCACGGCACCGGACCGCGCCGGAGCGGACGGCACGGCCCCGGCCATCGCCGCGCTGGACGCGGTGGAGCGCACCTCGCTGCTCACCGCCGCCCTCCGGGCGATCGAGAGCGGACGCGCCGACCACCTCTACCAGGACCCGTACGCCGCCGCCCTGGCGGGCGAGACCGGCCTCGGGCTGCTGGCCGAGGTCCGGGCCGCCACCTTCCCGGCCGCCGGTGCGCGGACGGTGCCGAGCACGCCCGACTACAACGCGATCCGCACCCGGTTCTTCGACGACTACCTCCAGGCGGCGGCCGCCGACCCGGCGACCACCCAGATCGTGCTGGCACCGGCCGGGATGGACTCCCGGGCCTGGCGCTTCGACTGGCCGTCCCGGGTGCGCTGGTTCGAGCTGGACCGGCCGGCCGTGCTGGCCTACAAGGAGCAGCAGCTCGCCGGTTCCACCCCCCGGGTCGACCACCGTTCGCTGGCCGTCGACCTGACCGCGCCCGACTGGGAGGACCGGCTGCTGGCGGCCGGCTACGACCCGTCCGTCCCGTCCACCTGGCTGCTCGAAGGACTGCTCTACTACCTCCCCGAGGCCGACACCCACCGCATCCTCCGCCGGGTGGCCGCGATCTCCGCGCCCGGCAGCCGGATCGCCGCCGACCTGGTCAACACCGACGCCCTGACCTCACCGCAGATGAGCGCGCTGCTCGCGGTGTTCGCGGACTGGGGCTGCCCGTGGCTGTTCGGCAGCGACGAGCCGGAGGCGCTGTTCGGCTCCTTCGGGTACACCGCCGAGGCGGTCCAACCCGGCGAGCCCGGCGCCGACTTCGGCCGCTGGCCCGACCCGGTCCCGCCGCGCGGGGAGCGCGGCGTGCGGCGGGTGTTCTTCGTCCACGGGAGGCGGAACTGACATGCCGACCGTCGTGATCCGGCCGGCCGGCCCGGCGGCGGGAGTGCGGGCATGACCGTCGACCTCCTCGCCGCGCCCCGCCCCACCACCGCCCCGGCCGCGACCGGCCCCCGCCGGGTGCTGCTGGCGCCGATCACCATCACCCCGTCCAAGCCGCTGACCCCCAGTCACCTCAAGGGGTTGCTCTGGACGGACGTGATGTACCGGGCCACCCGTCCGCTCGCGGAGGTGCACTACCGCTACAGCCACACCACCTACCACCCCACCGAACAGACCCTGGGCTTCTGGGAGTTCCTCGACCGCACGCAGGGCGACACCGACTACCGGGACCTCACCGAGCAGCAGATCGGCGACCACTACGTGGCGTTCCGCGCCGCCGGTGAACGGGCCTCCGCCCGGGCCCTCCGGCCGTACGCCGACGCGGTGGACCAGGGCTGGGTGCACCCCGCCAGCGCGCGCATCCTCGACCTGTGGACCGGGCAGTACCGGGCGCTCGGCCTGTACGACCCCGGCCTGCGCGCCCACCAGCCGCCCGGCCACGGGCTGGAGGAGATGCTGGCCGGGCTGACCGCCCGGGGCATGTGCCTGGACCACCGGCGGCTGGACGGCCCGGTGCACCTCGACCTGACCCGGCACGGGCTCCCGCTGCGGCAGATCGTCACCGCCGACGGGCGGCCCAACTACCTCGCCTGCGCGCTGCGCGAACTCGTGCCGCTGGCGGCCGGGTTCGACGAGATCGTGCTGCTGTACGACCCGGAGCTGGACCCGGACTACCAGCTGCTGGAGCGGGTGCTGTCCGACCTCGGGCCGACCGTCCGGCGGGTGCCGGTCGGCCGGGTCCCGATCGACGGCTCGATCCGCTCGGCCCGGCACGGCGGCTGGGGCCACCAGCACGCCGGCCCGCTGCTCGCCGCCGCGCTGGCGGAGCACGACGGGCCCGCCGTCCGGCTCGGCATGCGGCTCTACTTCATCGCCGTGCTCGGACCGGGGCAGGGGCAGTCCTTCCGCCCCGAGCTGCTCCGCCAGTGCCTGACCCGGGCCCAACGGCTGCTGTCCACCGGCGGGTTCGGCGCCGAGGCCGACCCGGCGGCGCTGGCCGGGCTGCTCGGCCGGCACCGTCGCGACCACACCTACATCGACCCGTACCGGCTGACCAGCTCGCTGCTCGGCAAGCGCGCCGCCGCGCCCAGCCGGGAGCTGCTCACGGAGGTGTTCGTGTGAGCCCGCTGCAGGAGCAGTTGCTCGACCGGGCGGGCCTGCGGGTCCGGACCGCCCGGCCCGAGCTGGCCGAGGACTTCGACCTCGGCACCCTGGCCGGTCTGCTGGACGCCCAGCGGTCCGTCGCCGCCGCGACCGGGGAGACCCTGGTGGTGGCGGTGATCCGCCACCTCGAACTGACCGAATGGATCCGCGCCACCTGCGAGTTCACTGTCGGCCTCGACCCCGCCGACGGTGCCCGCTGGCGTCGCTCGTTCACCCGCACCCTCTTCCTCGCGGGCAACCCGGCCAACCTCGGCGAGCGCTTCCGGTTCGCCCACGTGGCCCCCGGCGCCGCCGCCGCCTGGACCGCTCCCGCACCCGGCCCGAGCGTCGGCACGCTCCGCCGTCTGCTCAAGCTGTTCGACGCCCCGGCCGCCCTGCCGGCCCGCCCGGACACCCTGATCAAGCTCCCGGGCGCCCCGACCGGCCGGCACCGCGACCTGTACCTGGCCACCGAGGGCTGCACGCTGGCCGGGGCCCTGGTGCACCTCAACCACGTGCTGGTCGAGGCCGTCCTGGACGGGCTGCTCGCGCCGGGCGACCGCCTGACGCTGCGCCAGGTACCGCGACTGCTCGGCCTGACCGCCCCGTTCGCCGCCCTCCGGGTGGTCCCCGACCCGCACCACCCCGACCGCCTCAAGGCCGCCGCCGGCCTCACCGAGGAGGCAGGCCCCGGGACGTCCGGGGCTCGCTCGGACCGCGGTACGGCAGCGTCCGGCTGAGCACCAGGTTGGTGGTGGTGCTGCCGAACTGGGCCAGCGCGTCCACGAGCTCCTCCAGGTGGGACATCGAGGTGGCCGCCACCTTCAGGACGTAGCAGTCGTCGCCGGTGGTGCGCAGGCACTCCAGGATCTCCGGGCGCTCGCCGAGCAGCCGGCGCAGCGGCTCGTGCCGGGTGCCGGGGTACTTCAGCCGGATCACCGCGAGCACCGGGTGCCCGGTCCGCTCCAGGTCGACCTCCGCCCGGTAGCCGGTGATCACCCGGGCCGCCTCCAGGCGGCGGACCCGTTCGGTGGTGGCCGACGGGCTCAGGTTCACCCGCCGGGCCAGCTCGGTGAAGGCGATCCGGCCGTCCTGCTGAACTTCCGTCAGGATCGCCCAGTCGGTCGCGTCGAGACTCTCGGTCATCCGGTCAGATTACCGGTGAATCCACGGCCGAACCGCCGCTGAACAGGGCGGAATCCCTTCTGGCCTCCGCCCCGTGCTGGCTAGGCTCGGCGCTGTGAAGATCGGCGTGAACGTCCCCAATTTCGGCCCGGGCACCGACCCGGGCATGCTGCGCGACTGGGCCCGTACGGTGGAGGGCCTGGGCTTCGACCTGCTGATGGTGTCGGACCACGTCGCCGTCACCCCCGACGTCGCCGAGCGCTACCCGGCCCCCTTCTACGAGCCGTTCACCACGCTCTCCTGGCTGGCCGGCCTCACCACCCGGATCCGGCTCGGCACCACGGTGCTCATCGCGCCGTACCGGCACCCGCTGCTCACCGCCCGGATGGCGGCCAACCTGGACGCGTTCAGCGACGGGCGGCTGGTGCTCGGGGTGGGAGTGGGCTGGGCCCGGCAGGAGTTCGCCGCGCTGGGTGTCCCGTTCGAGCGGCGCGGCCGCCTGACGGACGATCACCTGCGGGAGCTCCGGGCCGCCTGGGCCGACACCGCCGCCTACGGGGAGCGGCGGATCCCGCTCTGGGTCGGCGGCAACAGCGACGCGGGGCTGCGCCGGGCCGTCCGGTTCGGGGACGCCTGGCACCCGCTCCGCTGCACCCTGCCATGGCTGAGCGAGGCGGCCGTCCGGCTGCGGACGACGGCGGCGGCGGAGCACCGGCCGGTGCCCGGCTTCGCGCCCCGGATCGCGCTGCGGCTGACCCCTGCACCCGTCACCGGGCCGGAGCGGCTCGCGGGCGAGGGCACCGTCGAGCAGGTCATGGCCGACCTCGACCGGCTGCGCCTGCTCGGCGCCGAGACCGTCGTCCTGGACCCCTATCCCGGCGATCCGGACGCGACCTGCCACCCGCAGCCGGCCTGGCAGGCCCTGGCCACGGTGGCCACACACACCTCTGAGGACCGGAGCTCCCAATGACCACCACTCCCGACGACCACACCCTGCTCCGCCGGGCCATCGCCCTCGCGGCCGAGGCACGCGAGGGCGATGACCCACCGTTCGGGTCGCTGCTGGCGGGCCCGGACGGCACGGTGCTGGCCGAGGCGCGCAACACCACCCGCACCGACCGCGACATCACCGCCCACCCGGAGCTCAAACTGGCCCGGTGGGCCGCGCGCGAGCTGGACCCGGCCACGGCGGCGGAGACCACGATGTACACCAGCTGCGAGCCGTGCGGGATGTGCGGGGCCGTCATCCAGCAGGCCGGACTACGGCGGGTGGTGTTCGCCCTGTCCGGCGCCCAGCTCCTCGACATCAGGCCCGGCAGCGGCCGCCCGCCCGTCCCGCAGGACGGCCCCGCGCTGCTGGACGAGGTCCGGGCCGTGGTCGAGGGCTACTACCGCTGACCGGGCCGCGAGCCCGGCTCAGGGGGCGATCGGCAGCTGACGCTTGTGCTCGGTGAGGCGGTACCGCCGGACGATGATCCCGGCGGCCGCCTCGCCGACCGGCCTGCCCTCCAGGAAGTCGTCGATGTCGTCGTACGTCACGCCGAGCGCCTCCTCGTCCGGGCGCCCCGGGTTCAGGGTCTCCAGGTCGGCGGTCGGGACCTTCCGGACCAGCGTGGCCGGCGCGCCGAGCACGTCCGCCACGGCCCGCACCCGACGCTTGGTCAGACCGGTGAGCGGCACCACGTCGGCCGCGCCGTCGCCGAACTTGGTGAAGAAGCCGGAGACCGCCTCGGCGGCGTGGTCGGTGCCGACCACCAGGCCGTCCCGGGCACCCGCCACCACGTACTGCGCCACCATCCGCTGCCGGGCCTTGATGTTGCCGTGCACGAAGTCCTGGTGGTGCGCGTCCCGGAACACCACGCCGCCGGCCAGCGCGGCGTCCAGCGCGGCGTCGCAGGCCGGCTTCACGTCGACGGTGAGGGCCTGGTCGGGCCGGATGAACTCCAGCGCCAGCTGCGCGTCCTGCTCGTCGGCCTGGGCGCCGTACGGCAGCCGCATCGCGTAGAAGGTCGCCTCCTGGCCTGCCGCGCGGACCCGCTCGACCGCCAGCTGGCACAGCCGGCCCGCCGTGGTGGAGTCGACGCCGCCGCTGATGCCCAGCACCAGCGACCGCAGCCCGGAGGAGGTCAACTGCCCGGCCAGGAAGGCCACCCGGCGCTCGATCTCCTGCTGCGCGTCGAAGGACTCGCTCACCTGGAGATCCCGGGCGATCTCCTGCTGCAGGGAAGTGGACGCCAGGTCGGTCACGGTTGCTCCTCGGTCGGGCCCGCACGGGCGGGGTCGGCACGCGCCGCCGGGCCGGGGCCCCACGCGTGCACAGGGGGGACGGAAGCACTCTAGAGGAAGCCCGCACCGGGCCCGACGACGCCACCTCCCCGGGGAAGTCGGTTGCCCGGGCCCGGCGGGGTCCGTACGGTCGAGCCATGCCGACCGACCTCCCCACCCCCGCCCCCGTCCCGGCCGCCCCGCTGCGCGAGCGACTGCGAGCCGCGCTCCCGGCAGCGATGAAGGGCCGCGACAAGGTGGCGACCAGCGCGCTCCGGTCGGCCCTCGCCGCGATCGAGAACGCCGAGGCGGTCGACGTCCCGGCCGGCGCGAGCAGGCCGTCGTCGGCGATCGAGTGGATCGCGGTCGGCCCGGGCACCGCCGAGGCCGATCGCCGGGTGCTGACGGAGGCTCGGATCGAGCAGATCGTCCGGGCCGAGATCGCCGACCGCGAGGCCGCCGCCACCGGGTACGACCGCACCGGCCCGGCCGAACGGGCCGCGCTGCTGCGCGCCGAGGCCGCCGTACTGTCGGCGCAGGTCGGCTAGCCGCGCCTCGTCCGGGGGGACGTCAGGCGAGCTCGGCCAGTCCGGCCACCCGGTCGTACGAGGGGATCTCGCCCCGGACCGGGCGGCCGGACCGGACGTCCTCCAGTGCCCCGAGGGCCGCGCCCAGCGCCGCCCGGTACAGCAGCGACCCCAGGCTGACCCGGCTGACGCCCAGTTCGACGAGCTGCGGCAGGGTCGGGCCGGTCGGCGAGTGGAGCACGTTCAGCGGGACGTCGAGCCGCGCCAGCACCGCCGCGATCTCCGCCGGGTCGGTCAGCCCCGGCACGAACACACCGTCCGCACCGGCCTGTTGGTAGGCGTCCAGCCGGAGTGCGGTCTCGGCCTGCCGCCCGCCCAGCCAGTGGGTGTCGGTCCTGGCGTTGACGAACAGCTCCGGCACCGCGGCCTTCACCGCCGCGATCTTGGCCGTGTGCAGGCCGACGGGGGCGAGCGTGCCGTCCGCCCGGCCGTCCTCCAGGTTGAGGCCCACCGCTCCGGCGGCGGCCAGCTCCCGGGCCAGCTCCGCCACCTGCTCCGGGTCCTCGCTGAAGCCGCCCTCGACGTCCACCGACAGCAGGAACGCCCCACCGCCCAGCCGACGGGTCAGCAGCAGCGTCTCGTCCCGGGTCGCCCCGGTGCCGTCCGGGAGCCCGCTCGCCGCCGCCACCCCGAGGCTGGTGGTGCCGATGGCGGGGAAGCCCCGCGCGGCGAACAGCGCCGCCGAGGCGTGGTCCCAGGCGTTCGGCAGCAGCAGCGGTGCCCCCGCCCGGTGCAGCGCGGCGAACGCGCCCGGCGGCTCGACCACCCGGTCCGGGGCCGGCAGGCCGGCGGCCGGCGCGGCCCGGACGTCGGTGTACCGGTCGAAGTGGTGCTCGGTGCTGTTCATGGCTCGCAGGCTAGGCCCGGGACACTTCGGCCGCCGCCGAACCGTGCCCGGGGCATGATGGGGCCATGTCCCTCGCCGAGACCGCCGCCCTGCTCGCGGACCGCACCCGGGCCGCCTTCTGCCTCGCCCTGTTCGACGGGCGGGCCTGGACCGCCGGGGAGCTGGCCCGGCACGTGGGGGTCTCCGCCTCGACCACGAGCGAGCAGCTGTCCCGCCTGATCGCCGGCGGCCTGCTGGTCGAGGAGCGCCAGGGCCGGCACCGGTACGTCCGGCTGTCCGGCCCGGCGGCCGCCCAACTGATCGAGAACCTGGCCGCCTTCACCCCCGACGCCGCCGTGCCGACCACCCTGGGCGAGTCCACCCGGCGCGGCGCCGAGGCCCGGGCCCGTACCTGCTACGACCACCTCGCCGGGCAGCTCGGCGTGCGGGTCGCGGCCGCCGCCCTGGCCCGGGGTCTGGTCACCGAGGAGGCCGGGCTCGCGCTGACCGACCCGGGCCGCCGCTGGTTCGCCGAGCTGGGCGTCGACCTCTCGGCCCCGCGCGGCTCCCGCCCGCTGCTGCGCACCTGCCTGGACTGGACCGAGCGCCGCCACCACCTGGCGGGTGCGGCCGGCGCCGCCCTCTGCACCAGCGCCCTGGACCGCCGCTGGGTCGAACGGATCGGCTCCGGCCGCGCGTTGACGGTCACGCCGGCCGGCCGGACGGCCTTCCGGGACTCGCTCGGCCTCGACCTGACGGCCGACTGGTGCCGTCCCCGGGACCAGGGCCGGTCGTCGAACTCCCGCCTGCCCCACGACGCCCGGCACGCACTCTCGCCGCAGGGCCGCCCTCCGGGCGACGACGGGAGTTCGACGACAGACCCTAGGGCAGGCGGTCCAGCGTGATGCCGAAGTGCGTCCGGTACGCGGCCGGCGTGCCGGCCTCGCCGAGCTCCTGCTCGGTCCGCGAGCCGTCGGCGGCGGTCCGGATCAGGCGGGTGCCGCTGATCGTGATCCGGCCGTCCGCCGTCAGCCGTGAGCAGGTGGCCGCCCGTCGGAAGTGCGAGTCCGGCCAGGTGGCCTGCCACCAGCAGGTCGGCGCGAAGTCGGCCAGTTCGTAGGCTCGTTGGTCCAGCCGGTACTGCGGGTCGCCGTCCTGCCGCACGTCGAGCTCGTCACCGTGCGGCACCAGCGTGAACACCCCGCCGGGGTCGGCCTGCTCGCCACGCTCGTCCCACCGCAGCGGCAGCTCGCTGAACCGGCCGAAGCCCACGTCCACCAGCCAGGCCTCGCCGTCCGCCACCACCCGCAGCGCCAGGTGGTCGAACGGCGGACCGAGCCGCTCCTTGCCGAACACCCGGGCCGCCAGCAGGGTGACCCGGAAGCCGAGAGCTCGCAGCAACTCCGCGAAGGCGCCGTTGAGTTCGTAGCAGAACCCGCCCCGCCGCCGCCCGACGATCTTCTCCACCAGCGCCCCGGGCTCCAGCACGATCGGCTCCCCCAGCCGCACACTGAGGTTCTCGAACGGGACGGCACCCAGGTGCGCCCGCTGGAGCGCGGCCAACGCCTCCCGGTCCGGGCGTTCCGGTCGCGGCAGGCCGATCCGGGCCAGGTAGCCCGCCACCTGCTCGTCGGTCAGGGCACTGGGTGCTGAGACATGATCCACACCGGCCATTCCACCCGAATCCGCCCCGCCGGGCAAGAACCGGTCGGGCGGACCGCGCCCGCCGTCCCGGGGAAGCGGGACGGCGGGCGGGCGAAGGGGCCGGGTCAGGCGGTGATGATGCCCGGGTCGGAGAGGCCGGGGGCACCGGTCTCGACGTGCCCGGCCAGTCGGCGGACGAAGTCGGCCGTGCCGGCGGCGGTCACCGTGACGTCGTACCAGTTGCGGCAGCCGCTCAGGTTCACCGGGACGGCGACGGTGGCGCCCTTGCGGACCGTGAAGGTCTGCGGGGCGCCGCCGTAGGCGTTGGTGACGGTGAGCCGGGCGTCGGCGGTGGCGGCGTTGGTGAGGGTCAGGTCGAGATTGCCGGTGGCCGCGTTGTGCCGGGCCGTCACCTCGGGGCCCGCCGTCCTGCCGGGGTTGCGGAACCGGCGGAGGAAGCCGTTCGGGCCGTGCACCGTCAGGTCGGTGACGCCCCCGGAGTACTGGGTGTTCCAGGTGTCGGCGATCGACTTGCCCGCCTCGGTGGTGTAACTCCACGGCGCGTCGGTCCGGTTGGCCGAGGTGACGTAGAAGTTGGCGCCGGCCGCCGCCCCGCCGCTGAAGGTCAGCCGGTACTTGCCGCCGCTGGTGTCCGCCGAACCGTCCACGTACGGCGCGTACTTGAGCGGTCGGGTCGGCCTGCTGCCCGGCTCCTGCCTCGGCATCGTGCCGACCGCCGGGGCCGGGGCCTTGAAGTCGGGGTGCCGGTCACGGTCGGGCGGGTAGTACCCGGCGGTGGAGGGCAGCGCGACCGGGGCGGCCGAGGTGCGGGTGAAGTCGAAGGCCGCCGTCAGGTCACCGCAGACCGCCCGCCGCCACGGCGAGATGTTCGGCTCGGTCACCCCGAAGCGCCGCTCGATGAACCGGATCACCGAGGTGTGGTCGAAGGTCTCCGAGCAGCTGTACCCACCGGTGCTCCAGGGCGACACGACCAGCATCGGCACCCGGGGCCCGAGCCCGTACGGACCGGCCAGGTAGCCGGTCTTGCCGCCGAAGTAGTCCAGCGCGGTGGAGACGGTGGACAGGCCCTGGCTGCTGCCGGACGGCGCGTACGGCGGCACCACGTGGTCGAAGAAGCCGTCGTTCTCGTCGTAGGTGATGAACAGCGCGGTCTTCGCCCAGACGTCCGGGTCGGAGGTCAGCGCGTCCAGCACCTGCGCGATGTACCAGGCGCCGTAGTTGGAAGGCCAGTTGGCGTGCTCGGAGAACGCCTCGGGCGCCGCTATCCAGGACACCTTGGGCAGTCGTCCGCCCTGCACGTCCGCGCGCAGCCGGTCGAAGTACCCCTCGCCCGCCTTGGCGTCCGTGCCCGTCCGGGCCTTGTCGAACAGCGGGTTGCCCGGCTGGGCGTTGCGGTAACTGTTGAAGTACAGCAGCGAGTTGTCGCCGTAGTTGCCCCGGTAGGCGTCGTTGATCCAGCCCCAGGAGCCGGCCGCGTTCAGACCGTCGCCGATGTCCTGGTAGATCTTCCAGGAGACCCCGGCCGCCTCCAGCCGCTCCGGGTAGGTGGTCCAGCCGTACCCGGCCTCGGCGTTGTCGAGCACCGGGCCGCCGCCCTTGCCGTCGTTCCCGGTGTGGCCCGACCAGAGGTAGTAGCGGTTCGGGTCGGTCGAGCCGATGAACGAGCAGTGGTACGCGTCGCAGACCGTGAAGGAGTCGGCCAGCGCGTAGTGGAACGGGATGTCGTCCCGGGTCAGGTACGCCATCGTGGTGGCGGTCTTCGCGGGCACCCACTGGTCGTACTTGCCCTTGTTGAACGCCTGTTGGCCGCCCGCCCAGTCGTGGTTCAGGCCCTGCAGGAACTCCATGCCGAGGTCGTCGCCCGGGGGCCGGAACGGCAGGGTGACCTTGCCGCCGCTCGCCTGGTTCCAGACCGACTTGCCGCTCGGCAGGGTGACCGGGCGGGGGTCGCCGAAGCCGCGGACGCCCTTCATCGCACCGAAGTAGTGGTCGAAGGAGCGGTTCTCCTGCATCAGCACGACGATGTGCTCGACGTCCTGGATGGTGCCGGTGCTGCCCTGGGCCGGGATGGCGGCGGCCCGGGCGATGCTCTCGGAGAGCAGGGTGAGCGCGGACGCGCCACCCGCCAGCTGGAGGAAACGGCGACGGTTGAGTTCAGCCATGGGTGAGTTGACCTCTGCGGGTGAAGGGCGGGCAGTGGGCGACCCCAGGGAAGCGTGTGCGGGGTACGTCCCGGCGGACTTGTCATGTCTGCCCGCAGTACACCGGCCGAACGCCTCACCTCGCGCCCGGCACCCGCCCCGCCGTCAACTCCAGCGGTAGCGGCGGCGCAACGCGTCGACCACCAGGTCGAACCTGGCCCGGTCGAGCGCGCACGCCTCCCGGCGCATGCCCCGGTCGTGCACCCGCATCACCCGGTCCAACGCCACCCAGGAGTCGCGCCCCGAGCGGTCCCAGGGGCCCGCGCCGATCGGCACCCAGTCCGCGTCCCGGTCGTGCCCCTTGCTGGAGAGCATCACCGCGAGCAGCGTGCCGCCCGGCTCCCGGGCCACCACCAGCACCGGACGGTCCTTGCCCCGGCCGTCCCGCTCCTCGTAGGGCACCCAGGTCCAGACGATCTCGCCGGGATCGGGGTCGCCGTCGTGGTCCGGGGCGTACTCGGTGCGCACCCGGCCCACCTGGTGGGCCTCGACCTCCACGGTCGCGGAGGCGCCGGAGCGGCCCGGGGTCTGCTGGTCCTGCTCGGTCAACTCGGCCATACCGGCAGGCTAGTGAGCCAGGACCGAGCGGATCAAGCCGTGCGGGTCACCCGATCGGGGCCGACCGCACGGCGAAAACGGATTGGGCACGGCGGCGGGCAGCTGATAGCGTCCGGGCAGCCGAGAAGCCGCAGCCAGGAGGTGAGACCCGTGTTCGCAGTGACCCATGGGTGCTCCCCCATTTCTTCGCGGTTGGGCGACTGACGCAGGTGTCGCCGGGAGTGCCTGAGCACACAGCACTCCCGAGAGGCAGACAGCCATGAACACCACACACCCCTCCCCCGGCCCGACCGGGCACCCCGTGACGGTCCTCCAGGTCGACGAACACCAGTGGCACGCCGTGCAGGACGACCGGGTGGTCGGCCGGGGCGACGCCTGGCGCCGGCCCGACGGGCGCACCTTCGTCAGCGTCGACGCCTGGGACGGCCCGGTCTTCGACCGGCTCGCCGAGACCCTGGCGGACCGGCTGCCGACCCCGCTGTACACCCTGGCCGACCAGGACGACCCCGACTCGCAGGCCGCTTGGCAGCGGGTCGGCTTCACCACCCACCGCCGCGAGTGGCAGTACACCGTGCCCACCGACCCGGACGTCACGGGGCTCGACGCCCTGCGGCCGCCGCCGGGCGTGACCGTCCTGCCGGCCGGTCGGGCGGCGGCGGACCCGCTGCGGGCGCTGGACCGCGCGATCCGCGCCGAGGTCGGGAGCACCGTCGGATGGCAGTCGATGCCCGCCGAGGTCATCCCGCTCCCGGGCGGGGTCACCGTGCCGGATCCGTCGAAGTACGCGGTGGCCGTGCAGGACGGCCGGTACGTGGGCATGCTCCGGCTGGCACCGGTGCCCCGGCAGCCCCGGATCGGCCTGCTCGCCGTCCTGGCCGACCGGCAGCGGCAGGGCGTCGCGCGGGCCCTGCTGGCCGACACGCTGGGCACCCTGCACCGCGCCGGGGTCGCCGCGGCGACCGCTGAGGTCAGCGAGGCCAACCAGGCCGCCCGGCAGCTCTTCGAGCGGATCGGCGCCCGCCTGACCAGCACCAACCTGGAACTCGTCCGCCGCTGACGACACAGCAGTTCAGTACACATCCGAACGAAGTCGAAGTCGAGGAGAACACATGCCGAGAGTTTCCAAGGGGATCGAGATCGACGGCACCGTCGTCGAGTGCCTGCGCAACGCCACCTTCAAGGTGGAGCTCCAGAACGGGCACCACGTGCTCGCCCACATCAGTGGGAAGATCCGCCGGCACCACATCAAGATCCTGCCGTACGACAAGGTGCTGGTGGAGCTCAGCGCCTACGACCTGACCCGGGGCCGGATCATGTTCCGCCACCGCTAGGGCCGGTCCGACGGTTCCCGCCGGGGCCGGCCCGCCCGGCACGCCCGCTCGCCCCACGGCCGGGACGTCCAAGTAGCTCCGCTACCAGGGCGTCCCGGCCGCACGCCCGCACCGAACGACCCGGCCTGATCCGACGCGGATCGTCGGACCGGCCCTAGGGACCACGGCCCACCGCCGGGTCAGTCCGCGACCCAGCCCCGGCGGTGGGCCTGCCAGCCGAGCTGGATCCGGGTGTCGGCGCGGGCCAGCGCCATCAGCCGGCTGATCCGGCGCTGGACGGTGCGCAGGCCCAGGCCGAGCTGTTTCGCCACGGCTTGGTCGGTCGCCCCGATCAGCAGCAACGACAGGACGCGGCGGTCGAGTTCGTCCGGGCCGCCGCCGGGGGCGGACTCGACCAGCAGGGCACCGTTCTGGTCCCGGCCGAGCGGGTGGGCCCACTCCCAGGTCTGCTCGAACAGCGTCACCATCAGCTGGACCAGGGCGGGGGCCCGCACCGAGAGCACCACCGGCTCGGCGCCGTCCCTGGCCTCGGAGAGCGGCACCAGGGCCCGGGCCCGGTCGGCCACGATCAGCTTGCCGGGCACCCGGTCCACCACCCGGACCTGCTGGTCCCGGTCCAGCGCCTCGAACAGCGCCGTCACCGACTCCGGGGTGTCCAGGGCCGGCCGCTCCAGCACCACCCGGTAGGCGACGCCCCGGGTGACCGCGTCCGTCTCGGCCCCGGTGGCGTCCGCTCCGACCACCTGGTGCCGGCCGGTCACCAGGGCCAGCAGCTCGGTGGTGGCGCCGAGTTGGAGCTGGGCCACCCGGTGGCCGACCGCCGCGTGGCCGGTCACCACCTCGACCAGGTCCCGGTGGCTCTGGTCGGCGGCGGCCACCCGGTACGCCTCGGCCAGCGAGGCGGCGGACAGCTCCGCCTCGCGCAGCGCGTGCCGCTGGCCGGTGAGCAGCGCCTCCAGCGCCACCGACGGCGGCGCGGCCGCGTACCGGGCCGAGCCGTCCGCCTCCGGGGCGATCAGCCCCCGGGTCTGCAGCAGCACCAGCGCCAACTCCGCCTCGGTCACCCCGGTGCCGCACCGGACCGCCAACTCCTCGGCGGTGGCCGGGCCGTGCACCACCAGTCGGCTGTAGAGCCGCTCGGCCCGCTCGTCCAGCCCTATCGCGGCCAGCATCGACCTGCCCCTCCCCATGACCCGGCGTCAGCCGGCACTTCTTGGCGGGTACCTGCCCAGGCGGTGATCCGCCAGGCACATCATGACCGGTCAGAGCCGCTTTCTGCCAGGCTCACCGGCCATATCCCCCGACTCCCCGAGGAGTGTCCATGGCATTGCCGACCCGCGCCCGCCGGGCGCTGGCAGTTGCGGTCGCCGGTCTGCTCGGTGGCACCGCGCTGACCGCTCCACCGGCCGCCGCCGCGACCGGCTCCGGCCTCACCGGCGCGAGCGCACCGGCCACCCGGCACACCGTCACCCTCATCACCGGCGAGAAGGTCGACCTGACCACCGACGCGGCCGGCCGCTCCCGGGTCTCGCTCCAGCCCGACGAACAGGGCCGGATACCCGTCCACTTCACCCGCCAGGTCAACGGCGACCAGTACGTGTTCCCGCAGCGGGCCGCCGCCGCGCTGGCGGCCGGCTCGGTCGACAAGGCGCTGTTCAACATCAGCGCCCTGGTCCGCCAGGGCTACGACGACCAGGGCACCAAGACGCTGCCGGTGATCGCGGTCTACCGCGACCAGCAGACCGCCGACGGCAGCGCCCCGACCCGCAGCCGGTCCACCGGGGTGAAGTCGCTGAAGGCCGTGCACGGCGTCGCGTACCGCGCCGACAAGGGCGCGGCGAACGGGACCTGGGACAGTCTGGTGGGCCCCGACGGCAAGGGCCGGGACGGGCTGGCCAAGCTCTGGCTGGACCAGAAGGTCAAGGCCAGCCTGGAGTCCGAGACGAAGCAGATCGGCGCCCACGCCGCCTGGGCGCTCGGCCTCGGCGGTCAGGGCGTCAAGGTCGCGGTGCTGGACACCGGCATCGACGCCGACCACCCCGACCTGGCCGGACAGGTGCTGGACACCCGGAACTTCACCGCCGAGACACCCGACACCGACGTGCACGACGCGGTCGGCCACGGCACCTTCGTCGCCTCCGAGATCGCCGGCACCGGCGCCGCGAGCAAGGGCGCCCAGCGCGGTGTGGCCACCGGGGCGAAGCTGCTGGTCGGCAAGGTGCTGGACGACTCCGGCTCCGGCACCGACTCCCAGATCATCGCGGGCATGCAGTGGGCCGTCGACTCCGGCGCCGACGTCGCCTCGATGTCGCTCGGGAGCTCCGAACCCACCGACTGCACCGACCCGATGTCGGTGGCCGCGCAGAGCCTGGCGAAGAGCTCGAAGACCCTGTTCGTGGTCGCGGCGGGCAACCTCGGCCAGTACCAGTCGGTCTCCTCGCCCGGCTGCGCGCCGGACGTGCTGACCGTCGGCGCCGTCGACTCGGCCGACCGCACCGCCTCGTTCTCCAGCCGGGGTTCGGTCACCGGCGTGCACACCCTCAAGCCCGAGATCGCCGCCCCCGGCGTGGACGTCACCGCAGCCGCCGCCGGCGGCCGGGGCGTGTACGCCTACACCGCGATGTCCGGCACCTCGATGGCCACCCCGCTGGTGGCCGGGGCCGCCGCGCTGCTCAAGCAGCGCCACCCCGACTGGACGGCCGACCGGCTCAAGGCCGCGCTGGTCTCCTCCGCCGACCCGACCCTCGCGGGCGACGTGCAGCAGATCGGCGGCGGCCGGCTGCGGGTCGGCCAGGCCGTCCGGCAGACCGTGCTCGGCTCCCCCGCCGTCGGTTTCGGGCAGTTCGCCTGGCCGCAGGTGAAGTCCGACACCCGCACCGTCCAACTGCCCTACACCAACACCGGCGGCGCGCCGGTGAAGCTGCGGCTGACCGTGCAGCGCACCGACGGTGACGACGACTCGGCGATCGGCTCGAAGATCGTCCGGCTCGGCCGGGACAGCGTGACCGTCCCGGCGGGCGCCACCGTGCAGGTGCCGCTCACCCTGGACCCGACCGCCCGGCTGACGGGTGGTCAGTACGGCGACGTCACCGGCCGGGTGCTGGCCACCGACGAGGCCGGACACACCGTCTCCACCCCGTTCAACGCGTACGTCGAGCCCGAGACGCTGGCCGTCCGGGTGAAGCTGACCGACCGGGACGGCCGGCCGGCCACCGCCGACACCGGGACCTCGGTCGACCTGATCGACATCAGCCAGTCCACCGGGCAGCGGGTCGCCCCCGACGCCAACGGCGAGCTCACCCTGCGGCTGCGCCCCGGCGTCTTCTCGCTCACCGGCTTCGTGGTCACCCCCGACCACCGGGACGCCACCGGCGAGGCGGCCCCGCGCTCGGTGACCGCGGTGGCGATGCCCGAGTTCAAGCTGACCAAGGACACCGTGCTCACCCTGGACGCCCGCAAGGCGGACCGGGTCGAGGTCCGTGGCGACCGCGCGCTGCGCACCCTGGACGCCACCCTCGAACTCTCCCGCTGGTGGGGCGAGAAGTGGGTGGACGCGATCGGCGCCCGGATCGGCAACGCCCCGGTCGAGCTGTACAGCTGGGGCTCCGGCAAGGCGAGCACCGGCGGCTTCGAGGCCGGCAGCTATCTGCGGATGGGCGCCGCCCCGGTGGTGTTCACCGGCGCCGGGGTGACCCTGGAGCCGACCTACCTGCCGTACGCCGCCGAGGCCCGCCTGCCCGGCACCGGCTCGGCGAAGCTGGTGGCCGCCCGCAGCGCCTCCGCCGCCGACCTCGCGGCGGCCGGCGCCACCGGACGGCTGGTGCTGGTGCCGGACGACGGCACCGACGCCAACGAGGTGAGCGCCACCGCACAGGCGGCCGGCGCCGTCGCGGTGCTGACGTACCGTCCGACCCCGGGCTCGTTCCGGAAGAACGACATCAGCATGCACGCCCCGGTCTTCCAGATCACCGCCGACCAGGCCGCCGCGCTGACCGCCCGGCTCGGTGAAGGCAAGGGCGGGGTGACCCTGGCCTGGACCTCCACCCCCGACAGCCCGTACGTCTACAACCTGGCCTTCCACGACGCCCAGCAGGTCCGGGCCGGCCAGCAGCACACCGTCCGCGACCGCGATCTCGCCACCGTCACCGAGACCTGGCACTCGCTCGGCGCGGCGACCCACATGTTCGAGTACGCCGACGCGGTGCGGCCGTGGAACCCGTACGCGCAGATCCCGGCCTTCCAGGGCCTGGTCGCCGCGCCGCTGACCAGGACCGCGTACTACACCGCCGACGACGGGCAGTGGGCCCACGCGGTGCAGAGCAGCTGGCCGTTCGCCGAGTACCTCACCGACGTCAACCGCTCCTACCGCAAGGGCGAGAGCCGCAGCGAGGAGTGGTACCGGGGCGTGCTGCGCCCGACCGGCGGCACCGGCACCGACGGGTCCGCCCGGCTGGTCGGCGAGCGGCAGGCGGACCGGATCGGGGTGGACTTCTCCCGCTCGCTGTGGAGCGACGCCGACCCGGACCACACCGGCACCATGTCGAGCTTCGGCGACGGTGCGGGCGTCGAGCTGCTGGCCGACGGCACGTCGCTCGGCGAGTCCTGGTTCGGCCCGTTCAACGTCTGGGACCTGCCCGCCGGTGACGCCCGGTACCTGCTGAGGCTCACCCAGCAGCGGTTCTACCACCAGGACGTCTGGCAGCGCTCCAGCGCGGTGCGGACCGAGTTCTCGTTCCGCTCGCACGGGGACCCGGCGGTCTCCTCGCAGGCGCTGCCGCTGCTGTTCCCGTCCTACGACCTCGCGGTGGACGCGGACAACACGGTGGCCGCCGGCCGGCTGCGGATCGGCCTCGCCGCCACCGGCCAGGCGGGGTTCACCCCCGGCGCGCTCAAGTCCGCCGCTCTGTCGTACTCCTACGACGGCGGCACCACCTGGACGCCCGGCACCCTGACCCGCAGTCACGGGCAGTGGACCGCCACCGTCGACCACACCGGCGCGGCGGCCGGCACCAAGGTCGCCCTCCAGGTCACCCTGACGGCGGCCGACGAGGTGTCGGTCACCCAGACCGTCGCCGACGCGTACGCGGTGCGCTGAGCCCGACCGGCCCCGGGGCGGCACCACCGCCCCGGGGCCTCAGGGCCTGTCGGACGACTCGCGTCGGATCAGGCCGGGTCGTTCCGGCCGTGCGGCGAGCGTGCGTGCCGGGCGAGCCGGCCCCGACGCGAATCGTCCGACAGGCCCTAACGTGCGCCGACCGGGAGCGGCGGCAGCAGCGGGTCGTGCAGCCAGGCCCGGAACAGCCCGTCCAGCGGCGCGGTCGCGTAGCGGCCGGCGTGCGCGGTGAAGTCGGCCGTGCCGACCACCCCGTGACGGTGTCTCACCGCCCAGTCCTTCACCAGCCGGAAGAACGCCTCGTCGCCCAGCTCGCAGCGCAGCGCGTGCACGGTGAGCCCGCCGCGCTGGTAGAGCCGGTCGTCGAACATCAGCTTCCGGCCCGGGTCGCCGAGCCGCAGGTCCTGCGGCAGCCCCGCCAGCAGGGCGTGCGCGGCGGCGGCGTGCTCGACCGCGCTGCGGCCGCCCGCGTGCTCGGACCAGAGCCACTCGGCGTACTTGGCGAACCCCTCGTTCAGCCAGATGTGCCGCCAGTCGGCGATCGTCACGCTGTTGCCGAACCACTGGTGGGCCAGCTCGTGCGCGACCAGCCGCTCGGAGGTCCGGCTGCCGTCCAGGTGGTTGGTGCCGAAGGTGGCCAGGCCCTGCGCCTCCACCGGCACGTCCAGCTCCTCGTCGGCCACCACCACCGCGTACTCGCCGAACGGGTAGGGGCCGAACAGCTCCTCGAAGTGGTGCATCATCCGGGCCTGCCGGGCGAAGTCGATGGTGAACTCGGGCAGCAGCCGGGCCGGCAGGTAGGCGGTCTGCGGCACCGTCCGGTTCGGTGAGGGCGTCGGGGAGCCCTCGATCAGCCGGACCGTCTCGTACTGGCCGATCGAGACCGTCACCAGGTAGCTGGCGGTGGGGGCGGACTGCTCGTACACCCAGGTGGTGCTGGAGGACCGGGTGGTCCTGGTGAGCAGCCGGCCGCTGGCCACCACGGTGTACGGGGACGGGGTGGTGATCGAGATCTGGTAGCTCGCCTTGTCCGCCGGGCGGTCGTTGCACGGGTACCAGGAGGAAGCGCCGATCGGCTGACTAGCCACCAGGGCACCGTCCGTCAGCTCCTCCCAGCCCAGGCCGCCCCACTGGCTGCGGACCGGCTTCGGGTTGCCGGTGTAGTGCACCTCGACGGTGAACGCGGCCCCGGCGGCGAGCGCCTTGGCCGGCCGGATCCGCAGCTTGCCCGCCCGGTGGGTGTAGTGCGCGGCCTTGCCGTCCACCAGCACCCGGCCGATCCGGAACTCGGCCAGGTCGAGCGCGAACTCGGCCAGTGCCGCCCCGCCCGCCACCGCGCTGAGCCGGGCCGAGCCGCCGAGCCGGTTCGGCCCTGGCCGGTAGTCCAGCGCGAGTTCGTAGCGGTGCACCCGGTAGCGGGCGTCCCCGTGGGTCGGGAAGTAGGGGTCGACGCCGGTTGGCGGCACCTGCTTGGGACTCACGGGTCGTACGCTCCTGCGTCTGTGCTGCCGGTCCGTCAGGACTGCCAGGATTCGATCGGGTTGCCCAGCCAGCGGGTGTCGGCCGGGACGGACTCCGCCCGCATCACCAGCGAGGCGGGCCCCAGCGTGCTGCGCGCGCCGACGGTGCTGCCGGGCAGCACGATGCCGCCCGGGCCGAGGGTGGCTCCCTCGTGAAGGATCACAGTATCCATCCGCATGATCCGGTCGTGGAAGAGGTGGGTCTGCAGCACGCAGCCCCGGTTCACGGTGGCCCCGTCCCCGAGCGTGACCAGGTCCGCCTCGGGCAGCCAGTAGGTCTCGCACCAGACGCCCCGGCCGACCTCGGCGCCGAGGGAGCGCAGCCAGAGGTTGAGCACCGGCGTACCGGGCACCGCACCGACCAGCCAGGGCACCGCGAGCACCTCGACGAAGGTGTCGGCCAGCTCGTTGCGCCAGACGAAGCCGCTCCACAGCGGGTGCTCGACCGCCCGGAACCGGCCCACCAGCAGCCACTTGGCGGCCACCGAGACCAGGCAGGCGGCCAGCCCGGCGGCCAGCAGCACCAGGCCGGAGAGCAGCGCGGCGAGCAGCACCGAGCCGGTGGCCGCCAGCTGTGCCAGCACGCCCAGGGTCAGCAGGCCCAGCGCGGCGGAGGCGAACACCGGCACCAGCCGGCAGACCTCGACCAGGCCCCGGGCCCAGAGCAGCCGGGCCGGCGGGTCGTAGGTCAGGCTCTGGTCGGCGGTGTCGGCCGAGCGGGGCAGCCGCATCGGCGGCATGCCGAGATAGGAGCTGCCCTTCTTGGCCTTCTTCGGCGTCGCCGACAGCACGCCCACCAGCCCCCGGTCGGGCACCGCCCGGCCGAGCGCGGTCATCCCCGAGTTGCCGAGGAAGGCCCGCTCGCCGATCTCCGCCTCCCCGAGCCGCAGCCAGCCGCCGCCCAGTTCGTACGGGGCGATCAGGGTGTCGTCGGCCAGGAAGGCGCCGTCCCCGACCGTGGTCAGGCTGGGCAGCGCGAGCACCGTGGAGACCTCGGCCCGGCTGCCGATCTTCATGCCGAGCGCCCGCAGCCAGTACGGGGTGATCAGGCCCGCGTAGAGCGGGAAGAGCGTGCCCCGGGCCAGGTCCATCAGCTGACTGACCGTCCAGGCCTGCCAGCCGATCCGGCCGTGCAGCGGGTGACTGCCCGTCCGCAGACCCAGGCTCAGCAGCCGGACGGCCACCAGCAGCAGGGTCGCGTACACCAGGCCGTAGGCCAGGGTGGCCGGGACCAGCGCGAGCAGGGCGCCGGTCAGGGCGGCGCCGAGGCCGTCGCCGGGGTGCACGAAGCGGCTGACCACGAGCAGCGCGGCGAGTGCCGAGAGCACCGGCAGCAGGCTCAGGCCGAGGCCGCTGGCGCCGTACAGCGCGGCCCAGCGGGCCCGGCGCGGCGGGCGCTGCTTGGGCCAGCTGCGCTCGGCCTTGCCGAGCTTGGCGGCGGGGGCACCGGCCCAGCGCTGGCCGGTGGGGATCTGGCCGGTGACGCCGGAGCCGGGCGCGACCTGGGCCCGCTTGCCGACCCGGGCGCCGGGCAGCAGGGTGCTGCGGGTGCCGATCACCGCGCCGGAGCCGACCCGGACCTGGCCGACCTCCAGCCGGTCGCCGTCCAGCCAGTAGCCGGACAGGTCGACCTCGGCCTCGATCGCGCAGCCCCGGCCGAGCCGGAGCAGACCGGTCACCGGCGGCAGCGAGTGCAGGTCGACCTCGGGGCCGATCCGGGCGCCGAGCGCGCGGCCGTAGCGGATCAGCCAGGCGCCGGACAGCTCGGTGGCGCCGGAGACCTCGGCCAGCCGCTCGGCGGTCCACAGCCGCAGGTGCAGGCCGCCACCGCGCGGGTAGCTGCCGGGGCGCAGGCCGCGCAGCAGCAGCCGGGCGCCGCCGGCCGCGATCGCCAGCCGTCCCGGCGGGCTGAACAGCAGCAGCGCGCCCGCGCCGACCAGCCACCAGGAGGCGGTGGGCGCCCACGGGTAGTCGCCGAACCAGGACAGCGCGTTGCCCAGCGCCAGCAGGCCGACCGTCCAGCGCAGGCCGACCAGGGTGAACAGCGGCAGCAGCAACAGCGTCTGCACCACCTTGGCCCGGGTCGGCACCGGCGCGATGGTGCGGGCCGAGCCGTCGCCCTGGGCGGAGCGCTCCAGGTGCCGGGCCAGCTTGCGCAGCGTGGGCTGCTGGTAGATGTCGAGCACGGCGGCCGCCGGGTAGCGGCTGCGCAGCAGCGTGGTCAGCCGGGCGGCGGCCAGGCTGCCGCCGCCGATCGCGAAGAAGTCGTCCTGGGCGCCGGAGACCTGGACCCCGAGGATCTCGCTCCACTGCTCGGCCAGCCAGGCTTCGGTGCCGTACAGCTGCTCACCGGGCCCGCCGGTGGTCAGCCCGGCCAGCGGCCAGGGCAGCGCGTCGCGGTCCACCTTGCCGGAGGTCCGGGTCGGCAGGCTCTCCACCGGGGCGAGCAGCGGCACCAGGGCGGCCGGGAGTTCGGCCCGCAGCTGCTCGACGGCGGCGGCCTGGTCCCAGCCGTCCTGGGTGACCAGGTAGCCGACCAGCAGCTGGTTGCCGCTCTTGGCGGTCCGGACGGCGGCGGCCGCGCCGGCCACCCCGGGCAGTGCCTGGAGGGCGGCGTCCACCTCGCCGAGCTCGATCCGGCGGCCGCCGAGCTTGATCTGCTCGTCGCCCCGGCCGAGGAAGACCAGGCCGGCCGGGTCGGCCTGCACCAGGTCGCCGCTGCGGTAGGCGCGGGCCCAGCCGAGCGACTCCAGCGGGGCGTACTTCTCGGCGTCCTTCGCCGGGTCGAGGTAGCGGGCCAGGCCGACGCCGCCGATCACCAGCTGGCCGGTGCCGCCCATCGGGACGGGCCGGCCGGCCTCGTCCACCACGGCCAGCTCCCAGCCGTCCAGCGGCAGGCCGATCCTGACCGGGCCCTCGCCGGTGAGCAGCGCGCCGCAGGCGACCACGGTGGCCTCGGTGGGGCCGTAGGTGTTCCACACCTCGCGGCCCTCGGTGACCAGGCGCTGGACCAGCTCGGGCGGGCAGGCCTCGCCGCCGAAGATCAGCAGCCGGACCTCGATCAGCGCCTCGGCGGGCCAGAGCGCGGCCAGCGTGGGCACGGTGGAGACCACGGTGATCTCCTGCTCGGCCAGCCAGGGGCCCAGGTCGGCCCCGCCGCGCACCTGCGAGCGCGGGACGGGCACCAGGCAGGCGCCGTAGCGCCAGGCCAGCCACATCTCCTCGCAGGAGGCGTCGAAGGCGACCGAGAGACCGGCCATCACCCGGTCGCCGGGGCCGATCGGCTCCTCCTGGAGGAACATCGCGGCCTCGGCGTCCACGAAGGCGGCGGCGTTGGCGTGCGTGACGGCGACGCCCTTGGGCTTCCCGGTGGAGCCGGAGGTGAAGATGATCCAGGCGTCGTCGGCGGGGGCGGGCCGGACGCCGGGGCGGCCGGTGGTCGGCCGGCCGGTCACGGTCAGCGCGCGCCCGGCGCCCAGGACGGCGGCCACGGCGGCCTCGCCGAAGACCAGCTCGGCCCGCTCGTCCGGGTCCTCGGCGTCCACCGGGACGTACGCGGCGCCGGCCGCGAGCACGCCCAGGATGCAGATGTAGAGGTCGTTGCTCCCCGAGGGCACCCGGACGCCGACCCGGTCCCCGGCGCCGACCCCGGCCGCCGCCAGCCGGCGGCGCACCGTCTCCACCTCGGCGGCCAGCGCCCGGTAGCTCAGCGTGCTGTGGCCGTCGTCGAGGGCGGGTTCCTGGGGGTGGGCCCGGGCGGTGGTCTCCAGCACGTCCAGCAGGGTGCGGGTGGCCGGGGCCGGGCCGGCCGAGAACAGCGCGAGCGGGCCTGCGGCCTCGTCCTGCCGTTCCTGCTCCTGCCGGGTGGTGATCTGTGTCGTCACAGCTGCGTGCCCCTTGTCCGTCTCCCCCGTCCATGACCGATGCCAGGCCCTGGGGGGACTGCGCCGCACGCCCCGATCGGACGCCGCGCTCCAGGCCGAAGCGGACAACCCAACCGATGGTAGCCCGGCCCGGGGGCCCTCGGACGGGGCCCCAACTCACCCGACTGGCCCAATTCGTCCGACAACTGACGATCCGTCAGGGGTGACCGACAGGTGAAACGCCCGGAGTTGACGGACCGTCAGATGATCTGACGGTCCGTCAGCCCGGTTCACCCGGTGTGACCCATGCCACAGCCGCGCGGGCGTGTCGCCCCCCGTTCCATCGGCGACACGCCCGGTCACGATCCGGCTGCGGGCCCGGGCACACCGCCCGCAGGGGCGCCCGCCGGCACCCCTGCGGCCTCCCGCCGAGGCTCACACCCAGGCGGAGTCCCGGCGCGGGGCGCCGCGCCCGCGCCCCGTCAGGAGAAGCTCCGGGTGGCCGTGATCCCGCCGTCCACCGGCAGCGTGACCCCGGCCACGTACGAGGCCCGGTCGCTGAGCAGCCAGGCCGCCGCCTGGGCCACCTCGACCGGGGCGGCCACCCGGGCCAGCGGGGTGACCCGGGAGACCAGCGCCTCGAAGCCGGGGCCGGCCGCGAAGAACGGTTCGGTGCCCGGGGTCCGCACCACGCCGGGGGCGACCGCGTTGACCCTGATGCCGTACCGGGCGTAGTCGGCGGTGGCCGCCAGCACCAGGCCGGACAGGCCGTGCTTGGCCGCCTGCTGGGTGCCGTCCCCGAAGCCGCCCACCAGGGCGCCGACCCCGCTGTTCAGCACGATCGAGCCGCCCCGGCCGCCCGCCACCAGGGCCCGCAGCTGGGCCCGCAGGCCGAGCCAGCTGCCGCGCAGGTTCACCGCGTGCACCGCGTCCCAGTCCGCCTCGGTCCGCTCGGCGAGCGGGGCCGGCACCGGGCCCGAGCCGGCGTTGCCGAAGGCGGCGTCCAGCCGCCCGTACGTCTCCAGTGCGACCTGGACGGAGCGCTCGGCCCCCTCCGCCGTACTGATGTCGGCCGCGACGGCCACCGCCGCCGCGCCGTCCGCGCGCAGCTCGGCGGCCAGCGCCTCCACCTGCTGACCGGTCCGGGCGGTCAGCACCAGCAGCGCACCCTCGGCGGCGAACAGCCGGGCGGCGGCCGCGCCGATGCCCCGGCCGGCGCCGGTGATGATCGTGACCTTGTCGTCGAGAAGTCCCATGCGGCGAGCCTGCGGCCCACCGCCCGCCGGTACCAGCGGCCGGTGTATCCGGGTACCGCGCAACCAGGGACAGCCAGGTCCTGGTCAACCCCCGGCCGCTGTGGCAGCGTGGGCGGATGCCCGAGACCCCGCTGGGCGCGTTCCTGCGCGCCCGCCGCCGACTCGCCCCCGTCCAGGCCGGTTCGGCCGGTTCGCGCCGCCGTACGCCCGGACTGCGCCGGGAGGAGGTGGCGGTGCGGGCGGGCATCTCCGCCGACTACTACGCCCGGCTCGAACAGGGCCGCCAGCGGGTGCCGACCGGGCCGGTGCTGGACGGACTGGCCGAGGCGCTGATGCTGGCCGCCCCCGAGCGGGCGTACCTGCACCGGCTGGCGCACCGTCAGCGCCCGCCCACGCCGGCCGAACCCGAGCCGTCGGGCGTCCCAGCCGCCACCCTGGCCCTGCTCGGCACCCTGACCGAGGTGCCCGCCTTCGTCACCGGCCCGCGCTTCGACCTGCTCGCCTGCAACCCGCGCGCCGACGCCCTGCTGGCCACCCCGATGGCCCGGCCGGCCCACGAGCGCAACCTGCTCTGGCAGGTGTTCTGCTGCCCGTACGCGGCGGCCGCCCCGGACAACCTCGCGCCGGACGGCTGGATCGGGGCCGACCTGGTCGCGGGCCTGCGGGCGCACCACGCGGACCGTCCGGCCGACCGCCCGCTGGCCGCCCTGGTGGGTCAACTGGAGCGCTGGAGCCCGGCGTTCGCCGCCCTCTGGGCGCAGCACCGGGCCGGGCCGCCGCGCCGGGGGCGGCTGTCCGTCCCGGCCCCGGCCGAGGACCCCGGGACCTTCGAGTACACCGTGCTGACCCTGCCCGAGGCCGACCAGCACCTCTTCATGCTGGTCGGCCCGGGCCGGAGCTGACGGCCGCTCAGGCGCCGGGCCCCGGCGGGAAGGCCCGGGCGAGCAGCTCGGAGAGGCCGCGGCGCCCGGCGTCGTCGAGCTGCGCCAGGCCGGGCAGGCCGGTGGTGATCTCGGCCCTGATCCGCCGGACGGCGGCCTCGCCCTCCGGGGTCAGCAGCACGGTCTTGACCCGGCGGTCGGCCGGGTCGGGCTCCCGGCGGAGCAGGCCGCGCGCCTCCAGCCGGTCGACCAGACCGGTGACGTTGGAGGCGTCGCAGCCGAGCAGCTCGGCCAGCGCCCGCATCGGCATCGGCCGGCCGAGCAGGCTGAGCAGCTTGCCCTGGATCAGGGTGAGGCCCTGGCCGCCGGCCACCACGGCGAAGCTGCGGTAGTAGCAGGCGGCGGCGTGCGCGAGCTGCTCCATGAGCAGCTCGGGGCCGGGCGCGGTGGTGGGCGTGGTCGGGTTCATGGCTCCAGTCTAGGCCCGATTACTTGACATCCTCAATCATCGAGGTCTACCTTCGATTTATTGCTTGATGAGTTCAACCATCTACTTCATCAAATCTTTCTGCTCTGGAGCACCACCATGAAGGCCATCACGTACCGCACCTACGGCAGCCCCGACGTCCTGGAGTTCGGCGAGGTCCCGCAGCCCAAGCTCGGCCCGGACTCGGTCCTGGTCAAGGTCCGGGCCGCCTCGGTCAACCCGGTGGACTGGAAGATCCAGGCCGGCTACCTGGACAGCGCGCTGGACGTGGTCTTCCCGGTCATCCCGGGCTGGGACGTCTCCGGCGTGGTGGAGCAGGTCGGCGTGAGCGTCACCGAGTTCGCCCCCGGTGACGAGGTGATCGGCTACGTCCGGGAGGACCTGGTCGGCCGGGGCACCTTCGCCGAGTACGTGGCGGCGCCGGTCCGCACCCTGGCGCACAAGCCCGCCGCGCTCTCCTTCGAGGCCGCCGCAGGGCTGCCGCTGGCCGGGCTGACCGCCTACCAGGCGCTCACCAAGGCGCTGGAGGTCAAGCCCGGCGAGACGGTGCTGGTGCACGCGGCGGCCGGCGGCGTCGGCTCGCTGGCGGTCCAGGTCGCCACCGCGCTCGGCGCCCGGGTGATCGGCACCGCGAGCGAGCGCAACCACGACTTCCTGCGCGGCCTGGGCGCCGAGCCGGTCGCCTACGGCGAGGGCCTGGCCGACCGGGTCCGCGCGCTCGCCCCCGACGGCGTGGACGCCGTGCTCGACCTGGTCGGCGGCGACGCCCTCCAGGTCTCCCCCGCCCTGCTCGCCGAGGGCGGCCGGCTGGCCTCGATCGCCGACGGCGCCGTGCTCGCCCTCGGCGGGAGGTACGTCTTCGTCCGCCCCGACACCGCCGACCTCACCGCACTGGCCGAGCTCGCCGACCAGGGCCTGCTGACCGTCGAGGTGGCCGCCACCTTCCCGCTGGAGCGGACCGCCGACGCCCAGCGCCTGAACGCCGAGGGCCACACCCGCGGCAAGATCGTCGTCACCGTCGCCTGAGACCCTCCGGCCGGGGCGGGCCGCACCGCCCGCCCCGGCATCCACCGACCTCCCGGAGCCCGAACACCATGACCACACCCTCCGCCGCCACCGTGGTGGCCGGTCTGCGCGCCACCTTCGCCACCGGCCGGACCAGGCCGGTCGACTGGCGGCTCGGCCAGCTCGCCGCGCTGCGCGCCCTGCTCACCGAGCAGAGCGAGGCGTTCCAGCAGGCCCTGCACGCCGACCTGGGCAAGGGCCCGGCCGAGGCGTACCGCACCGAGATCGGCTTCACCCTGCACGAACTCGACCACACGGTAAGGAACCTGACGCACTGGCTGGAGCCGAAGGCCGCCGCCGTGCCCGCGGTGTTCCAGCCGGCCGAGGCCAAGGTGATCCGGGAACCGCTCGGCGTGGTGCTGGTGATCGCCCCCTGGAACTATCCGCTGCAGCTCGCGCTCGCCCCGCTGGTGGGAGCGCTGGCGGCCGGCAACACCGTGCTGCTGAAGCCGAGCGAGCTGGCCCCCGCCACCTCGGCCGCGATCGCCCGGCTGCTGCCGCGCTACCTCGACCCGGAGGCCGTCGCGGTGGTCGAGGGCGCGGTGCCGGAGACCACCGCCCTGCTGGAGCAGCGCTTCGACCACGTCTTCTACACCGGCAACGGCGCCGTCGGCCGGATCGTGATGGCCGCCGCCGCCCAGCACCTCACCCCGGTCACCCTGGAGCTCGGCGGCAAGAGCCCGGTGATCGTCGACACCGACGCCGACCTCGCCGTCACCGCCCGCCGCCTGGTCCGGGGCAAGTTCCTGAACGCCGGTCAGACCTGCGTCGCCCCGGACTACGTGCTCGCCGTCGGCGGCACCGCCGCCGCGCTGGAGTCCGAGCTCGCCACGGCGGTGCGGGAGACCTACGGCGACGACCCGGCGGCCGACCCGGAGTACGGACGGATCGTCAACTCCCGGCACTTCGACCGGCTGACCGCCCTGCTCGGCGACGGCCGCACCGTCACCGGCGGCACCCACCACCGCGACACCCGCTACCTGGCACCGACCGTGCTGGCCGACGTCTCCCCCGAGGCGCCGGTGATGCAGGCCGAGATCTTCGGCCCGGTCCTGCCGGTGCTCGCGGTCCCCGACCTGGACGCGGCGATCGCCTTCGTCAACGGGCGGGACAAGCCGCTCGCGCTCTACGCCTTCACCGGGTCCGAGCTCACCAAGCAGCGACTCAGCGACGAAACCTCCTCCGGCGCCCTGGTGTTCGGCCTGCCGGTCTCCCACCTGGCCGTCCCCGAGCTCCCGTTCGGCGGCGTCGGCGAGAGCGGCATGGGCCGCTACCACGGCGAGTACTCGATCGACACCTTCAGCCACACCAAGGCGGTGCTGGACAAGCCGCTCCACTAGGACCGACCGGCAGAGGATGGGACCGACCCCGACGGGGGCCGGTCCCATTTTCTCTCCCGGATGTCAGCCGTTTCGGGGCTCCCCCGCGTCGGAGGATCATGACGATGGCTGATGATCCGTCCGACGAGTTCGTCGGGGCGCGGTACCGGGCGCTGCGCCGTGGCGCCCGCCTGCTCGCCGGGAACCCGCACGACGCCCGGGACGTGCTGCACGACCCGCCGGCCCGGGTGTACGTCCGGCGGCCCTCGATCCGGGACGTGGCGGCGACCGAGGCGTCCGTCCGCAGGACCATGGTGCGGACCCACGTCCCACGCTGGCGGCGCAGCCGGCCCGAGATCCCGGCACCCCGGCGGCCGAACCGGCCGAACCGGACGGCCGGTTGCCCCAGGTGCTCCGGGGTCTGCCGCCCCGGCAGCGGGCGGTGGTGGTGCTGCGGGCCGATCCGAGCCCGTCCGGCCCCGCCGACGCCCGGACGGCGGCCGGGGCGGTGTCGGCACTCGGCCCGCGCGACTACCCGGAGCAGTTGGCCGACGTCTGCGTCGACTCCGCCGGGCACACGCTCTACGGGTACCGGGCTCCGACTTCGACACCGCCTTCCGGCAGGAGGCCCAACGCACCGGTCCCACCCCGCGGTTCGTCGACGCGAAGTACCGCGCGGCCCAACTGAGGCCGATCGCCGCGCCGAGCACGGCCGACCTGCCCTGGCGGTCCCTGGACGGCCCGATCACCGGCGTCTCGACGATGGCGGACGGCAGCGGGATCAGGGTGGGCTCGGCGCGGGCGGACGCGGTACCGGCCGAACTCCTCGCCGCCTACGGGACGCCCGTGCTGGTGGGCCGGCAGGAGGTACCGCAGGCCGACTGGCCAAAGGACGGCCGGCCCGCCCCGGCGTGACCGGCCGTCAGGACCGGCCGGTCACGAAGCCGCCGTCCACCCGCAGCACGTGCCCCGTGACGAAGCCCGCCGTGGCCAGGTAGCGGACCGCCTCGGCGATCTCACCGACCTCGCCGACCCGGTTCAGCAGGGCCAGCCCGCCCAGGTCGTCCACCTCGCCGCCCTGGTGCAGCGGGGTCCGGACGATGCCGGGGGCGACCAGGTTGACCCGGATGCCGTCGGCGGCCAGTTCGGCGGCCAGACTCACCGTCAGGGCGTGCACCCCGGCCTTGCTGACGATCGGGGCCGAGCACGGGAAGCCCGCCAGGGCGTGCTCGACCAGCACGGTGCCGATGTTGACCACGCTGCCGCCACCGCCCTGCCGGCGCAGCTGCCTGACCACCGCCTGGGTGGTCAGGTAGGTGCCCTTGAGGTTGCCGCCCAGGAAGCCGTCCAGCTCCTCCTCGGTGACCTCGGTGAACGGCTTCGCCGCGAACGTCCCGGCATTGTTGACCAGCACGTCCACCCGGCCGAACCGCTCGACCGCCGTCCGCACCAGCGCCTCGCCGGTCGCCGCGTCGCCGATCCCGCCGCGCACGGTGGCCACCCGCTCCGCCGCACCGAGCTGGGCGGCCGCCTTGGCCAGCCGCTCCGGGTCCCGCCCGTTCAGGACCACGTTGGCCCCCTCCGCCAGGAAGAGCCGGGCGATGTCGAGACCGATGCCGCTGGACGAGCCGGTGACCACGACGGTGTTGTTGCCGGACATGGTTGATCCTCCGTCAGTTCTGCTGGGGTGATACGAGAACCGTACGAAGAGCGGCCCGATAACTCCACGACCGATTCTGGAGCAAGCGATAACCTGTCGTTATGGACGTCGACCTGCGGGACCTCGAACTCCTCGACACCGTGGCCACCGCCGGCACGCTGACCGCCGCCGCCGAGCTGCTGTACGTCAGCCAGCCCGCGCTCAGCCAGCGGCTGACCCGGCTGGAGGGCCGGCTCGGCTCCCAGCTGTTCGACCGTCAGGGGCGCGGGCTGGTGCCGAACGCGGCCGGTCAGCGGATGCTGCTGGCGGCCCGGCAGATCCTGGCCGAGCTCGACGCCGCCACCCGGGACGTCCGGGAGCTGCGGGACGGCCGGGACCGCCGGGTCCGGCTGGCGGTGCAGTGCAGCACCACCTTCCAGTGGCTGCCGCCGGTGATCCAGGGCTTCCGCACCCGGTGCCCGGGCGCCGAGGTGCGGATCGAGTCGCTGCCCGCCGACACCCTGATCACCGCGCTGCTGGAGGACCGCCTCGACGTCGCACTGATCACCAAGCCCGACCCGCAGATGGACCGGCTGCGGCTGACCGCGCTGTTCGACGACGAGATGGTCGCCGTGGTCCCGGCCGGCCACCCCTGGGCCGCCCTCCCGTACCTGACGGCCCGGGACTTCGACGACGCCCACCTGGTGCTGTACGACCTCTACGACCCGGGCCGGGTCCCCGGCACGCCGCTCCCGGTGCCGCACGGCGCCCGGCCGGCCCGGATCACCACCATGCCGGTGATCACCGACCTGCTGATCGAGATGGTCGCCAGCGGTCAGGGCGTCACCGTCCTGCCGCAGTGGGTGGCCGCGCCGTACGTCGGCTCGCACGGGCTCGCCCTGGTCCGGATCGGCGTCGAACCCACCATCAGGACCTGGTACTGCGCCACCCGCCCGGGCCCCCGGCCCGCCCTGATCGAGGCCCTGACCGCCGAGCTGGCCGACCGGTTGCGGCGCTGACCCCGCGCACGCCGAAGGGCGGCGGCCACCGTCGTGGTGGTCACCGCCCTTCGAGGCGCCCGGTCAGGAGCGGGCCGCCGCCTTGGTGGAGACCGCCACGTACTGCACCCGCATCGGGTGCCCCGGCTCGGTGGCCGGGGTGACCGCCCCGCCGAGCACGGTCGGCAGGTTGCCGCCCACCGCCACGTTCAGGATCAGGAACAGGCCGTGGTGCACCGCCTTGTCCCAGGTCGCCGGGTCCAGCTGAGCAGCCGTCACCCGGTGGAACTGCCGACCGTCCAGGTACCAGCGGACCTGCTCCGCACCGGCGGTGAAGTCGACCTCGACCGCGTAGGTGTGGAAGGACTTCCGGCAGTCGCCGCACGACTGGTCGCCCGAGCCGAGGCCCTTCGGCTCCTGGCAGGGGCCGCCGTCCAGGGTGCCGCAGTGCATCGTGCCGAACACCGTGTCCCGGCCGTTGACGTGCTCCATCACGTCCAGCTCACCGACCGCGGGCCAGCCGGTGTAGCCGTCCCGCAGCCCGGCCCCGAGGGTCCAGAACGCGGGCCAGTACCCGGCCGCGGCCGGTCCGGTGACGTCGGGCAGCGCGATCGAGGCCTCGATCCGCATCACGCCGCCGGGCGGCGGTGCCAGGTCGGACCGGCGGGACTCGATCCGGCCCGAGCTCCACCGGCCGTTCTCCAGCGTGGGCACGATCTCCAGCGCGCCCTTGCCGTCCAGCCGGACGTTGGCGGTGGAGTCCGTCATCGTCTCGATCTCGCCCGTGCCCCACTGCGCGGCCGGGCAGCCGGGGTAGCAAGTGCCCAGGTCGTACTGCCAGTTGGCGGCCGACGGACGACTGCCGGCCGGGCCGTCGAAGTCGTCCCGGAGCAGCTGGGTCCAGCCGTCGGTGCCGGGGGTGCTGCGGCCGGGCAGGGCCCCGGACTCGGTCAGCAGCCGCTCCAGCCGGGGCGTCAGCACCACCGCCGCGACGTTGGTCAGGTGCGCGTCGTCGCGGTAGAGCAGGATCCGCTCCAGCACGGCGGGGCAACTGCGCTCCTTGCCGGGGCAGATGACCGAGTTCACCTCCACCGACTGCACGCCGGGCAGCCGGCCTGCCGCGATCGCCTGGGCCAGCGGGTCGGGCCACTGGGACTGGTCGCGGCCGAACGAGCAGGCCGACGGGTCCTCGGTGTGCCCGGAGACGCAGGCCGGGATGTCCGTGCCGGGCACCGGGGTGTCCTGCAGGTAGACGATCGGCACGCCCAGCGCGCGCAGCGGCTTGAGGGTCTTCTCCCAGGCGGTCAGCAGCAGTTGCTGGTCGTCGGTGTAGCGGTTGAGCGAGGAGACCACGATCAGCCGGGGCTTGGGCCCCTGCTCCAACCGGGTCAGCGCGGCCGCCCGCCAGCTGTCGCACTCCCGGTAGGTCCGACCCAACTGCGGGTTGGTGACCGTGAGTTCCGGCAGCGGGCAGCCCTGCTTGACCAACTCCTCCAGTGCCCACTGCCGTTCGGCCGCGATGGCCAGCAGCGGGGAGAACCACTGACCGGCGTGCGAGTCGCCGAGCAGCACGATCCGGTCCGGACTGGTGGTCACGCCGAACAGGCAGGCCGGGCTGCTGACGGCGGTCGGGGCCACCTCGCACTCACCGTCCGGCGGGAAGTCCTTGCGCGCCTGGGCGGCGTCCGGGACCACCGGCCCGCCCTTCAGCGGTGCGCCGGTCTTCGCCAGCAGCGAGGTCCCGTCGGCCGCGCCGGGCGGCAGACCGAGGGTGTCCACCGGTGCGGCGGGGCCGAGCAGCCGGAGCGTCCCGGTGCCGACCACCAGCGCCAGCACCACCGGGACGACCACCGCGGCCAGGCCCAACGACAGGCCGCGCCTGGGGAGTTCGGAGAGGATGTGGCTGCGCCGGAGCGGCTGCTCGATCCAGTGCAGCGCGGCCATCGCGGGCAGCGCGGCGGCGGCCGTCAGGGCCACCTTCACCGGCCAGTCGAGCGCCCCGAACCTGGCCTCGACCAGCACCAGCACCGGCCAGTGCCAGAGGTAGAGGTTGTACGAGAGCCGGCCGATCGCCCGGGGCAGCCGGGCCGACAGCAGCCGGTCCACCCCGTACCGGGTGGCGGGCACCGGGGTGACGCCGCTCCGGTCGGGGGTGCCGGCCAGGATCACGGCGGCGGTGGCCAGCGTGGGCACCAGTGCCGCGTACCCGGGGTAGGGGGTGGTCGCGTCGTAGGCCACGGCGGTCCAGCCGATCGCCAGCAGTCCGGCCCAGCCGCAGACCACCCGGAGCGGACGCGGTCCCGGCAGCTTGTGCCAGGGCAGCAGCGCGAGCAGCGCCCCGATCCCGAACTGCCAGATCCGGGACGGCGTCCCGAGGTAGGCCAGCGAGACCGAGCTGTGCGTCCAGTACAGCGAGAGGCCGAAGGAGCCGACCGTCATCACCCCGGCCACCAGCGCCACCGTCGAGCGCACCGCCCGGCCGCGCCGGGCGGCCCGGGCGGCGAAGAACACGATCGCGGCGAGCAGCGGCGCCCAGCCGAGGTAGAACTGCTCCTCGACCGCGAGCGACCAGAAGTGCAGCAGCGGGCTGTGCTCCCGCCCGGCCGCCAGGTAGTCGGTCTGCTGGGCGACGAAGCGCCAGTTGCCGACCGACAGGGCGGCGGCCAGCACGTCGAACTCGAGGTCGGTACGGCGCAGCGGGACGGTCAGCCAGGCACCCGCCAGCGCGACCGCGCCGAGCACCAGGGCGGCCGAGGGCAGCAGTCGGCGGGCCCGGCGGGAGAAGAACTCCCCCAGTCGGATCCGGCCGGTGGTGATCGCCTCGCGCACCAGCAGACTGGTGATCAGGTAGCCGGAGATGACGAAGAAGACGTCCACCCCGACGAATCCGCCGGCCAGGCCGGGGACGGAGGCGTGGAAGGCGAGCACCGCGAGCACCGCCACGGCGCGCAGGCCCTCGATGTCGGGGCGGAATCCCTTGGGTCCTGGCTGCCGCTTCGGGGCGGCGGCCGGTCGGGACGGCGGACCGGGAATGGTGAAGGTCTCCGGACGAAGGTCCGGTACCACGGTCGAGGACATCGGTGTGACGACCTTTCAGCCCAGCCAGGGCAGCATCGGGCTGACCCAGCCGGAGGCGAGCAGAGCGGTGAGCACGAGGACGGCGGTGGCGGCGATCGCCTCGGGCCAGCGGCGCGGCAGCATCCGGCTCGCGGCCCGGGCGGCGTTCCTGGCCTCGGCCCGGGCCTGGTCGGCGGGCCGCAGCTCGCCGATCAGGTCACGGATCAGCGGGATGCCGATCTGGGCCTGCACCGCGAGGTAGAGGCCGAGGCCCCAGTTGGGCGCGACGCCGTTCCGGGCGACGGCCAGCGCCAGCCCGACCGCGGCCGCGCCGACCGAGGCGCAGAGCCAGACCAGCGACACCACGACCACCTGGCGGGCCAGCCCGCCCGGCTTCGCCCGGCCGGCGCCGGTGGGCACCCAGGCCGCGCTGCGACCGCGCAGGGTGTGCCAGAAGGCGGCGCCCGCGGCCACGCTCATCAGGACGTTGGAGCGGATCACCTCGACCCGCCAGCGGGTCCGGCTGATCCGGGGCAGCAGTACGTGCCAGAGCCAGAGCGGCGCGAGCAGCGGCAGCACGTGCCAGGGCCGGATCTGGTCCGGGTACCAGAACATCATCACCAGCGGCGGCAGCGGTGCCGCGAAGATGTTCACCGCGGTGGCCAGGTAGCCGACGATGCCCTCGTAGAAGCACAGCCGCATCCGCCACGGCGCGCGGATCCGCTTCAGCTCGGGCGTGCTGAGCAGGTGCAGGTTCCCCATCGCCCAGCGGTACTGCTGGTTGACGAAGGAGGCCAGGTTGTCCGGCGAGGTGCCCTTGGCGACCAGCACCGGGACGTACAGGGTGCGGAACCCCTGGGCGTACAGGGCGAGTCCGGTGAACAGGTCCTCGCTGTGCTCCAGCTTGGCGAAGCCGTCGGCCGCGTCGATCGCGGTCCGCCGGTAGACGGCGTTGCTGCCGCAGCAGATGGCGGCGTCACTGGCGTCCCGGGACGGCTGGATCCAGCGGAAGAACCACTCCTGCGCCGATCCGGCGGCGCGCTGGATCCAGCCCATCGTCTCGTCGGTGTCGAAGCACTGCGGGCTCTGCACGATGCCGATCCTGGGGTCGGCGAAGTACGGCACCAGGTGGCGCAGGAAGTCCGGCCGGGGCGCGAAGTCGGCGTCCAGGATGGCGATGTACTCCGCGCCGCTCAGGGTGAGCGCGTGGTTCAGGTTGCCGGCCTTCTTGAGGTGGCCGCGGTTCGGCCGGACCACGTACTCGTAGCCGAACTCGGCTGCCAGGGCGGCAACTTCGGTCCGGTCGCCGTCGTCCAGCACCCAGACGGTCAGCGCGTCCGGCCAGTCGACCGCGGCGACCGCCCGGTAGGCGTTCTCCAGCACGTCCAGCGGTTCACCGCAGGTCGGCAGGTAGAGGTCCACGGTGGGCAGTTGGGCCGGGCTCCAGGCGCTCACCAGCACCTCGTGGGACTGCCTGGTCAGCCGGCGCTGGCGCAGGCTGTTGACCGAGGAGAGCCCGAGGGCGAACAGGTTGAGGCCGAGGACGGCCAGGAAGGCCCAGAGGGCCGGGGTACGCAGCGAGAAGGTGAGCATGGTCGCCGCGGTGAAGACGAAGGCGAGCGAGGTGCAGATCAGCACCCAGCGGCGCTGTGGTCCGAAGTACCAGTAGAGCTCCTGATCGGAAGGAGGTTGAGGAAGGTGATGCACAGTCATGAGGCCCCCACAGCCGCGTCTCTGACAGCAGACTGGGGTCACCCTAGCGCAATTGGTATAGACCATTGCACCGCGCCCGAGGCGTGGACGGCCGGCCGACCGGAGCACCCGCGGTCGGTGATCAGTGCAGCGGAACCCCGGTGCAGCACGGGAACCAGCAGGTCATCGCCTGCTGAACAGTCCGCCAACTTCGGTCCGGGGCCCGGCCGGACGACACTTCCGGCCGCTGGCCCGCCACTGCCGTTCGCATGCTGTGCACCTCGCGAGGGCAGACGTTCACCCAGCCGCCCACGGACGCAACGTCGATGTCACAGTCCCCCGGTGCGCCGTCCCGGGACCGCCGTCGGTGCCCGGGACCACCCGGTCGGACTGCCCCTGCGGTCATCCGCAGGGTGGCCGGGCAGGCACGGCCCGCCGCCCGCCCGGCCCGCTGTGCCCCTCGGCCCGCCGGCCTGTCACGGGTGTCGTCACCGCGACAGGCCGGCCGGGCCGTCGTGTCAGTAGGGCTTGACCAGGACGTGCGCGGCGCCGGGGATGCCGACCTTCAGCAGCTCGTCCTCCTCCGGCGTGGTCGGGGTGCCGGTCTCCTGCTTGAGCACCGCCCGCGAGATGTTCTGCACCCACATCGCGCGCGGCCGGCGGCGGGCCTCCCAGGCGGCCAGCGCGGCCGGGACGTCGCCCTCGGCCTCGTCCAGCGACCGGGCCAGCACCAGGGCGTCCTCGACGGCCATCGCCGCGCCTTGGGCGATGTGCGGGGTGGAGGCGTGCGCCGCGTCACCTGCGAGCACCACCCGGCCCACGTGCCAGGGCTCCTCGACCGTCACCTGGGAGATCCGCGAGTAGACCACCGCGGCCGGGTCGGTGACCTGGGTGAGCGCCTCGGCGACCGGCCCGCCGAAGGCGGCCAGCCGCTCGGCCAACTGCTCGTGCGCCCGCTCCGGGTCCGGCCGGAAGTCCTCGGCCTCGGCGAACACCGCGCCCAGGTACATCAGTTCCTCGGTGATCGGGGTCAGCAGCGCCTTGGCGGCCCGGTCGCCGGTGCTCATCACCACGCCCCGCACCTCGCTCTGCCGGGGCACGGTGACCCGCCAGTTGGCGAAACCGGTGTACTCGGGGGCGAAGCGCTCGCCGTACAGCCGCTGCCGGAGCGGGGAGCCGATGCCGTCGAAGCCGACCACCAGGTCCCAGCGGCCGGTGCTGCCGTCGGACAGCGTGACCTCCACCCCCGCACCGTCGTCGGCCAGTTCGGTGATGGTGGTGCCGAAGACGATCTCCGCCCCGGCCGCGGCGGCAGCCGCGCCGAGCACCCGGGCCAGCGCCGGACGCGGGATGCCGTTGCAGGCCGGCGCATCGGCCATCCGGGGCTGCGGGATCTTGGCCAGGGTGTTGCCGACCGGGTCGCAGATGGTCAGGGTGTCCCACTCGAAGCCCGCCGCCAGGCAGTCGGCGAGCACGCCGATCTCGCCCATCACGTGCAGGGCGTTGGAGGGCTGGATGATGCCGACGCCGAGGGCGTCCAGCTCGCCGCGCAGCTCGGCGACCCGGACCAGGTGGCCGCTCCGGGCCAGCGCGGTGGCCAGCGTGAGGCCGCCGATTCCGCCGCCGTGGATCAGGACGCGCAGGGGTGTTGCCATGTCAGGTCTCTCCGGGGGAGGTAACGGGCCCGGCCACGCGACTGCGGGCCGGGCGGGGTCGTCCGGGGCGGGGGCCCCGGTCAGCCGACGGGGGCGGGCTCCGGCCGGGTCATCAGGTGGTCGACCAGGGCCAGCAGCGCGTCCCGGCCGAACGCCCGCTCGCGGACGTCGCCGATCAGCAGCGGGATCTCCGGGTCGAGGTCGAGCGCGGCCCTGATCTCCTGCGCGGACCGGGTGTTGTGGCCGTGGAAGCAGTTCATCGCCACCACGAACGGGATGCCCCGGCTCTCGAAGAAGTCGATCGAGGCGAAGCTGCTCTCCAGCCGCCGGGTGTCGGCGATCACCACGCCGCCGAGCGCCCCGTTGACCAGGTCGTTCCACATGAACCAGAACCGCTCCTGGCCAGGCGTGCCGAACAGGTAGACCACCAGCTCGGGGCTGACCGTGATCCGGCCGAAGTCGAGGGCCACCGTGGTGGTGTCCTTCTGGCTGACGCCGGAGAGGTCGTCCACCCCCTCCCCGGCCTTGGTCAGGTACTCCTCGGTGCGCAGCGGGGCGACCTCGCTGACCGCGCCCACCATGGTGGTCTTGCCGACGCCGAAACCGCCCGCGATCAGGATCTTCACGGCGGCCTGGGCCGGCTGGCTGTCTGTCATCTCACTCACAGGGGGTGTCTCGGACCGCCGCGCGGCGGGGGCCGGCGGCCGGTCGGTGGGGCGGGAGGTGAAAGAGGGTCAGAGCCGTCGCAGGCCCTCGCGGACGGCGGTGAGCAGCCCGAGGTCCGCCCGGCCGCCGACCGCGACCGCCAGCGGCGCCCGGGCCAGCAGCAGCCCCTGGGCGACCAGGTCGGCGACCAGGATCTTGGCCAGCGAGACCGGCAGCCGCAGCTCGGCGGCCACCTCGGCCAGCGCGGCGGAGCGCCGGCAGCGCTCCAGCACCACCCGGTGCTCGGGCTGCAGCCCGCGCGTCGACGGCCGGACCGGGGTGCCGAACTCGTCGTTCTGCTCCCGGACCGTGGTCAGCACCGTGATCAGACTGAAGTCGTCCCGCTCCGGGGCCACCCGGCCCCGGGTCACGGTGTACGGGCGGACCATCGAGTCCGCCGCGTCCTCCTCGGCCTCGGCCGCCGGGTCCTGGTACCAGCGCGGCGCCGAGGTCACCCCCGACCACCGCCACGGGACCCGAACGCGTCGAAGTCGCCACGCGCCGGCGTGCTGAGCTTCTGACCGACCTGCTGCACCAGCTTGTGCATGGCCAGCGACATCAGCTCGGCGTCCACCTCCTGGGAGGCGGTCACCGCCAGGTGGGTACCCTGGCCGGCCGTGATGATGAACAGCCACAGCTCGGCCAGCTCCACGATGACCTGGTGCACCGGGCCGCCGTCGAAGAGCTGGCCGACGCCGCGGGCCAGGCTCTGCTGGCCGGTGGCCACGGCGGCCAGCCGCTCGGCGTCCGCGCGGTCGATGGTCCGGGAGTGACTGACCACCAGGCCGTCGTCGGAGAGCAGCACGGCGTTTCTGGTCCCTGGCACCGAGTCCACGAGGCCGTCGAGCAGCCAGTCGAGGTCCTGGTGGGTGGCGGTGGTGCGCGTCATGACCGGTCTTCCGTCGTAGGGGTGGGCAGGTCCTGCCCGGGATGGTCGAGCGGCGCCGCCGGGTTCTCCCGGGCGGCCCTGGAACGCCGCTGGAACGCTCCGATCGCTGCTCCGGCCCGTCGGGGGGCCGGTCGGAGCAGCGGGTTCTCGTCCCAACGGGGCGGCTTCGGGCGGGTGTTCGGCTCCTCGGGGGCCAGCCGCAGCTCGTCCACCAGGCTGGCCTGGCGGACCCGGCGCGGCAGCGGCGGCTCGGCCTCCGGCGCACCGGGCGCCGGGGGCTGCTGGTACGGCAGGCCGCTGTAGCCGTGCTCCACCGGCGGGAACGGGGCGGGGGCGGGGCCCGGGAACGGGTCGGCGACCGGGAAGCGGCCGCCCGCCGGGAACGGGTCCGGCTGCGGGAAGGGATCGCCGTACAGCTCCGGCCGGTACGGCCCGTCCGTCCGCTGCTCCGGCCCGCCGTACGGTAGTTCGGCCACCGGGCGGTACGGCTCCGGGCCGACCGGGGGCAGCTCCGGAGCGGTCGCCCGGGCCAGCGCCTCGCCCCGGGAGCGGGTCGGCAGCACCTCGGCGGACACCTCGTCCGGCACCGGGTGCAGACCGGGCGCCCCGACCAGCAGGGTGTCCGGGAGCAGCAGGATCGCCCGGGTGCCGCCGAAGGCGGACTGCCGGAACTCGACCCGCAGGCCGTGCTGGGCGGCCAGCCGGGCGATCACGTGGAAGCCCAGCCGGATGTCCTCGGTCCTGGCCAGCACGTCCAGCCGGGGCGGACGGCTCATCAGGTCGTTGGCGGCGGCCAGCTGCTCGTCGTCCATGCCGAGCCCGCGGTCCTCCACCTCGATCGCCAGGCCCCGGCCGACCGCGCCGGCCCGGACCTCCACCGGGGTGGGCGGCGGCGAGAAGCTCAGCGCGTTCTCGACCAGTTCGGCGACCACGTGGGCGACCGGGCCGACCGCCCGCTCGGCCAGCCAGGGACTGCCGTCCAGGTCGAGCACCACCCGGGTGTAGTCCTGCACCTCGCCCTGGGCGGCGCGCAGCACGTCCAGCAGCGGCACCGGCTTCCGCCAGCGCCGGTGCGGGGTGCCGCCGGCCAGGATCACCAGGTTCTCCTCGTAGCGCCGCAGTCGGGCGGTGAGGTGGTCCAGGTCGAACAGGCCCTCCAGCACCTCGGGGTCCTCGTGCCGCCGCTCCAGCTCGTCCAGCTTGCGCAGCTGCTGACCGATCAGCAGCTGGGTGCGGCGGGCGATCCGCTGCAGCAGCTTCTCGAAGCCGCGGTGCTGGTCGGCCTGCCGGACGGCGGCCGCGATCGCGCTGGCGCGGGCCAGGTTGAGCGCCGCGCCGAGCCGGGCCAGCTCGTCCCCGTTGCCGTACGACTCCTGCTCGATGGCGGCCGCCTCGGCCGCCGCGTCGATCTGCTCGCCACGGGCCAGCCGCTCCACCACCTCGGGCAGGCTGCGCTCCAACTGCTCGGCCTGCTCCTGGAGTTCGGTGATCCGCCGACGCATCGAGCGGGTCAGCCGCCAGGTCGTGACGATCACCGCGATGACCGCGAACAGCCCGATCACGCTGGTGAGCACCACGGTCAGCAGCAGGTGCGTGATGGAGCCGAGGCCCACCTCGACCACGCCGCTGGTCCGGCTCTCCATCAGGGCCACCAGCTTGGGCGTCAGCTGGTCCATCGCCTGACGCCACTTCTGCTGGTTGGCGGCCAGCGGCACGTTGCCCGCCCCGTCGGCGGCGGTGGGCCTCAGCAGGGACTGCTCGACCTCGGTCTTGGCCTGCCAGGCCGGGCTGTTGACGATCTCCTGCCACATCGCCGTCTCGGACGGCTTCAGATAGGGGGCCACCTCGGTGCCGTAGCGGAACGGCTGCTCGTTCACCGCCTGCTGGACCTGCTGGTAGTCCTGGACCGAGAGCCGGCCGGCCGGCCAGCCCCGGGCCAGCAGCGCGTCCGAGCGGGAGATCATCTCCTTGGTCCAGAACAGCGCGACCAGCGGCTGGGAGATGGTGGTCACCTTGCCGTCGTCCACGTGGCTGAGGGCGCCGAACAGCCGCAGGTCGACCGCGATCAGGTCGGTGTAGTAGCGGTAGACGGTCGCCTGCCGGTCGGCCGAGCCGCCCTCGTCCACGGCGGCCCGCTGCGAGTCCAGCTGCCCCATCGCCTGCCGGGCCTGGAACACCGCGTCGCGCACCTCGGCGGGGGCGTCGTCGGTGGCGATGTCGGAGAGCTTCTGGAAGGTGGTGATCGCCTCGTCGGTCTTCCGCCGCTGCTCGCGCAGCTGGTCGGTGACGCTGCCCGGCCTGGCGATCGACTCGGCGCTGAGCCGGCGCTCCTCCTGCAGGTTGTAGTACACGATGTTGGACGGCTGGCCGGCCTGCTGGGCCAACTGCCCCTGGGCGGCCATCCGCTGGAAGTTGACGAAGGTCTCTCCCGTCGTCACCGCCCAGAGGGCGGCCAACGCGAGACCGGGGACGATGGCCAGGGTCAGCAGTGCGGACCTCAGGGACAGCCGGGACCGGCGGCGGCCGGATCGGCCACCCCGCCGGGCTGCCTTGGGGGGCGACGGCTCGGCCGCCGCCCCCTGATTCGTTGAGGCGATCCGCCGAGACGCACGCGCGCGCAGGGCATTCTCCTTGGAGACGGCGGTGGTCGCGGAGGACCGACCTTGTCCGATAAGAACGTTGACGGATGGATATTAGTCATATCGAATAACAACCACGAAACCTCGCCCCAAAGTTCACGGGCCGTCACATCACCCCCATCCCCCGTTCTTCCGACGGCCAACTCGGCACCGGCACCACCCCGGCCCCGCCGCCCCGACCGCCCACCGAGCACCGACCCGCCGCGTCCCCGCTGGTCAGACCACCCCTGACCGGCCGTCACCGGCGGCCCGGCCACCCCGCGCCGACCCCCCTCGCCCCGGCAGTCCCGGGGTGCCCGGCTGCCGGACGCCACCGGGCACCGCCATCCGCCCGTAACTCGCCGTGCACACGTCCGGCTGCTCGGCAGCCCGGGGACGCGCCCCGACCGGCGGGCTCGACGACCCGACTCCGGCACCGCGCGAAGCAGGACGGCCACACTCCGTCGCTTGCGGTCCTCTGCCCCGGCTCCGGAATCACGGCCCGCCCGGACACCGACGAAGCCAGCGGGTACGTGGACCTCGGCGACCTGTTCGCCGCGCACGCCCGGCCGCGTCGTCCGCGCGAGATCGGCGCCCCCCGTTCGGCCTTCCGGGCGGTACTCGTGCGGCCGTGCGCGTCGCCGGGCACCGGTCCGGCCACGAGGTCCTAGCGTGGCGGTGTCCGAGCAGGATCAGGCACGGCACGCGAGGTGTGGACCCATGGTGCGTAGGTTGGCGACGGTGGCGGTGCTCTGCGGCACGCTGGGCGCCCTGTTGGGTGCGGCACCCGCGGCCACCCGGGCGGAACAGGCCGACCTGCGGGTGGAACCGGTCGCCCCGGACCCGGTGGCGGCCGGCGAGGTGGTGACGGTGCGTGGCCTGGTGGAGAACAAGGGCCCCGGGACGGCCGGCGAGTTCACCGTGACCGTGGCGCTCCCCGAGGGCACCGCACCGGCCGAAGCCACCCCGCAGCACCCGTACTTCCCCAGGCGGTGCGTGGTGCTGCCCGACGCCCGGAGCGTGCGCTGCACGTTCCGCGCCGGGCTGGACGAAGAGGATTCGGCCACCGCCCAGGTCCCCGTGCGGGTCGACGCCGACGTCCCGCCGGACACGGTGCTGACCGGCGGGACGGTGACCGTCGACTCGGCCGACGACCCGGACTCGACGAACAACTCTGCTCCGTTCGAGATCCGGGTCACCGGCTGAGCCCGTACGGGTCGGATCAGCGGAAGACCCGCACGTAGTCCGAGGCGAAGGTGACGGTGGTGGCCGGGTTCGGGCCCGGGTGGAAGTCGCCCGAGCAGAGCGACAGGTTGAGGATCAGGTACGCGGTCCAGTTCTTCCCGACGCCCTTCTTGTCCTCGAACACGTTCACCCCGTTGATGTACCACCCGACCGAGTCGGCGCCGTAGCGCGTGCCGATGGTGACCCACTGTCCGGGCTTCACCGCAGCCGCGTTGGTCCAGTACTTCTGCGCGCGGTTGACGTGGTTGGTCAGCTCGAGCAGTCCCGGGTTGTCGGGGTGGTACTCGAAGGAGTCCACCTCGTTGGCGCCGTCCTTCCAGGTCCACAGGGCCGGCCAGGCACCGAGCGCCTCCGGGAGCTGGACCCGGGTCTCGGCGTAGTCGCCGGTCTTGACCATGAACTTGTCGCCCGAGTTCTCCGTGGTGAGCAGCCCCGTGTTCCAGGCCACGCTGCCGGCCCCGGGCAGCTTGAAGGTGCTCTGCCTGGCGGTGAAGGTCGCCACGCCGTTGGCCGCGTAGACCCCGGCCGGATCGATGCGGTCGAGCTTGTCGTCGTCGGGGTTGTGCGTGCCGTACCGGTACGCGCTGCTCACGGTCTTGTTCCAGTGCCTTGCGGAGATCGGGCCGTCGAACTCGTCGGACCAGATCAGCTTGGCACCCGCGATCGGCGAGGTCGGGGTCGGCGAGGGTGAAGGCGCGGCGGTGGGAGTGGGGTGCGGGACGACGGGGGTGACGATGTTCTCGATCGGGGTGCTCGTGACGATCAGGCGCTGTTCGGGGAGGTTGCGCCAGGCACCGGCCTGGTCCTGGTAGTACCCGAACATCCGGTACGTCCCAGCGGGCAACGTGCGCGTCCCCGTGGTCAGCGAAAGGCCCTGCGGACAGATCTGCACATTCGACAACCCACCGGGAAAGTCGAAGTTCTGGTCCGCCCCGTCCCGCACCCCCACACCCACCGACTTCGCCGTGAAGCACACGGACGAATGCACCGTCAGCTGCGCACTGAACGGCGTGTCCGTACCGGCGGCAGCGGGCGACAGCCGATCCTGCGTCACCGACGGAGGAGCGGCCGTGACGACCAGACGCTGTTCGGGAAGGTTCTGCCAGGCACCGGCCTGGTCCTGGTAGTACCCGAACATCCGGTACGTCCCAGCGGGCAACGTGCGCGTCCCCGTGGTCAGCGAGACGCCCTGCGGACAGATCTGCACATTCGACAACCCACCGGGAAAGTCGAAGTTCTGGTCCGCCCCGTCCCGCACCCCCACACCCACCGACTTCGCCGTGAAGCACACGGACGAATGCACCGTCAGCTGCGCACTGAACGGCGTGTCCGTACCGGCGGCAGCGGGCGACAGCCGATCCTGCGTCACCGACGGAGGAGCGGCGGACCAGCCGGGGGTCGAGGAAACGGTCGGGACAGCCAGTAGGGCAAGGGCGAGGGCGACTGCCCCGGCACGTGCTCGGCGGAGAGCAGGAATCACGGGCACCTCCGGAACGCCTTCGCGGCAGCCGGCCCGGTGCGTCGGAGCCGCAGAGGGCTTGCGACTCGACCGGGCCATCGCTCCGCGCTCCTGCCCGTACGGAGTGCCAGAGGCCCCCGGCGGGCAGGCAGGAAGGGCGCCCCGACCGGGTGGATCCACCAGTGGCAGATAAGACGCACACTAGGCACATCTACCGATCGTCACAACTCGTCACATACAGTGAGATCGTGCCCACCCCCGTCAGCGGGTGCCGGTCACCCGCAGGTTGGCGAGCACGGTGGCACCGTCCCCGGTGGTGGCGAGGACCCGGCCGGAGCGGTGCCAGTAGGTGACCGCGTCGGCGTGCCGCCGCAGGCCCGGGGCGTGGCGCAGGTCCGCACCCGGGAACAGCACGGTGGCAGTCGGGATCACGCCACTGCCCGCGTGCAGCTGGAATCCGGTACCGGCCGGATCGGGTACCGGCAGCGCCCAGTCGTCGCCGTCGGCGGTCGGGCCGGACGACGCGATGCCCGCCACGTCGAGGTCGGGCGCGGGCGGACGCCCGGTGACCAGGCGCAGGGCGGTCCGGTCCGACGCACCGTCAACCCCCTTCTGCGGCAGGGCCGTGAGCAGTCCCGCGCCTGCGAGCGGCACGCACTGGTCGGGGTGGAACGCGTCCAGCCCCAGTCGGGAGCGCAGCTCCCAGCCGGGCAGGTCCCAGCGCCAGAGCTCGACCAGCGGTGAGCCGTCGGGCAGCGGCGAGACCACGACGGCCGCACACCGGTCGGCCGTGCGGGCGACGGCGCCCACCAGCCTTTCACCGCCGCCGAGTTCGCGCCAGACCACAGTGGGGCCGGCGGCGAGGGCGTCCAGCACCACGATGCCCTCGCCGTCGCCCGTGATCAGGTGGCGGCCGTCGTAGGAGCCTGCGATCCACCGGGCGCGCAGCGTCGTCCAGGGGCGGACGGTGCGGGTGGCGAGATCCAGCCGGGTGATCTCCTTGGTCGGTCCGTACGTCGCCACCAGCAAGGCCGAGCCGCCGTGGTCGGCGAGCACCAACTGGTCCGCGGGTACGTCCCATTGGGCCTTGGTGCGGCCGTCGGAGGTCAGCAGGCGGACGCCCGCCTGGCCGCAGGCGACCAGGACGGCGCCGGAGCCGAGCAGCGCCGCGTCCAGCACCGGCAGTGTGCCGGGGCGGTCGGCGGCGGCGTGCACGGCGGCGGCAGGCCCACCGTTCCGGGCCGGGCGGTACGGCTTGGCGAGGTCGGCCGCCACCAGCGGGTCGGCCCGGCCCAGCAGTGCCCGGTGGCTCGCGTGCCGGTCCCGCTCGGCGAGGTCGCCGCCGAAGCCGCCGTCCCGGACCACCGTGCGGGCCGCCGCCGTGGCGAGTTCGCGGTCCACGGCCGGGTCGGCGGCGGGGAGCCTGGCCAGCCCGGCGGCCAGCACGGACCGTCCGGTGACGACCGGGTCGCCCTCGCTCTCGAGGACGGCCAGCGCGAGCGCCCGGGTCGCCTCTCCGGCGCCGAGCGCCAGCAGGTACGGCAGCGCGCGGCTCCGGGTCGCCCCGCCGAGGACGACCGCCTCGCGCAGGTCACCGACCGCCGAGGGGCGCAGGGTCTCGTCCGGCCAGAGCGCCTCGGCCGCGCCGAGCCGGTCGCCGGACTCCCGGCAGTGGGCGGCCCAGGCGGCGCGCAACTCCCGGGCGGAGTCAGGTGCTTCGGCCGCGAGGCGGTCGACCGCCGAGGCGAAGGCGCCCCGGCGGTGCGCGGTCCGGACGGCACGTTCGCGCTCACCCGCCTGCCACCACAGCCGGACCACCAGGTCGGCGGCGAGCTCACGGCCCTCCGCCAGCTCGGCCGCCACGGCCGTACGGCCGTGCCGGGCCAGCAGGGCGACCGCCTCGGCCGGGGCGTCCAGCAGATCGGCGAGCACGAAGGCGGCCTCGTCGATCCGTCCGGTCCGCTCCAGGTCCTCGGCGGCGGCACGGTAGAGCGCGGCGAGGTGCTGGTGGACGCTGAGGCCGGAGAGCGGGGACGCGGCACCCGACTCGCCGGTCCGGGGGGTGGCCCGCAGCTCACCCGTACGGCGCCGGGGCAGGCCGAGGGCGAGCCAGGACTCCTGGCCGGCGGCCCGCTCGCCCGACAGCCGGATCGCGTCCCGCAGCGCGTCCTCCCACTGGCGCTGCTCGAACGCCCTGGTCAGCTCGCGCAGGTAGCGCGCGTGCCGGCCCCGCACCAGGTTGCCCGCCGTACGCATCGTCAGGCGGGCCAGCAGCGGGCCGAACAGCGGACGGCGCGGCTTCGCGCGACCCGACGCCCCGGCGGCGGCACCCGAGCCGGTTCCGGCCGGGGCCGCCCCGGCGCTCCGGGCGATCCGGCGCGAGCGGGCGGCCGCCACCGCCACGGCGAGCACGAGTCCCAGCACCCAGCCGTGCAGGCCGTGCCCGGGGGCCAGCAGGGTGGACGAGGTGAACAGCAACAGCGCGGGCACCAACGCGATCAGTGCGCCGACGACGGCCGGCCCGACCACCGCCGACGGGCGCAGTCGCGGCAGGAGGCGGGACAGCGAGCGCCGGGAGGCCGCCGGAGCGTCCGCCCTGAGCCGCCGGGCCCGCTCCGTCGGGGGCGCGATGCCGGCCGCCGCGCGCAGGTCGGGGCGCGGCCGCTCGGGCAGCGCCTCGACCACGGGCGCGGCCTCGGGTGCGGCGGCGCCGAGCGGCCGTGGGCGGTGCACCGTGAGCCCGGCGAGGTCGAGCCAGCCCGACGGGTCCAGCTCGGCCAGCCCGGCGATTGGCTGAAGCACCGTCAGACCACTTGAGGCGAGGGCCAGTTGCCCGGAGCTCGCCCGGCTGACATCGGCTCCGAGCGTGGCCGACCCGCCCGTGCCGGTGCGCACCACGGGCAGCCCGGGGGCCCGGTCGGCCCGGATCTCCACGGCGGCCGCCAGGGTGAACAGCCAGCGGCCGTCCGGCAGTCGGCGCAGCTCGGCGCCGTCCTGCCAGGACTCGACCACCCGCGCGGCGGCCTCGGCCGGGCCAATCACGGGCACGTCGAGGACGAACCCGGTGGCGGTGACGGCGGCGCGGAACGCCGCGTCCGGGGTGGTGCTCACTCGGTGCCCCCGATCAGGAACTGGACCCGGCCGGTGGTCGCGTCGCCGACGACGATCCGGCCGGGCCGGGTCTCGGCGGCGATCAGCGGCCTGCTGGGGTGCACGGTGGGCCTGCCCGCTCCGCCGGAGAAGCGGGTCAGCGTCCGCACCCCGTCGGAGTGCACGGCGCGCACCAGGTGGCCGCTGCGGCTGAGGGTGATCAGCGTGGGCTGCCGGCCGTGCACGAGGCCGATCACCTCGGCCTGCTCGCGGAACGTGATGCGGCTCGCGGCACCCTCGGCGGTGCGCACCTCCCAGGTCCGGCTGTCCTGCGACCAGGCCTGGGTGCCGCCGCTGTGCAGGAAGTGGTGGATGCGGCGCGCTTCGTCGTGCAGCGTGCCGCCGAACAGCCTCGGCTCGCGGAGCCGGTTGAACGGCGTACGGTCGCGCGTCCCCCAGCCGACCGGGCCGTCGTCCGCGACGCGGCCGACCGGGCCGATCCGCCACCAACGGCCGCCGAGCGGGAACTCCAGGTCCGAGCTCCGGCGCAGCAGCGGCAGCACCGGGCCGGCCAGCAGCTCCGCGAGCAGGTCCGGGCCGGCCTCGAAGGCCGCGAGCTCGGCGGTGTACGCGCCGGGGTCGCCGACCTGACGGCCGATCACGTGGGCGGTGAGCCGGTCGCCCTCGACGCACAGGGCGATCAGGCGGCGGCCGGTCCGCCCGGCGGCGAGCACCGGTCCGGGCAGGTCGTGGCGGCGCATCCGCAGGGCGGTGGCGCCGCTGCCGTCGTGGTTCGGCAGGTTGACGGCGAGCAGGGTGCTGGGCTGTCCGCCCCGGGCCAGCAGGGTCCGGGCGTCGGTGGTGAAGACGGGCAGGGTCGGCCGATCGGCCGACCCGGCGTCCTGGGCCGGTCGGGTGACGGTGACCGGGCCGCCCCGGCGGAACTCCGCCCCGCGCAGCGTCCGGACCGCGATCCGGCTTGCGGGCAGCGGGAGTTCGGCCGTCGTACCGTCCAGCCGGACCAGTACGTGGCCCGCGCCGTCGGCGGACCAGTGGGCGGGTTCGCTGGTCAGCACCCCGGGGCGGGCCGGGATCCGGTCGGCCAGCCGGGGCGAGGTCAGCAGCCAGGCCCGGTCGGCGGCGTCCAGCTCCGCCAGCGCGCGTTCCACGTCCGAGGGCGTCGGGTCGGTGGGCCGGCGGGCGGCCAGCCAGGCCGGCAGCAGCCCGGCGAGGTCGCCGGTCAGGGTACGGCCCGGCGGGTCGCCGAGCACGCTGACGACCAGTTCGGTGCCCCGTGCGGTGGCCCGGCGGTGCAGCACGAGCAGCGCGGCGAGCTGGACCAGCCGCCCGGCACCCGCCTGGGTGGGACCGGCGTCGACCAGGGCGACCAGCCGCCCGCGCACCGCAGGCGTAGTGAACTCCGGCGCCAGGTGGAGCAGTTCACCGTCCACCAGGCGGCGGAGGAACTCCTCGGGGTACTCGTCCGCGAGCAGCCACTCGGACGGCAGCAGCTGGTCCGGCCGTCCCGAGCGGGCCAGCCCGCCCAGGCCGTCGGGGTCGCCGTGGACGTTGGCCACCGGCTCGCGCTCGCCGATCAGGGCGTCCAGGCGGCGCAGCAACGGGCCCAGGGCGACGGCGAGTTCGGGCGAGATCACCGAGAGGGAACCGGCCCACGGGGCGAGCGCGGCGGGCAGTCGGGAGGTCGTCACCGGCCCGCCCCGTCCGGGGCGGCGGTCGCGGGGTGACGGGTCATGAGGTGACGTCCGCTCCGCTGCCGGCCGACCGGGTGAACGGGTCCAGCGCCTCCCCGGAGGTGAGCGGCACCGGCGGGTCGGCGACCAGCGCGCGGCCGGGGACTAGCACGCACAGCTGCCCCTCCGCCGCGCCGAGAGCCCGGCGCCAGAGCGCGGTGGCCGGTCCGGGGCGGGCGGTGGTGGGCGTCAGCAGGCCGGCGTCCCGGCCCAGGTAGCGGGCGCCGTCCGCCCACGGCAGGTCCTGCTCGGCACCGAGGACGAGCAGCATCCGGTCGGCGGCGGGCAGACCCGGGTCGTCCTCGGCGAGCACCGCGAGGCGGGCCCCGTTGCGGATCCGCTCCCGGGCCGCGACGGCCAGGCCGGGCACCGCGGCGCCGACCGCGAGGACGGCGACGGACGGCAGCGGCGGCTCCCGGCGCTCCCAGCGGAGCGGCACGGACGGGCGGGGCGGGGCGGAGGACGGCTCGGCGAGGCTCACGAGGGGGTGACCGCCGCGACCAGCTCGGACCGTATCCCGGCCAGCGCGGCCGGCAGGTCGGCCGGGTCGAAGCCCGCGTCGATCTCGCGCAGGGCGGCCTCCAGCCGCAGCCGCGAGTCCCGGCCCTCGGGCAGGCCCCGGTGCTCGGCGAGCAGCGCGGTGCCGGTGTGGGCCAGCCGCTCGGCGCGGGCGGCCGTGCTGCGGGAGAGTTCCTCGGCGGCGTGCACCAGACTGCGGTTGGCGGACTTCTCCACCAGGTCGGCGAGGGTGTCCCGGGCCAGCGCCTGGGTGTCGGCGGTCGGGGCGACCAGCGGCAGCACCCAGAGGTCGCGCACGGAGGCGACCGTCCGGCCGTCCAGCACGGCGGCGGCCGCGACCAGCTTCTGCGAGCGCACCGCCCGGCGGTCGCTGACCGGCACCCCGGCGGCGCGCAGTCGGCGCAGCGCCGTGCCGACCAGCGGGGTGACCTCGTCGAGGTCGCAGCCGCGGGCGGCGGTGGCCAGCCGGTCGACGGCGGCGAGCAGGCCACCGGGGGTGCCGTGCGCGACCGGTGCGGCGGCGGGGCGGCGGCCGGCCTCCAGCAGCTCCTCCAGCCGGGCGTCGGCCACCGGCTCGACGAACACCCGGGCCAGGAAGCGGTCCGCGAAGGCGGCCAGCGCCGGGTCCTCGGGCAGGTGGTTGGCGGCGCCGACGCAGATCCGCAGCGGGCTGGCCAGGACCGTCCGGCCCCGGCGGAAGACCCGTTCGTTGAGCAGTCCGAGCAGGGTGTTCAGCACCGCCGTGGAGCCGAGGAAGACCTCGTCCAGGAAGGCGATCTCGGCCTCAGGGAGCATCCCGGCGGTCTCGAACTCGACCCGGCCCTCGCGCAGTCCGCGCAGGTCGACCGGGCCGAACAGCTCGTTCGGCTCGGTGAACCGGCCGAGCAGGTACTCGAAGTAGCGCCCGCCGAGCTGACCGGCCATCCGGCGGACGGCCTCGGACTTCGCGGTGCCCGGCGCGCCGACGACCAGCAGGTGCTCCCCCGCGACCGCACAGAGCACGACCACCTCGGCCACCGTCTCGCGGTCCACCATGCCACGTCCCGCGGCGGCCACGGCGGCGCCGATCAGCTCGGCGTCCGCCGCCAGCGGCGAGCGGTCGGGGACGGCGGGGATGTTGCTCGGGTCGGTGCTGATCTCGGTCACGAGCACGGGAGTCTACGGGCCCGCCATCGCGGCCCACCAGCGGGTTTCCCGCCGCCGTGCCGGACCTCGCACACCGCCGGTGGACCGCGCGCCCTACCGGGCCGACTCGGCCAGCACGGCCTGCGCCGCGTTGTGCCCCGGGATGCCGCTGACGCCGCCGCCACGGACCGCGCCCGCGCCGCACAGCAGGATGGTGGGGTGCGCCGTCGCCACGCCCCAGCGGGCGGCGGGGCTTTCGGCGGCCGCGTCCTCGGCGGCGTCGGCCGCGAACGGGAAGGAGAGGTCGCGGTGGAAGATGTGGCCGCCCGGCAGACCGACCTCCCGCTCCAGGTCCAGCGGTGTCTTCGCCTCCAGGCAGGGCCGCCCGTCGGCGTCCTCGGCCAGGCAGTCGGCGATCGGCTCGGCCAGCACCTGGTCGAGCTGCGCCAGACTCGCCGCCAGCGCCCGCTGCTTGGCCGCCGGGTCGGCGAACAGCCGCGCGGGCATGTGCAGTCCGAACAGGGTCAGCGTCTGCAGGCCCTGCCGGAGCGCCTCGGGCCCGAGGATCGACGGGTCGGTGAGCGTGTGGCAGTAGATCTCCGACGGCGGGGCGGACGGGATCCGGCCCGCCGCCGCCTCGGCGTGCGCCGCCGCCAACTGCCGGTAGCCCTCGGCGATGTGGAAGGTACCGGCGAACGCCTCGCGCGGATCCGCGGCACCGTCCCGGAGGCGCGGCAGCCTGCGCAGCACCATGTTGACCTTCAGCTGGGCACCCTCCGGCGCAGGCCCGGTCTCCTCGCCCAGCAGCCGTTCGAGGACCGCCGGGGCGGCGTTCACCAGGACCCGTCGGCCCACCGCCCGCCCCTCTTCGCTCCGGTGACGGTACGTCACCTCGGCTTCGCCGACCCCGTCGGTGGCGACGGCGGTGACCTCGCAGTCGGTCCGGATCTCCGCGCCGGCCGCCAGCGCCGCCTCGGCCAGCGCGCCCGTCACCGCGCCCATCCCGCCGACCGGCACGTCCCAGTCGCCCGTCCCGTTGCCGATCACGTGGTAGAGGAAGCAGCGGTTCTGCAGCAGGGAGGGGTCATGGGCGTGCGTGAAGGTGCCGATCAGCGCGTCCGTCAGCGCCACCCCGCGCACCAGGTCGTCGGCGAAGGTCCGCTCGATCGCCTCGCCCAACGGCCGTTCGAAGAACGACTCCCAGGCGGCGTCGTCCGCAACCCGCCTGCGCAGTTCGGCCTTTGAGGGCAGTGGCTCGGTCAGGGTCGGGAACACCCGCTCGGCGAGCCGGCCGGTGGTCCGGTAGAAGGACTGCCACGCCTGCCACTCCCGGTCGCCCCCGGTCAATGCCCGGAACGACTCCCCGGTCCGGCCCGGATCGGCCGCGTCCACCAGCAGCCCGGTCGGCTTCCCGTCCCGGACGGTGGGCGTGTACGAGGCGATCCGGCGACGGCGCAGGTCCAGCCGCAGCCCGAGCTCCCGGACCACCCGGTGCGGCAGCAGGCTCACCAGGTAGGAGTAGCGCGAGAGGCTGGCGTCGACCCCCGCGAACGCCCGGGTCGACACCGCCGCTCCGCCCACCTGCGGCAGCCGTTCCAGCATCAGCACCCGAAGTCCGGCCTGCGCGAGGTACGCGGCCGCCACCAGCCCGTTGTGCCCGCCACCGACGATCACGATGTCGTGCCGGGAGGACGCGTTCGTGTTCATCCGGCCACGCTACGCCACCGGGGCGGCGCGGGGAACGCCTGCGCGACGCCCGGACGATCAGGCCCTCCGGGCAGCTGGGGTGCGACCCGCCGTCAACCCCCGCACCGTCACCTCGTCGGCCTCGGCCGGCGCCGGGAGAGCCGCCCGGGCGACCGCGTCGAGGTGGGGAGTGTCCACCTGCGGCAGCAGGTCGAGGCGTACACCGTCGAGGCCGACGACCACAACCCGGCGGGTCTCCCCACTGACTGTTCCTTCGTGGCACGGTGCCGGGCCGGCCGACCGGGTCAGCGAGCGACCCGGCGCAGTGGGATCAGGCGGCTGGCGTAGTCGCCAGGAGGCAACCGCAGCTCGAGACCGTACCGGGTCAGGACAGCGCCACTGTGAACGATTCCCTCGTCCGGGTCGAGGTAGCGGGCGGTGGGGTCGAGGGCGGGCAGCGCCAGCGCGGGGGGGGGCTGGTGTCCGAACCGGGTGACGGGGCGCCAGACCAGCACGGCGTGGTCGGTGCCGTCCTCGGAGGCGTGGTGCACGGCCGTCACTCCGCCGCCGCCGGTCAGGCGGTGCCGCCGGCCGCGCTGGACCAGCGGGCGGATCTGCTTGTAGCGGGCCACCAGGGCGGCGGCCTCGGCGAGTTCGGCCTCGGACCAGCCGGTCAGGTCGCCGCCGAGGCCGAGCCCGCCGGCCATCGCGACGTGGAAGCGGAACCGGAGCGGGGCGGTGCGGCCGGTCGTGGTGGGGGGCCCACGGCTGGCGGCGCCGAAGCCGCCGGAGGTGTGGTGGCCCGCGAAGGCGGGGGCGTGCAGGGTCTCACCGGGCCGCAGGGTCCAGCGCACTCCCTCGTGACCGAAGCCGCCGGTCCAGCCGGTCGACGGTGATCGGGCCCGTGTCCGCCGCTCCGGTGTGGGTGAGCTCCGTCCAGCGCTCGATCACGTCGCTGCCGGGGCGGACCCGGTAGCAGAGCCGGGCGGCCAGCGGGTAGTGACGGTCGGTCAGTTCCAGCCGCAGTTCGCCGTCCTGGACGGAGTGCCCGGCGAACGACCACTGGGCGCCGGAGGTGCCGTCGGCGAACCGGACCTGGAGGCCGGCCGGCCCGAACCGCGCCCCGGTCTGCGGGGCCAGCTCGTCCGGCGCCGGGTCCGCCTCGAAGCCGCTCGCGGCGGGCGAGGCGGCCGCGGTGAGGCCGGCCAGGGCCTCGGCGTCGAGCACCGCCCCTCAGTGCAGGTGCCGGGGGCTGCCGTCGGCACCGACCCGCAGCGCGTAGGTGCTGTTCGGGGTGCGCAGGACGGCGAGACTGCGGGCTGCGTCGAAGGAGACGGCGGAGGGCGTGGGCGGCACAGGAGGTCGCGGGGTTTCGGCGACGGTGGAGATCGGGCGCGGTGGGAACGGCTGCATGGCGAACGAAGGCTGGGGCATGGGGAGTTGGGCGAGAGCGTAGGTCCGGCCCGGGGCGAAATCAATACTGGACGAAATTATTTATTTACCGGTAGGTTGCGGCCGTGTTTCCACACCACTCGAGGCCGCTGGTCTCCGCACCGGCCGAAACCGCCATCCTCGCCCTGCTGTTGGCCGAGAGCCCGCTCAGCAGGGTCGAGCTGGCCCGCCGGACGGGACTGTCCTCGACCGCCGTGACCAAGGCCGCCCGACCACTCATCGACGACGGCTACCTGCACGAACTCCCGCCGGAGCGCACCGCCCCCGGGGCCGGACGCCCCGTCAACCCGCTCGCGGTCACCCCCGACCGGGAGTTCGTCCTCGGGGTGAAGATCAGTGCCGACACCCTGTTCGGCACGGTCTGCGACCTGCGGGCCAGGATGCGCACCACCGCCAGCCGCCCGCTGGGCGACCGCGACCCGGCCGCCGTGTGCGCGCTGCTGGCCGAGCTGGTCACCGAACTCCTCGACACCGAGCCCGAGTTCAGGGCCCGCACCCGGCACCTGGGGATCGCGGTCTCCGGCGACGTGGACCGCCCGAGCGGGCGGGTCCGCTACTCGGTGCTCCCCGGCTGGCAGGACGTGCCGCTGGCCGGGACGGTCGCCGCGGCGACCGGTCTGACCGTCACCGTGGAGAACGACGTCAAGGCGCTCACCAGCGCCGAGCACTGGTTCGGCGACGGCATCGGCACCGAGTACTTCGCCCTGGTCACCATCGGCGCCGGGATCGGCTCCGGGATCGTCGTCAACGGTGACCTGGTCACCGGCGCGTACGGGGTGGCCGGCGAGATGGGTCACATCAGCATCGACCCGAACGGGCCGCGCTGCCACTGCGGCCAGGTCGGCTGCGTCGAGGCCGTCGCCTCCAGCGCCGCCATCCTCGCCACCGTCCGGCGCGCCACCGGGCGGCCGGAGCTCGGCTTCGACGGGGCCGTCCAGCTCGCCCGCGGCGGGGAGCCCGCCGCCCGCGCCGCGTTCGCCCGGGCCGGTCAGGCGATCGGCACCGGCATCGCCGTCCTGGTCAACCTGCTCGGCCCCGAACGCGTGGTGGTGACCGGCGAGGGGCTCGACACCTACGACCTCTTCGGCGTGCACATCAGGGAGGCCTACGCCGCGCACTGCTTCAAGGCGGCGGCGAAGTGCCCGCTGACCCTGCGTCCCCTCCCCTGGGAGGAGTGGGCCCGGGGGGCCGCCGTGGTCGGCATCCAGGCCCTCTTCCCCTGAGCCTCCGGCTGGTCGCACGCCTACGGCGAGGGCGGCACCCGACCGGTTCTTGCTCGCCCGGCGGCACACCGCCGGGAGCAGCGCCACCAGCGGCCTCAAGGGCTGAGCCCGGGCCGCTCCCCGACTCCGGACCACCGGTCCGGCCGGCACCACCCGAAGCTCCTCGGCCCCACCCCACCCCTGGAGGGGAACAGCATGAGATCAGCCAACTCGGCCCCCGCCGTCCGAAGCCCCATCCTCCGAACGCTGGCCGCCGCCGCGGCCGCCCTGACCCTCGTCCTCGGCGGGGCGCCCGCCTCCGCCACCTCCGCTCCCGCCGCCGCCCCGGCCGGTCCGGCGGTGCTGACGGGGCCTCAACTGGCCGCCTCCTGGACCGGCCCGCTGAGCACCAGCGGCCGCTGGATCGTCGACGCGAACGGCAACCGCTTCAAGCTCAAGTCCGGCAACTGGGCCGGCGCCCAGGGCACCTGGCAGGGCAGCGGGGACGTCAACGACCCGGCCAACCACCAGGCGCGACAGCTGTCGAACAACATCCCGCTCGGCCTGGACCGGGCACCGCTGGCGACCATCCTGGCCGACTTCCACGCGCTGGGCCTCAACAGCATCCGCCTCCCGTACGCGAACGCGCTGGTCCACGACACCACCGTGGTACCGGACTCCGCCGTCGCGGCCAACCCGCAACTCCGGGGCCGGACCCCGCTCCAGGTGTTCGACGCGGTGATCGCGGCCCTCACCGCCGACGGCTTCGCCGTCGTCCTGAACAACCACACCACCGGCTACCGGTTCTGCTGCGGCCTGGACGGCAGCGAACGGTGGAACAGCGGCCAGTCCACCCAGCAGTGGATCGACGACTGGGTGTTCCTCGCCAAGCGCTACCAGGACAACAAGCGGGTGGTCGGCGCCGACCTGCGCAACGAGGTCCGCCGCGACACCTGGGACAACCCGAACTGGGGCTGGGGTGACTCCCACGACGAGTACGCCGCCTTCCAGGAGGCCGGCAACCGGATCCTCCAGGCCGTCCCGGACCTGCTCATCGTGATGGAGGGGATCAACTGGTACGGCATCCCGCTCGACGGCCTCGACTACGGCCGGCCGATGCTGACCCCGGTCCGCAACCTCTCCAACACCCTGATCCAGTCGAACAAGCTGGTCTACTCGGCCCACTTCTACGGCTACACCGGTCCCCACTACACCGGTGCGGCCAGCGGCCCGGGCCACACCAACGACTGGCCGTACGAGCGGTTCCCGCTCGACCAGCTCCGGCAACTCGTCCACGACGAGGCGCTGTTCGTCACCGAGGCGGGCCAGCACTTCACCGCGCCGGTGTGGATCAGCGAGTTCGGCGCGGCCGGCCGTGACGAGAGCGACCCGCTGGAGCAGACCTGGTGGGCCAACTTCACCGACATCCTGGTCGCCAACGACACCGACTTCGCGGTCTGGCCGCTGGTCGGCTGGACCGGCAACGACGGCAGGCCCCAGGACAGTTGGGCCCTGGTCAGCTACGACACGGCCGGTCGGCGGCTCGGCCTGGCCGACCCCGGCGACTGGCGCGCCACCGCCTGGAACAAGCTGGTCGACGCCCCGTCCCGGACCGGACGGATCGCCCGGTCCGACCGCTGGAACATGCTGGACCTCGACTTCGGTGACCAGAACCTCTCCCTCACCATGCGCGCCAAGGCGGACTGGGCCACCGGCTACCGCAAGGGCAACTGCCCGGACACCCAGCGCGTGGTCGCCCTCGCCCGCAGCTCCAACCGGGGCCTGTGCACCGACGCGAACCAGCCCGCCAAGGCCGCCGGCGACTGGATCGCGGTCAACGACGAGCGCTACGTCACGCACGGCGACTGGGCCCCGGGCTACAACAAGCTCCAGTGCCCCGACCACACCTTCGCGGTCGGTTACAGCGCGAGCGGCAACGCGATGGCCACCCTGCTGTGCGCCCCCGCCACCACCCCGCTGCCGCTGACCGGCCGCAACGTCTGGTTCGACCACGGCGACAACCGCCCCACCACCGGCGGCTCCGTCAGCAGCGACTGGGCACCCGGCCACTACAAGGGTCAGTGCGCCGACACCGAGTACCTGGCCGGCGTGGCCTTCACCTGGCGGTGGAACCACGGCGGGGTGCCGGACGCCCTGCTCTGCCGTCCGCTGAGCTGAGCTGACGCTCCCCGCCGCCGGCGGGGCTCGACCCGGTCGAGACCCGCGTCCCGTGGAACCTCCACGCGCCCCACCGGGCGGGCTCCGGCCGGACGCGGGCCTCGGCCGCCCGTCGACATAGCATCAGTTCGATTCTCCCGTACTCCTGTTACCACCATTCACCGGCGACCTCTACGCTCACGCGAGGGAGCGATCCGACGGGAGCCGGGCAGTGGACGTGGTGCGGGAGTCGGCCCAGGCCGGCCGGATGGTGTTCTTCGAGGAGTCGGCGAGGGACGGCGCGCAGGCCAAGACCCTGATGGGCGCCGACTTCCGGGTCCGGCTGGCCCGGGAGCAGGGGGCGGTGTTCGGTGCCGACGGGCCCCGGCACGTGGTGTTCGCGGCGGGCTTCCCCTCCGTGTGCCGGCAGGAGTTCGAGGCGACCCGTCAGGTCGCGCTGGAGGCCCAGGGTTCGGTGAGCCCGGCGGCGATCTGCCGGGGCACCGTCCAGGACGTGCGGCTCGCGCTGAGCGCGGTCCGGGGCGCGGCGCACGCCCGGGTGATGGTGATCGTGGCGGCGTCCGAGGCGACCGCCTGCGCCCTGGTGCACGGTGACGCCCGGGCGGCGCTGGCCGGTGGCCTGGAGGTGGTCAAGGAGGCCGTCGACCTGGCGGACGGCATCGCGGTGGACGTCTGCCTGGTGGACGCGCCCCGCGCGGACCACGCCCTGGTCGCCGAGTACGCGGGGGCGCTGACCGCGCACGGCGCGGGCACGATCGTGCTGGCCGACACCGTCGGGGACCTGTTGCCCGGTCAGACCCGGGCGCTGTTCCGGCAGGTCGCGGCGGGGGCGGGTCCGGAGGCGGTACTGGTCTCGCACCTGCACAACGACCTCGGGCTGGGGCTGGCCAACACCCTGGCCGCACTGGAGAGCGGGGTCAGGGTGGCGGCCTGCTCCTGGCTGGGCATGGCCGAGCGCAGCGGCATGGTCGCCACCGAGCAGCTGCTCTTCCTGCTCGCCCACGACCCGGCCAAGGCCGCCCAGGTCCTCGGGCCCGGCTGCGAACCCTGGTGGACGGCCCCCGACCTGACCCGGCTGCCCGGGATCGCCCGGATGGTGTCCGCCGAGACCGGCGTCCCGCTCACCGTGACCACCCCCGTCGTGGGCACCGGGGTCGCCAGCATCTCCACCGGCACCCCCTTCACCCACCCGCAGACCTTCCAGCCGTACGATCCGCAGCAGCACCTCGGCCTGGCCCCGACCGTGGTGCTGACACACCTCGCCAGCCACCGCGTGCTGCGCGCGGTCGCCGAACGCCTCGGGTACACCCTGGACCCGGAGCAGGCCCGGACCGCCCTGGCCTGGGTCAAGGACCGCGCCTACCGGCTCGGCCGGGCCGTGGTCGCCGACGCGGACTTCGCCGCCTACCTCGACGGCCTCACCGCGCAGACCGCCGGGACCACCTCATCCGCCCGCTGAACGGACCACCCATGCCGGCCACCTCCCCGCTCGACACCGGCCCCGCCGCCGACGCCCTGACCGCCGGACGAGCCGTCGTCCTGCCCAACCCCAGCCCGCTGACCTACGTCGTGGCCGCCACCGGCCCACTGGCCGTCAACACCGCCAAGGGCCGGCCCGCCGACCAGGAGGTCGCCCTCTGGGTCCACGACGACACCACCTGGCGCGACCTCGCCCGCGCACTCGACCTGACACCCGCCGCGCTCGACACGGCGACCGCCCTGCTCCGGGTCGAACTGGTCACCCTGCTGGTCCCCGTCAGCGCCGCCACCCTGCCCCCGGCCTGGTCCCGACCCGCCCTGCGCGACGGCCACCTGCTGCTCTTCGGCGCCCGCTGGCAGCCGCTGGCACCGCTGCTGGCCCGCTTCCCCCATCTGTACGTCAGCAGCGCCAACCGGACCGGGCAGGCCCCGGCGGCCACGGCCGCCCGGGCCGCGGCGATGTTCGGGCCCGACGTCCCGGTCACCGACGGGGACGGCCTGCGCGACCTCGACGCTCCGCACGCCGCCACCACCATGCTGCGCATCGCCCCGGACGGCGCCCTGTCCCACGTCCGCCCCGGCGCCCAGGACCGGGCCCACGGACCGGACCCCGGCCGCTACCTCGACCGGCTGTGCAGCGCGGGAAGGTAGCCGTCCGGCCCGTGCCGGGTGGACCGCCTCAGCGGTGGGTCCGCCCGGCACGGGCCGGACCCGGTGCGACGCGGTGTCAGCCGGTGAAGCCGGCGAACAGCTTGGAGAACTGGTACGGCGTCTGCGGCACGTTGGTGCACTTGGGGAGCGAGCCGGTGCAGGCGTTGGCGTCCCGGGTCATCTCCCAGAAGGCCAGCTCACCGAGGTGGTTCTGCTGGGCGAAGGTGACCAGCTGCTGGGCGTCGGCCAGGCCGAACACCTCCGAGGCGGTGTCGTTCTGACCCAGCATCGGCGTCACCCCGACCGTGGCCCAGGCCTGAGCGGTCGTCAGGTTCGGCCAGACCTGCCGGACCTGCGCCTGGGTGGACTGCGCGGACTGGATCACGTACGCGCCCATCTTGCCGCTCGGGTTCGGCGCGGCCGAGTCGCCGAAGTCCATCGACATCGCGTTCACCACGTCCACCGCGAGACCCGCGTTCTTCGCGGACTGGAGCACGTAGACGCCGTCGGTGGTCAGACCGCTGGGCAGCACCGGCAGGGTCAGGCTGACCTTGAGGTCACGGCCCTTGGCCCGCTGCGCGGCCTGGACCTGCGCGACCGCCGCCGAGCGCCGGTCGACCGAGGCCCGCTCCACGACCGCGGTGCCCTCGATGTCGAAGTCGATCCGGTCCAGGCCGTAGACGTCGACGACCTTCTGGTACTGCGCCGCGAGCGCGGCGACGGTGGTGCAGGACTGCGCCAGCTCGGTGCCGTTGGCCCCGCCGAAGGAGGGCCGGACGGTGCCGCCCGCCGCGCGGAAGGCGTCCATCTCCTCCTTGTACCAGCCGGTGGCCGGGTCGAAGGCGCCGAACCAGCTCGCGGTGCACGGCTGGCTGCCGTTGATCAGGAAGGCGAGCGAGAACTGCTTGAGGCCGCTCGCGGCGGCGAGCGCCGTCAGGCTCGGCGTCGGGTAGGCGCCCAGGTCGACGTACGGGGCCGAGGCACCCGGGGTGGTACCGCTGCCGGCCGTGGCCGACACCGTGGCCGAGACGGCCGACTCGTTGCCGGCGGCGTCGTAGGCGGAGACGCCGAGGAGGTGGGTGCTGCCCTGGAGCAGTCCGGTCAGGTTCGCGGTGGTGCCCGTGGTGGTGGCCACCACCGCGCCGCCCTCCCGCAGGTGGTAGCCGGCCACGGCCTGGTTGTCGGTGGCGGCGTTCCAGGAGAGCGCGACGGTGCCGGGGCCGGTGCCGCTGACCTTCAGACCGGTGGGGACGGTCGGTGCGGCGGTGTCGGCGGGCAGGCCCTCGCACGGCTTGTTGTTGACCGTGCAGTTGGCGGGCGCGGTCTGGGCCGTGCTGCCGTTGGACACGTCGAACCCGACCACGGCCGCCGTGGCGCCGGGCGCCAGCGAACCGGCCCAGCTGGGCGGGGTGACCGTGTAGCGCCGGCCGCCGGTGACGGCGGTGGAGGTCAGGGTGCCGTTCCAGGCGCCGGTGACGGTCTCGCCGGTCGGCAGGTCGAAGGAGAGCGACCAGGTGCTGACGGTGGCGTTGGTGCGGTTGGTGACGGTGTATCCGGCCTCGAAACCGGTCTGCCAGTTGGAGGTGACCGCGTAGGTGGCGATCAGCCCGGTCAGGCCGGTGTCGGCGGACGCCCCACCGGCGGTGAGCGGAACGGCGGTCAGGGCTGCGGCCGTGACGGCGGCAAGGGGCAAGGCGACGCGCCTCATGGGCGAGCTCTCCTCGGCTGTGGGGCGGCGCGGCGGACCGCGCCGCCGAGGTGTGTGGGGGAAGCAACCGCGCGGCCTCCACAAGATGGTCCAGACCATTGGGGGCCGTCAATAGGAAAGCTTCTTGATAACCGAAGCTTTGCCCGCCTTCCGGCCCGGTCCGCCCCGTTGGGGTTCCCCCGCTTGAACAGCCCTTACGGCCCCCTTGAGCCGCAGTTGAGAATGCCCTTCCCCGGTCGGCCCGACGGGCCCTGACGATCCGCCGGAAAGCCATGGTGCGTCAGGTCTGCCGCGAGGACGTGAGGTGCGCGAAGACCACCACGTTGTCCGGGTAGTCCTTGCGCTGCCGGTCGTACGCGCCGCCGCAGGTGATCAGGCGGAGCTGTGCCGCGTCGGTGTCCGCGTACACCTGTTCGTCCGGAAAGCGGTCCTTGGGGAAGGTCTGGACGGAGTCGACCGCGAAGGTGGCGACGATGCCGTCCTCGCGGGTGATGTCGACCGTGCTCCCCGGGGTCAGCAGGTGCAGCATCAGGAAGACCGCCGGGCCGGTGGTGGTGTCCACGTGACCGGCCACCACCGCGCTGCCGCGCTCGCCGGGGGCGGCACCGTCGCGGTACCACCCGACCAGGTTGCGGTTGTCCTTGGCCGGGGCCTCCAGCGCGCCGGCGTGGTCCAGGCCCAGTTCGACGAACGGCGCCTCCACGAAGAGCTGGGGGATCCACAGCTTGACCGGACGGGAGCGGGGCAGCGTGGGAGCGGCCGGGACCGCCTGGGAGGGCGGCCGGCCCCAGGGAGTGGCGGCCGGGGCGGCGGCCACCACCTGACGGGGCGTCACCGGGCCGGTTTCCACCGACTGGTACATCACCAGGAGCCCGAGGGCGGCTGCGGCCATCGCCCACCGGAAGGCCCTGAGGCTCCCCTCGGCGGTGGCCGGAGGATCGGTGGCGGGTCCGCCGCTCGGCACTGTCTGACGGCCCATCGGGCCGGCTCCTCTCTCGGGGCGTGCGGTGGTCCGGGCTCCCCGGGGCCCCGTCGTGGCCGCCGCCCTGGGCGGCGGCCACGACACGAGGCTGCGGGCGGGCCAGGTCAGGCCGGGCCGCTCCCGGAGGTGCGGCGCCGCAGGGTGTAGGCACCGATGCCGAGACCGCCGGCCAGCAGCACGGCGCCCGAGGCCAGGCCGCCACCGGAGACGGCGAGCCCGCCGCCACCGGTGTGCACGCCGCCGTGCGGCTTCTGGCGGTGCTGCCAGGACGACTCCGGCTCGGCGGCCGCCTTGTCATTGGCGGCCTCGTGGTCGGGCTTCTTCTCGGCGGCGGGCGGCTGGTCGGTCGCCGCCTTCTTCCCCTCGGGAGCAGCCGGAGCAGCCGGAGCAGCCGGTACGACAGGAGCAGCCGGAGCCTCCTGCCACACCTTCTGGTCGTCGACGGCACGGGGCTGCTGCTGGGTGGTCTGGCCGTTGGTGGCTCCGGGGACGGTCTCTGCCTGGGCGGTGGGAGCGCCGAGGACGAGAATGGCGGCGGTGGCCGCTCCGGCGAGCAAAGCGCATTCAGAACGCATGGGGACTGGATCCTTCCGGCGCCTACCCGAGGGCAGCCGACACTTCGTCGACGAACGAGCCCGTGGTGCGCCTCCCTCACCGTCAGTTGCCGATCCACGGAACGCCACTGGGAGAGTCATCCGGGTGAGGGAGGCTGGCCCGTTCGAGTGCCGGGCTCCGCCGTTGGGACGGGTGCCGCTCCCCCGGGTGGAGCGCTCGGCCGCGCCGTTCCAGGACTTCCGTGCGACAGATGGAACATGCTGTCGCACCGTCAGATCATCAGCCGCAGAAAGCTTCTGTCCGTCGCCGGGATGACCCTGCTGACCGTCGGAGCCTGCGGCGCACCACCCGTCGGCTCCGGAGACGCGGGCCCCGCCTCCCCTGCCTCCCCCACCCCCGCCGCCGTCGCCTCGCCGTCGGCCGCCCCGGTACCGGCTCCCGCCCCCAGCCCGGCCAAGCCGGTGCCGAGGGCGGTCGGCAACCCGGTGTACGAACTCCCGTCCACCGACAAGCTGGTGGCGCTGACGCTCGACGACGGCCCCGATCCCACCCACACGCCCGCAGTGCTGGCCCTGCTGCGGAAGTACGGGATCCGGGCCACGTTCTTCCTGGTCGGCGAGAACGCCGCCGCCCAGCCCGGCCTGGTCCGCGAGATCGCGGCCGAGGGGCACCACCTGGCGAACCACACCTGGACCCACCCCGACCTGCGCCGGCTCTCGGAGGCCCAGGTCCGGGACGAGCTGGCGCGCACCTCCGACGTCCTCCAGGCCGCCGCGGGGAAGCCCCCGACCTGGTTCCGGGCCCCCGGCGGGGACTGGTCACCCGTCGCCCTGCGGACCAGCTCGGACCTGGGCATGCGCCCGATGGGCTGGTCCGTGGACCCTCGCGACTGGGCCAGGCCCGGCACCTCGCTGATCACGGACCGGGTGCTGAAGGCGGTCCAGCCCGGCTCAATCGTGCTCAACCACGACGGCGGCGGCGACCGCTCGCAGACCATCGCGGCGCTGCGGGCCTACCTGCCGGTGCTGATCGACGACGGCTACGGGTTCACGGCTCCGCGCTGAGGCGCCGCCGCGTACTCCCGGCGCCTCAAGTGCGCTCCGCCGTCCGGGCCAGGCCGCACCGGGCGGCGCCGCAGTGGCGCCCGGCTTGGACCGAGCGCCACCGTAGCGTCAGGAACCCAGCCGGAGCACCGACTTGAGGACCTGGTCGAGCACCGCGGCCGGGTCCGGCAGCGGACCCTCGGCCCGCCAGGCCACGAATCCGTCCGGCCGGACCAGCACCGCGCCCCCGGCGTTCACGCCGTACGCCGCCGCCCAGTCGGAGCCCGGTTCGGGCGCCAGCTCGTGCGTCGGGTCGGTGCCGATCCGGTACGCCGCCAGGGGGACCCCGAGCCGCTCGGCGGCCCGCTGTGCCGCCAGGTACCAGGGCTCGCCCTCGGGCCCGGTCAGCAGGGTCGGCGAGGTCTCGAAGAGGTCCAGGGTGGAGAGCCGGACGCCCGCCCGGTGCACCCAGACGTGCGGGGCGCGGCTGCCGGGCTCGCCCGCCGCCTCGAACCGCTCCGGTACGGCGGGGCCGGCCGGGTCGGTGCCGACCACCGCACCGACCGGGTAGCGGTAACCGAGCGCCACGGCCAGCACGTTGGCCTGCCGTCCGGTGCCCGGCGCCGCCTCGTAGCCGGGGTGCCGGTGCTCGGCGGAGCGCGCGGAGGCCCGTGCGCTGGTGGCGCGCGCCACCGGCTGCCGCTCCTCGCCGTAGGTGTCCAGCAGCGCGGGCCCGGCCCAGCCGCCCAGCACGGCGGCCAGCTTCCAGGCCAGGTTGTGGGCGTCCTGGATGCCGGTGTTGGAGCCGAACGCCCCGGTCGGCGACATCTCGTGCGCAGAGTCGCCGGCCAGGAAGACCCGGCCGGCGCCGTAGCGTTCGGCGACCCGCTCGGCGGCGTGCCAGGGGGCCTTGCCGGTGATCTCGACCTCCAGGTCGGGCACCCCGACGGCCGCCCTGATGTGGGCGACGCAGCGCTCGTCGGTGAAGTCCTCCAGGGTCTCGCCCTGCTCGGGGTGCCAGGGGGCGTGGAAGACCCACTGCTCCTCGTTGTCCACCGGCAGCAGGGCGCCGGGCCCTTGAGGGGTGGTCAGGTAGCAGGCGATGAACCGCCGTTCACCGACCACGTCGGCGATCCGCTTCGCCCGGAAGGTGATGCTGACGTTGTGGAACAGGTCGCCGGGCCCGGCGTGGCCGATGCCGAGCCGTTCCCGGACCGGGCTGCGCGGCCCGTCGGCGGCGACCAGGTAGTCGGCCCGAACGGTCCGCCGCTCGCCGCTCCCCCGGTCCCGGAGCACGGCCGTCACCCCGTCGGCGTCCTGCTCGAAGTCGACCAGCTCGGTGCCGAACCGCAACTCCCCGGTGAGTTCGCGGGCCTGCCGCAGCAGGACCGGCTCCAGGTCGTTCTGGCTGCACAGGCACCAGCCGGACGGGCTGAACCTGGCCAGCCCGCCGCCCGGGTCGATCTCCTTGAACAGCCACTCCTGGTCCAGCCCGGCGAGCGTGTCGGCCTGCAGGATGCCATGGTTGCCGGCCAGCACCGAGGCGGCCTCGCGGATCGGCTGTTCGACCCCCGCCACCCGGAACAGCTCCATCGTCCGGACGTTGTTGCCGCGTCCACGCGGGTGGTGCGAGGTGTCCGCGTGCTTCTCGACCAGCAGGTGTCCGACACCCAGCCGGCCGAGGAACAGCGAGGCGGACAGCCCCACCAGGGAACCGCCCACGATGAGGACCGGTACCCGGTCCTCGGCCTTCGAGTTCATCAGTCGCTCCTGTCAGTTCGGGCCGCGCGGCGCGTCGGAGCCGTCGCCGCGAAAGGTGGGCCCGCCTCCAGCCTCGGGTGCGGACCGGATTGATGCCCGGTCAGGGATGACATGTCCCGGCGTTTTTCGCTCAGATGGCTTCCAGCCCTCGCGCCGCGCGGACAGGCGAACCACGATCGACCTCGGGCCTCCAGGAGCGAGACCGCCGGAAGCGAGCACGGGCAGTCGCCCGACCCGGTGGCGCCGGACGAGGGGTCAGCGGCGAGCAGTCGGCAGCCGCGGCCGGGGACTGTTCACCCCTCAAGGAGAAGCGGAACATGACGACTCTGACCCAACCCGTGTCGCGCCGTCCGGCGCTGAGCACCCCCCGGCTCCGGGTGGTGCTGCTGTGCGACATCCAGGACGGCGCACAACAGCGCTTCCTGGAGGCGTACGAGCAGCTGCGCCACCAGGTGGCCGCGGTCCCGGGCCATGTCAGCGACCAGCTGTGCCAGTCCATCGAGGACCCGGCGCAGTGGCTGATCACCAGCGAGTGGGAGAGCGCCCGGCCCTTCCTGGCGTGGGTGGACAGCGAGGCGCACCGCGAGATGGTGCGCCCCCTGCACGGGTGCGTGCGGGACACCCGTTCGCTCCGCTTCAGCATCATGCGGGAGACCGCAGGGTCGGAGACCTTCGACGGGCCGGCACCGGTCACCGACGGCACCGTCCGGCACGCCCTCACCTTCACGGTGAAGCCCGGCAGCGAACGCACCGTGGCCGGGATCCTGGCGGGCTACGCCTCGCCAACCGCCCGGGTGGACGAGCGCACCCGGCTCTGCCGGACCTCGCTCTTCATGCGTGGCAACCGGGTGGTGCGGTCCGTCGAGGTGGCCGGCGACCTCGCCGCCGCCCTGCGCCACGTGGCGCGGCAGCCCGAGGTCAGGGCGGTCGAGGAGGCGATCAACCCGTACCTCGAGGAGGCCCGGGACCTCACCGACGCGGAGTCCGCACGGTCGTTCTTCATCCGGGCGGCGCTGCCCGCGGTCCACCATGTGGCGGCGCCCGGGATGCCGTCGGCCGGGGTCACCCGGCACGCTCTGAGCTATCCGGTCCGGCCCGGCTGCGGTGCGGCGGTCGCCGCCCTGCTGGCCCGTCAGGACCGGCTCGCCGCCGAGGACCGGGCGAGCCCGCTGGTGGCGGGCACCGTCTTCCAGCGCGAGGACACCGTGGTCCGGGTGGTGGACCTGACGGCCGCTCCGGAGTCGGTGCCCGGCCCGGCGCTCGGCGTGGTCGGCCCCCGTGCCGCGGGCGTGCTCAGCCGCCTGGTCGACCTCGGCGGTCACGACCTGCGGGTCGGCGCGGAGCTCGGCCGGTTCCTCGACGAGTGCCGGATGTCGCTCGTCACGGACCGTCGCGCCTCGGACTCCTGACCGCTGACCGGCCGGCAGGGACCTTCCCTGCACAGGTATTTGGAGGAAGTCATCATGACCACGCAGTTCCCACGCATCGTGCACGTCGACGAGGCCGAACCCAACCGGCGACGTGGCGGCGACCTCCGCGCCATGCTCACCCCGACCGCAGTGGGTGCCACCAGCGGGTTCATGGGGCTGGCGATCGTGCAGCCGGGGGAGCGGATCGGTGAGCACTACCACCCGTACTCCGAGGAGTTCGTCTACGTGGTCAGCGGGAGCCTGGAGGTGGACCTCGACGGGGTCCCGCAGGCCCTCGCCCCCGACCAGGGCCTGATGATCCCGATCGGCATGCGCCACCGGTTCCGCAACGTCGGCAGCACCGAGGCCCGGATGGTGTTCCACCTCGGCCCGCTGGCCCCCCGGCCCGACCTCGGACACGTGGACACCGAGGACACCCCGGAGGGTTCACCGCCGGAACACGCCGAGGTCGTCTCATGAACCGGCGGGTGGCGGTGACCGGTATCGGCATCGTCGCCCCCGGCGGCACCGGCGTCCCGGCGTTCTGGGAGCTGCTCACCGCCGGCCGCACGGCGACCCGCGGCATCACGCTGTTCGACCCGGCGGGCTTCCGGTCCAGGATCGCCGCCGAGTGCGACTTCGACCCGGCGGCCGCAGGTCTGGACGCCGACCAGGTCGCCCGCTCGGACCGGTACGTGCAGTTCGCGCTGGTGGCCGCCGCCGAGGCGGTCCGGGACGCCGGTCTGGACGTGGCGGCCGAGGACCCCTGGCGGATCGGGGTCTCCCTGGGCACGGCGGTCGGTGGCACCACCCGGCTGGAGCGGGACTACGTCCGGGTGAGCGACTCGGGCGAACGCTGGGACGTCGACCACCGCCGGGCCGCGCCGCAGCTGCACCGGGCGTTCTCGCCCAGCACCCTGGCCTCGGCGGTGGCCGAGCAGACCGGCGCCCACGGCCCCGTGCAGACCGTCTCGACCGGCTGCACCTCGGGCCTGGACGCGGTCGGCTACGCCTTCCAGGCGATCGAGGACGGCCGGGCCGACGTCTGCGTCGCCGGTGCCGCGGACTCCCCGATCTCGCCGATCACGGTGGCCTGCTTCGACGCCATCCACGCGACCTCCGAGCGCAACGACGACCCGGCGCACGCCTCCCGCCCGTTCGACGCCGGCCGGGACGGGTTCGTGCTCGGCGAGGGCGGCGCCGTCCTGGTGCTGGAGGAGCTGGAGCACGCCCGGCGCCGCGGCGCCCGGGTGTACTGCGAGATCGGCGGCTTCGCCACCTTCGGCAACGCGTACCACATGACCGGTCTGACCCAGGAGGGCCTGGAGATGTCCGAGGCGATCGACCGCGCGCTGGCCCACGCCAGGGTCGACAGCTCCGACATCGACTACGTCAACGCGCACGGCTCCGGCACCAAGCAGAACGACCGGCACGAGACGGCGGCCGTGAAGCGCTCGCTGGGCGCGCACGCGTACCGGACCCCGATGAGCTCGATCAAGTCGATGGTCGGGCACTCGCTCGGCGCCATCGGTGCGATCGAACTGGTGGCCTGCGCCCTGGCGTTGGCCCACGGCGTGGTGCCGCCGACCGCGAACTACGAGAGCCCGGACCCGGAGTGCGACCTCGACTACGTGCCGAGGACCGCCCGCTCGGTCCCGCTGCGCAACGTCCTCTCGGTGGGCAGCGGGTTCGGCGGCTTCCAGTCCGCCGTGGTGCTCCGCAGAGAGGGGGCCACGGTATGACGGTCACCCGGCCCGACCGCCGCACGGTGGTCACCGGAATCGGGGTGGTGGCACCCAACGGGATCGGCGCGGACGACTTCTGGAAGGCGACCCGGGAGGGCACCTCCGTGCTCGGCCCGGTCACCCGCGAGGGCTGCGCGCACCTGCCGCTGCGGATCGCGGGCGAGGTCCGGGGCTTCGACGCCGAACAGGCCGTCGAGGGCCGGTACCTGGTCCAGACCGACCGGTTCACCCACTACGCGATGGCCGCGGCCGACCTGGCGCTGGCGGACGCCCGCTTCGACGCCGAGGCCGGCCCGCCCTTCGGGGTGGGCGTGGTGACCGCCGCCGGTTCCGGCGGCGGCGAGTTCGGCCAGCGCGAGCTCCAGCAACTGTGGTCCCAGGGACCGCACTTCGTCGGCCCGTACCAGTCGATCGCCTGGTTCTACGCGGCCAGCACCGGCCAGGTCTCGATCCGCGGCGGCTTCAAGGGGCCCTGCGCGGTGGTGGCCAGTGACGAGGCCGGCGGTCTCGACGCGCTCGCCCACGCCGTCCGCACCGTCCGGCGCGGCACCGACACCGTGGTGGTGGGCGGCGCCGAGGCACCGCTGGCGCCGTACTCGATGGTCTGTCAGCTCGGGTACCGCGAACTCAGCCTGAGCGAGGACCCGGACCGGGCCTACCTGCCGTTCGACGCCGGAGCCTGCGGATTCGTCCCCGCCGAGGGCGGTGCGATGTTCGTGCTGGAGGAGGAGAGTTCGGCCCGCCGTCGCGGCGCCCGGATCCGGGCCGAACTGGCCGGACACGCGGCCACCTTCACCGGGGCCTCGCGCTGGGCGGAGTCCCGGCACGGGCTGGCCCGGGCGATCCGCGGCGCGCTGGAGGAGGCGCGGTGCGCCCCCGACGAGATCGACGTGGTCTTCGCCGACGCGCTCGGGGTGCCCGAGGCGGACCGGGCCGAGGCGCTCGCGCTCGCCGACGCCCTCGGCGAGCACGCCGCCCACGTCCCGGTCACCGCGCCCAAGGCCGGCACCGGCCGCGCCTACTGCGGTGCCCCGCTGCTCGACACCGCGGCCGCGGTGCTCGCCATGGAGCAGAGCCTGGTGCCGCCCACCCCGAACGTCACCGACGTCCGCCACGGCCTCGACCTGGTGACCGGCTTCGCGCGCTCCGCCGAGCTGCGGACCGCCCTGGTCCTGAGCCGGGGCCTGATGGGCTCCAACGCGGCCCTGGTGCTGCGCCGGTCCTGACACCTTTTCCGATCCAGTCAAGGAGAACCACCTGATGAACCAGCACCTGACACACGGCGAACTGGCCCAGCTGATCAAGACCCGGGCCGGCATCACCATCGAGCCCGAAGCGCTCCGCAACCCCGGCGCCACCTTCGACGAGTTCGGCGTGGACTCGCTGGGCCTGCTCGGCATCGTGGGCGAACTGGAGAACCGCTACGGCCGGAAGATCGCCGCCGGAGCCGAGATGTCCAAGTCCCCGGACGAGTTCCTCGACGCGGTCAACACCTCCATCACGGCAGGAGCCTGAGATGCCCGGCCACACCGACAACGAGATCGTCATCGCCGCGCCCGTCGACCTGGTCTGGGAGATCACCAACGACCTGGAGAACTGGCCGCAGCTGTTCAGCGAGTACGCCACCGTCGAGGTGCTGGAGCGCGAGGGCGAGCGGACCACCTTCCGGCTGACCATGCACCCCGACGAGAACGGCACGGTCTGGAGCTGGGTCTCCGAGCGCGAGACCGACCGCCACCAACTCGCGGTCCGGGCCAGGCGGGTGGAGCCGGGCCCGTTCGAGTTCATGGACATCCGGTGGGAGTACACCGAGCTGCCGGACGGCACCCGGATGCGCTGGATCCAGGACTTCGCGATGAAGCCCACCGCCCCGGTCGACGACGACGCCATGACCAACCACATCAACCGCAACTCGCGGACCCAGCTGGAGCTGATCAGGGACAAGGTCGAGAAGCGGACCGGGAGGGCGTGAGCACCGTGCACCGCGCACTCATCGTCGCCCGGATGAAACCCGACTCGGCCGCCGGCATCGCCGAGGTCTTCGGGCACTCGGACCGGGGCGAACTGCCGCGCCTGATCGGCGTCACCGGCCGCAGCCTGTTCCAGTTCGGCGACCTCTACCTGCACCTGATCGAGGCCGAACGGCCCCCGGGACCCGAGGTCGCCAAGCTGGCCGGGCATCCGGAGTTCCGGGACGTCAGCCGGCTGCTCACCACGTACGTCCAGGCGTACGACCCGGAGACCTGGCGCGAACCGAAGGACGCCATGGCCCACGAGTTCTACCGCTGGGAGCGCTCCGGCACCGCGTGATGCCGCTCCCGGAACCGGAGAGGAACGACCACATGGTCGAGACCGACGAACTGCCCGACTGGGTGCGGTGCGAGGACTGCGCCGCCCTGGTCTACGGCAAGCGCTTCCTGCGGGCCCTGCGGGTCTGCCCGGAGTGCGGCCGGCACGCCATGCTGACGGCCCATCAGCGACTGGAGCACCTGCTCGACCCGGGCTCGGCGGTGCCGATCGACCACGTGGAGCCGCTGCACGACCCGTTGGAGTTCGTCGACAGCCGGCCCTACCCGCACCGGCTGCTCGACGCCCGGACCAGCACCGGCCTGCACGAGGCCGTGGTCTGCGCGACCGGCCGGATCGAGGACCAGCCGGTGGTGGCGGCCGTGATGGACTTCCGCTTCCTCGGCGGCAGTCTCGGCTGCGGCGTCGGTGCGCTGATCACCGAGGCCGCGTACACCAGCCTGCGGCTGCGGGTCCCGCTGCTGCTGGTGACGGCCTCGGGCGGGGCCCGGATGCAGGAGGGGGTGCTCTCCCTGATGCAGATGGCCAAGACCGCGCTGGCGCTGGCCGAACTCGACGAGGCGGGCGTCCTGGTGGTCTCGCTGATCACCGACCCCACCTACGGGGGCGTGGCGGCCTCCTTCGCCACCCTGGCCGACGTGATCATCGCCGAGCCCGGGGCCCGGATGGGCTTCGCCGGACCGCGGGTGATCGAACAGACCACCGGCGAGAGCCTGCCGGAGGGCTTCCAGACCGCCGAGTTCCTGCTCGAACACGGCATGGTGGACGACGTGGTGCCGCGGTCCGCGCTGCGCCCGACCCTCGGCCGACTGCTCGGTCTGCGCTCGCCCCGGCACCGGGTGGCACCCGTCGCGGACTCCCCGCCGGAGGAGCTGATCGGCAGTCAGCTGGACGACCTGCTGGAACGCGACTCCTGGGAGTCGGTCCGGCTGGCCCGGCACCCGGACCGGCCGACCACCCTCGACTACGTCGGGCACCTGCTGGACGACTTCCAGGAGCTGCACGGCGACCGGCTCACCGAGGACTGCCCCGCCATCGTCGGCGGCCCCGGCCGGCTGGCCGGACTGCCGGTGATGCTGATCGGCCATCACAAGGGCGGCCCCGACCTGGCCGAACGGCAGCGCCGCAGATTCGGGATGGCGGCCCCCGCCGGATACCGCAAGGCGGCCCGGCTGATGCGGATGGCCGCCAAGCTCGGCCTCCCGCTGGTCACCCTGATCGACACCCCCGGTGCCAACCCGGGCCCGGACGCCGAACGCGGCGGCCAGGCGAACGCGATCGCCGAGAACCTCCGGCTGATGGCCCGGCTCCCGGTCCCGATCGTCGCCGTGCTGATCGGCGAGGGCGGCAGCGGCGGCGCGCTCGCCCTGGCCGTCGCCGACCGGGTGCTGATCAGCGCCAACGGCGTCTACTCGGTGATCAGCCCCGAAGGCTGTGCCGCCATCCTCTGGAAGGACCGGACGGCGGCGCCCGCCGCGGCCGCCGCCCTGCGGGTGCACGCCGGGGACCTGCTCCGGCTCGGCATCGTCGACGGCATCGTGCCCGAGCCCACCGAGGGCGCGCACCAGGACCACGCGGGCGCGGCCACCATGCTGGGCGCCGCGCTCACCGCCGCGCTCGGCGAGCTGATCCCGTGGGAGCCCGAGCAACTGCTCCAGAAACGCAAGAGCCGGTTCCACGACTTCGGCCTCGCGGCGAAGCCCCCGGCTGGAAGAGGTGCGGAGTGACCACCAAGAACACCTTGCAGGAGAACGGCGGCAGTCGGCCCGGACCGACCCGGAGCCTCGCCTTCGGCCCGCCCGCCACGGACGGTCCGGCGGGCCTGGACGCGGTCTGCCGCAGTGTGGCGGAGCTGGCCCGCTCCTCCCCGAAGCCGCCCAGCAGGATCCGCCTGCAGCACGGCGGCACCACGGTCGAGATGGAGTGGCCGGACCAGCCGGTGACCGCCCCCGCCACCGCCGGGGCGGCTCCCCCGCCGCCGGTGGCCGAGGACGACGGTGCGCTCGGCTACCTGTGCGCACCGATGGTCGGGACCTTCTACCACGCGCGCGAGCCGGGCGCGCCGCCGCTGGTCTCGGTCGGCGACCTGGTCGCGGTCGGCCAGCCGGTCGGCATCCTGGAGGTCATGAAGATGATGAGCACCGTCGAGGCCGACGTGGCGGGGCGGGTGGTCGAGATCCTGACCCCGGACGCCACGGCGGTCGAGTTCCAGCAGCGGCTGATCGCCCTGGAGCCGGTGCCGACCGGTGAGGACGCCTGAGATGTTCTCGACCGTCCTCATCGCCAACCGGGGCGAGATCGCGCTACGGGTCGCCCGGACCTGCCGGGAGCTCGGCATCCGCACCGTGGCCGTGCACTCCACCGCCGACCGGGACTCGGCGGTGGTCCGGTTCGCGGACCAGGCCGTGCAGATCGGCCCGGCACCGTCCAGGAACAGCTACCTGCACATCCCCTCGATCATCGAGGCCGCCCTGCAGACCGGGGCGGAGGCGATCCACCCCGGCTACGGATTCCTCTCGGAGGACCCGGACTTCGCGGAGATCTGCGAGGCCAACGGCATCACCTTCGTCGGCCCGCCGCCGGAGCTGATGCAGCGACTCGGCGACAAGGCGGTGGCCCGCACCCTGATGGCACGGGCCGGGCTGCCGGTCCTGCCCGGCAGCGAGGGCGCACTGAGCGGGCCGGCCGAGGCGGCGGAGACCGCGCAGCGCGTCGGGTACCCGGTGATCCTCAAGGCCGTGGCGGGCGGCGGCGGCCGGGGCATGGCCGTGATCCGCGACCCCGCCGACCTGCTGCGCGCGTACGGGGAGACCCGGGCGCACGCCCGGGCGGTGTTCGGCGACGAACGGCTGTACCTGGAGCGTTACGTGGACGACGCCCGGCACGTCGAGGTGCAGGTGATCTGCGACCGGTACGGGTCCGCGATCCACCTCGGCGAGCGGGACTGCTCGGTCCAGCGCCGGCACCAGAAGCTGATCGAGGAGTCCCCGGGGCCGAATCTCCCGCCCGAGCTGCGGGAGGCGATCTGCGCCGCCGCGGTCCGGGGCGCGCTGGCAGTCGACTACGTCGGGGCGGCCACCTTCGAGTTCGTCCTGGCGCCGTCCCACGAGTTCTACCTGATGGAGATCAACTGCCGTCTGCAGGTGGAGCATCCGGTGACCGAGATGGTCACCGGGATCGACATCGTCCGCGAACAGCTCACCGTGGCGGCCGGGTTGCCGTTGGCGATACGTCAGCAGGACGTCAGGCCCAGGGGCGTGGCCGTCGAGTGCCGGGTGAACGCCGAGGACCCGGACCGGGGCTTCGCTCCCACACCCGGGCTGCTCACCGAATTCGTCCCGCCCGGCGGCCAGTTCGTCCGGGTCGACACCCACGCCTATCCCGGCTGGTACGTCGGCCCCGACTACGACTCGCTGCTCGCCAAGGCCGTCGTCTGGGCGCCCGACCGGGAGCAGGCGCTGGCCCGGATGGACCGTGCGCTGGGCGAGTTCAGGATCGACGGGACCGGCCTGCGGACCACCACCGGCTTCCTCCGCCGGGTGCTGGCCCGCCCGGAGTTCCGGGCGGGGACGCACACCACCGGGCTGGTCGACACGATGACCGAGGAGAGCCTCCCGCAGGCGACGATCGGCGCCTGACCCCTCTTGCCGGTGCCGGGTGACCCGAACGGGTCACCCGGCACCGGCATGTGAGTTGCCGTCAACTCCCCGATCCCCTGATGCCGCACCCCGCTGGCGGGTAACTCGACGATGACGGACGGTGATTGAGGTGCTGCTGCGACTCTCCCGCCGACACGGTGTCGGCGGTCGCACGGAGTGCCGGAAGGACCATCCCCATGCGTTCCGCACGTACCCTGCTCACCGGCGCCGCGCTCGCCGCCACCGTCCTGCTGGCCGCCCCGGCCGCGTACGCCGAGGACGGCGCCACCGAGCTGACCTGGGAACAGAAGCAGGCGAAGGCCGCCACCTCCGAAGGGCAGAAGACCTGGGAGGAGAAGCAGGCGACCGGCAAGCCCGGCAGCAGCACCACCACGGCCCCGTCGACCACGCCCCCGGAACAGCCCCCGGCCGAGCACAGGCAGCCGAAGGGCGGCGTGCACACCGGCGGCGGCGGTACGGCGCTCTCCGGCGGCGGGCTGGCCGCGGGCGCGGTCCTGCTGGCCGGCGGGCTCGGGGCCGGCGCCCGCGCGCTCCGCCGCCGCCCGGGTGTCGGCGACGCGGTCTGAGCTCCCGGCACGACGATCCGGCCCCGCCCTGATGGGCGAGGCCGGATCGTTGCCGTCTGCCGGAGCGTCAGCCCGGCAGCACGCAGTCGAACGCGTGCAGGTACGGGTTCACCGGCCGGACGTCCCGGACCAGCAGCCCGGCCTCGCCCAGCAGCGTGAGCAGACTCGCCCTGGAGTGCTTCGCACCACCGACGTTGAGCAGCAGCATCAGGTCCATCCCGGTGGTGAACCGCATCGACGGGCTGTCGTCGACGAGGTTCTCGACCACCACCACCCGGGCCCCGGGCCGGGCGGCCGCCACTACGTTGCGCAGCGTCCGGCGGGTGCTCTCGTCGTCCCACTCCAGGATGTTCTTGATGATGTAGAGGTCGGCCCGGACCGGGATCACCACCCGGCAGTCGCCGGGCAGCAGCTGCGCCCGGTCGGCCAGCGGACCGCCCTCGCGGAGCCGGGGGTCGGCGTGGGCCACCACCTGGGGCAGGTCGAGGAGCGCGCCGTGGAGGGCCGGGTGCTTCTCCAGCAGACCGGCCAGCACGTGTCCCTGGCCGCCGCCGATGTCCACCACGGTCGACACGCCGTCGAGGTCGAGGAAGGCAGCCAGATCCGCTGCGGACTGCCGGCTGGAGTGGGTCATCGCCTTGTTGAACACCTGGGCCGAGGCGTCGGCGTCGTCGTGCAGGTACTCGAAGAACTCCTTGCCGTACAGGTCGGGGAAGATGTTCCGGCCGGTACGGACCGCGTCGTCCAGGCGCGGCCAGGCGTCCCAGGTCCACGGCTCGGTGCACCAGAGGGCGATGTACCGCAGGCTGTTCGGGGCGTCCTCGCGCAGTTGCCGGGACATGTCGGTGTGGGTGAACCGGTCGTCGTCCGTCTCGGCGAAGACCCCGTAGCAGGACAGCGCGCGGAGCAGACGGCGCAGCGGCTTGGGTTCGGCGTGGACGGCCGCGGCGAGCTCCTCGGCCGTCATCGGCCGGTCGTCCAGGACGTCGGCGATCCGCAGCGAGGCGGCGGCGCGCACGGCGGCGGCGCAGGCCGCGCCGAAGACCAGTTCGCGCAGTCGCATGGTGGACTGCGGGGAGGGCGGTTGGTGCTGTGCGGTGGTCATGACGGCCTCTCGGGGGAGGAAGGGAGGGAGCGGTCAGCAGCGGCCGGCCGGCTCGGAGACCCGGCAGGTGTTCCCGGCGAAGGTGTGGCCGACCCCGTGGTCGCGGTCGGCGAGGTCGGCGGGGCCGTTGCGCAGGGCGAGGTTGTCCCGGACGGTGATCCGCGCATTGGGGACTCCCACGACGCTGGGGAAGAGCACGATGCCGCCGGACATCTCCGACGCACCGTTGTTGTCCTCCACCCGGTTGCCCGTCACCAGGGTGTCCTCCGCGCCGGTGAGCAGGATCCCGGTGCCCTGGAGGTACCCGAGCCGGGGGGTGGGCGGGCAGTACTTGTTGTTCTCGTACACGTGGTTCTGGCGGACGGTCAGCGAGCCGGCCCGGGGGACGCCTTCGTCGCCCACCACGAACACCCCGCCGCAGTTGGCGGTGACGCTGTTGTGGTCGACCGTCAGCTCCCTGGTGCGGCGGAGCACGACGCCGGTGCGGTTGCCGGCCAGCCGGTTGCCGCTGACCAGGGTGCCCCGGGTGTCGAGGGCACCGCCCTCCTCGTCGACCGAGTTGGCCAGGAAGACCCCGGACTGACCGTTGCCCCTGGCCTCGTTGTCGGTGATCACGGACCGGGTGGAGCGCTCCAGCCCGATGCCCTGCTGGCCGTTGTCCCGCACCGTGAGGCGGTGCACCGACAGCCGGTCGGTCCGGGAGGCGGAGAGGCCGTTCTTCCGGAAGCCCTCCACCGTCAGCGACTCGATCCGGACTCCGGAGACGATCCGGTCCGCCGTGCCGGTCACGCAGACTCCGTGCCCGGCCGTGGCGCACGGGGCCCCGGACTCGGCCGGCCCGGTGGCCGGCGCGATCACCGTGGCGGGGCCGATCCCACGGAGCGTCAGGTCCGGGACGCCGATCTCGACGCTCTCCCGATAGGTGCCGGCCAGGAGCTGGACGACGTCCCCGGGCCGGGCGGCGTCGACCGCCAGCTGGATCGACTCGCCGGGACGGACCACGTGCACCGGACGCGCGGCCAGGGCCGGTGGGGCCGCCCCCAGGCCGGCCAGCAGGACGGCGGAGGCAGCCGCCAGGGCGTGGACGGGACGGATGGGCATGAGACGTGACCTGCCTTAGGAATCCGCCGGTACCGGTCGGAGCACGGCAGCCGGGAGAGGAGAAGGTACGGCCCTGTCGACGCTAGGGGGGATCAGCGGTGGTCGCCACCCAAAGTGCCTGCGCCCTCACCCGAGGTGACGACAGGGGCAGGGCCCCACCGGCCGCACCCGGCGGAGCCCCGCCCAGCGGCCCGGCCGCGCCGGCTGAAGCAGCGACCTGACCCACCTGCTCCGTCCCGCGCACTACTCCCGGTGTCCGGGACGGTGCTTCGGCCTGCCTGGACGTCCGGAGCGGCGTCCGGGACAGCCGGCGGGGATTGTTGATGACCACGGGCAACTTCGGTGCCGGGCTGGGGAAGTGCGCGCAGGAGCCTGAGTAGGGTGTCCCCGCTCACGGCGGTGCCGAGCGTCTTCGCGAGCCGGGCTCCTGCCTGGCCGGGTCGGGCGAGGGAGAGGGCCTCCAGCACCGACCGTTGCAGCACGCAGCGGCGGCCGTACCGGTAGACGAGCCCCTCGATCTCCGGCACCACGCTCTACACCGGGCGGCGGCGCCACCCGCAGCACGGTCCTGGGCTACCGGAACACGGCCGTGAATCTCTCCGACGGTGCCGACGCGACACGGGGTTTGACTGGTGGTCGAAAGGTTCACGGTGGGGCTGCCGGTTCGCCGCAGGCGGGTTCGACCGGCGTTCAGCGTCCGGTGGTGGGCCGGTCGTCGTAGTCGGTGGTGCCCGCGTCGAGGAGCGGGGTCTCCTGAGGGCGCTTCATGTGGGCCGGGGCGGCCAGTCGCAGGGCGTGGTAGCCGGTCAGGACGATCAGGGTGCCCAGGGCGATGCCGCTCAGTTCGAAGGTGTCGGTGAACTTCAGGGTGACGTTGCCGATGCCGACGATGACGCCGGCCGCCACCGGCACCAGGTGCAGCGGGTTGGCGAGGTCGACCCGGTTGTTGACCCAGATCTGGGCGCCGAGCAGGCCGATCATCCCGTACAGCACCACCGTGATCCCACCCAGCACCCCGCCGGGGATCGCCGCCACCACCGCCCCGAACTTGGGGCAGAGCCCGAACAGGATCGCGAAGCCCGCCGCACACCAGTACGCGGCCGTCGAGTACACCCGGGTCGCCGCCATCACCCCGATGTTCTCCGCGTACGTGGTCGTCGCCGGACCACCGACCGCCGTCGACATCACCGTCGCCGCACCGTCCGCCATGATCGCCACACCCATCCGGTCGTCCAGCCGATCCCCCGTCATCTCACCCACCGCCTTCACGTGCCCGGCGTTCTCCGCGATCAACGCCACCACCACCGGCAGCGCCACCAGCACCGCCGACAGCGAGAAGCTCGGCGCGTGCAGCGTCGGCAGACCGATCCAGTCCGCGTGCCCGACACCCGACAGGTCCAGCCGCCAGTGATCGGTCACCTGACCCGCACCGTTCGCCGAATGGATCCGCCCGAAGACCCGGTCCAGCACCCAGGAGATCCCGTACCCGAAGAGCAACCCCAGGAAGATCGCGATCCGCGACCAGAACCCCCGCAGCACCACCAGCGCGAACCCGGTGAAGAACATCACCAGCAACGCCGTCCACTGGTCCTGCGGCCAGTACGTCCCCGCCGCCACCGGCGCCAGGTTGAACCCGATCAGCATCACCACCGCACCCGTCACCACCGGCGGCAGCACCGCGTGGATCACCCGGGCCCCCAACGCCTGCACCACCGCCCCGCACGCCGCCAGCACCGCCCCCACCACCAGCAGCGCGCCCGTCAGCGTCGCCGCGTCCCCGCCCTGCGTCCTGATCACCGCCGCCACCCCGACGAACGACAGGCTGCTCCCCAGGTACGACGGGATCCGACCCCCCGTCACCAACAGGAAGAAGACGGTCGCCACACCCGACACCATCACCGCGAGGTTCGGATCCAGCCCCATCAACACCGGCGCGACGAAGGTCGCCCCGAACATCGCCACCACGTGCTGCGCCCCGAGCCCGACCGTCCGCCCCCACGACAGCCGCTCGTCCGGCCGCACCACCGCCCCCGGCCGCGGACTCCGACCGTCCCCGTGCACCGTCCACCCGAAGCCCGCCATCGCCGCTCTCCTCCGCCACCCGTGCCCGAACCCGGGCAGCCCGAGGATTCAGCTGATCACGCACCCCACCCCCGCACCAACCCGCCGCACCGGACAGGTGGGCCTCCTGACCACCGGTCAGAGACCCACGCTGCGGTGGCCCGACGTGAAACCTTGCGGGGCCGCCTCGGCGGAGGTGTAGGAGGAGGCGAAGGTGAAGGCGCGCGGGGACGGACCGTGCTCCCGCAGTTCGGCCAGTCGCTCCAGGGCCTCGCCGACGGTGGGGAGGTGACCGGCGGGGACCCACCAGAGCACCAGGTGCGCCTCGACGTTCCGGTGGAACCATTCGCGCCGCCGCCGCATCGCCTCCAAGTGCCCGCTGCGGTAAGCGAAGTCCCACAGGGCTTCCTGGTTCTCCCACACCGACAGGTTGACGATGACGTCCTCGCCCGCCGGACGCAGACCGGTGGCGTCGCCCTCCCCCTCCTCCGTGAGCCGCCACACGAAGCCGGACGCACCGTCAGCGGTGGTGTTGACCGGGTCGAGCATCTCGACGAACGGCGCGATGCGTGGGTCGTCGAGGGGGTGCCGGAGGGTGGCGACGTTGAGCTGGGCCAGGTGGAAGGCAGGCACGGATGTGGTCATGCCCCATCCCAGCACGGCCTGCTTTTCTATGTCAATGCTCATTGTCTTTAGAAGGCTCGATCACCACGCAGCACTCCCCCGGCCGGGCGTCCATCCGGGTGCGGACGGGACCGTCCACCCCGATCAGCCCCTCCAGCAACGCGAGATTCATGCCGCAGACGAGGGGCGGAAAGCGCTCGGCGACCGCGTGGAAGGGGCAGTTGCGCATGCGGACCACGCCCCCGACCGACCCGGCAGCACCCCCGACGCCCTCAGTGCCTGGAGCACCCTCCAGGTGCGGCTCGTAGCCGCGCTCAGCCAGCAGCTCCATGGCCTCCCCAAGACCGCCACAGGAAGCCGCCGCCCCGCGCAACGCCTCGCCCCGGCGGCGCGCGGCCGCATACAGACCGGCGTCCAGCCCGGCATGCTCGGCGGCCTCGGCGAGCAGTTCGGCGACGGTCCGGTAGTCACGGGCGGGCAGCGAGACCGAGCGTTCACCGGGGGCGCGCGTGTACACCTTGGCCGGACGGCCCGCCCCGGGCCCCGAGCGGCCCGACAGCCGGCGACTGCCGCTCTCCAGTAGTCCGGCCTCGGCCAGCCGGTCCAGATGGTGCGCGGCCAGCGTGCGCGCCACCCCGACCGCCTCGGCGGCCTCGTTCCGGCCGACTTCACGCCCCTGCGCCACCACGTACTCGTACAGGCGTCGCCGCACCGGATCCTGCAGCACCGCGATCGCATCGATATCCCTCACCCGACCCATTCTAGGAACAACGCAGGTTGGAGATAGAAGCGCCGGACCGCCCTCGGCACCCCGCAGCAGGCTCTCCCGCATCACCCGCCGTACGAGGCGGTGGTCGTCCGGCGCAGGTGGGCCTCGATCAGGGCGAGGGTGGCCTCCGGCCGTTCGATCTGCGGGAGGTGACCCGCCTGCGGGACGACCTCGAACGTGCCGTGGGCGAAGGCGGCGGCATAGGCCGCTCCGTACGCGGGGGTGACGATACGGTCGCTCTCGCCCCAGATCAGGAGGGTCGGCACCCGCACCCGGCCGAGTCGGCGCAGCAGCGTGGGATCGTGCATGTAGGGGTCGCCCGCCAGGGCGTGCATGGTGACCATGTTGGCCTTCCGGCGGGCGAGTTCCTCGACGGGGAGGCCGGCGGGGTCGACGTAGTGGCGGTCGGGGTCGTGCCAGGAGTGGTCCGCCGCCTGGCGTGCGCCGAGGGCGGCGAAGTCGGTGATCGGCTCCGCCTCGACGTGCACGCCGACGGCGTCGACCAGGACGAGCGCGGTGACCACTCCCCCGGTGTCGCGCGCCGCCATCTCGGCGGCGATCCAGCCGCCGAGCGAGGAGCCCACGACCAGGACGTCGCGCAGACCCCGGTCGCGGAGGAGGCCCAGGTAGGCGGAGGCGAGGTCGCCGACGGAGGTGAGCCATTCGGGGCGCCGCGTGCCGTCCCAGCCGGGATGCACGGGGGTAAGGGCGTGCGCGGTGCGGGCGATGCTCCCGGCGAGGCCGGCCACGGTGGCCGGACCGCCGCCTCCGTGCAGGATCAGGACCGGCCGGCCGGTGCCGGCCTCGGACAGGGTGAAGGACAGGTCGGGATGCACGGCTTCCGCCGCGAGGTCTGAAGTCATGCCCTCAGAGTAACTAAATATCTTTATATAAGCTAGCTTGGTCGTACCGTAGACTGGAGCGATGAATGGTGAGCTGCAAGCACTCGGCCGAGCCGTGAAGCAAACCCAGTACCGGCAGCACCGGGCGCTCGACAGCGCGCTCGCGGCCGCCGGCACCACGCTCGCCCAGTGGGACGCCCTGCGGGCCATCGGCCGCACACCCGGCTCCTCCGCACGAGAGTTGGCCGCCGAGACGTTCCAGACCGAGCAGTCCTTCGGGACCCTGGTCGGCCGGATGACCACCCAGGGGGTGGTCGAACGCCGACCGGGACACGGCCGTCGCATCGAGCACCACCTCACCCCGGCGGGCGAGTCGGTCCTCCAGGCCGGGCATCGGATCGCCGACGAGGTCCTCACCTCCTGCTTCAGCCCACTGTCCGAGGCGGACCGCGCCACCCTGCTCGACCTGCTCCGCCGCCTCAACGCGGACGGCACCGGGCGGCCGTAGCCACGCCCCGCCCACCCGGGCCGGCGCCGTCAGGGTGCGGCCGACGGTGCGTCAATCCCGGCTGCACAACCACTCCTTGACCATCGATTGACCTGCGCTTTGTCGACCGGGCGGGCTCGGGGCCGTGATCGCGCGACAAGGGTTGACGGCGGCCCGGCACAGGTCTATACCAGTGGCAGTCACGTCAACTTCGGCTTGGTATCCGACCGTTGGCCCGGCCGCGCACCCCCACGTCAGTTCCGCGCGCCCGGGCCGCCGTCCTCGCCGCCTCCTGGAGAGGTTCCCGATGGAACGCGCACTTCCCCCACACACCCCTGCCGCCGAACCGGCCGGCGCCCCGGCGCTCCACCGCCGTCCGCGTCGCGCCGTCGCGGTCGCGCTGTCCGTCTTCGGTCTGCTGGCCGGCGGGATCGCCGCCGTCACCGCGACCGGTACGGCGAACGCCGCCGCCGGGATCGGCTCCAACTGGTACGCCTCCGCGCCGTACCTGATGCCGGAGGACAACAGCCCGCCGAACGCCGCCGCCGTGATGGACGCGACCGGCCAGAAGGCGTTCCAACTGGCGTTCATCCTGGCCCAGGGCAGCAGTTGCAGCCCGGCCTGGGGCGGGACGTCCTCGATCGACTCCGACACCACCATGCCGTCCGTGATCCAGACCATCCGCACCAAGGGCGGCGACGTCTCGGTGTCGGTCGGCGGCTACGGCGGCACCAAGCTCGGCCAGACCTGCGGCACCCCGGAGGCGACCGCCGCCGCGTACCAGAAGGTCGTGACCAAGTACGGCCTCAAGGCGATCGACTTCGACCTCGAGGAGCCGGAGTACGAGAACACCGCCGCGATCCACAACGAGATCGGCGCGGCCCGGATCCTGCAGCAGAACAACCCGGGCATCTACGTCTCCATCACCACGGCGGGCACCAACGCCGGGACCGGCTGGTTCGGCACCCAGATGCTGATGGAGGCGAAGTCCCAGGGTTTCACCCCCGACAACTACTCGATCATGCCGTTCGACGGCGGCTTCAACGGCGCGGCGGCGCAGACCGACGCACTGGTGAAGTTCAACGGCATCCTGCAGAGCACCTTCGGCTGGAACGAGGCCACCGCGTACGCCCACGAGGGCGTCTCGCTGATGAACGGCCGCACCGACGCCGCCGAGTACTTCCGGCAGGCCGACTTCCAGACCGTGCTGGACTTCGCGACCGCGCACAAGCTGGCCCGCTACACCTACTGGTCCGTCAACCGCGACCGCCAGTGCGCGGGCACCGTGGACCCGGGCCTGTCCGGCGCCTGCTCCAGCGTGGTGCAGAACGACTGGGACTTCACCAAGTACACGGTGAAGTTCGCCGGGGCGACCCCGCCCACCACCACTCCCAGCCCCTCCCCGAGCAACAGCACCAGCCCGAGCCCGTCCGGCGGCACCTGCTCGGCCGCGCCGAGCTGGAGCGCGACCACCACCTACGCCACCTCGGGCACCAAGGTCTCCTGGAAGGGCCACTACTGGACCAACAAGTGGTGGACCCTGAACGAGGACCCGTCGCTGAGCGGCCAGTGGGGCGTCTGGGCCGACAACGGCGCCTGCTGAACCCGGCCGGCTCGGCACTTCTCGAAACCGCCGGGTTTGGCTCGCGCCGGACCGGTCAGACGTAACGGTGTACGGCGGCCGGCACTCTCCCCCCGGGTCAGGCCGCCGCACTGCCGCCGCAGCCCCGGACTCCCCGTCCGGGGCTGCGCGCCGTTCCGCCCGAACGCCGGGGGCGTACGTGCTGAGCGGACGTCAGCTCAGTGGTGTGCCCCTGCCGTGTCGGCGGTGATCCTCAACTGGGCCAGCCACGGGACACGGTTGTCGCACGGCACCCGTTTGACCCAGTAGCGCCCCGTGCGGCCCACCGCGTCCATCGCGCCGATCACCGCGTCGGTGATGTTGCCGGGCGGCCGGGTGAAGGCGTTCCTGACCTGATCGGCGGTGGTGAAGTTCCTGGTCCGGGCGTAGGCGTCGAGGGCGTGCATGCACCTCGGCGGAGCCGGTGAAGGTCCAGTCCTCCTGCCGGCCCACCAGGTCCTTGATCAGCTTCAGGGTCGGAGCGGCGAGCATGCTGCCGTCGTTGTCACCCCGGTACAGGACGCCGCCGATCACCAGATAGGCCCGTACCGCCGGGGGCGGCCCGGCCGAGCACCAGGCGGAACTGGTCGGTGAGGATCTGCTGGTTGGTCCGCGGCACCTTCGGCGCGGGCGGTTTCGGCTTCGTGGCCTCGATCCCGGCGTCCACCTCCACCAGCTGGCCGGCCACACCGCCGCCCGCCGTCCCCGACGCCGGATGGCACCTGATGGCGCTACGTGGTGCCATCAGGTGCCACGCCGAGCCGTCCGGGACCCTCTGGCGCCACCAGGAGCCACCGTCGCGGATGCACATATCCGCAGCTCAGCGATGGTTTTGTGCATCTGGTCCTCGATCGGATACCGGCAGGGCTTGCCAGTGACGCCATAGTGGTGCCACCATGGCGTCATGGACCTCACCCCGTATGTCGACAACCTCCGCCGCGAACTCGCGGTGGCCGCCGAGGCCGGCGGCAAGGAGGCCCGCGAGCTGGCCGACCGGCTCACCGCCCCCTTGGAGTCGGCGACCCGGCTGACCATGCTCAACGTGCTCTCCGCCGCGATGGACGAGGTCACCCGTGAACTCGCCCCCGGCTCGGTCGACGTACGGCTGCGCGGGCTCGACCCCGACTTCGTGGTGACGCTGCCGCCCACCGACGGCGGCACCCGCGCGGAGCCGGCCGCACCCGCCGAGCTGCTCAAGACCCCGGCCGACGGTGACGAGGGCGGCACCGCCCGGGTCAACCTCCGCCTGCCGGCCCACCTCAAGGCCCGCGCCGAGGAGACCGCGGCGCGCGAGGGCCTGTCGGTGAACGCGTGGCTGGTCCGGGCCGTCTCGGCCGCGGTCGACGGCAGCGGCCGGCCGCGTACGACGGAGAAGACCCAGAGCATCGGACAGAGCATCACGGGCTGGGTTCGCTGACCAGCGAGCTCCACCGCCCGCTCCACCACCCACACCACGTCCCACCAGCGGGGACGCCCCAGAGACCCAAGAGGACGGGACAGCCATGCCTTCTTTCGACACTCCCGAACCGATCTCGGCCACGGCGTACGTGGAGGCCGGTTCCATCCGGTTCACCGCGGGCGACCGCCCCGACACGGTCGTCGAGGTGCGCCCCCGCGACCCCAAGAAGGACCGGGACGTGCGGACGGCCGACCAGACCCAGGTCACCTACACGAGCGGCACCCTGTCCGTCAGGACGCCCAAGTCCAACCTGCTCGGCCTCGGCCGCACCGGCACCGTCGACGTGACGGTCGAACTGCCCACGGGCTCGCGCATGGACACCACCGGCGCGTGGGTGCAGGTGCTCGGCGAGGGCCGCCTGGGCGAGGTCCGGGTGAAGACCTCCTCGGGCGACGTCCGCCTGGACACCACCGGCCCGCTGCACCTGACCGCCTCGCACGGCTCGATCACCGTGGACCGGGTGGAGGGCCCGGCCGAGATCACCACCAGTTCCGGCAGCCTGCGGGCCGGACTCCTCGACGGCCCCGCCGTCCTGAAGAACTCGCACGGCACCACCACCGTCGGCGCCGCGACCGGTGAGCTGCGGGTGAGCGGCGCCAACGGCGACATCGAGATCCGGCGCGCCGAGGGCCCGGTCACCGCCACCACCGCCCACGGCACTCTCCGGGTGTACGAAGTCGCCCGGGGCACCGTCCAGTTGGAGACCTCCTACGGCGCCATCGAGGTCGGCATCCGGGAGGGCACCGCCGCCTGGCTCGACGTCAACTCCGGCGCCGGCCAGGTCCGCAACACGCTCACCAGCACCGAGGCTCCCGAGCAGAGCGAGGACACCGTCAAGGTCCGCGCCCGCACCCGCTACGGCAACATCGACATTCGCCGCGCCAAGTCCTGACCCCGGCGAAACCTCCTCAACTCACCGACTTCTCCTGCCACTTCAGCCTTCGATTGGGAGGGCTCCATGCCTTCGTCTGTCATGCCCACGCCACGAAACGGTGCCCCGGCCGCCATCTCCGCCGTCGGCCTGCGCAAGTCCTACGGTGACAAGACCGTGCTCGACGGTGTCGACATCCACGTCCCCAAGGGAACGGTGTTCGCGTTGCTGGGGCCGAACGGGGCGGGCAAGACCACCGTCGTGAAGATCCTCTCCACCCTCATCACCGCCGACGCCGGACACGCCCAGATCGCCGGCCACGACCTCACCACCGCACCCCACGCCATCCGCGCCGCCATCGGCGTCACCGGACAGTTCTCCGCCGTCGACGGCCTCATCACCGGCACCGAGAACATGCTCCTGATGGCCGACCTCCACCACCTCCCCCGCCCCGAAGGACGCCGCGTCGCCGCCGAACTCCTGGAGCGCTTCGACCTCACCGACGCCGCCCACAGACCCGCCTCCACCTACTCCGGCGGCATGAAACGACGCCTCGACATCGCCATGACCCTCGTCGGCAACCCCAGCATCATCTTCCTCGACGAACCCACCACCGGCCTGGACCCCCGCTCCCGCCACACCATGTGGCAGATCATCCGCCAACTCGTCACCGACGGCACCACCGTCCTGCTCACCACCCAGTACCTCGAAGAAGCCGACCAACTCGCCGACCGCATCGCCCTGCTCCACCACGCCACCATCGCCGCCGAAGGCACCCCCGACGAACTCAAACGCCTCATCCCCGGCGGCCACGTCCGCCTGCGCTTCACCCACCCCACCACCTACCGGAGCGCCGCCACCGCACTGCCCGACGCCACCCCCGACCACCAGGCGCTCACCCTCCAACTCCCCAGCGACGGCACCCAACGCCACCTGCGCACCGTCCTCGACCGCCTCGACACCGCCGGCATCGAAGCCGACGAACTCACCGTCCACACCCCCGACCTCGACGACGTCTTCTTCGCCCTCACCACCGACCACGCCAAGGAGAACGCCCGATGAGCACCCACACCCTGCGCGACTCCACCACCATGCTCCGCCGCAACCTCCTGCACGCCCGCCGCTACCCCTCGCTCACCCTCAACCTGCTGCTCACCCCCGTCATGCTGCTCCTGCTCTTCGTCTACGTCTTCGGCGACGTCATGAGCGCCGGCATCGGCGGCGGGGACCGCTCCGCCTACATCGCCTACCTGGTCCCCGGCCTGCTCCTGATGACCATCGGCAGCACCACCATCGGCACCGCCGTCTCCGTCTCCAACGACATGACCGAAGGCATCATCGCCCGCTTCCGCACCATGGCCATCCACCGAGGCTCCGTCCTCATCGGCCACGTCACCGGCAGCGTCCTGCAGTCCGTCGCCAGCGTGGTCCTGGTCGGCGCCGTCGGCGCCGCCATCGGCTTCCGCTCCACCGATGCCACCGCGCTCGAATGGCTCGCCGCCTTCGGACTGCTCGCCCTCTTCGCCCTCGCCCTCACCTGGATCGCCGTCGGCATGGGCCTGGTCAGCCCCAACGCCGAAGCCGCCAGCAACAACGCCATCCCCCCTCATCTTCCTCCCCCTGATCTCCTCTGCCTTCGTCCCCATCCACTCCATGCCCGGCTGGTTCCAGCCCATCGCCCAGTACCAGCCCTTCACCCCCGCCATCGAAACCCTCCGCGGCCTGCTCCTCGGCACCCACATCGGCAACAACGGATGGCTCGCCGTCGCCTGGTGCGTCGGGCTCACCGTCCTCGGCTACCGCTGGTCCACCACCGTCTACAACCGCGACCCCAAGTGACCTCCGCCCCCACCGCAGCCGAACGGGCGACGCACCTCGACACCGAGTCGGAGTACGCCGCCCGTTCGGCTGCGGGCGGGCCCGACGGGGCGGACAGTGGAGGTATGGCTCTCCCCGACTACGGGGTCGCGATCGGAGCCTTGCACGACTTCACCCGCGACCCGATACACGACTTCGGCCAGTGGTACCACGGCCACCTGTTCCTGCAGACCCCCGTCGGCGTCTACCAGGCCGCCCTCGACGTGGACGCACCAGGCAGTGTGGGGGTCGCCTACCGGCTGGTGGACGACCTGCGCAGTACGGACATCGCAGCTCTCCGGGTCCACCCGGACGGCTTCCATCCGCTGCCGTCCTCCCCCACCTCCGGCGCCCTCGACTACGTCCGCAGTCCACTGCTGCGCAACCGCCTCTGGTTCGAGTGGCTCGCCACCGTGACCGGCCGGGCCCACCGGGTGATCGCCCCGCACCCACCGGGCAGCCCGATGTTCGGCCCCGACCTGGCCGACAGCGCAGCCGGGTCGGCGCAACGGCTGCGGCGTCTCGTCGGCGGCCACCAAGGACTCGACTGGGCCCGGCCGTACCTGCGGTTCTTCCCGTGGATCGCCAGCGACGGTGACAACGCCCTGGACGTCCTGCTCCCGCACCTGGAAGCCGCCTCCCGGATCTACGTCTTCGGGCAGAGCTTCACCACCGGCCTCGGCGTCCACGACGTCCACCTGAACCAGGGCGACCCACCGAACAGCCAGTGGTACCCCACCAACGGCACCTGGCAGGACGGCGCGGTGCTCTGCGAACGCCCCGACGGCCACGTGGTCGCCTGGCAGATCAAGTTCAACACCCAGACCCTCGACACCGATGCCACCGGACACCCCCGCTGACCGGAGCCGGCCGCAGCCCCCCCCCCCCCCCCCCCCCCGCGGGGGGGGGGGGGGGGGGGGGGCTGCGCGGTCCGGGCCGTCAGGCGACCGGCTGCTGCTGGGTGACGCAGTGGATGCCGCCGCCGCCGAGGCCGATGTAGTCGACGTTCAGTTGGACCACCACCCGGCCCGGGAAGAGCGACTGGAGCTTCGCCTTGGCCGCCGCGTCGGCCCGCGAGTCGCCGAACTGGGAGGCGATCACGGCGCCGTTGCAGACGTAGTAGTTGGCGTAGGAGCCGACGAACTCCGGGTTGCTCTGCCGGATCGTGTAGTAGTCGGGGCCGCCCAGCTTGGTGGCCTGGATCCGGACGCCGCGGGCATCGGTGGCGGCGGCCAGCACGTTGTACTGGTTGATCTCGTCCTTGGTCCACGGGTCCGACGGGTCGTCAGTGGCGTTGGGCTGCTGGACGAGAACCTTGCCGGGGGCCAGGAAGCGCGAGGTCGCGTCGACGTGGTCGCCGGTGATGTCCTGGCCCGCGACCCCCGTGAACCAGATCACCTTGCTCGCGCCGTACGCGGACTTGAGCGCGGTCTCGACCTGGGCCTGGCTCTTCCCGGGGTTGCGGTTGGAGACCAGGATGCTGCTCCTGGTGGCCATCAGGGTGCCCGCGCCGTCGGTCTCGACGGCGCCGCCCTCCCCCACCAGGCCGGCCGCCGTGAACGGTATGCCGAGCAGGGCGGCGACCCGGGCGGCGACCTTGCCGTCGTTGGTGTAGGTCTGGTTGCCGCCCCAGCCGTTGAAGTTGAGGCCGATCGCGTCCAGGCCGCCCTGGCCGTCGGTGCGGAAGACCGGGCCGCTGTCGCGCATCCAGCAGTCGTTGACCGGGATGCTGGTGATCACCGTGATGTTGGCGCCCGGGCAGGCCCGGCGGGCGGCCGCGGCGGCGGCCGGGTTGGCACACAGGTACACCGGCTCGTACGTGGCGACGGTGTTGGCCACCAGCGCGATGTTGGCCTGGATCTGACTGAGCGACGGGCCGCCCCGGCGGCCGCTGCCCCGGCCGGTCCAGATGGTGGGGTCATCCGGCCAGGCCATCCAGGTACGGGTGTGCCGCACGGTGTCGACCGGCACCGTGAAGGTCCCGGCGGCGCTCACCGCGTCGGCGGCGGCCGGCGGGGCGACCACCTTCGCGGCGGCGGGGACCGCCCCGGCGATGGCCGCGCCGGCGGCGGTGAGACCGGCCGCGGCGAGGAACTTCCGGCGGCCGAGCGGGGCTTGGGCTCTTGCGGACGGGGCCTGCGGTTCGCTGTGCTCGTTCATCTCGTGCCTCCTGCTGGGGGACCGTGGTCGCTCCACGGCCTGGCCCTGACCGTAAAACTGACCAAGCGCTCGGTCAATACTCTGGGACGGCAGTTCGCCCGCGACCTCTGGTCACGAGCCCGCCACTGATGCCCCGTCACCCCCACCCGGCTCGCTAGAGTGCCCGGATGGCCATGCGTGACGAAGAGACCCGCCCCGTCGAGTCGGCGACCCCGCCGCCGAGCGCCCGGAAGCCGCGCTCCTCGGCCAAGGGCGAGCAGACCCGTGCCCGGCTGCTCACCGCCGCCCGCGCCCTGCTCGCGGGGGACGGCCAGGTGCCGTTCACCACCCGCAACGTGGCCGCCCTGGGCGGGGTGACGCACGGGATGTGCCACTACCACTTCCAGACCCGCACCGACCTGATCGTGGCGGTGCTGGAGTCCATCCGGCCGGAGTGGGTCACGCCGCTGGAGGAGGCCGTCGGACAGCCCGGGAGCTTCGCCGAACGGGCCGAACGGGTGGTCGGGTTGCTGGCCCAGCCGGAGGCCGGCGACCTGTCCCGGCTGCACTCCGCCCTGCACTGGTTCGCCCTCAACGACGAGCGGGTCCGGGACGGCCTGGCGGCGGAGTACCTGGCCTGGCGGGAGTGCTTCGTCACGCTGTTCCGGGTGCTGGCGGACGAACGCGGCGGCGGGTTCGACCCCCGGCCGCTCGGCGAGGCGGCGGCCGCCGGTACGGACGGTCTGGCCGCGATCCAGTCGCTGGACCCGGGGCTCGACCCGGCCCCGGTCGTCCGCGCCCTGATCCTCGGGCTGGCCGCCGGCGTCACCGCCCCGTGACCGCCGGTCAGTCGTCCACCGTCCGGCGCTCGACCCGGAGTCCGAACGCGACCGTGCACGCCAGGCCGGCCGCGATGATCCCCTCCGCCCAGAAGAACGCGACGTAGTCGATCACCGAACCGATCGGCGGCGATCCGGGCGCGGCGTTGCGCAGCCCGACCAGGGCGAACAGGGTCGCGGCCATCCACCCCAGGGCCGGCCAGACCAGCGGCCGGCGCTTGCGGATCAGCACCTCCGCCCCGCCGAGCACCGCCAGCGCCAGCGCCCACATCGCCGCGATCATGAACCAGGCCAGGATGAAGGTGCTGCGCGACCGGGCGAACACCAGCTCCAGCCGGGCCTCGTCCTCCCCCTCGGCCGCGTCGGTGGCCTTGGCGGTGAAGAACGGGTCGGCGTCGGTGAAGGTGATCGCCACCGGCAGCGGCGCGCCCCGGTCGGTCGCCGACCAGTCCGCCGCGACCCGGTAGCGGTCGAACGGGTAGTCGGTCGGCGTGCCGCCGTAGAGGCCGACCGTGATCGGCTGCGGCGTGGCCACCTGCCCCGCCGTGGTCTTCAGCGTGGTGTCGGTCAGCGAACTGACCGTCACCTCCACCGCCCGGCTGAAGGCCAGCGAGCCGGGCGCGGCGGCCAGCTTGCCGTGCGGCACCAGCACCGTGAACAGGGTGACCTCCTGGGCGGCCGGGTCCACCTCCTGCGCGGTGACCTCCAACTCCACGCCGTCGCCGGTGATTTCGGCGCCGAGCTGCCGGGGGCGCTGCCGGCTGTCCCGCTCGTTCACGTAGAGCGCGATGCCGCCCGCGACCAGTGCGCCCAGCAGCAGCAGGACCACCAGCATCCGCCGCCGTCCGCGCGCCCTGGCCCGGGACTCCGCCCCGGACGCCTTCGCCGTGCTCACCGGAGCGGCGGCCCGGCGGCGGGAACCGCGGGCTGCTGCTGGGTGGAACAGTGGATGCCGCCCCCGCCGGCGGCGATGGCGTTGATGCCCACCGGCACCACCTGGCGGCCGGGGTGTAGCTCCCCCAGCAGCTTGGCCGCCCGGTCGTCCGACGCCCGGTCACCGAACTTCGGCATGATCACCCCGCCGTTGACCACGTAGTAGTTGAGGTAGGTGGCCAGGAAGTCCTTGCCGGGATCAGGGAGTTGACTGAGGTCCGGCTCGACCAGCTCGACCACCCGGAGCTTGCGGCCCTGCGCGTCGGTGGCGTCCCGCAGCACCTGGAGGGCCTGGTCGGAGGCACGGGACCAGATGTCCGGCGGCGCGTCCGGGCCCGGCCGGTGGATCACCACCACGCCCGGCTCGGCGAACCGGGCCAGCGCGTCGATGTGGCAGTCGGTGATGTCCTGCCCGGCGACGCCCGCGAACCAGATCACCTTGCGGACCCCGAACAGCTCCTTCAGCGCGGCCTCGATCTGGTCGCGCGACAGGCCGGGGTTCCGGTTCGCGTTCACCCAGGAGCTCTCGGTGGCCATCAGGGTGCCCTCGCCGTCGACCTCGATCCCACCGCCCTCGCCGGTGACCGGCGCCTGGACGCGACGGACCGAGTACCGCTCCAGCAGCGTGCGGGCCACCTGGCTGTCGTCGGCGTGGGACTGCTTGTTGCCCCAGCCGTTGAAGTTGAGGTCGACCCCCGCCAGGGCACCGGGGGCGGTGACGAAGGTCGGCCCGGTGTCCCTGGCCCACAGGTCGTCCACCGCGAGGTCGATCACCTCCACGCTCGACCCGCACAGCTGCCGGGCCTGCGCGCTCTGCTCCGGACGGGCCATCAGCACCACCGGCTCGAACCGGGCGACGGCCTGCGCCACCTGCGCGATGTCCCCTCGTACGGCGGACAGTTGGTCGCCCCACACCTCCGCCGAGGCAGGCCAGGCCATGAACGTCCTGGTGTGCGGCCGCGACTCGGCCGGCATCGCGAACGTGGGCGCGGCCGACGGGCTCCCGGCCGCGCTGCCGCCCGCTGCGGACGACTCGGGCGAGGTGGGTCCGGCCGAAGGGGAAGAGGAGGCGCAGCCCTCCAGCGTCGCGAGCGCGGCCAGCACCGACCCCGATCTCAGCAGGGCCCGGCGGGACAGGGCGGGTTCTGGCATGACGACTCACCTCGTGGTGCGGGCACGGATCCGGAATCCGACAGTAGGGCCGCCCGGCAGGCGCACCCGCGAGGCCGCGCGCCGCCGATCGGGCGAATCGGCGGCGCGCGGCCCCGGGCTCACCCGCTCCGCCGGGCGGCGGCGATCGCCTTCGGGTCCCAGCCCGGCCGCGGCACCGAGTCCAACAGCAGCCGGGTGTACGGGTGTTGCGGAGCGGCGAGCACCTCGGCGGTCCGGCCGGACTCGACGATCCGACCCTGCCGCATCACGAGCACGTCCTCGGTCACGCAGCGCACCACCCCGAGGTCGTGGGTGATGAAGAGGTAGCCGATCCCGGTCTGCTCCCGGATGTCCGCGAGCAGGTTGAGGATCTGCGCCTGCACCGAGACGTCCAGCGCGGCCACCGCCTCGTCCAGCACCAGGACGGCCGGCTCGACCGCCAGCGCCCGGGCGATCGCGACCCGCTGGCGCTGGCCGCCGGAGAGCTGCCGGGGCAGGGCGTCGGCCTCGCGCGGGCCGAGGCCGACCTGGTCCAGCAGTTCGGTGATCCGGCGCGGATGGTCGGTGTCGGGGAAGTGCAGCCGGAGGGTCTCGCGCAGCACGGCGCCGACGCTGGTGCGCGGGTCCAGCGACAGGTACGGGTCCTGGAAGACCATCTGCACCTGACGGGCCCTGGCCAGCCGGTGGGATCGGCCGCGCCGGTGCCCGGTCCGGTCCTGACCGTGCACCAGGACGCGGCCGGCGTCCGCCCGTTCCAGCCCGACCACGATCCGGGCGGTGGTGGTCTTGCCGGAGCCGGACTCGCCGACGATGCCCAGCGAGCCGCCCTCGGCCAGGGTGAAGGAGACCTGGTCCACCGCCTGCACCCCACCGTAGGCGCGGTGCAGGCCGACGGCCTCCAGGACGGTCTTCCGCATCGGCGGCTCTCCCTTCGAACCGGCCGAACCGGCCGGGTGGACCGAATGGGCCGACTGGACCGAACGGGCTGCGGTGTCCGAGGCCCGGCTAGACATCGGCGGCCCCCGTCCGGTCGCTGTGGTGGCAGGCGGCCCGGCGGGCGGGCTCGGCCTCGACCGGCAGCAGCGGGGGTTCCTGCTGGGTGCACAGGAAGGTCGCGATCGGGCAGCGCGGCGCGAACGGACAGCCCGTCAGCTCGTCCCGCAGGCTCGGCGGCCGGCCCTCGATGGCGGTGAGCCGGCCGCCCGGGGCGTCCGGGCGCGGGGTCGAGGCGAGCAGCGCGGCCGTGTACGGGTGGCGCGGCCGGCTGAACAGGGCCTCGGCGGGACCGGTCTCGACGATCCGCCCGGCGTACATCACGTACACCCGGTCGCTGATCGCGGCGGCCAGGCCCAGGTCGTGGGTGACGAACAGCAGGGCGGTGCCGAAGCGTTCCTGGAGGTCGTCCAGCAGGGCCACCACCTCGGCCTGCGAGCTGACGTCCAGTGCGGTGGTGGGCTCGTCGGCGAGGATCAGCGCGGGGTCGCCCATCAGGGCGGCCGCGATCATCACCCATTGCAGCATGCCGCCGGACAGCTGGCCGGGGTAGCGGCCGAGCACCGAGGACGGCAGGCCGACCGCGTCCAGCATCTCGACGGCGCGTTCGGTGGCGGCCGCCGCCGTCAGCCGGTCGGAGAGCCGGACGCTCTCGGTGAGGAAGTCCCCGAGCCGACGCAGCGGGTTGATGGCCGCCCGCGGGTCCTGGAAGATCATCGCGGCGGTCCCGGTGCGCAGCGAGCGGAGCTGATCCGGCGTCATGGCGAGGACGTCCGCGCCGTTGACCCGGACGGTGCCCTCGGTGGCGGCGCCGGTGGGCAGCAGGCCGAGGACGCTGCGCGAGGTGAGGCTCTTGCCGGAGCCGGACTCGCCGACCAGGGCGACCGTCTCGCGGGCGTCGACGGTGAGGTCGACCCCGGCGAGCACGGGGCGGGCGGTGTTCGGCAGGTGCAGGCGGTAGGCCTGGATGTCGAGGGTGGTCATCGGTCCCTCCTGGCGACCTGGTCGGCCCAGCGTTCGCCGACCACGTTGAAGGCGACCACGGTCAGCACGATCGCGGCGCAGGGCAGGATCGCGGACAGCGGGTAGCCGTGCTGGACGGCGGACTGGCCGTCGAAGACCATCCGGCCCCAGTCGGGGGTCAGCGCGGGGACGCCGAGCCCGAGGAAGGAGAGGCCGGCCAGGTCGATCAGGGCGTAGCCGAAGTTGATGGTGGACTGGGCGAGCACCACGGGGGCGATGCCCGGGACGACGTGCCGCAGGCAGATCTGCCAACCGGAGTGGCCCTGCACCTGGTACGCCTCGACGTAGGGGCGGGCGCGTTCGGCCAGCACCAGCGAGCGGGTGAGCCGGCTGACGTACGGCAGGTAGGCGATGGCGAGGGCGATCACCGGGGCGAGCAGGCCCTCGCCGTAGACCGAGACGATCAGGATCGCCAGCAGCATGCCGGGGAAGGCGAAGACCAGTTCGGTGCTCCGGGACAGCACCGAGTCCAGCCAGCCGCCGCGCCAGGCGGCGGCGACGCCGATCGCCACCCCGGACAGGGTGGAGAAGGCGACCACGCCGAGCGGTCCGAGCAGCGAGGTGCGGGCGCCGGTGACCAGGCGGGAGAAGGTGTCCCGGCCGGAGGCGTCCACCCCGAGCAGGTGGTCGGCGGACGGTCCGGCCAGGGCGTTGCCCAGGTCGACGGCGTTCGGGTCCTGCGGGGCGAGCCAGGGGGCGAACAGGGCGGCGAGCACCACCAGGGCGACGAAGCCCAGGCAGAGCAGCCGGAGCGGGGCGCGGGTGGTCCGGATCCGGGCGAGGCCGGGCCGGTGCAGCAGGGTGGCGGTCATCCGGCGGCCTTTCTCGCGCCGAGCGTGACGCGCGGGTCGACCAGCGGGTGCAGCAGGTCGACGATCAGGTTCACCGCCATGAACAGCCCGACCATGATCAGGGAGATCGCCTGCACGGTGGGGAAGTCCTTGGTGGTGGTGGACAGTTCGAGCAGCTGGCCGATCCCGCCGACGCTGAACGCGGTCTCCACCAGGACGGTGCAGACCAGCAGCGTGGAGACGATCAGACCACCGGTGGTGAGCACCGTGCCGAGCGCGTTGCGGAAGACGTGCCGGCGGATCACCTGGTGCTCCGTCACCCCCCGGCTGCGGGCGACGGTGACGTGTTCCTGGCCGAGCACTTCGAGCATGGCGGCCCGGGTGACCCGGGCCAGCATGCCGGTCAGGTAGAGCGCGAGGGCCACGGCGGGCAGCACCAGGTGCCGGACCATCGACCCGAAGCCGTCCCCGGTGCCGCCGGTCGGGAACCAGCCGAGGTCGACCGCGAACAGGCCCTGGAGCAGCACGGCGGCGACGAACGAAGGGGTGCCGACCGCCATCGTGGTGCCGACCAGCACGGTGGCGTCGGTGCGACCGCCCCGGACCGCCCCGATCCAGCCGAGCAGCAGTCCGCAGGCGACCACCAGCACCAGTGCCATCACCACCAGCAGCAGGGTGGCGGGCAGCCGGTCGGCCAGCAGCCGGGAGACGTCGGTGCGGTAGGTGATGGACCGTCCGAAGTCGCCGTGCAGGATCTGACCGGCCCAGCGCACGTACTGGACCAGGAAGGGTTCGTCCAGGTGGTACTGGGCGTTGACGGCCGCCAGCGCCTCCGGGGAGGCGGACCGCCCGGCCAGCAGGAAGCTGGCCGGACTGCCGGGGGCGAGGTACATCGCGCCGAAGATCACGAACGAGGCGCCGGCCAGGGTGGCGGCCATCTCGGCCAGCCGCCGGGCGGCGAATCTCAGGAAACTCACCGGGCCGCCCCCACGTCGGCCGCCCACGGGTAGTAGAGGTAGGAGATGGTGGTCGGGGCGCCGGTGATCCGCTTGTTCAGGAAGACCGCCGTGGGCCATTCGGCGACCGGGATCCAGAGCAGCTGCTCGGCGGCGGTCCGCTGGAGCTTGGCGGTGACGGCGAACCGCTCGGCCGGGTCGGTCGCGGTGACCGCCTTCCGCACCAGCTCGTCGTAGGCCGGATCGCTGAACGAGGCGAAGTTCTGGTACGCGCCGGTCTTGAAGTTGGCCAGCAGGTCGAGCGGGTCGGTGATCGAGTCGTAGTACGTCTCGGGGAAGAGGTCGATGCCCTCGCGCGCCTTCGGGTCGGTGAAGAGCGCGGTGAAGGCGTTCGGCGCGATGGTCCGGAGTCTGACGTCCAGTCCGATCTTCGCCCCGGCGGCCTGGACGGCGGTCGCCAGCACCGAGACGTCCTGGCCGATCGGGCTGGTGGCGACCGTGATGCTCTTGCCGGTGGCCCCGGCCTCCTTGATCAGCGCCTTGGCCTGCTCCAGGTCGGGCTCCGTGGGGGTGAGCCCGGCGAAGGCGTCCCTGCGGACCTGCTCGGGCGCGGCGGCCCAGGCGGCCTGGCTGGTCAGCGAACCGGTCACCCGGCCCGCGCCGCCGAGGCCGGTGCGGACGAAGCCGGAGCGGTCCAGGGCGAGCGAGAGCGCCTTGCGCACCCGCAGGTCGCCGAGCACCCCGGACATGGTGGTGACGTTGACGTTGACCGTGCTGAGGCCCTCGCCGAACCAGAGCGTGCCCACGCCGCTGGTCCGCAGCCGCTCGTAGCTCTCGGTCGGGATCAGGTAGCCGCCGTCCGCCTCGCCGCTGAGCATCGCGTTGACCCGGGCCGAGGGGTCGGTGAGGAAGCGGAAGACCACCTTGCCGGACTTGGCCTTGGCACCCCAGTAGTCGTCGAAGCGCTGGAGCTCGACCGACTGCCCCTTGGTCCAGGTGCCGAGCCGGTACGGTCCGGTGCAGGCCAGGCTGCCGCTGGTGCCGTAGTCCTGGCCTGCCGCCTCGACCCCGGCCTGCGAGGCGACCACCCCGGCGGCGGTGGCCATGTACTGGTTGAACTGCGAGTCGGGCCGGGTGAGTTTGACGGTGACCTGGAGCGGGCCGGTCTTGGTGATGCTGCTGACGTTCTGGAACTGCTGGGCCCAGGCGGCCGCGTTCTCCGGGTTCATCTGCCGGCCGAGGCTGTACACCACGTCGTCGGCGGTCAGTACGCCGCCGTCGTGGAAGTGCACGTTCGGGCGCAGGTCGTAGACCCAGGTGGTGGGGTCCGGGTTGCCGGCCTTCTCCGCCAGCCCCGGTGCCAGGGTCAGCTGCGGGGTCCACCGCATCAGGCTCTCGCAGACGTTGGAGAGCACCGTGTTCTGCGGGTAGTCGAAGGCGGAGATGTAGTCCAGCGTGGGCGGCTCGGCGTAGACCGCCCAGGTGAAGGAGTCCAGGCCGGCCTGCCCGGCGGGGGTGTCGGCGGAGAGCCGGTACGCCTCGCCGTCGGCACCACCGCTCTTCGGCGGGCCCGAGCAGGCGGTGGTCAGGGTGAGCAGGGCGGCCGCGGCCAGGGCCGCGACGGGCAGGACCTTCCGGCCGCGCGGGGTTCTCTGCGGGTCTGTCATGCGGGGGCTCTCTTCCGTGCGTGACCTGGGGACGGTGTACGGGTCAACTCGCCGACGGGACCTGCTGGGTGATGCAGTGGACACCGCCGCCGCCGAAGGCGATCACCCGGGAGCGCACCCCGACGACCTTGCGGCCGGGCAGCGCCGAGGCGATCACCGCGAGCGCGCCCTCGTCCCCGGGGAGCCCGGCCACCGGGACCACGACGCCGCCGTTGGCGAGGTAGAAGTTGAGATAGCCGACCTCGGTGTGCTTGCCGCCGACCTCGATGAAGGCGCTCTGCGGCAGGTCGACGATCTCCAGCCGTCGGCCCCGGGCGTCCACCGCGGCCTCCAGTACCGCCCGGTTGGCCCGCATCCGCTCGAAGTCGGGGTGCGCCGGGTCGCTCGGGAGCTGGACCACCACCTTGCCGGGGGCCACGAAGGCGCAGACCCCGTCCACGTGGCCGTCGGTCTCGGTGTCCAGCAGCCCGCCGTACGGCAGCCAGATCACCGTGCTGACGCCGAGCTTGGCGCACAGCTCGGCCTCGATCTGCTCCTTGCTCATGCCCGGGTTGCGGTTCGGGTGCAGCAGGCACTGCTCGGTGGTGATCAGCGTGCCCTCGCCGTCGACCGTGATGGCGCCGCCCTCCAGGATCATCCGGGAGTCGATCCGCTCGACGCCCAGGCGCTCCAGCAGCCGGGCGGCGATCCTGTCGTCGGTGTCCCAGGGGTGGTGCTTCTGCCCCCAGGAGTTGAACCGGAAGTCCACCCCGGCGCGCTCGCCGTCCGGGCCGAGCACGAAGATCGGCCCGGAGTCGCGGAACCAGGAGTCGTCCAGCGGCAGTTCGACCACCTCGACGCCGTCACCGCACAGGGCCCGCGCCTCCTCGCCCTGGCCCGGCCGGGCGACCATCGTCACCGGCTCGAACTCGCTGATCGCGCGGGCCACCTCGGCGTACTCCCGCTTGGCCTCCTCGAAGGTCTCCCCCCAGAGGTCGGCCCGGGTCGGCCAGGCCATCAGGCACGCCTCGTGCTCGGTCCACTCGGCAGGCATCCGGAACGTCATGACAACTCTTCTCGTGTCGTAAGTGGGTGGGACGGGGGTTCAGCAGGCGGGCGGCACGGCCGGCTCGGACTGGGTGGCGCAGTGGATGCCGCCGCCACCGCTCGCGATCGCGTCGATGTCCAGCTGGACGATCCGGCGGCCCGGGTAGGCGGCCTGGAGCAGGTCGTACGCCGTGCCGTCCGCGGAGCGGTCACCGAACTGCGGCGCGATGACGGCCCCGTTGACGGTGTAGTGGTTGCTGTAGCTGGACAGGAACTCCTTGCCCCGGCCACGGATGAACGCCCGTTCCGGGCCCGGCAGTTCGGTGATCCGGAGGCGCCGCCCCTTCGCGTCGGTGGCACCCTGCAGCACCCGCTTGGCCTGCTCGTGAACGGCGACCCAGCGGGCGTCGGCACCCGGGCCCGGCCGGTCCAGCAGGACTTGGCCGGGTGCGGTGAAGCGGGCCAGGCAGTCGATGTGGCAGTCGGTGATGTCCTGCCCGGCCAGACCCGGCACCCAGATCACCTTGTCGATGCCCAGGGACGACTTCAGCGCCGCCTCCACCTGGGCCTGGGACTTCCCCGGGTTGCGGTTGGGGTTGACCAGCGAGCTCACCGTGGCCAGCAGGGTGCCCTCGCCGTCGGTCTCCAGCGAGCCGCCCTCGCCGACGAACGGGGCCCTGATCCGGTCCAGCTCGTACCGGCCCAGCAGGGTCGCCGCGGCGGCCGCGTCGTTGCGGAACGGCTGGTAGTACGAAGTCCCGGTCTTGCCCCAGCCGTTGAAGTTGGTGTCGACACCGGCGATCGCCCCCGGCGCGACCACGAAGGTGGGGCCGAAGTCACGGATCCAGAGGTCGTCGTTGGCGCTCTCCTCGACCTCGATCGGATGGTAGGCACCCCCGCCGCAGGTGTACCGGGCGTCGGCGGCCTGCTCGGGGCGGGCCAGCAGGACGACGGGCTCGTAGCGCGAGATCTCGTACGCGAGGTTCGCGATGTCCCGGCGGACCGAGGAGAGCTGCTGGTCCCAGACCGAGCGCAGGGCGGGCCAGGCCATCCAGGTCCGGGTGTGCCGGTCGGTCTCGGCCGGCATCCGCAGCACGGCGCCCGAGGGCGTCGTGGCCGCCCGGGCCGCCGTGGCGGGGAGGACGGCGCCGACGGCAGCCAGTGGCAGAGCGGCTGCGCCGAGCTTCAGCAGACTGCGCCGGGTGGGGTCGGGCGTGTTCATGGGGGGCTCCCTGGAGGGGTCGGGAGGTGTGGGGTGACCCACATCCTGCTCCGTACTGAAAATTCAGTCAAGAAGAGCGAAGGTCTCGATCCGGCCCGTTTTTCCGGGCCGACAGAGCGTGACGAATCAGCGACGTACCCGCACCGACCAGCGGCCCCTTGCCGTACATCTGCTGAACATCTCGTCAGGAAGCGAGACGTGCGGGTAGAGTGAACGCCCGTGTCAGACCGTCGAACAGCAATACTCAGGGCCGCCACGCGGGTCATCAGCCGACGCGGCGTGCGCGGACTGCGCGTGGCCGAGCTGGCGGCCGAGGCCGGGGTGTCGGCCTCCTTGATCTACTACCACTTCACCGACCGGGCCGGGATCCTCCGCGAGACCCTGGAGTTCATCGGCGAGCGGGCCGACCGGTACACCGCCGAACGCAGCCCCGGCAGCACGGACGACCCGCGCAACGAGCTGACCCAGATGCTCCTGCTGGAGCTCCAGGACACCGCCGAGGTGCGTGAGAACAGCACTGCCTGGGGCGAGTTGAGAGCCAGCGCGGTGTTCGACCCGGACCTCAGGGAGGACCTGGCCCGGGCCACCCACACCTGGGTGCACGAGATCGCCGACCTGCTCGGCCGCGCGCACCCGAGCGGCACCGCACCGGCCCACGCCGCCTCCGCCGAGCGCCTCACCGCCCTGCTCGAAGGGCTCAGTGTCCGGTGGCTCAGCGGGTCGCTCCCCCTCGACCACGCCCGCCGACTGCTCGGGGAGGCGATCGAGGCGGAGCTACTGGACCTCGGGCGGGCCCACGCGGGCTGACATACTGGTCAGGGCTGGCTGGGGTCCGACGGTCAGAGGAAGTACAGGCGGTTGAGGGAGACCGAGTCGGCCGGTTCGGAGCGGAGCGGCTCGCCGTCCAGCGAGACCAACCCGGTGGTGGCCTGGACGTCGACCCGCCCGACCCGCCCGTTCCGGATCATGTTGCGGGGCCCGATCCCCCGGGTGCCCCGCACCGCGACCCGGCGGCGCCGAGTGGGCATCAGATCGCCGTTGTCCACCGCTGCTTGGGCGACGAAGGCGACGGAGATGTCGGCGGGGGTGGTGCCGTGGGCGCCGAACTGGGGGCCGAGGACGAGGGGTTCGCAGCGGTCGGTGGAGGCGTTGGGGTCGCCGGTGACGCCGTAGGCGGGGAAGCCGGCTTTGAGGATGAGTTGGGGTTTGGCGCCGAAGTGGTCGGGGCGCCACAGGACGATGTCGGCGAGTTTGCCGATTTCGAGGGAGCCGACTTCGTGGGCGAGGCCGTGGGCGATGGCGGGGTTGATGGTGAGTTTGGCGATGTAGCGCAGGACGCGTTCGTTGTCGTCGCCGGATTCGGTGGTGCCGTAGCCGCCGTCGAGGGGGCCGAGTTCGGCTTTCATCTTGCCGGCCATGGCGAAGGTGCGGCGTACGGTTTCGCCGGCGCGGCCCATGCCTTGGGCGTCGGAGGAGGTGATGCCGATGACGCCGAGGTCGTGGAGGACGTCTTCGGCGCCCATGGTGCCGGCGCGGATGCGGTCGCGGGCCATGGCGGCGTCGCCGGGGAGGTCGACCTTGAGGTCGTGGGCGGAGACGATCATGCCGAAGTGTTCGCCGAGGGCGTCGCGGCCGAAGGGGAGGGTGGGGTTGGTGGAGGAGCCGATGACGTTTTCGACGCCGGCCATTTTGAGGACGTTGGGGACGTGTCCGCCGCCGCAGCCTTCGATGTGGAAGGCGTGGATGGTGCGGCCTTCCAGGACGCGCAGGGTGTCTTCGACGGAGAGGCATTCGTTGAGGCCGTCGGTGTGCAGGGCGACCTGGACGTCGTACTCCTCGGCGACGCGCAGGGCGGTGTCGAGGGCGCGGGTGTGGGCGCCCATGTCCTCGTGGACCTTGAACCCGGAGGCGCCGCCCTCGGCGAGTGCCTCGATCAGCGGCGCCGGATCGGAGGACGAACCCCGCCCCAGGAAGCCGATGTTGACGGGCCAGGCGTCGAAGGCGTTGAAGGCATGGCGCAGCGCCCAGGGGGAGTTGACCCCGACGCCCCAGACGGGGCCGAACTCCTGCCCGATGATCGTGGTGACACCGGAGGCCAACGAAGCCTCCATGATCCTCGGCGACAGCAGGTGCACGTGGGTGTCGATCGCCCCCGCCGTCGCGATCAGGCCCTCCCCCGAGACGATGGCCGTCCCCGTCCCGACGACCACGTCGACGCCGTGCAGGGTGTCGGGGTTGCCGGCCCGTCCGATCGAGGCGATCCGGCCGTCGATCAGACCGATCGAGGTCTTCCGGATGCCCAGCACCGCGTCGATCACCAGCACGTTGCTGATCACCACGTCACAGGTGTCCCGGACGGCGGCGGCCTTCAGCAGCATCCCGTCCCGCGCCGTCTTGCCGAAACCGGCCAGGAACTCGTCCCCCGGTGCCTGCGAGTCGGACTCGACCCGGATGATCAGGCCGCTGTCGCCGAGCCTGATCCGGTCACCGGCCCGAGGACCGTGCACCGCGATGTAGTCCTCCGGGTCGATGCCGCCCCCCGCCACCCCGCCCGGACGCCCGTGGCACCCTGCCGAGTCGAAGACGCTGCCGCTCATCCCTGCTCCTGAAAGTGCGTCACATAGCCGGTCGCGCGGGCCTTTGCCAGCGCGGAGTCCTTCGCCCCGGGCGCGTCCAGCGGGCCGTCCACCAGCCCGGCGAAGCCGATCGCCACCCGGTCACCGCCGATCGGCACCAGGCCGACCTCGACCGTGGCGCCCGGGTCGAAGCGGACCGAGGATCCCGCCGGGGCGGCCAGCCGGTGGCCGTACGCGGCGGAGCGGTCGAAGGCCAGCCGGGGGTTGACCTCGAAGAAGTGGAAGTGCGAGGTGACCGAGATCGGCACCGCCGAGGTGTTGCGCACCGGCAGCCGCAGCACCGCCTCGGCCGGCCGGTAGCCCGTGCCGTCCCCGGCCAGGGCCGCGCCGGGGGCGTCGTCCCCCAGCGAACCCCGGGCGCGGAACGGGTCGTCGATGACGCAGAGCCGGGTCCCGTCGTCGAAGACCGCCTCCACCTGAAGGGTCGTCACCACGTCCGGCACCCCGGGCAGCACGTCCTCGGCGGTGAGCACGGAGCGCCCGGCCTCGATCGCCTCGGCCAGCCGCCGGCCGTCCCGGGCCGCCTCGCAGACGGTGTCCGCGATCAGCGCGTGCACCTCGGGGACGTTCAGTTTCACCCCCCGGGCCCGGCGGGCCCGGGCCAGTTCGGCGGCCGTGAAGATCAGCAGCCGGTCCCGTTCGGTCGGTGTCAGTCGCATCGCGCGCCTCCTAGGCGTCCGGCTTGCCGGGCTGGTCGTGGGTGGAGCAGTGGATTCCGCCACCGCCGGAGGCGATGTTGTCGATGGCCACCGGCACGATCTCCCGGCCGGGGAAGTGGTCGCGCAGGATCCCCCGGGCCCGGTCGTCGGCCTTGGCGTCCCCGAACTTCGGCAGGAACAGCGCCTTGTTGGCGACGTAGAAGTTGATGTACGAGGAGACGAACGCGTCGCCGCGACCGGTGATCCGGTCCGGGTCGGGCTGCGGCAGGTCGATCACCTGCAACGGCCTGCCGTGCGCGTCGGTCGCACCGGTCAGCACCTCGCGCGCCTGGGCGGCCGAGCGGGACCAGACGTCGGCGGGCGCACCCGGGAACGGCTGGTCGAGCAGTACCACGCCCGGCGCGGCGAACCGGACCAGGCAGTCCATGTGCGCGTCGGTGATGTCCTGGTCCCGCACCCCGGCGAACCAGATCACCTTGCCGACGCCCAGCGCCTTCTTGAGCTCGGCCTCGATCTCGTCCCGGCTCTTCCCGGGGTTGCGGCGCTGGTTGACCACCGAGCTCTCGGTGACCAGCAGCGTCCCCTCGCCGTCGGTCTCGAACGAGCCGCCCTCCGCCACCAGCGGGGTCCGGACCCGCTCGATCCCGTACTTCCCGAGCACGGCCGCGGCGAGCGCCGTGTCGTTGCCGTGCTCCTTCTGCTTCTCGCCCCAGCCGTTGAAGTTGAAGTCGACGCCCTTGAGCGTGCCGGAGTCCTCCACGAAGACCGGCACGGTGTCCCGGGCCCACAGGTCGTCGACCGGCAGCGGGACCACCTCGACGCCGTTGCCGCAGGCGTTCTGCGCCGCGTCCAGCTGCCCGGAGCGGGCGAACATCACCACCGCCTCGTAACCCGCCACCGCCCGGGCCAGCCGCGCGATGTCCCCTCGTACGTCCGGCAGTTGGTCGCCCCAGATGCCGGTCGAGGCGGGCCAGGACATGAACGTCCTGGTGTGGCTCTCCCACTCCGCGCCGAACCGGCGGCCGGGCGTCGGGGCAGGCTGGCCGCCGCCCGGCGCGGTCGGCGCGGCCGGGCCCGGCGGCTGGTCGACGTCCTCCGAGGGGGCGCAGGCGGACGCCCCGAGGGCGAGCAGTCCGGCACCCGCGGCGGCGCGCAGCACCGTCCGGCGGGAGGTGGCGAAGGGCAGGGTGGGGTCCGACACGGAGTCACTCCGGTGAGCTGAGGGTGGGTGGGGAGGGCGGCCGGGCGTCGCTACGCCAGCGGCTCCTGCATGGTGGAGCAGTGGATGCCGCCGCCCCCGGCCATCAGGCGGTCGACGTCGAGCTGGACCACCTCGCGGCCGGGGAAGGACTCCGCGAGGGTGCGCCGGGCGGCCTCGTCCTTGGTGCGGTCACCGAACCGGGCGGCGATCACCGCGCCGTTGACGAGATGGAAGTTGAGGTAGGAGTCGACGAACTTCGGGTCCCGCGAGCGGACGGTGTCCGGGCCGTCCACCCGGATCACCCGGAGCCGTCGCCCCCTGGCGTCGGTGGCCCGGGACAGGATGTCGAACTGCTCGCGGGCGTCCCGCGCCCAGACGTCGTGCCGGTCCGCCGGGGGCAGCTGCACCAGCACCGTCCCGGGGCGGACGAACCGCGAGGTGACGTCGATGTGGTTGTCGGTGATGTCCCGGCCCTTGACCCCGGGCACCCAGATCATCCGGTCCGCGCCGTACACGTCCAGGACGGCGTCCTCGATCTCGTCCCGGCTCATGCCCCGGTTGCGGTTCTTGTTGACCAGGCTGCTCTCGGTGGCCAGCAGGGTGCCCTCGCCGTCGGTCTCGATCGACCCGCCCTCGCCGACGAACTCGGCGTACGAGAAAGGGAGTCGGAGCAGCCCGGCGACGCCCGCCGCCACCTCCGCGTCGTCCCGGTGGGTCTGCTTCCCGCCCCAGCCGTTGAAGTTGAGGCCGACCGCGTCCTGTCGGCCGTCGGCGTCCCGCCGGAACACCGGTGCGGTGTCCCGCATCCACAGGTCGTCCGTGGGGACGGCCGCGGTCACGGTGACGGCGGGCCCGCAGAGCGCGCGCGCCTCGCGGACGCTGTAGTCGTCCGGGGCGCACATCGTCACCGGTTCGAAGCGGGCGACCGTCCGGGCGATCAGGGCGATGTCCTGCTGGACGCCACCCAGCTGGCGGCCCCAGACCGACTTGCGGGACGGCCAGGACATCCAGGTCCGGGCGTGCGGGACGTCGTCGGGCTCCACCCAGCGCTGCGGACGCGCTCCGTCCGGCCGTCGGCGATCCGTCTCCGGCGCGGGCGCGGCGCCGAAGAGGCGGCTGAGGAAGGAGCGGTCGTCGTTCATGCGGATCTCCAGGTTCAAGAATTGCACCTGCGGCCGGGGCCGCATCCTCACTCTCGCACTGACTGAAATTTCAGTCAAGATTCAGCGCCTGGACAGACGAAGCCCCGGACCGCTCCGGTCCGGGGCTCCGACGGTCAGCGGCGGTCAGCCGCGCAGCCGCTCCAGCTCGCCCTCGATCGCGCCGGCCATCAGCTCGCGCGCGTGGTCCACCGGCAGACTGCCGCTGAGCCAACGGACGCTCAGCCCCTCCACCAGCGCGGTCAGCCGCTCGGCGGAGGCGGCCAGGGCGGCCGCACCGTTCATCGGCCGGACCTTGCCGAGCAGGTCCGCCACCTCCTGCACCCACACCAGGGTGGCCCGGGCCACGTCCTCCCGGAGCTCGGGGTCGAACACCGCGCTCGCCCGCAGTTCGCCCCACGCGGTGCTGTTCTCCCGCACCTCGGGGATGTCCTGGAACTCCAGCAGCAGCGTCTGCTCCAGCTCGCCCCTGGCGTCCAGCGGCGGCGAGTCCGCCGCCCGGGTCGTGGTGTAGCGCTCGGCGCGGTCGTTGATGAACTCCAAGGTCGACCGGAGGATCCCCGCGCGGTCCTTGAAGTGGTAGTAGATCAACGCGGTGGACACACTCGCCTCGGCGGCCAGCTCCTCCACGCGCAGCCCTCGGACACCGCGCCGGGCGATCACCCGCGCGGCCGCTTCCATGATCAAGGTTCGACGGTCAGCCACAAGAGATCACCTTAGACCCTCCCCCTCGCCTGCCTCCCGGCCATCAGCCGGGCCCCGGACAAGGTGGTCCGCACAGGGACGGCCAGGCATCCACTCGGACTGGAACGGCAGCCCAGTACGGTCCGCCCACCCCTCAACCCGCTCCGCACGGCCTGACCCCCGGTCAGCTGCCCGATCGGGCAGCGTACGGTGCCCCGGCACCGCCTTCCGCGTGGTCGGCCGCTCTGTTGGAATGCTCGGTGGACGGACGGACGTCGGTCCCGGCCGGATCGACCCAGGAGGCGCTGTGCGACGACGTACGTTCATCACCGGCACGCTGCTCGGCGCGGTGGCCACCGCCGTACCGCTCACCGCCTCGGCGGCGGACCCGGCGCCGGTCGGCTCGCTGAGCGCGCTCCAGCAGGCCATCGACCGGGCGGTCCCCGGTGACCGCATCGTGCTGGCCGACGGCACGTACACCGTCCCGTCGGGCGGCATCCGGGTGACCGGCCGGAACGGCACCGCCGACGCGCCGATCACCATCCTCGCGCAGTCCCGGGGCGGGGTGGTGCTGCAGGGCGAGCGCAGTTTCGTGTTCGGCGACTGTGCCGACATCACGGTCAGCGGCTTCGCCTTCCGGCAGCGCACCACCCTGGAGATCCCGGCGGACTGCCGGCGCATCCGGCTGACCCGGAACGACTTCCGGCTAGCCGACGTCCGCGGGCTCGACTGGGTGATCGTGCGGGGCGACGACGTCAAGATCGACCGGAACCGGTTCCACGACCGGAGCACCGAGGGCATCTTCCTGGTGGTCGACGGCCCCGGCTCGACCGCCGTCGCACAGCGCACCCAGATCATCCGGAACCACTTCCACGACCACCGCTACCCGGGCGCCAACGGCGGTGAGTCCATCCGACTCGGCGTCAGCAACCGGGCGCTCTCCGCCGCCGACGCGCTGGTGGAGTACAACCTGTTCGAGCGCTGCGACGGGGATCCCGAGGCGGTCTCGGTGAAGTCCTCGGGCAACACCGTGCGCTACAACACCGTCCGGGACAGCCGGGGCGGGATCGTGCTGCGGCACGGCAACGGCACCACGGTGGAGGGCAACCACCTGCTCGGCGGCGTCGACGGCCTGCGGCTCTACGGCAACGACCACCTGGTGCTGAACAACCTGCTGGCCGGTCTGTCCGGCCGCGCCCTGGTGATCGGCAGCGGCACCACCCGCGACCACCACGACGGCGAGAGCACCGCGGAGCGGCGGGGCCACGACGCCTGCGACCGCGCGGTGATCGCGTACAACACCCTGGTCGGCAACGCCCGGACGCTCTCCGGCGAGACCAGGAGCCACCCGCCCCGGGGCGTGGTGGTCGCCGACAACATCCTCTCGGCCGGCACCGGCACCCTGGTCGCGATGGCGGAGACCACCGGCTTCCGGTGGCAGGGCAACATCCTGTGGGGCGCGGCGGCCGACGGCAACGCACCCGCCGGCGGCTACCGCCGGGTGGACCCGCGACTGCGGGCCGACCCGGACGGGGTGTACCGCCTGTCGGCCGGCAGCCCCGCGATCAACGCGGCGACCCTGACCACCCCGGCGGTCACCCAGGACCTGGACGGCCACCCGCGCGGCGGCAGCCGCGACGTCGGGGCCGACGAGTACAGCACCCTCGCCCCGCTCCGCCGCCCGCTCACCCCGGCCGACGTGGGCCCCGAGGCCACCTGACCGGCGTCACCGGCCGACCCGCTGTGGGGCGGGTCGGCCGGTGCTCGCCACTGACGGTCCGTCAGATCTTCTTGACCACGCTCGACTTCAGCTGCATCGCGCCGAAGCCGTCCACCTTGCAGTCGATGTCGTGGCCGTCCACCCCGTCGACCAGGCGGATGTTGCGGACCTTGGTGCCCGCCTTGATCCCCGACGGGCTGCCCTTGACCTTGAGCGCCTTGACCACGGTCACCGTGTCGCCGTCGGCGAGGACGTTGCCGACCGCGTCCTTCACCACCCGCTCGGCCGCCTCGGCGGCGCCCCCGCCCGGGGTCCACTCGTGGCCGCACTCCGGACAGACCATCAGGCCGTCCATCTCGTAGGTGTACTCCCCGGAGCACGTCGGGCAGGCGGGCAGGTTCTCACTCATCCGGTCAGAATATCCGAGCCGGAAGCCGGAACCCGCAGGTCAGCTCACCGGGATCCGGTCCCTCGACTGCCCCGGAGCCGTGGGTGCGGCCGGGAGCTGCGCGCCCTCGATGTCGACGTCCGGCACCAGCCGGTCGAGCCGGCGCGGCAGCCACCAGGCGCGGCGGCCGAGCAGTGCCATCGCGGCGGGCACCAGGGCCATCCGGACCACGAAGGCGTCGATCAGCACGCCGAAGGCGAGTGCGAAGCCGATCGACTTGATGATCGGGTCGTGGTTGAAGACGAAGCCGCCGAAGACCGCGACCATGATCAGGGCGGCGGCGGAGACCACCCGCCCGCTCCGGGCCACACCGTGCACGATGGCGGCCGCCGCGTCCCCGGCGTGCTCGTGGTGCTCGCGCATCCGGCTGACCAGGAAGACCTCGTAGTCCATCGCAAGCCCGAACAGCACGCCGATCAGCAGCACAGGCAGGAAGGCGGTGACCGGTCCGGCCGAGGGGATGTCGAGCAGGCCGTTCAGGTGGCCCTGCTGGAATACCCAGACCGTGACGCCCAGGGAGGCGGCGATCGAGAGCAGGAAGCCGAGCGCGGCCTTGACCGGGACCAGCAGCGAACGGAACGCGACCGTCAGCAGGATCAGCGCCAGGATCACGATGATGGCGACGAACAGCGGCAGCGCGTCGGAGAGCTTGTTGGACACGTCGATGGCGGCGGCGGTGGCACCGGCGATGTAGAGCGTGCCGCCGGCCCGGTCGACGGCGGGCGCGTTCTCCCGCAGGCGGTGCACCAGGTCGGTGGTGGCCTGCGCGTCGGGGCCGGTCCTGGGCACCACCGCGATCACGGCGAGGTTGCCGGCCGGGTTGGCGACCGGCGGGGCGACCGCGGCCACCCCGGGGTCGGCGGCCAGCATCCGGCCCAACTCGCCGAGCGTGGCGGTCCGTTGGTCAGCGGTGAGGCCGCCGGTGTCGACCACGGCGGCCAGCGTGGCGTTGAAGCCGGGGCCGAAACCGTCGGTCAGCAGGTCGTAGCTGCGGTGCTGGGTGCTGTCGGCGGGCTGGGAGGCGTAGCTCGGCAGCCCGAGGCGCAGGTCGCGGGCGGGCAGCGCGAGGGCGAGCAGGCCGACCACGCCGACCAGCAGGACCACCAGCGGCCGCTTGGTCACGGTCCTGGCCCAGGCCGGACTCCAGGTGCCGGCCGCCCGGCCGGGTCCCGGCCGACGGGTCCAGGGGCGGGGAGTCCGGGGCCGGCGGGTCCGGGGGCGGGGCCGCAGCCGTTCACCGAGCAGACTCAGCGCGGCGGGCACCAGGCTGACGGCGATCAGCACCGCGAGCAGCACGGTGCCGGCGGCGGCCAGGCCCATCACGGTCAGGAACGGGATGCCGGTGACCGCGAGCGCGGCCAGCGCGATGATCACGGTCGCGCCGGCGAACACCACCGAACTGCCCGCGGTGGCCACCGCCCGGGCGATCGAGTCGTCCAGGTCGGCATCCGGGTCGGCGAGTTGCTCCCGGTGGCGGGAGATGATGAACAGCGCGTAGTCGATGCCCACCGCCAGCCCGATCATCAGGGCGAGCACGGTGGCGGTGTTGGTCATCTCCACGAAGCGCGAGACGAACTGGACGCCCAGCACACCGATCAGCACACCGACGGCGGCGGTCAGCAGCGGGAGTCCGGCCGCCACCAGCGAGCCGAGCGCGAGCGCCAGCACGACGAAGGCCAGCACCACGCCGACCACCTCGGCCGGACCGCCGACCTCGGTCTTCGGCTGCATCGCCGATCCGCCGAACTCGACCTGGAGCCCGGCGTCCCGGGCCGGGCCCATCGCTCGGTCGAGGGCGTCCTTGGTGGTCTGCGGCACCTCGTCGGCCGCCACGCCGAACCGGACGTCGGCGTAGCCGATCCGCCCGTCCGCCGATATCGCCCCGCCGTGCGCCGGGTCGGACACGGCCACCACGCCCGGCAGTTGACCGGCGGTCCGCAGTCCGGCGGCGATCGCAGGACCGGTCGCGGGCCCGTTCAGGCCGCCGCCCTCGGGGGCCGCGAACACCACCCGGGCCACCCCGCCCGCCGCTGCCGGGAACTGGGCCTCCAGCAGTTCCTGGGCCTGCTGCGACTCGATGCCGGGCACCGAGAACGCGGTGCTCGGCTTGCCGTGCAGGGTGACCCCGAGGCCGCCGACCACGGCGAGCAGCAGCAGCCAGACGGCGACCACCCGGCCCCGTCGCCGGATCACCCAGCGTGCCCATGCGTACAGGCGTGACGCCATGTCGATGCCCCTCTCGTCCCAGCGGGCGCCCCACACAGGCCACCATCGCACTCACTGCACTCTAAGGCATATTTACAGTCCGATGTAATTTAGCGGTCGCTGGTAAAGTGTGGCCATGACCACTGACGGCCTGCGGGAGCGCAGCAAGGCCCGGCGCCGGGAGGCGATCGTCCGGGCGGCGTACGAGCTGTTCGCCGACCGGGGGTTCGAGGCGACCACGATCGCCGACATCGCCGAGGCGGCCGAGGTGTCGCCCCGGACGGTCACGCTGTACTTCCCGTCCAAGCTGGAGCTGGCGCTGTCCCGGTTCGAGTCCTTCGCCGACCGCTTGGCGGCCGCGCTGCGGGAGCGGCCCGAGGGCTGGACCATCCTGGACGCGCTGGAGCACTGGCTGCGCCACGAGCTGGCCGACCGCAGCGACCTCGACGACCTCACCGACCGGATGCTCGACGCCAACCCCCAACTCGGCGCGACCGGGAACCTCCGGCTGGCCGAGACCATCCAGGAGGGCGCCCGGATGCTCGCCGAGGAACGGGGCGACGCCCCCGACGCCTTCGGCCCCCGGATGGCCGCCGCAGCGGCGGCGGCCATGGTCAGCGAGCTCTGCCACCACCCGCAGGAGGCGAACATCGACACCGCGATGGCCTTCCTGCGCGCGGGGGCCGCCACCCTGCCCTGACCGCCCCGGGGGTCAGGCCTTGAGGTAGGCCAGCACCGCCAGCACCCGGCGGTGCCCGCTGTCGCTCTGCGGCAGGTCGAGCTTGAGGAAGATGTTGCCGATGTGCTTGCTGACCGAGCGTTCGGTGATGAACAGCGCGCCCGCGATGGTCGGGTTGTCCAGGCCCTGCGCCATCAGGCCGAGCACCTCGCGCTCGCGCTGGGTCAGCGTGTCCAGCGGGTCGTGACGGCTCATCAGCTGGGAGATCACCTCGGGGTCCAGCGCGGTGCCGCCCGCCGCCACCCGCTCCAGCGCCTCGCGGAACTCCTCCACCCGGCTCACCCGGTCCTTGAGCAGGTAGCCGACGCCCGCCACGCCCTGTGCCAGCAGCTCGGCGGCGTAGCTCTCCTCGACGTACTGGGAGAGCACCAGCACCGGCAGCCCGGGCAGCACCCGGCGGGCCTCGATCGCCGCCCGCAGGCCCTCGTCCCGGAAGCGGGGCGGCAGCCGGACGTCCAGCACCGCCACGTCGGGCCGGTGCTCCAGCAGCGCGGGCAGCACCTCGGGGCCGCTGCCGACCACCGCGACCACCTGGTGGCCGACCGTCTCGAGCAGCAGGATCAGCCCCTCCCGGAGCAGGACGTTGTCCTCGGCCATCACGATCCGCACGGCAGTACCACCTCAAGTGTCGTTCCGGCCCCGACGGGGCTCTCGATCCTGGTCGTGCCGTCCAGCGCGGCGACCCGCCGCCGCACTCCGGCCAGGCCGCTGCCGGCGCCGGGGTCGGCCCCGCCGCGCCCGTCGTCCCGGACCGTGAGGTGCAGGCTGCGCCCGACCTGACGGAGCGACACCTCCGCCCGGGTCGCGCCGCTGTGCCGGGAGATGTTGGTGAGCGCCTCGGCGACCACGAAGTAGGCGGCCGCCTCGACCGCGGCGGGCGGGCGCCGGGGCAGGTCGGGCAGGTCCAGCGCGACCGGGATCGGGCGGCCCGCCGCGAGCGAGCGGATCGCTCCGTTCAGCCCCCGGTCGGACAGGATCGGCGGGTGGATGCCCCGGATCACCGTACGGAGCTGGGTGAGCGCCTCCTCGACACCGGTGCGGGCGTCCAGGAACAGCTTCCTGGACGCGGCCGGGTCCTGCTCGAACACCCGGTCGGCCAGGCCCAACCGGAGGGCCACCGCGACGAGTTGGGCCTGCGTCCCGTCGTGCAGGTCCCGCTCGATCCGGCGCAGCTCGGCGCCGTGCGCCTCCAGCGCCTCGGCTCGGGAGACGGTCAGCTCCTCGATCCGGCGGCCGGCGTCGGCCTTCGAGGTGGACAGCAGGGCGGCGGCCAGCCCGGCCTGCAGGCGCGCGCCGAGCGGGGCCAGCCAGTACAGCAGCGCGCCGCAGACCAGCACCTGGGCCACCGTCAGCCCCACCGCCCGCGGCCAGTCGGTGACCGGGACGCCGAGCACCTCGACGGCGCCGGGCGGGGCCGCCCACCACCACAGCGGCACGGTGACCGCGACCACGATGCTCAGGCAGAGCCCCACGGCCAGCGTGCCGGCCACGATCCCGGTCAGGCCGTGCACCAGCATCCAGGCGACGTCCCGCCAGGTGCCGGACTCCCGGACCAGCCGTCCGGCCCGGTACATCAGGTCGCCGTCGAGCGGCGGGTAGTCGCCCGGCACCGGCCGCCCGAGCACCCGCTCGGCCCGCCGCCGCTCCCGGCCGGTCAGCCACCGCAGCGGCCGGACCGCGACCGGCAGCACCGGCAGGCCGAACATGGTGAGCAGCACCAGCGGCAGCAGAACGTAGCCGCCCAGCGCGGGAACCGCGGTGAGCAGGCCCTCGGCCAGATAGACCGTCGCCTGCCGCGTCCGACGTACCGCTGCCTTCAGCTCCATGGTCCGTAACCGTACGGCAGGACAAAGCCGCACGTCACGGGGGTCGTCCCCACCCCCGTGGTGGAGCGCGCTACACCACGGATCGGGGGGCCTGTCCCGCTGCCCCGACCCCCTGCCGCTGACTACGTTCGGTAGCGAGCCGAAGAGCGGTGAACTGCGAGGAGCTGGACAGCAATGCAAACGACGACGATCCAGGCGACACCGTTCGCCGTGTCGATGGACCAGGTCGGCAAGGACTACGGCAAGGTCTCCGCACTGGACGGGGTGAGCTGGGGATTCCGCCGGGGCAGCTTCACCGCGATCATGGGGCAGTCCGGGTCCGGGAAGAGCACCTTCCTGCACTGCGCCTCCGGCCTGGACCGGCCGACCAGGGGCACCGTCCGGCTGGGTGACATCGACCTGGCGGGGCTGAAGGAGGCCGAGCTGACCCGGGTGCGCCGGGAGCGGATCGGCTTCGTCTTCCAGGGCTACAACCTGGTGCCGTCGATGGACGTCCGGCGCAACATCGTCCTGCCGCTCTTCCTCGGTGGCCGGAAGGCCGACGAGCGCTGGCTGGAGGAGGTGGTGCACCGGGTCGGCATGGCGGACCGGTTGCGCCACAAGCCGTCCGAGCTGTCCGGCGGGCAGCAGCAGCGGGTGGCCGTGGCCCGGGCACTGGTCACCCGGCCGGAGATCATCTTCGCGGACGAGCCCACCGCCGCCCTCGACCCCCGCTCGGCCGGGCACGTGCTGCGGCTGCTGCGCGAGGCGGTCGACCAGACCGGGCAGACCATCGTGCTGGTCACCCACGACCCGGCCGCCGCGGCCTGGGCCGACAGCGTGGTCTTCCTGGGCGGGGGCCGGATCGTCGACGAGATGGTCAGCCCCACCGCCGAGGCCGTGCTGAACCGCTGGGACACGCTGTGAGGCGCGGGATCGCCGCCGGGGTGGCGGCAGCGCTGATGTTCGCGGCCATGCTGGTCGGCTCGTTCGGGGTCCTGCTGGAGTCCGGGCTCCGGGCGCACGGCCAACTCGACCGGTACGCCGGGGCGGTGGCCGTGGTGGCCCGGTCGCAGAGCGTCTCGCACACCACCGGCAGCGGGGAGTCGAAGCAGACCGAGAGCCGCCCGCTGACCGAGCGGGCCCGGATCCCCGACGCCGCGGCCGAGGCGGCCAGGCTCCGGGCGGTGCCCGGCGTGACCGCCGTGGTCAAGGACGTCTCGGTGCCGGTGGTCGACGGCCTGGGACGTCAACTGACCGGCCACGGCTGGGAGTCCGCCGCGCTGACCGGCACCCCGCTGGGCGCGGGACGCGCACCGGTGGGCGACCGCCAGGTGGTCCTGCCCGCCTCCAGCGGGGCCACCGTCGGCGCCGTCGTCCCGCTGCGGACCGACGGCGGCCCGCAGCCGTTCACCGTCTCCGGCCTGCTGGCCGGCGGCACGGACGTCTACTTCGCCCAGCCGTACGCCGCCGCGCTCAGCGGACACCCCGCCGGCGCCGACGCGCTGGTGGTGCTCGGCGGTCCCGACACCTCGGTGGCGGCGCTGCGGCAGGCCGCCCCCGACCGGGTGGTGGCCACCGGGACGGCCCGGGGCGACGTGGAGCACCCCGCCGTGCCCGCCGCGCGGGCCGACCTGATCGGGATCTGCGCCGCCATCGGCGGCACCGCCCTGATGGTGATGCTGCTGGTGGTGACCTCGCTGCTGGAGATGTCGGTCCGGGACCGGGTCCGGGAGCTCGCCGTGCTGCGTGCCGTCGGGGCGACGCCCCGTCAGGTCCGCCGGCTGATCGTCCGCGGCACGCTGAAGGTCGCGCTGCCCGCCGCCGCCGTCGGCGGGGCACTGTCGCTGGGCAGCGGCGCGCTGCTGCACCGGCTGATGACGAGTCAGGGCGGGCTGCCGCCGGAGCTGGCCCTGACGCCGGGACCGCTCCCGGTGCTCGGCGCGCTGCTGGTGACGGTGCTCGCCGCGGTCGGTGCGGCCTGGCTGGCGGCGCGACGGGTCTCCCGGATCCGTCCGGTCGAGGCGCTCGGCGAGGCCGCCACCGAACCGACCCGCCTGCCGCGCTGGCGGATGGTCACCGGGCTGGTGTTCCTGGTGCTGGGCCTGGCCCTGGCCGGGACGGCGTTCACCATCGGCGGGCAGGCCGCGGTGGCCGCGATGAGCGGTCTGGTGATGTCGCTGATCTGGGCCACCGCACTGCTCGGGCCGTGGATCGCCCGGGGCGGGATCCGGCTGCTCAGTCTGCCGCTGCGGCGGCTCTCCCCGGTCTCCGGCCGGCTGGCCTCGGACGGGGCCAGGGCGGCGGCGGTCCGGATGGCCGCGGTGATCACCCCGATCGCGCTGGCGGTCTCCTTCGGCGCCACCCAGCTGTTCGTCCAGACCTCGGTGGTGAACTCCACCCGGATCCAGGCCACCGCCGGGCTGCGCGCCGACCAGGTGCTGGTCTCGGACGGGCCCGGCATCCCGCACCGGGCGTACCGGACCGCCCTGCAGACGGCGGGTCAGGACCAGGTGACGGCGGTGAAGCGGACCACCGTCGTCAAGGTGGTGGGGGGTCAGCTCCAGTCGCTGCCCGCCCAGGGCCTCGAAGGCAGTACGGCCACCGTCGACCCCGAGGTGCGGTCGGGATCGCTGGCCGGGCTGGCCCGGCCGAACACCGTCGCGCTCGGCGCCGACGTGGCCGGGGGCACCGAGGTCGGCGGGACCACCTCGCTCTGGCTCGGCGACGGCACCGAGATCCACCCCGAGGTGGTCGCCGTCTACGGCAGCAGCCTGGGCTTCGGCAGCGTGCTGCTGCCGCGCGCCGAGGTCGCCGCGCACAGCACCGACGCCGGGCTGGACGACTACCTGCTGGTCGGCGGCCACGCCGACCTCCGGCCGGTCACCGACGCCTTCCCCGGGGTGCGCACCACTTCGACCCCGGCCTACGGTGACGCGCTCACCGAGCGGGCCAGGCAGGGCGGCCTGGTCGGCCTGATCGCCTCGGGGGCGATCGCCGGGTTCATCATGATCGGCGTGGTCACCACGCTGGCCGTCTCCACCGCCTCCCGGCGCCGCGAGCTCTCGCTGCTCCGGCTGATCGGGGCGACCCGCCGTCAACTGCTCCGGATGCTGCGGATGGAGACCGCCGTGGTGGTCGGCACCGGCACCGTGGTCGGGGCGCTGGTCGCGGCGGCCACCCTGCTGACCTTCGGCGGGGCGGTGACCGGAATGGCCGGCCTCGCGGTCAGCCCGCTGCTCTGCGCGGGGATCGTCGGAGCGGTCGGGCTGGCGGGCGCGGCGGCCGTCCTGCTGCCGGCCCGGAGCCTGCTGCGCGGGGGTTCGCCGAAGATCGGCTGAGTCCGCTCCCCGGCCGACTGGTGCCGGTACGTCCGATCCTGGGACGTACCGGCACCAATCGTTGCGACCACCCCGCCCGGGACCGGCTCCCGCCGGACCGACCGTCGGCCCGACCAGTGATAATCCGTTGAACACACAGCACCCGGGGCGATAGGCACTCCTTGCGAGAGCGTCCTCCGGGCTGCCCGGTGGAGTCCGCGAACACAGGTGAGAGGGCCGTACCATGACGTTTTTCCGGCGGAGGTCGCGCGACCGGAGCGTGCCGCCCGCGGTCGATCCGGCCTGCGGCAACGAGACGCTGGCCCTGATGCTCCGCCAGGCCGAGGCCGGCGACTGGCCCGCCCTGTGCGCCGGTCTCGCCGCGGTCGAGGACCCGTCCGAGCTGACCTGGCTGGTGGCGGGGGTGTCGAACGTCGCCGGTACCGAGGAGGGGCTCGCCAAGGCGGTCGCCGACCGGCCCGACTCGGCGCTGCCACTGCTGCTCTCCGGCGCCCGGCAGATCTCCTGGGCCTGGGAGGCCAGGACCCGCGCCCGGTCCCAGCACGTCTCCCAGGAGCAGTGGCGGGTGTTCGGCGAGCGGCTTGAGGTCGCCGAGCAGCAGCTGTTCGAGGTGGCCGAGCGGGAGCCGGACTGGCTGGCGCCCTGGTACTTCCTGCAGATCAGCGGCCGGGGCGCGTCCCTGGACAAGGAGGCCGGCCGGATCCGCTTCGAGGCGGCGCTCCGCCGCTGCCCCGGGCACCTGGACTCGCACCGACAGCGACTCCAGCAGCTCTGCGCCAAGTGGGGCGGCTCGCACCAGCAGATGCACGCGTTCGCCCGGGAGTCGATGCTGGCCGCGCCGCCCGGCAGCCCGCTCGGCGAGCTGGTCGTGCTCGGCCACCTGGAGCGCTGGCTCGACCTGCCCTCCGGTGCCGACCACTCCTACCTGACCAGCCCCGACGTGCTGGCGGAGCTGCACGAGGCACTCGGCCGCTCGATCCTGCACCCCGACTACGTCCGGCCGGCCGGCTGGCAGTCCGCCTACAACACCTTCGCCATGGTGTTCGCCCTGGTCGGCGAGAAGTGGACCGCCCGACAGCTGTTCGAGGCCATCGGCCCCACGGTCACCGAGTCACCCTGGCACTACCTGAGCGGCGACGACCCCGCCAAGACGTTCACCGCGCTCCGGGAGCGCTGCGCCAAGTAGGCCCGACCTCCCCGCACACCAGCCCAGCCGACCGAAAGAGCCAGCACCGGTGTCCCCTTCCGAAAGCCCCACGGCCGCTCACACCTTCCAGGTGGACCTGCGCGGCCTGGTGGACCTGCTCTCGCACCACCTCTACTCCAGCCCCCGGGTCTACCTGCGCGAGCTGCTGCAGAACGCGGTGGACGCGATCTCCGCCCGCCAGGCGCTCGACCCCGCCTCCCCCGCCACCATCACCGTGGTGGCCGACGGCAGTCTCTCGGTCACCGACACCGGGGTCGGCCTGACCGAAGCCGACGTGCACACCTTCCTGGCCACCATCGGCCGCAGCTCCAAGCGGGACGCCGACGGTCGGCTGGACGGGGCCGGGCTGGCCTCCGTCCGCGGGGACTTCATCGGCCAGTTCGGGATCGGCCTGCTGGCCTGCTTCGTGGTGGCCGACGAGATCACCGTGCTGACCCGCTCCGCCGCCGCCCCGGACGCCCCGGTGATCGAGTGGCGCGGCAGCTCGGACGGCCGGTACACCATCACCACCCTGCCCTCCTCGGCCAAGCCGGAGCCGGGCACCACCGTCACGCTGGTCCCGCGCGCGGACACCGCCGAGTGGACCGCATCCGGCAAGGTGCTCGAACTCGCCCGCCACTACGGCAGCCTGCTGCGCCGTCAGGTCACCGTGATCGACGGCCGGGGCACCGCCACCGTGGTCAACGTCGCCGCGCCGTGGGCCGACCGGCACGGCTCCCCGCCGGCCCGCCGGGACGCGCTGACCGCGTACTGCCGCGCCACCTTCGACTTCACCCCGCTGGACACCATCGAGCTCGACCTGCCGCTGGTCGGCCTGCGCGGCGTGGCGTACGTGCTGCCGGACGCCGTGCCGCCGTCCCGCCGGGCCGGCCACCGGGTGCACCTCAAGGGCATGCTGGTCTCCGACCAGGCGGACGAACTGCTGCCGGACTGGGCCTTCTTCGTCCGCTGCGTGGTGGACGCCGACAGCCTGCGGCCGACCGCCTCCCGCGAGGGCCTGTACGCCGACGAGACGCTGGCCGCCGTCCGGGACGCGCTCGGTGCCCGGATCCGGGACTGGCTGACCGGCCTGTCCGCCAGTGACCCCGCGCTGCTGCACCGCTTCATCAGCGTCCACCACCTGGCCGTCAAGTCGCTGGCCAGGCACGACGACGAGCTGCTCCGGATGCTGCTGCCCTGGCTCCCGTTCGAGACCACCGACGGCAACGTCACGCTGGACGAGTTCGCCCGCTCCCACCCGGTGATCCTGGTGGCCCGCACGGTCGAGGAGTTCCGCCAGGTCGCCCCGATCGCCGGTGCGGCCGGGCTCGGCGTGGTCAACGGCGGCTACACCTACGACCGCGACCTGGTGCACCGGCTGCCGGAGATCCGGCCCGGCAGCTCGGTGGCCGACCTGGACCCGGGCACGGTGACCGCGCACCTGGACACCGTCGCCCCGGAGGCCGAACTGGCCGCCGCCGCCTTCCTGGCGATCGCCCGCGAGGTGGTCGGCCGGTTCGACTGCGACGTCGCGCTGCGCAGCTTCCACCCGGCCAGCGCCCCGGCCCTGCTGCTGGACAACCGGGAGGCCAGGCACGAGCGCACCCGGGCCCAACTGGCCGACGACGCCGACGGGTTGTGGGCGGACATCCTCGGCTCACTGCGGGCCGAGGTGCCCCGCGCCCAGCTGGTGCTGAACCACCTCAACCCGCTGGTCCGGCGGGCCGCCTCGATCGGCCACCGGGACCTGGTGGTGACCGCAGTCGAGGCACTGTACGGGCAGGCCGTGCTGCTCACCCGCCGCCCGCTGCGCGCCAGCGAGAGCGCGCTGCTCAACCGGTCGTTCATCAGCCTGCTCGACCACGCCATGCTCGGCCACGAGTCGGCCGAGCCGCAGAAGGAGTCGTAATGCCGGACACCCAGGATGCCGTGCTGGAGGCCCTGCGGGCCAACGACGCCCAGCCGTACGGGCGGCCCCGCACCGTCACCGCCGAGGAACTCGTGGCGGCGGCCGAGCAGTTCGACGACGCCCCGCTGCTGGTCGCCGCGCTGCTCGACCTGATGGAGGCGTACGAGTACGACGGCGAGCAGCGCAAGTCGCCGGTGGTCTTCGCCCGGATCCTGCAGCTCTGGGACAAGAACCCGGCGGACTTCGACGAGTGGGCCACCCGGCAGGTCTTCTGGCGCTTCAAGTGGGTGGCCGCCGCCCTGCTGAGCGTCCCCGACGTGCCGTTGGCGGCCGTCCGGCGCTGGCACACCGAGCTGCGCGACCGCTACCTGACCGCCGGGCACGAGCTCCAGCCGTACTACGCCCAGCGGTTCCACCTCGCGGCGCACCTCGGGGAGGACCGCCCGGAGGACTTCGAGCTGTGGGCCGGGCGCGGCCGGACCGCGTTCAGCGACTGCCCGGCCTGCGAGATCCGGGCCCAGGCGCGGCACCACGTGCGCCGCGGGGACGACGCCCGGGCGCTGGAGGTCTGGCAGCCGGTCTTCGACGGCCGCCGCAGCTGCGCCGAGGAGCCGTACACCAGTCACGCGCACGCGCTGCTGCCACTGCTGCGTCAGGGCCGCACCGAGGAGGCGGTCTCCGGCCACCTGGTCGGCTACCGGTTCGCCCGGGGGAAGTCCAGCACCGCCGAACAGATCGGCCTGCACCTGGAGTTCTGCGCGCTCTCCGGCAACGAGGCGCGCGGCCTGGAGATCCTGGCGGAGAACCGCGACCTGTTCGCCGGCCACGGCGACCCGCTGGCCCGGCTGGAGTTCCTGACCGGGGTCGAGCTGCTGACGGCCGGGCTGGCCGAGCGCGGCCATCCGGAGCTCCCGGTCAGCGGCCCGCCCGGGACGAACTGGACGGTGGCCACTCTGCTGGCCCAGGTCCGTTCCGAGGCAACGGAGTTGGCCGGCCGCTTCGACGCCCGCAACGGCACCGGCGCGGTCGGCGCCCGGCGGCGGGAGCGGCTGGCCCGGCGCCCGCTGCTCGCCGAGCCGCTGGCCCTCGGCGTCCGGGCCGCCGCCGTGCGGGCCCCGGAGCGGGCCGTCCCGGCCGACCGGCCGGCGGCCGAGCCGATCCCCGAGGACCTCCGCGGCCTGGTGCTGCGGGCCCGGGCGCTGCGCCGCACCGGGCACCCCGACTGCGACCTGCTGTGGCGCCGGGTAGGTGAGCTGATCACCGCCGACGGCTACCTGCACGTCGAGGACCCCGAGGTCGGCAGCCCGGACCGGCTGGCGGCCGAGGTGGCGATGCAGCGCGCCTTCGACGCCTCCGAGGTGGACGACCTGGCACTGGCGGAGGCCGAGATCACCACCGCCCAGGCCCGGTTCGCGGCGGCCGGGCTGGCCGCCGCGGTGCTGGCCACCCGGGCCCGGCTGCTGGTGCTGCGTCTGAGCGAGGACGACTGGTCGGCCGACTGGGCCGCACTGGATGCGGTGCTCGCCGACAGCGAGGCGCTGCGCGCCGCCGACCCGACCGCCCCGGCCGAGGACCACCTGACCGTCCTGCAGTGCCACGCGCTGGCCGCACACCGGGAGTTGACCACCGCTCAGGCCGAACCCGGCCCGGAGCTCACCGGCCGGTTCGACACCGCCGTGGCCCGCTACCGGCGGGAGAGCACCGAGCACGGCAACCTCCGCCGGGTGGCGACCTCGCACCAGTACGCCGGCGACGCGCAGGCCCGGCAGGGGCTGACCGACGCCGCCGGGACCGAGCTGCGGCAGGCCCTCGCGCTGATCGAGGAGGCCGAACTCCCGTGGCTGGCACCGCGGATGCTGGTCCAGCTGGCCCAGTTGGACTTCCTCCGCGGCGAGCCGGCCGAGGGCGTCCCGCTGCTGCACCGGGCGCTCGCCGAGGCGGTCCGCTGGGGCGAGACCTCCTTCCCGTTCGGGCCGACGTACGCGCTGCTCGGGCATGCCTGCAAGCACCTCGGGGACACCGGCGGCGCCGTCCGGGCGCTCTCCGAGGCCGCCGCCAGGTTCGACCGGGCCGAGGACGGCGCCGAGGCCGCCCAGGTCCGGCTCCAGCTGGCCGAGGCGCTCCGGGAGAGCGGCCGGGTGCCGGACGCGGTCGCCGTGCTGGAGTCGGTACTGCTCGCGCCGGACGCGGCCGAGCTGGACGAGCGGCTGCGGGCGCAGGTGCGACTCGACCTGGCCCGTGGGCTGTTCGGGCTGGGCGAGTACCGCGCGTCGGCCGAGGAGTACCTCGGCCTGGCCGACGCGGTGGTCGGCTGGGAGGACCAGGACACCCACACCATGGTCGCCGCCGAGGCGACCGTCGCGCTGGCCGAGGGCGGCCTCTGGGAGGCGGCCGGCACCGCGCTGGAGCGCACCCTCGCCTCGCACCGGGAGGCGCCCCGGACCGAACAGGTGCTGGCCGTGCTGCGCGAGTTCGCCCGGCTCACGGTGGCGGCCGAGGGCCTGGCCGGGCTGCCCGCCGCGCTGGCGCGGCTGGCCGAGGCCGAGCGGGTCCGCGAGCAGGCCGGTGCGGCCGGCGAGGAACTGCCGTACTGGCAGCTGGACGCCGCCCTGCACTACGAGCGGGCCCGGGTGAACGCGATGGCCGACCAGGGCGAACCGGCGCTGGCCGCGGCCCAGCTGGCGATCGCCGGCTACCGGGCGGGCGGCGTCGACGGTGAGGCACCGGGCGCCGAGGCGGTCCGGCTGGCCGCGCTGGTCGAGGGGCGCGCACTCGGCCGTACGGACGCCGCGCTGGCCCGGCTGGCCGACGGCATCCAGCGCTGCAAGCGGGCCGGACTGACCGAGCAGGCCCAGGAGTTGACGGCCCTTCGGGACCGGCTCGGCCAGGGTTCCTGACCCCCCGTCGCGGTGGCACCGAAGGTCCGTACCCCTCCGGGTACGGACCTTCGGCCTGTCAATGGCGGGTCCGACGGACCTTTGCGCACTCTGGAAGAAGTTTCCGGTGGACCGACCTGGGCAGTCTGGTGCCCCGACGCGGGAGCATCCCTCGCACCGCTCCACCGGAGGTCCCATGACCGAGCTGCTCAGACCCGCCGTCCCCGCCCGCACCGGAGGACTTCTGGACCGGTTGAACGGGCCGCACCACCGCGCCTCGCTCAACGTCTTCCTGTTCATCGTGATCGCCCACTGGGCCGAACACCTCACCCAGGCGTACCAGATCTGGGTGCTCGACTGGCCGGTGCCCAAGTCCAAGGGCATGCTCGGGCTGGCCTACCCCTGGCTGGTCACCTCCGAGTGGATGCACTACGGCTACGCCCTGATCATGCTGATCGGCCTGTTCACCCTCCGCCGGGGCTTCGTCGGCCGGGCCAAGGGGTGGTGGACGGCGGCGCTGGTGATCCAGTTCTGGCACCACATCGAGCACCTGCTGCTGTTCGTCCAGGCGCAGAGCGGGCACTTCCTGTTCGGGAGGCCGGTGGCCACCAGCGTGCTGCAACTGGTCTTCCCCCGAGTCGAGTTGCACCTGTTCTACAACACCGTGGTGTTCCTGCCGATGGTGATCGCGATGTACCTGCACCTGCGGCCGAACGCCGCCGAGGCCGCCGAGTCCAGCTGCAGCTGCCATCCCGCCGAGCGCGAGCCGGTCGCCGCGTGACGGTGGTTCCGGGGGGCCCGCACCGGTCCGGCGGACCGGTGCGGGCCTTCCAGTTCCGGATGGCGGCCGGCCTCGGAACGCTCCTCCTGGTGCTGCTCACGCTGGCCTGGGTGAGCTCGGCGGAGCCGGTCCGGCTCACCGCCGCCAGCCCCGGCGACGGCACGGCGGTCCAGGTGGCGCCGGGTGAGGTCGCCCTGACCTTCGGCGGTGACCGGGGCATCGAGTCGGTCTTCCTCCGGGTGGCCGCCGAGGGCGGCCCCGAGGTCAACCGGGGCCCGGCCCGGGTGGACGGCCGCCGGGTGGTGGCCCCGGTCCGGATCACCGGCCCCGGCAGCTACCTGACCACCTACCGCCTCACCCTGACCGGCGGCGGCGAGGTGTCCGGCGTGACCGCCTTCAGCGTCGGGCCGCCCGACAGCGCCCCGCTCGCCCAGAGCGAGTCCACCCCGGGCCACGACCACGGCTTCGAGGGCCCGTTGAACGTGGCGCTGCTCGCCCTGGACGCCGTGCTGGTGGTCGGCTCGCTGCTGCTGGTGCTCCGCCGCCCCCGCCGCCGGATCCCCGGGCGCTGACCGTCCGGGCAGGGCGCGCGTCACTGACCGCGCGCCCCGCCCGGGCTCCACCGAGCCGGGTGCTACTCCGTGTGCAGCACCTTCGCGATCGTCACCCGCCCCGCCGACCGGGCCGGGAGGTACGCGCCGAGCACCGCGATCACCACTCCCGCCAGGCCCAGCAGCGCGAGTTCCGGCAGGTGCCAGACCTCCTCCATCGCGGCCGGGAAGTCCACCGCCCGACGTTGTCCACCAGCACCCGGTGCGCGACCATCCCGAGCGGGATGCCGACCAGTCCGGCCAGCAGGCCGAGCACCGCCATCGAGGTCACGAACATCACCGTGACCTGACGCGGCGTCATCCCGATCGACTTGAGCATGCCCAGGTCGCGGCGGCGCTCCCGGGTGTTCAGCAGCACGGTGTTGAACACCCCCAGCGCGGCCACCACGGTGAGCAGCACGGTGAAGACCGAGGAGAAGCCCACCACCGTGTCGGCGGCCAGGTTCCCGTCGTCCACCACCCCGGGGTAGCGCCCGGGTTCGGCCGCCCGGACCGCGTCGACGTACGCCTGGACGTACGCCCCGGGCTTCAGCCGGACGTCGTAGTACGCCGCGCTCGCCGCCGCCTGGTCGCCCCGGGCGACCGACAGCCGGAGGGCCGGTGAGCGACCGGGGGTCCGCTCACCGACCCCGGCGGGTCGTCCTGGCGGAGCGCTCGCGCACCGCCGGGACGCGGGCCTTACGGCGCGGTGATCTCACGGGTCAGCTTGGACTGCCACGGGCACCAGGTCGAGCCGGGCAGCAGCGCGCCGCCGACCTCGCTCAGGTGGTTGTTGACGTACGAGATGCTGGCGTCACAGACCTCCACCGCCATGCCGAAGAACGACACCGAGTTCGGGGCGAGCTGGTACTTCCACGGCGTGTTGTAGAAGGCCGGGGTCTTGACGACCTTCCCCATCACGCCCACGGTCTCGGTCTCCACGCCGCTCAGGATGTTCCGGGCCTGCTGGATCTTCGCGGAGTCGGTGAGCTTGAAGACGAAGGTGTCCGTGCCGTCGGTGAACTCGAAGTACGCCGAGGCGGCCGTGGTGCCGGCACCCGTGTTCTGCACCGCCTGGGCGGGCTGCGCGAGCGTCAGCGCGAACATCGAAACGGCCGCGATGCTGGCGAACTTGGTGATGGTACGTCGCATTACTGAGACCTCCGGTATCGGTCGGGCCGCGGTCACGGCCCGTCTGCAACGAACCGTAAGCAGCCGGAGAGCGAATTTGTCGGGAGTCCGCGAGGAGTGCCCGGGAGGACACTTCGTGACCGCCCCATCGGGACGGATCCCCGTCCCCGACGGCCCGTCAGATGTACCACTGACCTGGTAAAACCCACCTGGTGAGCACCGATTCGGCACCCCGGAAGAATGCCCGCAAGGGCACCCCGACCATCGTTCCGCCTGCCCGATCGGGCCGATTCCCGCTGCGCACCGCCGGGCCCGACGCGCGCTCAGCCGGAGGTTTCCGGAGGTCAGCGCACCGAACACTCCGCTGACGAACTCCAAACGTGTTGTTCGTGACCCGACCAGGTTCACCCCGCTTCGGAGAGCGCCCCGGTGGCCGCCTCGCGGGCGTCGAGCAGTTCGTCCCAGTGCGCCCGGGTCCACGCGCAGGCGACGTCCATCGGACCCAGCAGGCTGCGCCCGACCGGCGTCAGCTCGTACTCCACCCAGCGCAGTTGGCCGGGCCGCTCGGTCCGGACGACCAACCCGTCGCGCTCCAGCACCCGCAGCGAACTGGTCAGCACCTTGGCGGTGATCCCGCGCAGCGGCACCCGCAGCTCGGAGAACCGCCGCGGACCGTCCTCCAGACAGCGGATGATCATGCCACCCCATTTGTCGCCGAACCGGATCGGCGACAGATCGGACGGGCAGACCGGGTCGAACATCTCTGGGTCAAGTGGCTCTCGCACGGGCCGAGCCTACGGCCTGCCCCCGCCTGGTACCCCGGAGGTAACCAGGCTCCGGGCTAGCGTTCCCGACGGGTCGCCGACCGGGCGGCCCCGGACGGAAGGACTCCCCCATGAGCAGCATCATCGTCTTCGGCGCGGCCGGCCGGGCCGGGCGCGCGATCACCGCCGAGGCGCGCCTGCGGGGTCACCGGGTCACCGCCGTGGTCCGCGACCCCGCTGCCCACCCGTCGGCGGCCGCCGACGGCGCCCTGACCGCCGGGGACGTGACCGACCCGGCCGTGGTGGCCCGGTTGGCCGCCGGTCACGACGCGGCGGTGGTCGCGGCGTACGCCCCGGTGCCCGACTTCTTCGCCACCGCTTCGGCCGCCCTGATCGAGGGGCTCACCCTGGCCGGGGTGCCCCGGCTGCTCTCGGTCGGCCTGGCCTCGGTCCTCCCGACCGCCTCGGGCGTCCTGCTGATGGACGCTCCCGGCTACCCGCAGGAGTACCGCGAGTTCTACCTCGCGCACGCCACCGGCACCGAGGTGCTGCGCACCGCGCCCGACCCGCTGGACTGGCTGGTGCTCAGCCCCTCCGGCGACTTCGACCACCAGGGCGGCCGGACCGGCGGCTACGTCTTCGCCCCGGCCGCTGCCGGGGACCGGATCTCCTATCCCGACCTGGCGGTGGCGGTGCTGGACGAGATCGACCGGCCGGCCCACCACCGGACCCACCTCGGCGTCCGGAGCGCTGGCCTCGCCGGGGGATGATCCACAATCGGGAGGTGCGGCGTCCACCGGCTGACGTCGCGTCGATCCCGAAGGAGTACGTGATGAGTCCGCTGGCCCTGCCCGGCCCCCTGGTCGACGTCCACTGGCTGGCCGAACGACTGGACCACCCGGACCTGGTGGTGCTGGACGCCGGAGTGGGCGCCCACCGGGGCGAGCCGCTGCCGATCGCCGGAGCCCGGGTCCTCGACCTGGACGGTGCGCTCTCCGACCACACCGACCCCCGCCCGCACACCATGCCGGACGCCGCGCACTTCACCGCCGAGGTCCGCGCGCTCGGGGTCGACACCCGCAGCACCGTGGTGGTCTACGACGGCGCGGGCGTCTACTCCAGCGCCCGGGCCTGGTGGATGTTCCGGGCGATGGGCTTCGACCGGGTCGCCGTGCTGGACGGCGGCCTGCCCGCCTGGACGGCCGCCGGACTGCCACGGGCCGCCGCCGGCTCGGCCCCGGTGACGGCCGGCGACTTCACCGCCGCACCCCGGCCCGGGCTGATCGTCGACAGCGCCACCGTGCTGGCCGCACTCGCCGACGGGACCTCGGCGGTGCTCGACGCCCGGACCGCCGAACGGTTCGCGGGCAGCGCCCCGGAGCCCCGGGAAGGGCTGCGCGGCGGGCACATGCCCGGCGCGGTCAACCTGCCGTTCGGCGAGCTCCAGCGGGCCGGGCGGATGCTGCCGCCCGCCGAACTGCGCTCCCGCTTCCACGAGTTGGTCGGCGATCGGGAGCGGCTGCTGTTCAGCTGCGGCTCCGGCGTCACGGCCTGCGTGCTGACCCTCGGGGCCGAGCTGGCGGGCTACCGCGACCTCGCGGTGTACGACGGCTCGTGGAGCGAGTGGGGCCTGCCCTCCGAGCTGCCGGTGGTCACGGCGGAGTAGCCCACTCCGCAAATCTCCGACTCAGCTACGCATATTTCCATCACTCACTTGCAAGAACCTTGTGGTGAACGGTGCGAGGGCTTTACTGTCGCCTCACCCTCCTGGCGTCCGCGCCGCCCGGAGCGCTCCCGGCGCGCAACCTCCCACCAGAGACAGGCACCTGATGTCACGGAACATCACCAGAACAGTCGCCTCGCTGACCGCCGCCGTCATCGGCCTGAGCCCCGTGCTGGGCGGCACGGCGTTCGCCACCCCCGGTCCGGCCGCCGCGCCGGTGCTGACCAGGGCCGGTCTCGATCCGGCGCTGGTCAGCGGGCGCGGCGCCCGGGTCGACTTCGCCGAGCAGGAGGCGGAGCACGCCGTCACCGACGGCACCGTGCTGGGCCCGGACCGGACCGCGTACACCCTCCCGGCCGAGGCCTCCGGCCGACAGGCGGTCAGGCTGACGCCCGGTCAGTACGTGGAGTTCACCCTGCCGAGCGCGGCGAACGCGATCACCGTCCGCTACAGCATCCCGGACGCGCCGAACGGCGGCGGCATCACCGCCCCGCTGGACGTCACGGTGAACGGCCGCGACCGCCGGGCCATGACGCTGACCTCGCAGTACTCCTGGCTGTACAACCAGTACCCGTTCTCCAACGACCCGAACGCCGGTCTGCTGCACCCGGACTGGTGGATCACCGAGTGCTCCTGCGTCCCCGCCGCGACCACGCCGGCCCCGACCGTCGCCACGCCGTTCCGCCCGAACCACTTCTACGACGAGCAGCGTCTGCTGCTCGGCAAGCAGTACCGGGCCGGCGACAAGGTCCGGCTCACCGTACCGGCCGGGAGCGCCGCCGCCTGGACCGTGATCGACCTGCTGGACTCCCAGCTGGTCGCCGCCCCCAAGGTCGAACTCGCTGCCGCCAACGTGCTGTTGTTCGGTGCCGACCCGACCGGTCGGCGGGACTCGGCCGACGCGATCGACCGGGCGATCGCCTTCGCCCGCCGGGTCGGCCTCAAGGTCTACCTGCCGCCGGGCAGCTACCAGGTGAACCGGCACATCCTGGTCGACGACGTGACGATCGTCGGCGCGGGCAGTTGGTACACCGTGGTGAAGGGCCGTCAGACCGACCTGGCCGCTCCGGCACCCGACGGCTCGGTGCACACCGGCGTCGGCTTCTACGGCAAGGACGCCTCGGCCGGGGGCAGCCACGACGTCCACCTGGCCGACTTCGCGGTCGAGGGCGACGTCCGCGAGCGGATCGACACCGACCAGGTGAACGCGATCGGCGGCGCGCTGAGCGACTCGACGGTCTCCGGCCTGTACCTGCACCACACCAAGGTCGGCCTCTGGTTCGACGGCCCGATGACCAACCTCAGGGTCACCGGGAACGTGATCGCCGACCAGATCGCCGACGGCCTCAACTTCCACACCGGCGTGACCGATTCACTGGTCGCGGACAACTTCGTCCGGAACACCGGCGACGACGGCCTGGCCATGTGGTCGGAGCGGACCGGCAACGCGCGCAACACCTTCGACCACAACACCGTGCAGTCCCCCGTGCTGGCCAACGGCATCGCGCTGTACGGCGGCACCGACAACACCGTCTCGAACAACCTGGTCGCCGACCCGGTCCGGGAGGGCAGCGCGATCCAGGTCGGCTCCCGGTTCGGCGCCGAGCCGTTCACCGGGCACCTCTGGATCACCGACAACACCACGGTCCGCTCCGGCACTTACGAGCTGAACTGGAAGATCGGCCTCGGCGCGCTCTGGTTCTACGCGCTGGAGCGGGACATCGCCGCCGACACCCGGGTGACCGGCAACGCCTTCCTCGACAACACCTACAACGCGCTGATGCTGGTCGCCGACTGGCCGGTGAAGGACCAGTACTCCATCACCAACCTGCACTTCAAGGACCTCAGGATCGACGGCACCGGCACCTCCGTGCTGAGCGCCCGGGCAGCCGGATCGGCGACCTTCGAGAACGTGGACGCCCGCAACGTCGGCGCGGTCGGGGTGAACAACTGCGGCACCTTCCACTTCACCCCGGCGGGCTCCGAGTTCGCCCTCGCCGATCTGGGCGGCAACGACGGCGGCGGCACCACCGGCGCCTGGCTGGCGCCCTGGGAGCTGCCCAACACGATCACCTGCGACGACCGCCCGCCGGTGGTCGCACCCCCGGCGCCGTCCGCCTGGTGAACGGGTAGCCTGGCGGCCCGGACCGCCCGGTCCGGGCCGCTGCTGGACTGCTGAACGGGGTCGGACGTGGGCGTGACACTGGGCGACGTGGCCCGGGCGGCGGGGGTGTCGCTGGCCACCGCCTCCCGGGCGCTGAACGGTTCGGCCCGGACGGTCCGCCCGGAGCTGGCGGAGCGGGTCCGGGCCTGCGCGGCCGACCTCGGCTATCTGCCGAACGCCCCCGCGCAGGCGCTGGCCCGTTCCACCACCGCCACCGTCGGGGTGCTGCTGCACGACATCGCGGACCCCTACTTCGCCGCCCTGGCCCGGGGCGCCTGCGATGCGGCGGTGGCTGCCGGGCTGCTGCCGCTGGTGGTCAACACCGACGGCGATCCGGCCACCGAACTGCGCGGCGTCCGGCTGCTGCACTCCCAACGGGTCCGCGCCGTCATCCTGGCCGGGTCGGGCTGGACCGACCCGACGGCCGCCGCCCGGCTGGACGCGGCCCTGGCCGAGTACCGGGCCACCGGCGGCTCGGTGGCGGCCGTCACCGACCACGGCCCCGGGTACCACACCGTCCGCCCGGCCAACCGGTCCGGCGCGGCCGAGCTGACCCGGGCCCTGCTCGCGCTCGGGCACCGGGAGTTCGCCGTGATCGGCGGACCGGCCCGGCTCCTGGTGCCCGGCGAGCGGCTCGCCGGGGTCCGGGACGCGCTGGCCGAGGCGGGGGTGGCACTGCCCGAACAGGCGGTGCTGAACGCCGAGTTCAGCCGCGAGGGCGGCCGCCGGGCGATGGCGGAGCTGCTGGACGGTCCGCTTCCCGGCGGCGCCCGGCCGACCGCGGTGCTCGCCCTCTCGGACGTCTGCGGGGTGGGCGCGCTGGCCGAGCTGCGGGCCCGGGGGGTCCGGGTGCCGGAGCAGGTCTCGGTGGCCGGGTTCGACGACATCCCGCTGGCGGAGGACCTGAGCCGGCCGCTGAGCACCGTCCGGCTGCCGCTGGCCCGGCTGGGCGCCGAGGCGGTCCGGCTGGCGCTCGGGCCGGCCGAGCCGCGGACCGTCGAGCTGCCGGTCGAGGTGGTCCTGCGCGGGACCACCGGCCCGCCCCGGCGCTGACGGCCCAGTGCTGTCCGGACCGTTGACTCCTCGCCTGGAAAGCGCTTACCGTCGTGCCGCCCGGAGCGGAGCGGCTCCGACCGGGCTCCGCCGCGCCCACCCCCACGGCGCCCAGCGGCCAGTTCGCCGTGCCCGGACCCCGGTCCGGCCAGGAGGCCCCATGAACGCCGTGCCGTCCAGCCCACTGCTCTCCCGCCGCCGCATCCTCCAACTCGCCATCGGCTCGGTGGCGCTGGGCTCCGCCCTGCTCACCGCCGGCCCGGCCGGGGCCGCCGCCGACGCGTACGACACGCTCCGGCTGCGCTGGCGCGACCTGCTCACCGGTACCGGCTTCGACCCCGCCATCGACCCGTACGCGACCACCCTGCGCGCCCTCGGCGACCGGGCCCGGGCGCAGTACGGCACGATGACCCCCACCGCCGGATCACTCTGGCCCGACCTGCCGCTCGGCACCAACTCCGCCAACATCACCGGCAGTTACGTACGGCTGCGCACCATGGCCCTGGCCTGGGCCCAACCCGGCACCGGGCTGACCGCCGACCCGGCCCTGGGCACCGCGATCGTCACCGGCCTGGACCACCTGCACGCGAACGCCTACACCCCGACCGCCACCGCCTACGGGAACTGGTGGGACTGGCAGATCGGTACGCCCCAGGCCCTGCTGGACGTCTGCGTCCTGGTCCGCGACCGCCTGACCACCGATCGGCTCACCGGCTACCTGACCGCCGTCGACCACGCCGTCCCCGGCTCCCGGCTGACCTCCTACTCCGGCACCAGCACCGGCGCCAACCGGGTCGACCTGTGCCGGGTGATCGCCCTGTCCGGCGTGCTCGGCCGCAGCTCCGCCAAGCTCGCCGCCGCCTCCACCGCGCTCTCCCCGGTCTTCCCGTACGTGCTCAGCGGCGACGGCCTGTACGCCGACGGCTCGTTCGTCCAGCACACCTGGGTGCCGTACACCGGCTCGTACGGCGAGGTGCTGATCGGCGGCCTGAGCAAGCTGTTCGCCCTGCTGGCCGGTTCGGCCTGGCAGGTCTCCGACCCGCAGCGGCAGAACGTCTTCGACGCCGTCGGCAACGCCTGGTCGCCGTTCCTCTACAACGGCCTGGTGATGGACTCGGTCGGCGGACGCTCCGTCAGCCGGGGCCGCCAGGCGGGCGACCTGCTCCAGCTCCAGCAGGACGACCACACCCGGGGTCACACCATCCTCGGCCACCTGCTCCGGCTGGCCGACTCCGGTGCCGCCCCGGCCGCCCAGTCGGCCGGCTGGCGGGCCGCCGTGAAGGGCTGGATCACCCGCGACCGCTACCGCCCCTACCTCTCCAACGCCTATCTGGACGTCCCCGAACTCGCCCGGGCCCAGGCCCTGCTGGCCGACGCCTTGGTGACCGCCACCGCCGAACCGGCCGGTGCCCGGGTGTTCGCGATGGACCGCGCGGTGGTCCGCCGGGCCGGCTGGGCCGCCTCGCTGAGCCTCTGCTCGGCCCGCACCACCTTCTACGAGACCGGCAACGGCGAGCACCTGCGGGGCTGGCACACCAACAGCGGCCTGCTCTCCTGGTGGGGCGCCGACTACGGCAACGGCCAGTACTCCGACGCCTTCTGGCCCACCGTCGACCCGTACCGCCTGCCGGGCACCACCGTCTCGACCAAGCCGCTGGCCGACGCGGCGGGCGGCGCCTGGGGCGCGGCCCGCCCGGACAACGTCTGGGCCGGCGGCGCCACCGACGGCACCTACGCGGCCGTCGGCCAGGACGTGCGGGGGCTGTCCGCCACCCTGAGCGGCCGGAAGTCGTGGTTCCTGCTCGACGATTCGGTGCTCTGCCTGGGCGCCGGGATCAGCTGCGCCGACGGCGTCCCGGTGGAGACCGTGGTGGAGAACCGCAACCTCGGCCCCACCGGGACGCACGCCCTGACCGTGGACGGCACCGTCCAGCCCGCCACCCTCGGCTGGTCGCAGCAGTTCACCGGCGCCCGGTCGGCCGCGATCGCCGGCTTCGGCGGGTACGTCCTCCCGGCGGACAGCACCCTGCACGTCAAGCGGGAGGCGCGGACCGGCAGTTGGCACGACATCAACACCGGCGGGACCACCGAGCAGCTGACCCGGCGGTACCTGACCCTCTGGTTCGACCACGGCACCGACCCGTCCGGCGCCGGGTACGAGTACCTGCTGATGCCGGGGGCCGACGCGGCTGCGGCCGCCGCCCGGGCCGCCGCGCCCACCACCATCGTGCTCGCCAACTCGGCTTCGGTGCAGGCCGTTTCGGACTCCGTATCCGGTCTGACCGCCGCCAACTTCTTCGCCGCCGGGACGGCCGGGCCGATCACCGCCTCGGCGCCCTGCTCGGTCCTGGTCCGGGAGGCCGGCGGGGTGCTCACCGTCACCGTCGCCGACCCGTCCCGGCTGACCGCCACCGTGACCGTCACCCTCGCCCGGGTCGGCTGGACCTCGGCCGACCCCTCCCCCGGCGTCAACGTCCTCTCCCTGGACGGCGCGGTCACCCTGCTGGTGGAGACCGGCGGCACCCAGGGCGCGAGCCGCACCGTCACCCTCCGGCGGACCGGCAGCGCCCCGGCCGCCACCGCGACCGTCCTCGCGCCGGTCCGGGACGCCTACGTCCGGGACGGCTCGTACGGGGACACCCCGTACGGCACCGCCACCGTCCTGACCGTCAAGAACACCAACTCCACTGCCAGCGGCTTCAGTCGGCGTGCCCTGCTGACCTTCGACACCTCCGCCGTCCCGGGCACCGTCCGCCGCGCCGTCCTCTGGCTGCACGGCGCCGTCGCCGACTCCGGCGGCACCCGGACCACCGTCCAGGCCTTCACCACCCCCGCCACCCCCTGGGCCGAACCCACCCTCACCTGGAACAACGCCCCGACCCCGGGCACCCCCCTCGGCACCGGCCCGCTCTCCACCACCCCCGACTGGGTCGCCCTCGACGTCACCCCCGCCCTCACCGGGCCCGTCACCACCCTCACCGTCTGGGAACCACTCGGCACCGCCGGCCTCGCCGTCAACCTCGACAGCCGGGAGGCCCCGGCCCGGCAGCCCTTCCTGGAGGTCATCAGCTCCTGAGCACGCGTCCGGCGGCGGCGCGGGCGGCCGCCGGACCCGTCTCACTAGGCTGGCGTCGGACCGGAACACCGACACACCGCGAGCGCCGGATGAGCTGCACCAGACTGCGCACGATCGCCGACGCGATCGCCACCCGGGCCCCGGACGACATCTGGGCCACCGGGATCAGCGGCAGCGAGATCCTGATCCTGACGGGCCGCACCAACCCGCACCAGCTCCTCGCCCGCCGCCTGGCCAACCAGCTCGACCGCCAACTGGACCACGCTGCTACCGGATTGATCGCCCACGGCGGCGCCGACGTCGAGGATCCCGAGTCGGGCATCAAGCGGCGCCCCGACGTGATGGTCCTCCCCGAGAACGCCCTGGAGTCCGGCGAAGCCGTCCACCCCCGTGACGTCACGGGGGTGGTGGAGGTCGTCTCCAAGTCCAACCCGGAGAACGACTACGAGGGCAAGATGCGCGACTACCCCACCATGGGTATCCCGCACTACCTGATCGTCGACCCCCGCACCGGCACCGGCCTCGTCCTCTCGGCGCCGCACACCACCCCCGAGGGCCGCCGCTACAGCACCCGCCGCGAGTTCCGCTTCGGCGAGACCGTCCAGCTCGGCCCGTACGACATCGAGACCTCGGAGTTCCCAACCTACTGACCCGCCGACCCGGGCGACCCACCGCCTCGGCGTGGGAACTCGGTAGCGGGCCCCGGTCGACGCGGACACTATGGTGCGCATGAGCGATCAACCCGAGCGATGGACCCAGGCAACCGTCTACCCCGACATGTGGGCGAATCCGGACGACGACCCCCGCGAGAGCGACGGTCCCGGTCCGGAGGGCGAGTTGGCGACGCTGCAGGACTACCTGACGAACTACCGCCTCACCCTGCGGATGAAGTGCGAGGGCCTGAGCCCGGCGCAGCTGGCCCGCCGTTCGGTGCCGCCCTCGACGATGTCGCTGCTCGGCCTCATCCGCCACCTCGCCGAGGTGGAGCGGGACTGGCACAACTGGATCACCGAAGGCGACCCGCTGCCGAAGCTGTACGGCAAGCGCGACGCCGACTTCGACGGAGCCGTCGCCGACCAGGCCGTGGTCGACGCCGCGTACGCCGACCTGGAGCGCGAGCAGGCCGCCATCGACGCCACCCTGGCCCGGTACCAGGACCTCGGCAAGCGGGTGGGGCGGGAGAACATCGCCGTACGCGAGCTCCTGGTCCACCGGATCGAGGAGTACGCCCGCCACTGCGGGCACGCCGACCTGCTCCGCGAGTGCGTCGACGGCCGCGTCGGCCAGTGACGAGCGCCGCGGCGGTCACCCCGGACCGACCGCAGCGGGAGCCCCCAACTCCCCCACGGGAACCGGATGTCGACACGATGGACACTCCGGCTCCACGGTGCCGCGGGCCGGTGCGGGCGGTGATCGCCCGCACCGGCCTGATCGAATAATGGACGGTACATCGGCACGAATGCTGGTAGCTTCCGTGACGTGCCGAAGCTGAACCAGATCATCGCCGTCGAAAAAGGCGTCAAGTCCAAGTCCTTCCAGGAGCTGACCCAGGCTCACCAGGACCTCCAGAAGCCCGCGCTGCTGGCCGGTATCGCCCGGACGTACCAGCCGAAGGACGAGGAGGGCGAGCAGCTGCCGCCCGAGTCGACCCGGGTGCAGGTGAAGGCCGAGGACATCCTGCGCAGCACCGCCGCCACACTGACCCGGCTGTTCGACGTGACCGCCACCAAGGACTGGGCGAACCGGACCGCCGCGGCGGACGTGGTGGTGGACGGTGCCGTCCTGCTGGCCGAGGTCCCGGTGCCGTACCTGCTCTTCCTGGAGAAGCAGCTCACCGACCTGTACACCTTCGTCCGCAAGCTGCCGGTGCTGGACGCCGCCGAGTCGTGGAACCTCGACCCGTCGACGGACTCCTGGAAGACCGACGCGGTGCGCACCATCCGCACCAAGAAGGTGCCGCGCAACCACGTCAAGGCCGAGGCCACCGAGAAGCACCCGGCGCAGGTCGAGGTGTACTACGAGGACATCCCGGTCGGGTACTGGACGACGGTGAAGTTCTCCGGTGCGCTGCCGGCCCGGCGGGTCAACGAGCTGACGGAGCGGCTGGAGAAGCTCCAGCAGGCCGTCAAGTTCGCCCGCGAGGAGGCCAACAACGCCGAGGTCGGCGACCGTCGGGTCGGCGACGCGGTGTTCGGCTACCTGTTCGGGTAGCCCCACGATCACCCCCGTTCGAGCGGGGGTGCGCTGAAGAGCGCAAGCTGAAACTGATGTTGAAGCTGACCACGGGACGACAGTGGGGGTTCGAATCCCTCCCCCGGCACCACAGGCCGGGGTAGCCCAAGCCGGCAGAGGCACGTCCCATGAATCTCAGATTCTCGCTCCAGTCTCAGTATTCGCCGCCGATCACCGGATCGACCGGGCGCGGACGATCATCGACGGATGCGGGTTCAAGTCCCGCCTGTGCCTCTGACCGTGGCACGGTAGTTCAACGGGAGAACACGTCGATCTCAGAATGATCCGCACCCTTCAACGTGCCGGTGTGCGCAATTGGGTGGCATCTCAGGGGCCCGGGGGCTGGATACGCTCCCGGGTCCCGTCACGTTCCCCGGGCCGCGTCGAGGCCACGCCTCCGCTAGCCGACGTCACGTCAACTGTGCTGATGTGAACGGGCGTTGACGCGCGCGTTACGGTGCGCGAAGGAACCATAAGCAAACGGTCACGGACTCGTGAAGGCTCCATGGAAACCGCTGCGACTTGACCTGTACAAGGCCAGCCTTGCCTTGCCTTCGCCCGTCGCGGCTCCCGCCGCCACGGCCCCGTCCCCCATGGAGTCCGTCGATGTCCGTCATCCCCCACAGCACTGTCGACTCTGCCCGGCCCTACGTCGTGGGCCTGTCCCGGATCGCGATCGGTCTGCTCTTCTCCTGCCACGGCGCCGCCACCCTGTTCGACGTCCTGGGCGGCGCCAAGGGCGGCGCCCCGGCGGCCTTCGCCTGGCCCGGCTGGTACGCGGCCGTGATCCAGCTGGTCGGCGGCGTGCTGGTGCTGCTCGGCCTGGGCACCCGGATCGCCGCGCTGATCTGCTCCGGCTCGATGGCGTACGCGTACTTCAGCGTGCACCAGGAGCACGCGCTGTGGCCGATCCAGAACGGCGGCGACGCGGCCGCGATGTTCTGCTGGTCCTTCCTGCTGATCGCCGCCACCGGCCCGGGCGCCTTCGCCCTGGACGCCCTGCTGGCCCGCCGCCCGGCCGCCGTCACCACCGCCTCGGCCACCGCCTGACCGAGTTCCACCGCTTGACCCGGTTTGCCGCAGGACCCCCGACCGCCCGCGCCACCGCCCCGGCTCCCGCCGGGAACGGTGGCGCGGCGGCTTCCACCGGAAGGCGGCGGCTGCGAAGGTGAAGGTCCCCGCTGCCGGGCACGGGACAACGCCGAGAGGACGGGCCGGATGGCGACCGATCAGCAACTGACCGTCGATCAGGTGATCGAGCGGATGCGGCGGTTGACGGACGGCTTCCCGCCCGGCGACGGCGTGGGAGTCTTCAACGGGATGTACCTCACCGTCACCGAGCTGGTCCGACAGCGGCTGGCGGCCACCTACTTCGACGCTCCGGCGGCGATGGCCAGGCTGGACGCGGTGTTCGCCGGACGCTGGCTGGCGGCGGTGGACGCGGTCGCCGCAGGCCGCCGCCCGACCGCCTGCTGGCGGCCGCTGTTCGAGCTGCGCGGCCACCCGGGCATCCACCCGCTGCAGTTCGCCCTGGCCGGGATGAACGCGCACATCGAGCACGACCTGCCGCTCTCGGTGGTCGACCTGTGCCGGGAGCTCGGCCGGGAGCCGGCCCAGGTCGAGACGGACTACCTGCGGATCAACGCGCTGCTGGCCCAGGTCGAGGACCGGGTCAGGGACGAACTGCTGCCGGGTCCTGAGCAGTTGGACCTGGCCGACCCGCTGCTGCACGTGATCGGCGTCTGGAGCGTCGACCGGGCCAGGGACGCCGCCTGGGCCAGCGCGCTGGCCCTCTGGGAACTGCGCGAACTGCCCTTGGTCGGCCCGGCGTTCGGAGCCGCGCTGGACAGCTCGGTCGGCATGGTCAGCCGGGCGCTGCTCACCCCGCTGAACGGCCGTGGGCGGGGGGCCCCCCGCGCGGGGGGGGGGGGGCCCGCGCCGCCCCGGGGGGGGGGGGGCGGCCCCCGGGGGGGGCCCCCCCCCCCCCGCCGGGGCGGCCCCCCCCCCCCCGCGCGGGGGGCCCCCCGCCCACGGCCGGAAAGCGAGCGGGGATCAGGCCCAGCTGGAGTGCAGCGGCTTGCCCTCGGCGTACCCGGCGGCGCTCTGCACGCCGACGATCGCCTTCTCGTGGAACTCCTCCAGGCTGCGCGCACCCGCGTAGGTGCAGGAGCTGCGGACACCCGCGATGACCGAGTCGATCAGGTCCTCGACGCCCGGGCGGGCCGGGTCGATGAACATCCGCGAGGTGGAGATGCCCTCCTCGAACAGCGCCTTGCGGGCGCGGTCGTAGGCCGACTCCTCGGAGGTCCGGTTCCGCACCGCGCGGGCCGAGGCCATCCCGAAGCTCTCCTTGTACTGGCGGCCGTTCGCGTCGGTGTGCAGGTCGCCGGGCGACTCGTAGGTGCCGGCGAACCAGGAGCCGATCATCACGTTGGAGGCACCGGCGGCCAGCGCCATCGCCACGTCGCGCGGGTGGCGGACGCCACCGTCGGCCCAGACGTGCTTGCCGAGCCGGCGCGCCTCGGCGGCGCACTCCAGCACGGCGGAGAACTGCGGGCGGCCGACCCCGGTCATCATCCGGGTGGTGCACATCGCGCCGGGGCCGACACCGACCTTGAGGATGTCCGCACCGGCCTCGACCAGGTCGCGGACACCGACGGCGGAGACCACGTTGCCCGCCACGATCGGGATCTGCGGGTCGAGCCCGCGCACCGCGCGCAGCGCGCTGATCATCGACTCCTGGTGGCCGTGCGCGGTGTCCACCACGAGCACGTCCGCACCGGCCTCGATCAGCGCCTTGGCCTTGCCGGCCACGTCGCCGTTGATGCCGACGGTGGCGGCGATCCGGAGCTTGCCGGCCGCGTCGGTGGCCGGGGTGTAGAGGGTGGCGCGCAGCGCGTTCTTGCGGGTCAGCAGACCGACCAGCCTGCCGTCCGCGTCGATCACCGGGGCGAGCTTGCGGTGCGCCTCGTTCAGCTTCTCGAACGCCGCACGCGGGTCGATGCCCTCCTCCAGCAGCACCAGGTCACGGGACATCACCTCGGAGAGGCTGGTGAACCGGTCCACGCCCTGGCAGTCGGACTCGGTGACCACGCCGACCGGCTTGCCGTCCTCGACCACCACGACCGCGTTGTGCGCGCGCTTGGGGAGCAGCGACAGGGCGTCCGCGACGGTGTCGCCGGGGGCCAGCGTGACGGCGGTGTCGTGCACCAGGTGGCGCTGCTTGACCCAGCCGATGACGTCGGAGATGACCTCGGTGGGGATGTCCTGCGGGATGGCCACCAGGCCGCCGCGCCGGGCCACGGTCTCGGCCATCCGACGGCCGGCGATGGCGGTCATGTTGGCCACCACGAGCGGGATGGTGGTCCCGCTGCCGTCGTTCGAGGAGAGGTCGACACCCTGCCGGGAGCCCACCGCGGAGCGGCTGGGGACCATGAAGACGTCGTCGTACGTCAAGTCGTAAGCGGGCGACATGTCGTTCAGGAAGCGCATGAAAAGGGCTCTCTGGCTGGGAGAAGGTAGACCTCGGGTGCGGTTGCGGTCTGACCGCCGGGCGCACTCGGGCGCCCCGCACCCAACCGTCAATGTTCACCGATACCCCGGTCGAAAGCCAGTTCACACGGAATCCTTGATGATCCGCACAAGCTCGCCCGGGTGGCGTAGTCGTGACGCTGTAGGAACCTACAGTCGGAGGGCCTAGTAGCCCTTCCAGTGCGAGCCGTAACCGCGCGCCGAGGCCATCTTGTCCATGCCGCCGTACACCGCGTCGCAGTAGCGCGAGCTGGCGACCAGGTTGTCGACGGGGTTGCGGATGTCGGTGTGACCGGACAGCGCGTACGTCCTGAAGGTCGGCTGGATCATCTGGGTCAGCCCGATCGAGGGGGTGCCGGCCTTGGCGTTGGAGTCCCAGCCGTTCACCGCGTTCGGGTTGCCGGTGGACTCGGACATCGCGGTCGCGCGCATCGCCTTGGCGGACGGGACGGGCTTCCCGGCGGCCCCGAGCACGTCGCGGGCCTTCTGGATCCAGCCGTCCAGGTTGTCGGCGTAGACGGGGGCGGCGGTCGCGGCCGGAGCCGGCTCGGCGGCCGGGGCGGCGGCGGGCTCCGCAGCCGGAGCGGCGGCGGCCTGGGCCACCGGCTCGGCGGCCGGGGCGGCCACCGGGGTGACCGGCTGCGCGGCGGCGGGATCGGCCATCGCCTGGCTGACCGGGAGGATCGCGGTGACCGCGATCGCGCCGGCCACGCCGATGCCGAGCACCTGGTTGGGCAGCCGGTCGTACCGTATTCGGACCTTCGGGATGGTGAACGCACGCATGCCGCAGTACCTCCGGGTGAGGGGGAAAGTGGGCGCCGCACTCCGGGGCGCACTTTCGAGACTGCGGGACGGAACGAGGGCGGGCAAACAGCCCCATCGGCATGACGCACACCACACTTGACATCAACCCTGCTTCCAGGAAGCAGGGTTGACGCCACGTCAGCAGGTGCGGCGACGGCACGGTGAAGAAGGTCACGTCCGCCGACGGTCCGCAGTTCTGGTGCCCTAGGTCCTCTTGTGACCCCATTCCCCCCTTTACCGACGGCCCGGACGTGTCGGCCACCACACCCGGTCGCCGAGGTCGTGCACCAGCGCGGGCACCAGCAGTGAGCGGACCACCAGGGTGTCGAGCAGCACACCGAAGGACACGATGAAGGCGATCTGGGCCAGGAACGCCAGCGGGATCACCCCGAGCGCGGCGAAGGTGGCCGCGAGCACCACGCCCGCCGAGGTGATCACTCCCCCGGTCGCGGTCAGGCCACGCAGGACCCCCTCGCGGGTACCGTGGCGCAGTGACTCCTCCCGCACCCGGGTCATCAGGAAGATGTTGTAGTCGACCCCCAGGGCGACCAGGAAGACGTAGCCGTAGAGCGGTACCGAGGGGTCCGTCGCACTGAAGCCGAAGACGTGCGGGAACACCAGCGCGGCGACCCCGAGCGTGGCCAGGTAGGAGAGGGCGACGGTGGCGGCCAGCAGCAGCGGGGCGAGCACCGAGCGCAGCAGCAGGACCAGGACGGCCAGGATGCAGAGCAGGACGGCCGGTACGATCACCGACCGGTCGTGCCGGGCGGTCACCCGGGTGTCGTACTGCTGCGCGGTGTAGCCGCCGACCCGGGCGTCCGCGCCGGGAACCGCGTGCACCGCCGCGCGCAGGCGCTGGACGGTGGCGACCGCGGCGTCGCTGTCGGCCGGGTCGGCCAGCGTGGCGTCCAGCCGGACCAGGCCGCCGACCTGCCTGGCCGGGCCGCCCGGCGCACCACCGGTGTAGGGACGGACCCCGGCCACTCCGGGGACGGCGGAAGCGGCGGAGGCCACCTGGTCGGCCCGGCCCGCCTCGGCGAGCACCACGGCCGGGTTGCCGGAGCCACCGGGGAAGTGGGCGGAGAGCAGCCGCTGCGCCGCGACCGAGGGCTGCTCCTTGACGAACAGCTCGCTCTGCGGCACTCCGCGCGAGTCGAGCAGCGGGGCGAACGCCGCGCAGGCCAGCAGGGCCACCAACGCGGCCGCCCAGGTGGCCCGGGGACGACGGCCGACCAGCGCGGCCACCCGCTGCCAGACACCGTGCGCCGCGGCGCCCTCGGCGGGCGGGCGGGCGGGCCAGTACGCGGCCCGGCCCAGCAGCACCAGGGCGGCGGGCAGGAAGGTGAGGGCGGACAGCACCGCGCAGACGATGCCGATCGCGCCGACCGGGCCGAGCGCCTGGTTGTTCGTCAGGTCGGAGAGCAGCAGCACCAGCAGGCCGAGCGCTACGGTGGCACCCGAGGCGCCGATCGGCTCGACCGACCGGCGCCAGGCCGTCCGCATCGCAGCGAACCGGTCCTCCTGGACGCCGAGCTCCTCGCGGAACCGGGCCGAGAGCAGCAGCGCGTAGTCGGTGGCGGCGCCGATCACCAGGATCGACAGCAGTCCCTGCACCTGTCCGTCGACCCGCACCACGCCGTGGTCGGCCAGCAGGTACACCACGGCGCAGGCCACCCCCAGCGCGAACACCGCACCGAGGATCACCAGCAGCGGCAGCAGCAGGCTCCGGTACACCGCGAGCAGGATCAGCAGCACCACCCCGAGGGCGACGCCGAGCAGCAGTCCGTCGATGCCCGCGAACGCGCCGGCCAGGTCGGCCTGGACGGCGGCGGGGCCGGCCACACCCGCGACCGTGCCGGGCACGGCGGAGGCCAGGTCACGGATGGCCCGGACGCTGTCGGCGGTCCCCTTGCCCAGGTCCGCCCGGAGTTGGACCACGCCCTGCACGGCCGCGCCGTCGGCGGAGGTGAGCAGCGGCGAGGCCGGGCCGGTGGCCCCGGCGACGGTGGCCGCAGCCGCCAGGGCCCGACCGGCACCCTGGCGGGCGGTCTCGTCGATCGGACCGTCGGCGCCCTGCCAGACGATCACCACCGGGAGCGTGGCCCCCGACTGGAACTCGGCGGCGAGCCGGGCCACTTCGGTCGACTCGGCGCTGCGCGGCAGGAAGGCGGCACCGTCGTTGGTGGAGACCTCGGACAACCGGCCGGCGTACGAGCCGAAGGCGCCGCCGAGGCCGAGCCAGAGGGCCAACAGGACCAGGGGGACAAGTAGTCGTCGGGCGGGCACGGGGGCTCCTTCGGCCGGACGGGCAGGTCGACCGGAGGATAGTATCTCAATCATTGAGAGACTTGATGAGTGAGAGAAAAGCCGAGGGCGAAGGGCGGCTAGGCTGAGGGCCCCCGTTCCTGGAAGGTCGCCTTGGCAGAGCAGCACCCCTCACCGGACGGTCGGGCCTTCGCCCTGCTGCTGCAAGGGCTCGCCTCCGAGATGAACCTGCTCGGCCACGACTTCGCGTCCGCCCAGGGCCTGCACAGCACCGACGTCCAGGCCCTGCTCGCGGTCCTGCGGGCCGCCGACGGCGGAGGTGTCACGCCCGGGAAGCTGCGGGAGCAGCTGGCGCTCACCTCCGGCGCGGTCACCGCCGTGCTGGACAGGTTGGAGCGGGCCGGGCACGTCACCCGGACCAGGGACGCGAACGACCGCCGCCAGGTCCGGGTGCAGCACAACCCGGGCGCGACCCGGATGGCCGGGCGCTGGTTCGGACCGGTGGCCGAGCGGACCGAGCTGGTGCGGCGCGAGTTCAGCGCGGCCGAACTGGACGTGGTGGTCAGGTTCCTGGCGCGGATGACCGAGGAGCTGGAACAGCTCAGGGTGGACCGCAGGGACGGCGCCGAGCAGTGAGCGCGCGGAGGCGGACCGGGTGGACACCGGTCCGCCTCCGGGGCTGATCCGGCGTCAGGAGGTCGGCATCAGCACGGTGTCGACGATGTAGACGGTGGCGTTGGCGGTCTGCACGTTGCCGCACAGCACCTTGGCGTTGGCGTTGACCGTGAAGTCCTGACCGGAGCCGCTCACCGCCAGGTCTCCGCCCTGCAGGGTCTTGTGGCCGCCGGCCAGCGCGGTCGGGGCCAGCCGGGTCGGGGTGACGTGGTAGGTGAGGATCTTGGTGAGCTTCTCCTTGTCGGCCAGCACCGCGTCCAGATCGGCCTTCGGCAGCTTGGCGAAGGCGTCGTTGGTCGGCGCGAACACGGTGATGTCGGCCGCCGAGTTGAGGGTGTCGACCAGGCCCGCCTGCTTCACCGCGGTGACCAGGGTGGAGAGCAGCGGGTTGTTGGAGGCAGCCGTCGCGACGGGGTCCATCGCCATGCCGGAGAAGCTGCCCGCCCCGTCCTTGGGGACGGCGGAACAGGCCGCACCGAACGGCTGGCCGGCCACCATCGGGGCGGCCGAGGTGGCGGCGGCGGAAGTGGCGGCCGAAGCGGCCGGGGAGGAGGCCGAGCCCGAGCTGCTGCCGCTGCTGCAGGCGCTCAGGCCGAGCACCAGGGCTCCGGCGGCGAACAGGGCGGCCAGGGACGTGCGGCGGGAGGTGTGCAGGGACATGGGAACTGCTCCTTGAGTGGGTGGGACATTCCGGTTCCGGCATGGCGGGACCGCCACCGGAACCCTTCGGGCGGGTCGGTGTGCTGCTGGGAAGGTGGTTCAGGAGACCGTCACCACGGTGCTGTGCCAGCCCGTGGCTCCGGCGGGAAACGGGGTGGCGCGCGAGCCGGTCTGCACCGAGCCGGTGCCGTCGGTGGCCCGGACCTCCAGTCGGTGGGTGCCCGGACGGGCGCCGGTCCAGGTGTGACTCCACTGCCGCCAGACGTCGGGGCCGGCGTCCGCAGCGAGCCGGACCTCGGCCCAGGGGCCGCCGTCCACCCTCAACTCCACTGCGGCGATGCCCCGGTGGGTGGCCCAGGCGGTGCCGGCCACCGCCACGTCACCGGCCGCCACCCGGGCGAACGGCGCCGGGACGTCGATCCGGGAGGCGGTCCGCACCTCGCCGGTCCGGTCCCAGCCGCGCTCGACCCAGTAGGGGTCGTACGCCGCGAAGCTGGTCACGTCCAGGTCGACCAGCCACTTGGTGGCGGAGGTGTAGCCGTAGAAGCCGGGCACCACGGTGCGGCAGGGGAAGCCGTGCGCCACCGGCAGCACCTCGCCGTTCATGGCGACCGCCACCAGCGCGCGGCGGCCGTCGAGCACGGACTCCAACGGGGTGCCGATGGTCATCCCGTCCTCCGAGCGGCCCACCAACTGGTCGGCGCCGGAACGGACTCCGGCCCGGCGCAGCAGCGCGGGCAACGACACCCCGAGCCAACGGGTGGTGCCGACGTAGGGGCCGCCGATCTCGTTGGAGACGCAGGACAGGGTGTGGTCCAGCTCCTCCAGCGGGTACCGGAGCAGCTCGTCGTAGGAGATCAGCAGCGGACGGTCGACCAGACCGTGGATACGCAGCGCCCAACGGCGCGGGTCGATCCGAGGGAGCGTCAGGGCGGTGTCGACACGGTAGAACTCCTGGTTGGGGGTGACGAAGGAGGACAGCCCGGGGGTGTCGGGGCGGACCCCGGGCGGGAGTGGTGGGGCGGACCGGGCGGGCGCCGGCAGGCGGACGGCCTCCCGGGCGGTGGAGACGTCGTAGCGACGGTCGCTCAGGGTGCGGCCACCGGCCACCGCGAGGCCGCCCAGCAGCACCGTGCCGCCGGTGGCGGCCAGGACGGTGCGCCGGCTCGGCGCGGCCCGGTCCGGCTCCGGGTCCGCGTCCGCGTCCTGATCCGGCGGGTGGCCGGCCGGCCGGCCACCCGCCGTGGCGGGCCCGAACCGCGCCGGGCGCAGCCGGGTGGCGAGCCACGCCACCACCACCGCGCCCACCGCACCCGCCGCCAGTGCGGGCAGCGCGTCGGCCGGACCGGCCACCGGCCGCGACAGCGCCGCCCAGACGCCGAGCCCGCCGAACAGCACGAAGACGGCCGCCCCGAACAGCCGCCGCCGTACCGCGAGCAGTCCGGCCAGCACGGCGAGTCCCGCCATGGTGAGCTGGATGCCGCCCAGCAGGACCGGCTTGTCGTCGGTCCCGAAGTTCCGGACGGCGAACTCCTTGAGCGGAGTGGGCGTCAGGTCGATCGCGGCCGAACCGACCGCGATCACGGGGGCGGTGTCCGGTCCGGTGAGGACCGCCACCAGCTCTCCGGCTCCGACCGCGGCCACGGCGGCCGCCAGGCCGATCGCGGCTGCGGCGGCGATCCGGACCAGGCGGTTGCGTCGGGGCTTCGGTGTGCTCACACTCCCCATTCGGCGCAGTGTCACCGCCGGACGGGTCGGATCGGCAACTCTTTTCCGGGACGCTTCCGACGCCACGTCAGAAGGCGTACCTGACCTGCAGCCACGGGGCGAACCGGTCGATCAGGGAACGGAGTTCGCCCAGCGCCTCGGCCTTCCGGCCCGCCCGGTAGCGGACGTTCCAGCTACCGTTCTCCGAACGCTTGGGCTCCTGGAGCCCGGGCTGCCAGAGCACCTGCTCGGCCTTGGGATGCCAGCCGAGGTTCACCTCGTGCAACCCCTGGTTGTGCGTCAGCATGATGATCTCGGCAGCGGCCTGCTGCTTCACCGCGGTCGGCAGCAGACCGTCCATCCGCTCCAGCAGTTCGGCCCAGTCCGCCTGCCAGCCCGGTCTGATCACCACCGGCGAGAGGTTGAAGTGCACTTCGTACCCGGCAGCTTGGAAGTCCCCGGCGGCGGCCAGCCGGTCCGGCACGGACGCCGCGCGGACGTCCAGCAGCCGGGCGTCAGCCGGCGGCATCAGCGAGAACCGGATCCTGGTGCGCCCCCTCGGGTCCAGGTCGAGCAGGTCGCGGTTGACCCACTTGGTGGCGAACGTGGCCTTGGCGTTCGGCCAGTTCCGGAAGGCCCGGATCAGGTCGGCGGTGTTGTCGCACACCAGGGCGTCCACCGAGCAGTCGTTGTTCTCGCCGATGTCGTAGACCCAGGCGCGCGGGTCGCACTGGTTCGGCTCGTGCTTGCGGCCCTGCCGGGCGACGTGGCGGCCGAGGTAGCCGATGATCCGGTCGATGTTGGTGAAGACCGTGATCGGGTTGGCGTAGCCCTTGCGGCGCGGCACGTAGCAGTACGCGCAGGCGAGGGCGCAGCCGTTGGCCGAGCTCGGCGCGATCCAGTCGGCGGAGCGGCCGTTCGGGCGGGCGGCGAGCGACTTCTTCACGCCGAGCACCAGCACCTCGCTCTTGATCCTGGCCCAGCGCTCCACGTTGCCCTCGTTGCCGTGCAGCTCGGGGATGCCCCAGTGCGAGGCCACCTCGACGATCCGGGCGGCGGGGAAGCGCTCCACCACCTGGCGGCCGCGCGGCGAGGCCAGCGCCTCGGGCTCGGCGTGGATCTCGCGGACGTCGAGCAGGCGGTACGGGCGCTGGTCGGCAGGCACGGTGCTGGTCCTTCGGGTGGCGTTCCTGGGCGGAGGTATTCGGAGCCGCTCGCCCGCCGGATGGGTTCGGAGCTCCCCGCCCCGGATCGGTTCGGAACTCCCCCGCATGGGGACCCATCCGATCGGACGGTGGCTCCGAAGCACAGGTGTCGATCCCGCACGACCGACGGGATGGCCCGTCGGCAGCTCTGGAGGTAACCGCATGCCCCACGTCGGCCCGCAGCTCGGCCGGGAGGTGGCCAGGTGAGCAGTGTCGTCCAGCTCTCCGGTCCCCAGCGCCGCGGCCCCGATCTCCGGGAGCTGGTCGCCAAGGCCGCCTTCGGTGACCAGGACGCGTTCGGCCGGCTCTACGACGCGGTCGCCGGCCCGGTCTTCGGACTGGTCCGCAGGGTGCTGCGGGATCCGGCGCAGTCCGAGGAGGTGACCCAGGAGGTGATGCTCGACCTCTGGCGGAACGCCGCCCGCTACCAGCCCGAGCGCGGCGAGGTGCTGCCCTGGGTGCTGACCATGGCCCACCGCCGGGCGGTGGACCGGGTGCGTTCCGTACAGGCCGCCAGCGACCGCGAGCAGAAGGTCGCCGCCCGCTCGCACACCCCGGTCTTCGACGAGGTGGCCGAGCAGGTCGAAGGCCGGCTGGAGCGCGAGCAGGTCCGGCGCTGCCTCAGGTCGCTGACCGAACTCCAGCGGGAGTCGGTCACCCTGGCGTACTACCGGGGGTACAGCTACCCCGAGGTGGCGGAGCTGCTCGCGCTGCCGCTGGGTACCGTGAAGACCCGGATGCGGGACGGCCTCATCCGCCTGCGTGACTGCCTGGGGGTGGGCACATGACCATCGCGCCCGATCTGCACACGTTCACCGGCGCGTACGCCGCGCACGCACTGGACGAGCGCGAACGCGCCGAGTTCGAACGGCATCTGGCGGCCTGCCCGTCCTGCGCGCAGGAGGTCGCCGAGTTCGCCGCCACGCTGGCCCGGCTGGGCGCGGCCGAGGCGGTGGTCCCGCCGCCGGCGCTGAAGCAGCGGGTGCTGGCCCAGCTCCCCACGGTCCGTCAGCATCCGCCGCACGCCGCCCCGGGAGCGGACGCCGGTCGGCGCCCCGGCCGGTTCGGGCGGGTGCTGCCCCGACTGGCCCTGGCCGCCTCGTTGGCCGCCGCCGTCCTGCTCGGCGGGGTCGCCGCGCAGCAGCACGACCGGGCCGAGCAGGCCACGGCCCAGGCGAGCCGGCTCCAGGAGCGGCAGACCGGCTTCGAGTCGCTGCTCACCGCTCCGGACGCCCGTACCAGCACCGCTGCCGCCGGCTCCGGCGTGGGCACCGTGGTCTGGTCGCAGAGCCGCGGTCAGGCCGCCTTCCTGGCCGCCGGCATGCCGGCGCTGCCGGCCGGGAGCACCTACCAGCTCTGGTTCGACGACGCGGGCACCATGCGGTCGGCCGGGCTGATGCCGGCCACCGACGGTGCACTGCTGCTGGACGGCGCGATCGGCGGGGCCGGCGGGGTCGGCGTGACGATCGAGCCGGCCGGTGGGTCGAGTCGGCCGAGCGGGGCGCCCGTGCTGCTGCTGTCCTTCACCTGACAGCCGCCCGGCCGCTCCCCGTTCGGAGCAATCCGCTCCGCTCATGGCTCCGAAGTACTGGTGCACACCCGTACTTCGGAGCCTCGGAGGGCCCCAGTGACCGACACCGGAACCACCGCGACCAGCACCGCTCACCAGTTCGGCTCCGGCGGCCGCCGGGTGGCGGTGATCGGGGCCGGGGTGGCCGGCCTGACCGCTGCGTACGAGCTGCGCAGGGCCGGGGCCGAGGTGGAGCTGTTCGAGGCGGACGCCCGGCTCGGCGGCCACGCCCACACCCAGCGGGCCACCGCCCTCGACGGGCGTGAGCTCGCCCTGGACACCGGCTTCCTGGTGCACAACGAGCGCACCTACCCGGAGCTGACCCGGCTGTTCCGCGAACTCGGCGTGCAGACCAGGGACAGCGAGATGAGCATGTCCGTCCGCTGCGAGGGCTGCGGCCTGGAGTACGCCGGGGCGCGCGGACCCGCCGGCCTGCTGGCCCGGCCGAACTCCGTCCTGCACGGCCGTTACCTGCGGATGCTGGCCGAGGTGCCGCGCTTCCACCGGCGGGCCCGACGGCTGCTCGCCGACCCGGACGCGGGCGAACCCTCGCTGCGCCGGTTCCTGGCCGACGGGAACTTCTCGGCGTACTTCGTCAGCCACTTCATGACCCCGGTGGTGGCCGCCGTCTGGTCCTGCGCTCCGGACCTGGCGGGCGACTACCCCGCGCGCTACCTGTTCGCCTTCCTGGAGAACCACGGCATGCTCGGCGTCACCGGCTCCCCCACCTGGCGGACCGTGGTCGGCGGTTCGCAGACCTACGTCCGCCGGATCGCGGACCGGCTCCCCACCGTGCACCGGTCGGCACCGGTCCGCGCGGTGAGCAGGCACCCGGACGGAGTCACCGTCACCACCGAGGACGGGCACCGCCACCCGGCCGACGCCGTGGTGGTGGCGACCCACGGCGACCAGGCCCTGCGGCTGCTGGCCGACCCGACGCCCGCCGAGACCGAGGTGCTGGGCGCCTTCCGCTACTCCCGCAACCCCACCGTGCTGCACCGGGACGCCTCCCGGCTGCCGCAGGCCGCCTGGGCCCGGGGCTCCTGGAACTACCTGATGGCCGACTGCCACGGCGCCGCCGACCAGGTCCAGGTCAGCTACCACCTGAACCGGCTGCTCGGCCTGGACACCGCCGAGGACTACCTGGTCACCCTCAACGACGACCGGCACCGCCCGGTGGCCGCCGAGCACGTGATCTCGCGGACGGTCTACGAGCACCCGGTCTACACCGCCGCCAGCGTCGCCGCCCAGCGTCGGCTGCCCGAACTCTCGGTCGGCCGCACGGCGTTCGCCGGGGCGTACCACGGCTGGGGCTTCCACGAGGACGGCTGCCGCTCCGGCGTCCGGGCCGCCCGCTCCGTGCTGGGGGTGCCGGTATGACCACCGCCCTGCCGGGCCCCTGGGGCGCGGCACTGTACGAGAGCCGGATCACCCATGTCCGGCGCACCCCGCTGCGGCACGCCTTCGCGCACCGGACCTGCCTCTGGCTGGTCGACCTGGACCGGCTGCCGCCGGTGCCGGCCGTGCTCCGCCCGCTGGCGCGGTTCCGCGCCGCCGACCACCCCGGCACCGCCGGGCTGAGCCTGCGTCAGAACCTCGACCGGTACCTGGCCGGGGAGGGCGTCCGGCTCGGCGACGGCCGGGTCCTGATGCTCACCCAGGCCCGCTCGCTGGGCCACGTCTTCAACCCGCTCACGGTCTACTGGTGCCGGGACGCCGAGGGCCGGCCGCTCTGCACCGTGGCCGAGGTGCACAACACCTACGGCGGGCAGCACCGCTACCTGCTGCGGCCGGGTCAGGCCGGGACGGCGAAGGAGTTCTACGTCTCGCCGTTCTTCCCGGTCGACGGGGACTACCGGATGCGGCTGCCCGAGCCGGCCGACCGGCTGGAGCTGACCATCCACCTCGACCGGCCCGGCGGCCGGGCGTTCACCGCCACGGTGCGCGGCCGACGGCGCCCGGCGACCACGCGTTCGCTGCTCTCGGCCGTCCTGCGCCACCCGTTCATGACCTTCGCCGTCAGCCTGCACATCCGTTACCAGGGCATCCGGCTGCTGCTGCGCGGCCTGCCCGTCCACCGCAGAGAGGTACCACCGTCGTGACTTCCGTGGCCGACCCGACCACCGCACCCCTCCGGGGCGTCGACCCCGCCCGCTGGCCGGACGTGGCCCGGGTGCCGGTCGCGCCCCTGCGGGCCGCCGTCGCCGCCAAGCTGCTCGTCCGGCTCTCCCGCCGGTTCGGCGTCCGGGTCGAACTCCCGGGCGGGCACCCGCTGGTGGCCGCTCCGACCACCGCTCCGGTGCTGCGGCTGCACCGGCCGCAGGACTTCCTCCGGCGGATCGGCGCAGCCGGCCTGATCGGCTTCGGCGAGTCCTACCAGGCGGGCGACTGGGACTCCCCCGACCTGGTCGCGCTGCTGACGGCACTGGCCGTCGACCCGGCCGCCTGGGTGCCGCCCGGCACCGCCTGGCTGCGCAGGCTGTACGTCCAGCGGCCGCCCGCCACCGAGCGCGGCGGCGCCCAGCACACCCGGCGCAACATCCAGCGCCACTACGACCTCTCCAACGAGCTGTTCGCGCTCTTCCTCGACCGGACCATGAGCTACTCCTCCGCGCTGTTCCCGACCGACCTGGCGAGCGGCGCCCCGCTGGCGGACTGGGACGGACTGCCCGGTGCCCAGCACCGCAAGATCGACCGGCTGCTCGACCTGGCCCGGGTCGGCCCCGGCCGGACGGTGCTGGAGATCGGCACCGGCTGGGGCGAGCTGGCCCTGCGGGCGGCCCGGCGGGGCGCCCGGGTGGTCAGTCTCACCCTCTCCGCCGAGCAGCTCGACCTGGCCCGCCGCCGGATCGCCGAGGCGGGCCTGGCCGACCGGGCCGAGGTCAGGCTCTGCGACTACCGCTCCGCGGAAGGCAGTTACGACGCGGTGGTCAGCGTCGAGATGGTCGAGGCGGTCGGCCGGCCGTACTGGCCCGCGTACTTCGCCACCCTGGACCGGGTGCTCGCCCCCGGCGGCCGGGTCGCACTGCAGTCGATCACCATGCCGCACCAGCGGATGCTGGCCACCACCGACACCTACACCTGGATCCTCAAGTACATCTTCCCCGGTGGCCAGATCCCCTCCACCGAGGGCCTCGCCCAGGCCGCCGCCCGCCACTCCGGCCTGCGGCTGACGGCGGACCGGGGCTACGGAGCGCACTACGCCGAGACCCTGCGGCTCTGGCGGGAACGTTTCACCGCCCGCGCCGAGGAGGTGGCGGCCCTCGGCTTCGATCCGGTCTTCCAACGGATGTGGGAGCTCTACCTCGCCTACTCCGAGGCCGGGTTCCGCACCGGCTACCTGGACGTGCGCCAGCTGCTGCTGACCCGGGAGGGCGACCGGTGAGCCCGTTCCTGCCGAACCTGCTCGCCACCGCCGGCGCGGCGCTGGCGGTGATGCTGGCCGCCTTCGCGATCGGGGTCCGGACCGGTCGGCACCGGGGCGTGGACGTCGCCTGGGGCCTGGCGTTCGTCGCGGTCGCCCTCACCGGTTACGGGCTCTCGGCCGGCCACGGGGACGACGGGCGGCGGCTGTTGGCGACGGCCTTGGTGACGGTCTGGGGCCTGCGGCTGTCCGGTCACATCGGATGGCGCTCCCGGGGCGCGCCGGAGGACCCGAGGTACGCCCGGATGCTGGCCCGCAAGCCCGGCCCCTGGTACGCCCTGCGCAAGGTCTACCTGCTCCAGGCCGGCCTCCTGTGGTTCGTCTCGCTGCCGGTCCAGGTCGCCCAGTACCTGCCGGACCGGCTCGGCCCGCTCGCCGTCGCGGCCGTCGCGCTCTGGACCCTCGGGCTGGTCTTCGAGACCGTCGGCGACCGGCAGTTGGCCGTGTTCAAGGCGGACCCCGCCAACCGGGGCCGGTTGATGACCGAGGGCCTCTGGTCCTGGACCAGGCACCCGAACTACTTCGGCGACGCCTGCGTCTGGTGGGGCCTCTTCCTGCTGGTGGCCGACCGGCCGCTCGGCTGGGCGACCGTGCTGAGCCCGCTGCTGATGAACTGGTTGCTCGCGTACGGCAGCGGCAAGCCGATGGCCGAACGCGGCAGCGCGGGCAAGCCGGGCTGGGCCGCGTACGCCGCCCGCACCAGCGGCTTCTTCCCTCGTCCACCGCGCCGGAGTTGACGCACCGGAGGCCCGGCCGTCAGCGAGGGCTGACGGCCGGGCCTCCGTCGTGCGGGTGGGGATCAGGCGATCGAGAAGTCGTCGCCGTAGACGCTGCCCTGGCCGTACCAGCCGTGCAGGTAGACCGTGACGGTGCCCGAGGCGCCGGTGGTGAACGGGACGGTGAGCTTGGTCCAGCTGCTGGAGCCCGGGGTCCAGGTGCTGGCCGTCGCGCCGCCGCTGACGCCGAGGTAGGAGTAGTTGCCCTGGACCCAAGCGGACAGCGTGTAGCTGGTGTTGGGGGCCAGCGTCACGGTCTGGCCGCACTGGCCGGTCTGCGAGGCGGTCGCGGCCGCCAGCAGGGCGTGGGTGCCGCCGTGGGCCGGGGTGCTCACCACGGCACCGCCGGCCTGGCAGGTCCACGGGGCCAGGCTGCCGGCCTCCAGGCCGCCGTTGACCAGCCCGGTCGGGTTACCGGTGCCGGTCACGGTCAGGGTGTAGGTGGCGGTGTGGCTGCCCGAGGCACCGGTGGCCTTCACCGTCAACGGGTAGCTGCCGGGCACGGTGGCCGCCGTGGTCGAGACCGACAACGTCGCACCCGAACCGGCGTTCACCGTACCGGGGTTGACCGAAGCCGTGACCCCCGCCGGAGCACCCGTCACGGTCAACGCCAGACTCTGCGCCGAACCCGAGGTCACAGCCGTGGAGAGCGCCGCGGTGGTGGCCGAACCCGCCACCACCGAACCGGCCGCCGGGCTGACGGCGAGCGAGAAGTCGTTGCCCGGCTGGGTGCCGGTCACGGTCAGGGTGTAGGTGGCGGTGTGGCTGCCCGAGGCACCGGTGGCCTTCACCGTCAACGGGTAGCTGCCGGGCACGGTGGCCGCCGTGGTCGAGACCGACAACGTCGCACCCGAACCGGCGTTCACCGTACCGGGGTTGACCGAAGCCGTGACCCCCGCCGGAGCACCCGTCACGGTCAACGCCAGACTCTGCGCCGACCCCGAGGTCACAGCGGTCGAGAGGGCGGCGGTGGTGCCGGAGCCCGCCACCACCGAACCGGCCGCCGGGCTGACGGCGAGCGAGAAGTCGTTCACCGGGGTGGTGGTCCCGCTGGTGTACGGCGCGAAGATCCGGCTGAAGTCCCAGGTGCCCTGGCTGATGCCGGAGCAGCTGTCGGAGCCCGCCGTGCCGACGCAGCCGCCGTTGTCACGCTGGAGCGCCCAGAACGAGAGGGTGTTGACACCCTTGGAGAGCGCCCAGTTGTAGACCGTGGTTGCGTTCGCCACGGTGAAGGTCTCGGCCGGACCGAAGTCGTCGATGCCGATCATCTCGATGATGCCGATCGAGCCCCACAGCTGCGCCGGGGTCCGGGTCGGGTAGAGCTGGGCCAGCTGGTTGTACAGGCCGGTGGTGGCGGTCTGGGTGTCGGTCGCCATGTTGTGCGCGGCGTTGTCGTAGTAGTCGAACGTCATCTGGTTCACGACGTCGATCCGCGCGTTGTTGGCGATCGCGTTCCGCAGGACGTTCAGCCCGTTGTCGGCCAGGCCCTGGGTGGTGGTCGGCAGCGTGTACGAGAACTGGATCGACCGGCCGTTGGCCGCCGCCCAGTCCTGGACCAGCTTGATCGCCTTGTTCCGGCGGTCGATGCCACCGCTGTTGGTCAGCGAGTTGTCCTCGATGTCGAGGTCGATCCGGCTGATCTCGTAGGTGGTGATGACCTTCTCGAAGGCCGCCGCGATCTGGTTCACGTCGGTGCAGCTGTCGGCGAGTTCGGTGCCGGTGTTGTCCGCCGTGTAGCCGCCGAACGAGGGGATGACGTCCCCGCCGTTGGCGCGGATGGTGGCGATGTCGGCGCCGAAGGTCGCCGAGGAGACCGGCATCGAGGCGTCGCCGTTCCACAGCGGCGTGCAGGAGCCCTTCGAGGCGGTCTGCAGGAAGGCCAGGGTCAGGTTCTTGGCACCGGACTGCGCGGCCAGCGCGGCCGGGCTGGCACCGGTCCAGGCCTCGAAGTACGGGGCGAAGATCCGGGTCGGCAGCGGGGTCGCGGCCTGGGCGGTGGCGGTGCCCACCGTCATCAGGCCGGCCGACGCGGCCAGCGTCGCAAGGGCGGCCACAACGGCCTGGGCAGGTCTACGTAGGCGCATGGGTTCTCCAACAGACGGGTGGACGTTGGTGGTTGGTACCACGTGTGCAGCCACGGCCGGGGCCGTGGCGAAACGCCCGCGCCAGGGGTACCGGGGCGGGAACGGCGGTGCGGGGAGCACGGTCGCCGTACGGGTCGGGGGTGGTCGGGAGTTGGGCAGGGCAAGCCCCGCCGGCCGGATTCACACCCCCACAGCGCATCCCGGTCGGATGGACAACGCTTATCGTTGGACTAGACCACCTGTCTGTCAAGAGTCCTAATAGTTCGTCACCAAAGCCTTTACCGGCGCTTGGCCGGCCCACTACCTTCGGACAGCCGAAGGCCGACGGACCGTCAGGGACGGTCCGTCGGCCACGACTCCGGGGTCAGCGTCGGCGGCTCACCACCCGGGACGCCAGCCCGAGCAGCAGCAGGCCCACCGAGCCGAGCGCCCACGGGCGCTGGTCGCTGCCGGTCGACGGCAGCGGCGGGACAGGCGGGACGGGCGGCTTCGGCGGCACCGGCGGGGCGCCGAAGTGGTTGGTGGCGGTGATCCGGTCCTCGGCGGCGACACCGAGCACCAGGGCGTGCGCCGGGTCGCCGTGGTCGACGGTGGCGGATTCGGCGCCGCCGGAGTCGGGTTCGGTCAGCCAGCACTCGGCCCCGTGCGGCAGGGGCTCCGGCAGGTCGTCCACCGGCCTGGGCTGCCCGGGCTTGAGCTTGTAGCGCCGCCGGTCCACCAGCAGGATCGGCTCGGCCCCCGGGGCGGTGACCAGTCGGCAGCTGAGCTCGACCGCGAACTCCCGGTCGGCCACACTCTCGGCACCCGGCCCGGTGGTCCGCTTGAGCAGCGCGAGGGCGGCCGGGCGGTACTCGTTGGTCGCCGTGACGGTCAGGTCCACGGCTCCGGCGGTGACCTCGGCGGCGTGCTGCTCGTCGGGGTGCGAGACCGTCACCGTGCTCGCCCCGCCGGCCAGTTCACCGGCCCAGCAGCGGGTGCCGGTGAGCAGCAGGTCGGGCAGCGTGACCGGGGCGCCGGCCCGGACCGGCACCGTCCGGTTGAGCACGTCGTGGCCGTCCCGGCGGCAGATCACGTGCAGCTCGAAGACGGCGTCCTTGAGGTAACCGGCCTGGGCGAGCGGGCCGCTGAGGACCTTGGCCAGGGTGATCCGGCCGGCCTGGAAGGTGTTCACCAGCTCGGCGGTGGCCAGGTCGGTCACCCCCTCCTTGACCAGCACGCTGCGGACCGGTTCGGCGGGCTGGTCGGCACCACCGCTCTCGGTCTCGGTCACCGTGCAGAGCGCGCCCACCGGCAGGCCGTCCAACTGGCCGGTGAGCCGGTCGGGGGCGCTGAGTTCGAGCTCCTTGGTGACCAGCGCGGGCCGCCCGTTGAAGTCGCAGGAGATCCGGAACCGGAACGGTCCCCGGGCGAGCGCGGCACCCGCACCGGCGAGCTTCTTGGTGACGACCAGGGAGCCGACCGCGAACTCGTTGGTGATGATGACGGCCGCCTGCCCGTTCGGCGCGGGGGCCGGGGCGGGCACGCTGTCGGTGTCAGGCACGGGCTCGGTGTCGACCCGCTCGGAACGGACGAGCTCGTAGCGGGCCCGGGTGGCCCCGCCCTGGTCGGTCTCCTGGGCCCGGCACCGGCTGCCCTGCGGCAGGTCCGTGATGGCCTGTGAGCCGTCGCCGGTGAAGATCAGTTCCTGCGGGAAGCCCGGCAGCACGGCCCCGTTGAAGGTGCAGTTCACCCTCACCTTGAACGGCCCCTGGCCGAACGCCGCCGCACCCTCGCCGGTCACCCGCTTGGCGATCACCAGGTCCCGGCGCGGGTACCGGTTGCCGATCTCGCCCTCCTGCCACACCGTGGCGCCGGCGGCCGGCCGGACCGTCACCACGATCGCGTTGGCCTCGCCCAGGTGCTCGCTCTGGGCACCCGCCGCGTCGGTCTCCCAGAACCGGCAGACCGCACCGGCCGGTACACCGCCGAGCTCGAACGGCCGGTCGCTGCTGAACTGCACCTCGCCGGAGCGGACTTCGACGCTCTCCCCGGCGGCCGTGCCCAGCAGGCAGGAGTAGGCCAGCCGGAACGGACCGATCTTGACGCCGTCCGGCGGGTCGAGCACCTTCTTCAGGATCCGGACGTTGCCGAAGACCAGGCCGATCCCCGCCTTGGGCGGTTCGGTCACCGGCAGCACCGTGGTGGTGCCGCCGACGGTGACGGTCTCGGTGTGCGCGAAGGAGTTCCACGCCACCGAGGCGTAGCCGGGCACGGTCAGGTCGGCCGGGGCCTGGAACGGCAGGGTGAAGAACACGGCGGCCCCGGGTGCCATCCCGCCGGGGAAGGTGACGTCCCCCTCGAACGCGGTGGCCCGGTCCCGTCCGCTCCCCCAGGAGGCCGCCGCGCAGGCCCGGTTGGGAGTGGCGACCTTGCGCCCGCACGGGTTGCCCGTGGTGGTGTAGGTGATGTTCGCGGTGCCGCCGCCGGTGTACCCGACCGGGCCGCTCAGGGTCGGGATGCTGTCCCACTGGGTGCCCCGGGGCTCGTCACCGAGCAGCACGCCGGTGTCCTTGGGCGCCGGGAAGACGTCCAGCAGCTGGAGCGACTTCGCGGGCTCGGTGCCGACGTTCTCGATCCGGATCAGGAAGGAGAAGTTCTGCCCGGGCCGGGTCAGGGCGGTGCAGGGGTAGCGGGTGAACACCGTCCCGCTGACGGTCAGTTCGGGGCAGCGCGGGTCCCCGGCCGGGATCGGCGTCCCGGTGTTGGCGTCCTGGTAGCCGAGCGAGGGATCCCCGGTGACCCACTTCGCCGCGTCGAACGAGACCCCGGAGCGCGAGGTGACCTGGGCGGAGGAGGTGCAGAAGGTCCCGGTGCCGTAGCGCGGGTCGTCCACCACGGTACCGAGCCGGGGCGAGTCCGGGTCGCAGTTCACCTTGGGCACGGTGTCCGAACCCGCGCCGAACACGTTGGTGATGGTGGTGCCCGCACCGACGCCGCCGTTCAGCTTGACCTGGTAGCCGACGACGACCTCGCTGCCGGGGTAGAACGTCCACCCCGTGAACCGCCAGACCAGTTTGACGATCCGCCCGCCCGCGTCCCGGACCGGCTCGAACCGGACCCCGGTCGGTTCGGTGGCCCCGGGCGGCAGCGTGTAGCGCAGGGTGTACGGGCGGCCCTGGTCGCCCTGGAAGGTGTCGTCGAAGCGCAGCCCGGCCGGGATCTCGTCGACCACCACCAGGTCGGGCACCGGCGCGGTGCCGGTGTTCCTGACGTGCAGGTTGAACGGCGCGACCGAGCCGGGGCTGAGCACGGTGGTGGCCGGTTCCTTCTCCACCCGGATCAGGTTGGTGCCCTCGGTGACCCTCAGCGAGGCGGTGCTGTCGGGGATCGGGAAGGTGCCGCCCGGCGGCTGGAGGGTGCTCTCCCCGGCTGCGGTCGCGGTGTCCTGCAACAGGTCGGGGATCGGGGTGGCCGGGGCGGAGCGCAGTCCGCTGCGCGGCTGGACCACCAGGCAGACGCTGCTGCCGGGGCAGTCGCCCCAGGTCGGCGGCGCGGTGGCGGGCAGGATGCCGTACCCGCCGGTGGAGGAGGTGAAGGTCACCCGCAGGCCCTGGATCGCGGCCGGGTCCACCCCGGCCGGGAAGCCGGGTGTGGTGCTGCCGGTGGGCGTGCCGGCGACGAAGACCGGTGGCGTACTGGCGCAGCCGGTGGTGCAGACGTCGACCTGGACCCGGTCCGCCCCGTTCGGGAAGGTCACCCCGGCGATCCCGGTCACCGTGACGGCGTCGAAGAAGTCCTGGTCCACGTCGGTGACGAGCAGTCTCTTCAGGCCCACGTTCCCGGTGTTGAGGGTGGTCAGCCGCAGGGTGACGTCCTGCGGTGCGACCCCGGTGGTCGGGCGCAGCACGGTGGCCGGCGAGAGCGTCTTCTGCAGCGCGGCGGCCGCCTTGGCCGGCTTGACCGCGACGTCCGGCGAGCAGCTCGGGCTACCCCCCGAGGCGCCGTTGAGGGTGACGGTGGCACAGTTCTTCAGCGTGCCCGAGGTGATGCCGGGCCGGAGCCGGACGGTGATGGTGGCCCGGATGAAGCCCGACGGCGGGACGCCGTCCGGTTCGGTCAGCCGGACGCCCTTGGCGCGGGCCAGCAGGGCGGTGTCCGGCGGGACGTAGGCCACCCAGGCGTTGACCGTGGGGTCGTAGAGCTGGAGCTCCGGGTGCAGGGTGCTGGGGCTGGCGTCGCTGCCGACCGCGACGATCTCCAGCTGGTCGAACGGGTTGCCCGCGGCGGTCGGGTCGGCCGGGTCGGTGATCTGCACGTTGGGCTGGGCGACGTTGCCGTGGTTGGTGTACCCGAGGCTGAAGTCGAGGTTCTGGCCGGGCGGGATCTCGGTCCAGGAGGAGGACTTGAAGCCGTTCCCGGACGGGTCGCGCTCCTGCACCTTGAGGTCGGCGCAGGCGGTCACGGCGGCGGAGCCGGAGCCGTTGGCGGGGTTGGTGGCGGCACCGTCGGCACAGTCCCGGACGCCGTCCTTGGTGTCCTCGGCGGTGACCTTGGCGTTCAGGGTGCCGTGCACGCTCAACTTGCCGGTGGCGCCCGGCTGGATGGTGCCGGCTCCGCCCTGCTCGCCCCGGTAGGTGACCGAGATCCGCTTCGGCGGGCTGCCCGCCGGGCAGCCGGTGGCGGCGAGCACCTGACTGGCGGGCGGATTGGCCAGGTCGACCGGGGCCGGGGTGCTGCCGTCCCGGCAGACCACGGTCAGCACGGCGCTGGTGGCCCCGGCCGGGAACTCGGCCTTCAGCTTGTCCGCGTCGAACTTGTCGAACTCGGCGGCCGCGGAGTCGGAGGGCTCGGTGATGGTCAGGGTGGAGACCGGGAACGGTGAGCTGTTGGTGCCGGCCAACTGGGCGGTGACGCCGGAGTTCTCGCCGCGCACGGCGGTGCCGTTCTGGGTGAAGTCGCCCCGGTTGTCGGGGAAGAAGCTCTTGTTCAGGTCCACCGTGGCGACGTTGGGCAGGATGTCGTGGTCCGCGCACGCGGGCGCGCCGATGATGGTGAACCGGCTGCCGGCGTCCTTGACGGCCGAGTCGGCGCAGTTGGCCACCGTCTTGCGGGTGGCCGGGTTGATCGGGGCGCCGCTGGTGCGCTCGGTGCGGCGCAGCTTCACCTGCATCGGCACCGTGCCGCCAATGGCGTCGTACGGCAGGGTGCTGCCGGTCGAGTTGGTGAACTCGAAGCGGACACCGGTGACCTGACTTGCCGTCACCCCGGCGGGCAGGGTCAGGTCGGGGCCCGGGGTGGCGGTGCCGCGCACCCACTCGCTCTCCGCGCACCGGCTGCCGGGCGGCTTGGTGCACACCAGGACGGTGACCCGGTCCGCCCCGGCCGGCATCCGGGTGACCGGGCCGAGCGAGACCAGGTCGAAGTTCTCGTACACGGCGGCGCTGTCGTCCTGCACGTCCAGCCTGCTCACCCCGTCCACGCTGGCCGAGGTGTTGGCGGCGCCGAGGGTGACGGTGGAGACGCCGTCGCTCTGGGCCACGTCGGAGCCCGGCTGCCAGGACTTGGTGGCCTTGGCGTCCAGGAGCTTCGCGATGGTGACGGTCTGGGTGACGCTGCCGATCACCTGGCTGGCGTTGTCGGCGGTGGCCGTCGCGGTGTTGGTGACCGAGTCGCCGTCCTCCAGCGGCCCGGTGGCCGGGACCCGCATGCCGATCGAGACGTCCGCCGTGGTCCCGGCGGGCAGGCCGACCGAGCCGGCCGGGTTGGGCGGGGCGGCGAGTGGGCTGAGGAAGTCGATCCGCAGCTTGCGGGTGGCCGGGTCGTAGCTGACCTGCTGGGTCGGGGTGGAGGGCGGCAGCGCGGTCAGGTCGAACTCGGCCGGCAGCACGTCCTCGATGTGGGCGTTGACGCACGAGACGCTGAGCGAGGAGCAGGACAGGGTCAGCTTGTACGAGAAGGCCGACCCCGGCACCAGCGGGTCGGGCGCCCCCTCCACCGACTTGCTCAGGGTCATCACCGGCCCGGCCGCCGCCGCCGGTGGAACCCCGAGCAGGGTGGCCGCCAGCGCCAGCACCGCCGTGACGGCCACCGCCCCCGGCATCCGGTAGCGCCCCGCACTCACGAGAGAGCCCACAGTCACTCCGTACCTCGACCGACCCTGACAGTCCGTCACACTAAGTACCGATATGATCACCGCACGTGAGGCGCTCCCGGATGCCGCCCTGACGGCGCAACGGCCGGACTCAGCGGACCGCCGCCACCAGCGAGTCGCTGACGGAGCGCCAGGCCACCCCCGCCTCGCGGAACCCGGCCTCGACCAGGCGGGCGGTGTGCCAGTCGGCCGGGTGCACCTCGCAGTCCTTGTGGTCACGGTAGACGGCGGAGCGGGCGGCGACCGGCTCGGCGAGCAGCGGGTCGGTGGCCGCGGCGGCCCACCAGCCCTGCCAGTCGAGCACCCCCTCGGCCGACTCGCGCTCACGGCGGCGCTGCTGGAACTCGTCGTCGGCGGCGCGCAGCAGCGGGATGCCCGGCTCGGGGGTGTGGTCCGCGTTCAGGAACAGGCCGCCCGGGCGGACCAGCCCGGCGAGGTCGCCGTAGAGCCGGAGCAGATCGTCGGTGCCCAGCCAGTGCAGCGCGGTGGCGGTCAGCACGGCGTCGTACGGGCCCTCGGGGAGCGCGGCCGCCCACTGCGGGTCGCGCAGGTCGGCGGTGACCAGGGTGAGCCGCTGCTCCCCGGCGAAGTGGCCGCGCGCGATGGCGAGCAGGGCCGGGTCGAGGTCCACCCCGACGCTGACCGCCCCCGGGAGCCGCGCGAACAGCCGCTCGCTGATGCTGCCCGTACCGCAGGCCAGGTCCAGCACCCGGGGCGCCGGACCGGCCACCGCCTCGACCAGGTCGAGCATCACCCGGAACCGCTCCTCGCGGTCGGCCAGGTACCACTCCTGCTGGCGGTCCCAGCTGCGCTGCCAGGCGTTCCAGTCGTTCATGCCCGCTCCCTCGGTAATGGCCTGACCGGCCTTCCATCTCTTACCCAGCTTAGGGAGCGGTCGGTAACCGGCACAAGTGCATTGAGAGCATTACTTTCGGCCGAGGTTTGGCCGCCCGCTCCGCACTCCGTAGAGTTCCTGGGTGACCAGGCAGGGCGGCAGAGGAAGCAGTGCGGTAATGGCGGGCGAGACCCAAGGCACCGAAGAGCAGATCGAGTACGGCCCGGGCATCGACCCCGAGCGGCTGGAGCTCTGCCTCAGCGTGCTCGCCGAACTGGACCGGCTGGACGTCGACCACCCGGACGCGATCACCGTCCGGCAGGCCGTCGGCGGGGTGTTCCGCACCCTCAAGCAGCGCCGCCGCCAGGAGACCCGGGCCCGGAAGACCGCGCACGACCGTGCCGTGACGGCCGCCACCGCGACCGGTGCGCCGGGCCGGATCGACGACGAGACGGCCGGCGCCTTCGGCCTCACCACCGTCACCACGACCGAGATCGCCGGGATACTCGAGCGCCCGCGCTCCTGCTACACCTGCAAGCAGCGCTACAGCGAGGTGGACGCGTTCTACCACCAGCTCTGCCCGTCCTGCGCGAAGGACAACCGGGCCCGCCGGGATGCCCACGCCGACCTGACGGGCCGTCGGGCGCTGCTCACCGGCGGCCGGGCCAAGATCGGGATGTACATCGCGCTGCGGCTGCTGCGGGACGGCGCCCACACCACGATCACCACCCGCTTCCCCAACGACGCGATCCGCCGCTTAAGGGCGATGCCGGACAGCGCCGACTGGCTGCACCGGCTGAAGATCGTCGGCATCGACCTGCGCGACCCGGCCCAGGTGGTCGCGCTCGCCGACGAGGTGGCCGCCGACGGGCCGCTGGACATCCTGATCAACAACGCCGCGCAGACCGTGCGCCGCTCCCCCGCCGCCTACCGCGAGCTGGTGCTGGCCGAGAACGCCCCGCTGCCCGCCGGTGAGCTGCCCAGCGCCACCGTGATCGGCAGCTTCGGCAGCGGCAGCGTGGACCGCCCCGCACTGCCCGGCCAGGGCGGCCACCGCGAGCTGATCAGCGCCGAGGACGTCACCGCGCTGGCCTTGGTCAGCGGCTCCGCCTCGGTGGAGCGGATCGCGGCCGGCACCGCGATCGACGCCGGCGGCCTGGTGCCCGACCTGCACGACTCCAACAGCTGGGTGCAGACCGTCAGCGAGGTCGACCCGATCGAGCTGCTGGAGGTCCAACTCTGCAACTCCACCGCCCCGTTCATCCTGGTCAGCAAGCTGCGCCCGGCGATGGCGGCGTCCCGGGCACGGCGCAAGTACGTGGTGAACGTCTCCGCCATGGAGGGCCAGTTCAGCCGCGGCTACAAGGGCGCCGGCCACCCGCACACCAACATGGCCAAGGCCGCGCTCAACATGCTCACCCGGACCAGCGCCAAGGAGATGCTGGAGACCGACGGCATCCTGATGACCGCCGTGGACACCGGCTGGATCACCGACGAGCGCCCGCACCCGGACAAGATGCGACTGGCCGAGGAGGGCTTCCACGCCCCGCTCGACCTGGTCGACGGCGCGGCCCGGGTCTACGACCCGATCGTCCGCGGCGAGCTGGGCGAAGACCTGTACGGCTGCTTCCTCAAGGACTACGCCCCTTCCCCCTGGTAGGAGTTGACCGCCGTGGCGCCACTGCTGGGAGCGGGCGTGATCGTGCCGAGCACCGACGGCCGGGTGCTGATCGGCCGGCGGATCACGCCCGGCGAACCGCCCACCTGGAGCCTGCCCGGTGGCAAGGTGGACCACCCGGGCGAGTCCTTCGAGCAGGCCGCCGCCCGGGAGCTGGCCGAGGAGACCGGCATCGTGCTGCCGGCCGAGCGGATGCGGGTGCTCGCCGTCCTGCTGGACCACGGGCTCGGCCACGCCCGGCTGACCGCCGCCGTGCTGGCCCCGCCGTGCGACCTGCCCGCGCTGGTCACCGAGCCGCACGCCTGCGCGGGCTGGGAGCGGGTGCCGGTGGACGCGCTGCCGGAGCCGATGTTCTACCCGTCGGCCCAGGTCCTGGCCAGCTGGCTGCCCGACTACCAGGCCCCGCCCGGCACTTGGCGCTACCGCACGTCCTGACCCCCGGCCCGCTCAGCCGACCGCCGTCGAGAGCTCGGTCAGCAGCGCCCCGCCCGCGCTGTCCACCGAACGCTGGGTGCTGCTGAGCACCGCCACCCCGGTGCCGCGCTCCGGGTCGAAGCCGACGAAGGACGCGAAGCCGCCGGTGGCGCCGTTGTGCCAGAGCTGGAGGTGTCCGCCCTGCCGCGGGTGCAGCCGCTGGCCCATCCAGCCCAGGTGGATCCAGGAGAACGGGTTCAGCCGGTGCTCCGGGGTCCGGCTGAGCGCGATCGCCGCCGCCAACGGGCTCTGCTCGGGCTCCAGTTGGGCCCGGAGGAAGCCGGCCAGGTCACCCGCCGTGCCCCGCAGCCCGCCCGCGCCCGCGAGGGCGGCGAGGTGCCAGCCCGGCACCGGGCGGCCACCGCCGTTGTGCCCCTGGGCCAGCCGGCTCGGGTCGGCCGGGGTGACGGCGGTGTCGGCCAGGCCCAGCGGACCGGTGATCCGGTCGGCGATCAGCCCCTCGTAGTCGGTGCCCGCCCGCCGGGCCAGCGCCAGGCCGAGCAGCCCCGCACCGAGGTTGGAGTACCGGAACCGGCTGCCCGGCACCGCGCCCGGCCTGGTCCGCCGCAGGGTACCGAGCAGCACCGGCTCGGTGAGCCGGGCGTACGGATCGGGGCGGCCCGGGCGGAACAGGGCCGGGAGCAGCATGCCGTGCGGTAGTCGGGGCAGCCCCGAGGTGTGCTGGGCGAGCTGACGCAGGGTCACCGGTATGCCGTTGCGCCGCAGCCCGGCCGCCTCCGGGAGCAGCTCGGCCAGCGGCTGGTCCAGCTCGACCTGGCCCTCGGTGACCAGCGCGGCCAGTGCCAGCGAGGTGAACACCTTGCTGACCGAGCCGAGTTCGAAGACGGTGTCGAGCGTCGCCACACCCACCGCCCGGAGCTCCGCCGCACCGTCGGCCAGCGCGGCCACCACCACCCCGGCCCGGCCCTCGGCCAGTTGGTCCGCCGTCCGCTGCACTGCCCCACCCAGATCCACCATGCGGACCAGGCTAGTACGGTGACCGGTGGCGCAGCACGGCCCGGCCGGCGCCGGTCCGGCTGTCAGTGCGGGCCGGGAAACTGTCCGGTATGGATGATGAACTGCTCCGGGGCCGGGTCTACGGCAGCGACCACGAGGACGCCGGGCCCCGCCCCGGCCGGGTCTACCGGGAGCTGGTGGCCGGGCCGCTGGACGGCCTGCTGCTCGACGTCACCGGCTGGAGCGCCGAGCAGCTCGCGGTGGGCGCCGCACTGCCGACCGAGATCGGCGCGTACGGCGCGGGCGGCCGGGCCCGCTACCGCCCCCGCCCCGGCGACCCGCGCCGGTGGGACTGGGGCGGCGACACCCGCTGACCGGCCCGCGGCATGACGGTGCCGCGGCTCGTCCCCCTCGACGAGCCGCGGCACGTATCAATGGGTCACAGGCGCTGCCAGAGGGCCGGCACGATCGGCGGCTCCCAGCCGGTCTGGGCCGTGTGACCCTGGATGCAGCGGTAGCTGACGCCGTTGTAGGTCACGACGTCACCCGCCTTGTACGTGGTGCCGGCCGCCCAGGTCCCGGTGCCGGGGCCGCTGCCGACCACCAGCGAGTAGGTGGTGGCGTGGGTGGCCGAGCCGGTGCCGGTCAGCGTGATGCTGTAGGTACCGGCGGCGGTGGAGGCCCCGACCTGGAAGGTCGCCGTCGAGGACGAACCCGCCTGCACCGAGGACGGGTTGAAGGTGACCGTGACACCGGCCGGCACACCGGAGGCGGTCAGGCTGACCGTCTGCGCGCTGCCCGAGGTGACCGCGGTGGACACGGTCGTGCTGACCGAGTTGCCCGGGGTGGCGTTACCGGTGGTCGGGTTCGCCGCGATGGAGAAGTCGTTCGTCGGCGTGGTGGTGCCGCCGACCGAGGTCGTCCACAGCGTGTAGGCGACACCGTCGGCGCTGCGGTTCAGCGCGGTGGCGTTGATGTTGCCGGAGGTGTCGCAGGACTGGTGGTAGCAGGAGTCGTACGCCCGGTTGGCCGTACCGCCCCACTTGGCGGCCTGGTTGGCGGACTTGACGGCGCTGGCGCCGGCTGCGTAGCCGGAGGTGGGGATGCCGGCCTGCTGGAACGAGTAGTCGTCCGAGCGGCCCTGGCCCTCGACGTTCTCCTCGGGCTGGAGGCTCAGCGAGTCCCAGTACGCCTTCATCGGCGCCGAGGTCGCGGAGTTGAGGTTGTTGATGAAGTAGCCCGCGTTGGTCGAGCCGACCATGTCGAAGTTGTAGTAGCCCTTGATCGCGCTGCGCTGCGCGGAGCTCAACTGGCCGACGTAGTGGGCGGAACCCTGCAGGCCCTGCTCCTCACCGGTCCACCAGGCGAACCGGACGTGCCGGGTCAGGGTGGGGTTGGCCTGGGCGAGCGCCAGCGCGTTCTCCAGCAGCACCGCCGAGCCCGAGCCGTTGTCGTTGATGCCGGGGCCGGCCGCCACGCTGTCCAGGTGGGCGCCGAACATGGTCACCTGGTCGGCCGGGCCGCCCGGCCAGTCCGCGATCAGGTTGTTGGAGACGTAGCTGCAGGAGGTGCAGCTCTGCTCGGAGACGGTGTAACCGGCGGCCTGCAGCTTGGCCTTGAGGTAGGCGACGGACTGCGAGTGCCCGGCCGAGCCGGCCCGGCGGTTGCCGCCGTTCTGCGAGGCGATGGTGTTCAGCTGGGTCAGGTGCGCCTGCACCTGGGCCACGTCGATGTCCGGCGGGGTGCCGCCGGGGTTGCCGCCGCCGCCCACCGTCAGGGTGTACTGCGCGGTGTGGCTGACCGCACTGGTACCGGTCACCGTGATGACGTAGCTGCCGGCCACCGCCGTGGCGGCAGCCGTGAAGGTCGCCGTCGAGGACGAACCGGCCTGCACCGAGGAGGGGTTGAAGGACACCGTGACACCGGCCGGCGCACCGGAGGCGGTCAGGTTGACCGTCTGCGCGCCGCCCGAGACCACCGAGGTGTTGACCGTCGCGTTGGTGGAGGCGCCGGGCTGGACCGAACCGGAGGTCTGACCGAGGGTCAGCCCGAAGTCGGGGTTGCCGGACGGGGTGCAGGTCGGGTCACCGGCCTGGGCCGGCACGCTGACCGCGTCCCAGGCCGCCTTCGCCTTGGTGAAGTAGCCGCAGCTGGGGTCGAGGCTCTTGGCCGCGGTCAGGGTCGCGGTCCGGTACTTCTTGTAGGTCATCCCGCTGGTCTTCAGCAGCATGCCACCGTAGAAGATCTTCCCGGCGTTCTGGATCCCCAGCCCGGTCACCGAACTGCTGTTGCAGGTCGGGCTGGTGGGCTTGCCGCCGCCCGGGTTGGAGCCCTCCGCCAGCAGGTAGAACCAGTGGTTCAACGGGCCGGCCGCCGCGTGCTCCTCGGTGTTCGGGATCGAGGCCGAGTAGCAGTTCGGGTTGCCGCTGACCTGCGAGGGGTTGTACATCACCCGGATCGGGCCGTTGCCGACCAGGTTGATCATCTCGCCGACGGTGTAGTCGGGGGCGTCGTACGGGGCGCTCTCATTGGCGTACGCCTCGGTCAGCGCGCCCATGATGTCGCCGGTCGCCTCACCGAGACCGGACTCGTTGCTCGCGGCCCCGCCGGGGGTGTACTGGTCGATGCCGTGGCCGAACTCGTGGCCCACCACGTCGATCGCGGCGATCCACTCGTTGGCGTTGTTGTGGCCGATGGATATCGAGGAGCCGTCCCAGTAGGCGTTGACGTCGTTCAGGCCGACCTTGACCGGCCAGCTGCCGCCGTTGCCGTTGTGCCCGTTGCGACCGAGCCAGTCGCGGAGCATGTCCCACTCCTTCTGCGCCGCGAACATCACGTCGGCGCAGCCGGTCTCCTTGCTGGTCGCGTTCCCGGTGCCCCAGCTGTCGCTGGACTTGGAGAACACCGAACCGCTGGAGTAGTCGGCACAGCTCAGCCCTGGCCTGCCGGGGTCGCGCAGCGAGTACGTACCGCCGGAGGCAGTGGTGTTGATCGTCTGGGTGCCGTTCCACTTGCTGTTGATGGTGCCGGCCCGGACATCGTCGTAGCTGTCCAGCACCGCGCCCGAGCGGGCGTCCACGAACACGTGCAGGGTGCTGGGCGCGGCGGCGGTCCGGCCGGTCAGCACGGTCTCCCAGGCCAGCGTGGAGCGGCCGTCCTTCACCCGGACCACCAGGCGGCTGGACTGCACCCCGTCCACGGTGGGGAGTTGGGCCCGCGAGGTCTGCTCGGCGGTCGCGGCGGTCACCTTCGGCGTGGTCGACAGCGCACCGACCGCGACGGCGGACGCCGACTGCGTGCTGTGCACCCGGCCCTGCCCGTCGGCGAGCACCACCGCGTCACCGCCGACCACCGGCAGGCCGCGGTAACTGCGCTCGTACGCCACGGAGTAGAGGCCACCGAGCCACGGGGTCACCGCGTGCCGCTCGAAGCTCTCGCCCGGGCCCTTGGCCAAGGCGTCCAGACCCGCCGCGGCCGCCTGGTCGGCGGCGGAGACGGCGACGGCCAGCGCACTCGGCGGTGCGACGGTCGGGGCCGGGGTCGGCGCGGCCTGCGCGGCCGTGGTGGCGGCGAGCAGGCCGGCCAGGACGGTCAGGGTGGTACCTGCCGTCAGGATTTTTCGTCTCATTGCGAGGCTCCTCGGACGTGGGGGTCCTCGAACGCGGACGGCATGCCGACGGCACGCTCCACCGGCCGCAGCGGGGGGCGACTGAGCGGGTGTCAGCGTTCGGGTGCCGGAACCCTCACACGCCGTCATGGCACGGTCAACGGCTCCCGCCGGCCCTCCGTGCAGTTGGCAAGTTCTGTCAAGCTGCGGTTTTCCCAAAGAGGTTGAGACCACGTCATGTACGGAGGGGGTGCTCGTCCAGTACCGTCCAGGTACGCGGAGGGATCGCGACGGACTCGCGAGGGACTCGGGGAGGCTGACCGTGCACCGCACCGACACCGGCGCCACCCTGGTCGAGGACGCCCCGCCGACCGCCCCGCCGACCCCGCCGGCGGACACCACGACGGACGCCCCGGCGGCCGACTCCTGGCGGACCTTCGGCGCGCGGCTGCGGCACTGGCGGCGGCGGGCCGGGCTCACCCAGGCCCAGCTCGCCACCGAGATCGGCTACGATCACACGGCGGTCAGCCGGCTCGAACACGGCACCCGCAGGCCCACCCCCCGGGTCGCCGACCAGCTCGACCAACTCCTGGGTGCGGCAGGGGATCTGAGCGCCACCTGCCACCGGGCCGAGCAGGGCGAACAGGCCGGGCCGCCCGTCCCGGCCGGGCTCACCCGGCCGCCGCTGCCCGGCATCGCCGCCGACCTGCCGCCACTCCCCCTGCCCCTGCTGGTCGGCCGCCCACCGGCCCGGCTGCCCGACTACGGGATGCTCTGCCCGCTGCACGGCGCGGTCGGCTGCGCGGTGCCCTCGCCCCCCGACCTGGCCGCGCTGCACCTGGCGTTCTGCGCCGCCGACCCGCTGACCGCACCGCCGTTGGACGCCGACACCGCACACGCGCTGGCAGGGCTGCTGGCCGCCCACCTGCGCGCCGGCGAAGCGCACGGCCACCCCGACACCGCCACCGCCGTCGAGCGCACCCTGCGGGCCGTGCTGGCCCGGCTGCCCGGCACCCCGGCCGGCCGACGGCGCCCGCTGGTCCGGCTGGCGGCCGAGTACGCCCACGCGGCGGGCGTGCTGCGGATGCAGCAGGGCCGCAACGCCACCGCGATGACCTGCTTCGACCGCGCCCTCAGCTGGTCCGAACTGGCCGACGACCCCGCCACCCAGGTGGCCGCGCTCAGCGACATGGGCAACCTGGCCCGGCTGGACGGCGACCCCGGCTCCGCGCTCGGCTACGCCCGGGAGATCAACCGGGTGGCCCCCGGGCGGCACTGGGCCGCCGCGATGTCCCAGGTCAGCCAGGCCCGCGCGCACGCGCTGACCGGCGACGTCCGGCAGACCGTCCGGCACGTCGGCCGGGCCCGGCTGCACCTGGACCACATCGGCGCCCGTGACGAGTCCGACGCGCCCTGGCTCTCGATCGCCTCGATGCAGCTACGGGTGGAGGCCGGCGCCGCCGCCGCCCTGCGCGACGTCGCGGCCGCCGTCGACGACCCCCGGCTGGCGCTGCGCGCGGTGAGCGCAGCCCGGACCGCGCTGCGCCTGCTCGGTCCGCACCAACTGCCGTCCTCCCGCCTGCTGTTCACCGTCCGGATCGCCGACTGTCTGGTCTGCGCCCAGCAACCGGACAGCGCGATCTCACTGCTCGGCCCCGCCCTGGAGAGCGCCACCCCCGGGCTGCCCGCGCTGGTCGCCCACGAGCTGCGCGGGCTGCGCGACCGGCTGGCCGCCCAGCCCGGAAGACGCCCCGAACTGGCCGAGACCACCCGGCGGTTGACCGAACTGGCGCGCTGAACGCGCCCGGTCAGCCGACGGCGGGTTCGGCCATCCCGGACTGGGCCGTCGTCATCGCCTGCCGGACGGAGGTCATGCAGGGGCCGCAGAAGCTCTCCGCCAGCACCTGGTCGTTGCCGGAGGCCGACGGCGCCCCAAGCTGCCGCCCGCACAGCGACTTCGCACTGTCGTCCTTGGTGACGACGTGCCACAGCAGCGAGGGCTGCTCGACGGCCGGGTCGTGTTCGGCCCACATCTGGTACATGGTGGCTCCCGGATCGACGGGGGACTCGGTCACTCTCCATGCAACTGCCGATACCGCGCCGGGGCCACCACGCCAGGGCCGACCGGGTGGTGCCGGTGCCTCAACCCGCCTCGGGGTGCACCCGGTGCAGGCCGCGCCGGTCGTAGTAGGTGGTCATCCCGAAGCCGAACAGCAGCGCGGCGACGGTGGCGATCGCGATCATCACCCAGGCCCTGGTCAGACCGGCGTCGGCCTGCGCGTCGAAGTACAGGATCGACCTGACCCCGTCGCCGAGCTGCCGCATCGGCTCGAACACCGCCAGCGTCCGGTAGAACGCGGGCAGCGCCTGGAGCGGGACGGTCGCCCCCGAGGACGGCAGCGAGAGCGCGATGAAGACGAACATGCTGACCAGCTGGCCGATCCCGCCGAACGCCGCGACCAGCGCCTGCACCCCGAGCCCGACCGCCGCGCTGGCGCAGACCGAGAACACCCAGAGCAGCGGGAGGTGCGAGGCGTCCATGTCCAGGATCACCACGGTGGCCAGCATCACCAGACTGGACGTCAGCACCGCCAGCACCACCGACATCACGCTGGTGACCGCCAGCGTCCTGGTCCGGGTGATCGGCACCAGCGGCAGCTGGGTGCGCAGCGGCCCCAGCTCGCTGGCCGCGTAGCCGAGCGAGACGTCGACGCCGTTGCTGATGATGTTGGCGCCCAGGAAGCCGCAGAGCACCAGCAGCAGCGAGTAGTAGAAGGCCGTCAGCCCGAGCCCGCTGTTCGCCCCGATCGGGTGGCCGACCTCGACCGTCACCGCCAGCGGGTCGGCCAGCAGCAACCGGGCCGCGTTGCCGCCGCCCTGGGCCGCCGGGAGTGCGGTGAGCGTGCCGCCGAGCTGCTGGGACGCCCGGTGGGCCGCCGCCTGGGAGATCGACGAGGCCAGCGAGGAGGCCAGACTGCCCACCCCGGGATTGGTGAGCACCAGCAGGGTCGGCCTGACCGGGTCCGGCTGGGCGGCCGCACCGAGGGCGGCCACCGCGGTGGTCAGGCCGGCCGGCGCCTCCAGCACCCCGTACAGCTTGCCGGCGGACAGCTGGTCCATCGCGTCGGCCCGGCTCAGCACCCGCCAGGAGACCTCCTCGGCGGGGTCGGGCGCGGCGGCGATACCGGTGGTGATCTGCCGCCCGAGGTTCTCCGGCCTGCCGCCGAGGTCGCCGCCGGCGTCGGAGTTGACCAGGCCGATCGGCAGCCGGTGCAGGTCGGCCCGGGGGTTGATGATGCCGCCCAGGTAGAGCAGCGACAGCAGCAGCGCCACCGATCCGACGATCACGGTGGGAAAGATCCACACCTTCGGGTTGCGCAGCACCTGACGGGCGGTCACCTGCGGTGCGGGCTGGTCCGAGGTCATGGCACTCCGTCAACGTCGGTCGGTCGACCCCCGCAGCACGCTAACCGCCGACACCCCGAACCCCGCGACGCCCCGCCCGGACCGGCCCGCGCCCTGACCCGTCCGGCCCAGGCCCCCGGCCGCGTTCTGAACGCCGAAGCCGCCGAAGCCGCTGGAGACCTGGACGGCGGCGGGAGCGACCTCACCGTCCGGAGTCCCGGACCACCGTCACTCCTCGACGGCTCCGTCCACGGTGACGAACACGGTCGGTTCGGCCCGGTTGCCGCAGTGACCGCCCGCCACCGCGCTGACTTCCGTGCCGGTCGAGGACATTGCCCAGGTCGGGGGCAGCGGCCGGCGGTGGCGGCCGCCCACTGTCCCCGCGTCGGGGTGCACGGCACCCAACCCCTCCAGCAGGACCGTCAGATAGCGGCGGGCGGTCTCCACCCGGGTGGCCGGGGTGCTGTGGACGGTCGCGGCGTAGGCGACGCCGCACATCAGCGGCACCAGGTCCCCGTCGGTCAGGTCCTCGCGCACCACCCCGGCGGCCCGGGCCCGTTCGAGCAGTTGCGCGCCGTTCGACCACAGGGCCCGCTTCAGCTCGGCGGTGCGCGGCAGCGCGTCCGTCGGCGCGGCGGTGACCGTGGACAGCGAGGCGTCGGTGACCTGGGCCTCCACGGTCCGGGCCAGGAACCCGGCCAGGGCACGCCAGGGGTCCTCCTCCGACAGCGCCTGCTTCCCGTACGCGGCGAGTTCCTCCAGGCAGGGGGTGGCGACGGTCTCCAGCAGCGCCTCGGGGCCGGCGAAGTGCCGGTAGACGGTGCCGACGCCGAGCCCGGCCCGCCGGGCGACGTCGTTGAGCTGCAACGGCGCGCCGGCGTCCACCAGTTCGCGGGCCACCGCGACGATCCGCTCCCAGTTCCGGGCGGCATCCTTGCGCAGGGGTGCGGTCGTCATGGTCGCAGTCTAACTGGATGGCCCATCCGTATCCCTGGGCCTCCTCAGCCGGCCACCGCCGGCGCCAGGCGCTCACTGAGACGGCGGACGGCCTCGGCGATCCGGGGATCGGCCGCCGGACGGTACGCGGCCACCGGACGCACACCCGGCCCGATCACCAGGCCCGTCCGGCCCGCCAGCGAGTCGTCGGTCGCGGCGAAGACCGAGGACCGGGCGGCCACCGACGCCGGGCCCGAGGTCGAGCGTTCGAACTTCCGCCGCACCAGCGGCCAGAGCAGTCGCAGGCCCGGCGAGACGATCCTCGGATCGCGCAGGGTGCCGTCCGTCATCCCGGTCGCGGCACCGCCCGGGTCCGCCGCGAAGACCGAGACGCCGGTGCCGTCGAGCCGGGCGGCCAGCTCCAGCGCGTAGGCCAGGTTGGCGAGCTTGGCGCGGCCGTACCAGTGGAAGCCGTAGTAGCCGCCGGGCGGTTCGACCGCGTCGAAGACGCGCTTGGCGAGGCCGGTCGCGCCGGAGGTCACGTTCACCACCCGGCTCGGCGCACCGGCGCGCAGCGCGGGCAGCAGCAGTTCGGTCAGCAGGTACGGCGAGAGGTGGTTGACGGCGAAGGTCGCCTCGATCCCGTCCACCGAGTCCCGGCGGTCCGGGAACATCGCCCCGACGTTGTTGACCAGCACCGTGAGCGGACCGTCGGCGGTGATCCGCGCCGCGAGCGCGCGGACCGCGTCCAGCGAGGCGAGGTCGGCGGCCAGGAACCGGGCGGGGTGCGCCGGCGCCGTGGCATTGATCCGCTCGACCGCACCGGCGCCGCGCTGCCCGTCACGCCCGACGACGGTGACCGCGAGGCCCGTCGCGGCCAGACCCAGGGCGGTCTCCAGTCCGATTCCGCCCGTCCCCGCCGTGACCACCGCTGTCCGTCGCATCGCCCGACCTCCGCCCATCCGGATTATCTATCCGGTTGACCTCACCGTAGCAGATCCGGATGGCTTATCCGATTTACCGGGCACTGCCCACCGGCCCGCACGGGACCCGACAGTTGCCGCAGACCAGGACCATCACCCGCACACCGGACAGGACCCCCGCGACCCCCAACCAGCCCTTCCGGCGAAGACCTTGACGAAGATAGTAAAACTCCCTAACTTGAACCCCCGCGCAGGCTCCCGGCCCGCCCGCATCCCCCACGCCCCGCTCGGAGGCCCCGGTGTCCCCAGGTCTTACCCGCAGAATCGGCCTGTTCCAGGCCACCGCCATCAACATGAGCCAGATGTGCGGCATCGGCCCGTTCGTCACCATCCCGCTGATGGTCGCCGCCTTCGGCGGGCCCCAGGCGATCATCGGCTTCATCGCCGGGGCCGTCCTCGCCCTGGCCGACGGCCTGATCTGGGCCGAGCTCGGCGCCGCCCTGCCCGGCGCCGGCGGCAGCTACGTCTACCTGCGGGAGGCGTTCCAGTACCGCACCGGGCGCCTCATGCCGTTCCTGTTCGTCTGGACGGCGATGATCTTCATCCCGCTGATCATGTCCACCGGCGTGGTCGGCTTCGTCCAGTACCTCGGCTACCTCTGGCCCGACCTGACCAAGGGCCAGGGCGACCTGGTCGGCGTCGCGCTCTGCGCCTTGGTGGTCCTGCTGCTGTGGCGCAAGGTCGAGAACATCGCCAGGCTCACCACCGTGATGTGGGGCGTGATGATCACCTCGGTGGTCGTGGTGATCGTCGCCTGCTTCACCCACTTCAGCCCCAGCCGGGCCTTCACCTGGCCCGCCCACGCCATCGAGCTGACGCACGGCCAGTTCTGGATCGGCTTCGCCGCCGGACTCACCATCGGCATCTACGACTACCTGGGCTACAACACCGCCGCCTACCTCGGCGGGGAGATCAAGCAGCCCGGCCGGGTGCTGCCGCGCTCCATCGTCTTCTCGATCGTCGGCATCATGGGCATCTACCTGATGCTCCAGATCGGCGTGCTCGGCGCGATCGACTGGCACGACATGCTCGACCCGAACTCGATCGCCTCGAAGTCGGTCGCCTCCGCCGTCCTGGAGCGCACCTGGGGCGAGGGCGCCGCCGACGTGGTCACCGTGCTGATCCTGATCACCGCCTTCGCCTCGGTCCTGACCGGACTGCTCGGCGGCTCCCGGGTGCCCTACGACGCCGCCCGCGACGGCGTGTTCTTCCGGTCCTTCGGCAAGCTGCACCCCCGGCACCAGTTCCCGGTCCTCGGCCTGCTCACCATGGGCGGCGTCACCGCGGCGGGCTTCCTGCTCAGCCGGCACATCGGCACCACCGCCGCACACCCGCCGCTCGGCATCCTGATCAACCTGCTCACCACGGTGATGGTGATCGTCCAGGCCCTCTCCCAACTCGTCGCGCTCTCGGTGCTGCGCCGCCGCCAGCCCGGCCTCGAACGGCCGTACCGGATGTGGCTCTACCCCGTGCCGAGCGTGGTCGCCGCCATCGGCTGGCTGGTCATCTACGGCTACGCCGACCGCAACGCCCCCGGCTTCCACCCCATCGAGTGGTCGCTCGCCTGGGTCGCGACCGGCTGCGCCGCCTTCGCGATCTGGGCCAGGAAGGAGGGCACCTGGCCGTTCGGCCCCCGGGAGATCCGCGAGGAGTTCCTGACCGAACCGGAGCAGGTCACGGCCTGACAGCCCGTCCGCCGGGGCGGCACCACCCTCAACCGGTTGGTGCCGCCCTTCCGCAGCCGCCCGGCCGGCCCGCGCCGTCACGGGCTCCCGGGCTCCGCCGGGAGCCGTTCGATCGCCACCATCGCCGCGTCGTCGCCCAGCCGCCCGCCCGCGTGGGCGATCAGGTCGGCGGACAGGCGCCGCAGCAGGGTCTGCGGATCGGCCGGCGGACGGCCGGCCAGCCGCTCGGCCAGCGGATAGAACGCCCCCGCGTGATCCCGGGCCTCGATCACCCCGTCCGTGTAGAGCAGCGCGATGTCGCCCGGCTCGAAGGCGAAGGACTCGACCACGAAACCTGCGCCGAGCAGGCCCGTCAGCCCGAGCGGCGGGGCCGGCTGGCGGACGTCCAGGGACCTGACCCGGCCGCCGCGCAGCACCAGCGGCGGCGGGTGTCCGCAGTCGACCAGCCGGATCGTCGCCCCGGCGTCGGGGATGTCGAGCACCACCGCGGTGATGAACGACTCCTGCGTCGAGTCGTCCACCGGACCGTCCTCGTCCTCCTCGGCCGGACCCCCGGGTACCTCCCGAGCGCCGAAGACCGCCCCCTCCAGGTGGGTGACCAGGGCGGGGAGGTCGGGCTGCCGGTAGGCCGCCGCCCGGAAGGCGCCGAGCAGCAGGGAGGCGTCACTGATCGCCGCCAGGCCCTTGCCCCGGACGTCCCCGACCAGGAACCGGGTGCCCTGCCCGGTCCGGACGGCCGCGTACAGGTCGCCGCCGATCTGCGCCTCGGCCTCCGCCGCGAGGTAGACCGAGGCGATCCGCAGCCGGCCCATCCGGTGCGGCAGCGGCCGCAGCACCACCGTCTGCGCGGCCTCGGCCACCGACCGCAGCTGGCTCAGCTTACGGTCGTGCTCCTCCCGGACGTACGCGAACAGGGTCACCAACGCCGAGATCACCGTCAGCGAGGCGATCTGGACCGAGTGGTTGAGGTCCAGCAGCGTCGTCCGCAGCGCCGCGACCACGGTCTGGGCCAGTACGGCGAGCGCCCCGACGCCGGCCGTGGTCCGTGGCCCGGCGAACGAGGCCGTGATCGCGGGGGCGGCGACCAGCAGCGGCCCGAGGTGGACCTCCGGCGGCGCCAGGACGTCCACCACCGAGATGACGACGATCAGCACGAGCGGGATGACCACCAGCGCACGGCTCTGCTGCCGAGTCCACCGGAGATCCGCGAGTGGCCGCCGAACGTCCATGACTCCTGCATACCCCCGGTGCACCAAGGGCGCCCCCGGACCACGCCCGGCCCACCGGGCCGACCCGCCGGGCTCGGCAGCCCTACCGGGCCCTGGCACTACACCTGGTGGCACCGAGCCCGTCGGGGCCGGGACCGCGCCCTGTCAGTAACCCTCTTGCAGCGCAGCCCGGTTGATGTCGGGGCTGTGCAGGATGCGCTCGCCGGCTCCGTTCGCTCCGGCGACGGCGAGCATGGCCCGGCCGATGTTCTCGGTGGTCGTGACGTGCGTGGGTGCCACGCGTCGCAGGATCGGGTGGAGCAGCGAGAGCAGCGGGTACAGCCGCCGGTAGAGCGGGGTGCGGGACTGCTCGCCGTGCTGCGCGTGGATGTAGCCGGGGCGGAACATGTAGGCGTGGAACGGCATGGCGAGCAGCTCGTTCTCGGTGCGGCCCTTGACGCGGGCCCACATCGAGCGGCCGTTCTCGGTGCTGTCGGTGCCCTCGCCGGAGACGTAGACGAAGGTCAGGTCCGGGCGGTCGGGCAGCGCCCGGGCGGCGGCCAAGGTGTAGTCGTGGGTGATCGTGCGGTACTCGTCCTCGCGCTTGCCCGCCGAGGAGACCCCCAGACAGAAGAAGCACGCGTCGACGGCCTTGAACTCGGCGGCGAGCGCCGAGAAGTCGGTGAAGTCCCCGTGCACCAGCGTGCGCAGCTTGGGGTGCTCGACGCCGAGCGACGTCCGGACGACGGCGGTCACCTGGGTGACCCGGTCGTCCAGGAGGCACTCGCGCAGGACGCCTTGGCCGATCATTCCGGTCGCGCCGAAGAGCAGAACGTTCACGGGGTCACTCCTGGGTGGGGGCGGATCGACGGGAGGGGTCAGGCGACGTGGACGGGCAGGCGGACGTCGGTGAGGCGCTCGGCCTCGGCCCACAGCCGGGCGTTGCTCTCGGCGTCCAGCGCCCGCCTGGTGATCCGGGCGGGACCGGTCGGGCCGACCAGGCCGAAGCGCTTGCTCGGGCCGTAGTAGGCGCCCTGCTCGGCGCGCGGGTCGGCGGCGGCGTACAGCAGCGGTTCGGTGCCCTGCTCGACGCCCTGGGTGGGCAGGAAGTCGAGCGAGGTGAGCAGGGAGCGCTTCGGCTTGTCGCGGCCCAGGCTCGCCCCCGCCGTCTGCAGGTTGGTGCGCGTGTAGCCCGGGTGCGCGGCGGTGCTGGTCAGCGCCCAGCCGCGCTCGACCGCGAGGTCGGCGAGCTGCCGGGCCAGCATCAGGTCGGCGAGCTTGGACTGGGCGTACGCGCGCATCGGGCCGTAGCGGCGCTCGGACTGCAGATCCGCGAAGTCGATCCGGCCCATGTTCGCGGTGCCGCTGCTCATGGTCGCCACCCGGGGGGCGCCGGCGGCCAGCAGGGCGGGCAGCAGCCGGACGGTGAGCGCGAACGGGCCCAGGAAGTTGCTGCCGAACTGCAGCTCGAAGCCGTCGGCGGTGGTCATCCGGGTGGGCGGTGCCATCACCCCGGCGTTGTTGACCAGCAGGTCCAGCGGGGTGCCGGTGGCGACGATCCCGTCGGCGAACTCCTGGACCGAGGCCAGGTCGGCCAGGTCGACCCGGCGGACCTCAAGGTGCGCGCCGGGGTGCTCGGCCAGGATCTCGGCGCGCGCCGCCTCGCCCTTAGCGACGGTGCGCACCGCCATCACGACGTGGGCGCCGGCTGCGGCGAGGCGCCGGGCCGCCTCCCGGCCGGTGCCGCTGTTGGCGCCGGTGACGACGGCGAAGGTGCCGGTCAGGTCGGGAACGTCGTACATGGGAGCTCCTCGGGGAGATTAAGAGACTGCCGGTCTGTTCTCGTTCCCAAAGTTAGCAGACCCCCGGTCTGCTAACAACAGACCGGGGGTCTGTAGAATTCTCGACATGACGACGTTCCAGCGCGCGCGCAGCGAAGAGCAGCGGGAGATACGCCGACGGGCGATCCTGGACGCCGCGGCGGCGATGCTGACCGAGATGCCGGTGGCCCAGGTCAGCCTCAACGAACTCAGCCGACGGGTCGGGCTCGCCAAGTCGAACGTGCTGCGCTATTTCGAGTCGCGCGAAGCGGTCCTGCTGGAGCTCCTCGACGTCGCCCTGCGGGACTGGCTGACGGAATTCGACACCGCCCTCGCCGGCACCGCGGACCCCGGCGCGCCCGCCACCGAGCGCGCCGACCGCCTCGCCGCGCTGATCGCATCCTCACTGGCCCGGCAACCGGTGCTGTGCGACCTGATCGGCGCTCAGGCCGCCGTCCTGGAACGCAACGTCTCCCCGCAGGTCGCCGCCGAGTACAAGCGCGCCGCGCTGGCCAACGTCGGCCTCCTGGTCGGTTCCGTCCGCCGTCAGCTCCCCGAACTGGACGAGCCCGGGGCGTTCCGGTTCGTGGCCGCCGCCGTCATGCTCACCGGTGCGGTCTGGACGCACGCCCAGCCCTCCCCCGCGATGCTCACCGCCTACCGGGAGGACCCCGAACTCGCCGCCCTGCGGATGGACTTCACCTCCACCCTGCGCGAGATGCTCGAAGTCCAGCTCACCGGGCTGCTGGCCCGCACCCCGCACTGAGCCGGTCGGCTCCTACTGCGGCTCGGGCCGGCAGGTCAGAGCCACTTGTTGCGGCGGAAGGCCCGGAATACCAGTGCGCAGGCGGCGGCGATGGCCAGCAGGACCGCCGGGTAGCCGTACGTCCAGGCCAGTTCGGGCATGTGGTCGAAGTTCATGCCGTAGACGCCGACCACCATGGTGGGCACCGCCACCAGGGCGGCCCCGGCGCTGATCCTGCGCATGTCGGTGTTCTGCTGGAGCGACATCCGGGCCATGCTCGCGCCGAGCATGCTGGTGACCAACTCGTCGAAGGCCAGGATCCGTTCGGCGGCCTGGGTGTGATGGTCGGCGACGTCGCGCAGGTACGCCGTGATCTTGGCCGGCACCTGGGGCAGCGCCTTGTCGGAGAGCTGCTGCAGCGGCAGTCCGAGCGGCACCACCGCGCGCTTGAACTCCATCAGTTCGCGCTTGAGCTGGTAGATCCGCCCGGCGTCGTTCGTACGCTCCGGGGAGAACACCGCGGTCTCCAGCTCCTCCACGTCCCGCTCGAACTCGGTGGCCACCTCCAGGTACTGGTCGACCACGTGGTCCGCCACCGCGTGCAGCACGGCCGTCGGGCCGAGCGCCAGCAGTTCGGGCGAGCGCTCCAGGTCCTTCCGCACCTCGGTCAGCGGTGGTGCGCTGCCGTGCCGGACCACGATCGCGAAACCCGGTCCGGCGAAGACCATGATCTCCCCGGTGTCGACGATCTCGCTGGTGGCCGTCAGCTTGTCGTGCTCGACGTACACGATGGTCTTCAGCACCAGGAACAGCGTGTCGCCGTAGTGCTCCAGCTTCGGACGCTGATGGGCGCAGACCGCGTCCTCCGCCGCCAGCGGGTGCAGCTCGAAGGCGTTCGCGATGTCGGCGAACTGAGCCGCCGTCGGCTCGTACAGGCCGAGCCAGACGAACCGGCCCGGCCGCTCCGCCGTCTTTTTCAGGGCCTTGGCCGGCTCCACCCGGCCGGGCAGCCGGTGCCCGTCCTCGTACAGCGCGCAGTCCACCACCGCCTGCGAACCCATCCCGCCACCGCTTCCCGGTACGCCGCCGACAACCGCCGGCACTGACCCGTACTCATCGCCCCACCGGGGAACCCGAACTCCAGATACCCGACGCCCTGTTCCTCGCGGTAGCGGATCTCCGACCAGGTGTCCCGCCGCGCCGCCTCCGACGGCGTGACCGGCACCTCCGGTACGCCCGCCAGCACCAGCGCGGGGCCCAGCACCCGGGCGGCGGGCAGTTTGAAGGTGGGTGGCCCGCCGGCCTCCCGGCGCGGGCGCAGCTGCGGTATCCACACCGCGCCGTCGACGGTGGCCCGGCAGACCGCGCCGTCCCTGGTGGCGATCAAATCGCCCGGCCTGCCGCGCAGTTCGTCCTCCGCGCAACCGCCGTGCAGGAAGTACTCCCGGCCCAGCAGGGTGTCCAGCACCCCGGGCTGGCTGTCCGCCGCCCGCAGCTTGCGCAGCACCGTCGCGGTGTCGTCCACCAACCAGTCGATCCGCCGGAACTCCTGCGCGTGATACGGCCGGAGCTGCCCGGTGACGCGGAGTCGTCCTGCCCAACCCGGGCGCGAGGTAGTCCCCCTTCCTCGGCCTCACCGATCGCCAAGCGTCGCAACAGGTCAGCGACTTGGACATATCGGATCGCGCTTGGCTACAGATTCATCAAGATCTGATCCGACGCATGGCTTTCTTGTCAGCTCATCGTCAAGCTCTGTCGAGGCAAATCCACTCGCAGTTCCCCTCGACTGGAGTCAGCATGAGCCCCACCTCATCCCAGCGCCGTCACCTCACGGCCGGAGCAATAGCGGTCACCGCCGCCCTCGTCGCCATCAGCGTCCAGACCGGTTCGGCCACCGCCGCCACCGGCCGCGACGCGGCGATCGCCAACGCCCGGGCCAACGTCGGCCACCACGCAGGGGACTTCGGCTTCGGCGCCGGCCAGGATCTCCAGGTCAAGGACGTGGTGATCGACGCGGACGGCAGCCAGCACGTCCGGTTCGACCGCACCTACCAGGGCCTGCCGGTGGTCGGCGGTGACCTGGTGGTACACCAGGACTCACACGGCCGCATGAAGGACTCCTCCCGGGCCAACGCCCATGACCCCAAGGTCAGGTCGACCGTCCCTGCCGTCCCCGCGCAGGCCAGTGCCGGCAGTGCGCTGCGCGCGGCCCCTGGCATCGAATCCGCCACCAGCACGCCGGAGTTGGTGATCTGGGCCGCCACCGGATCCCCCCGTCTCGCCTGGCGCACCACCGTCGCCGGTGTCGGCGAGCACGGCCAGCCGGTCGGCCAGGTCGTCGTCACCGACGCCTCGACCGGCGAGCAGATCGAGAGCTATGCCGCCGAACACCAGGCCGTCGGCACCGGCCACTCGGAGTACACCGGCGACGTCTCGATCAACACCACTGCGCAGAACGGTGGTTACGCCCTGATCGACCCCACCCGGGGCCATGTCACCAGGGACGCGCTCAACCTCTCCTCGTCCTCGATCAAGGCGAGCTCCGGCACGCTGTTCACCGACGCGGACAACGTCTGGGGCGACGGCAAGAAGTTCACCGGTGCCCGCGCCACCGCCGCGGTCGACGCCCACGCCAACACCGCCTGGACGTACGACTACTACAAGAACACCTTCGGCCGGAACGGCATCAAGAACGACGGCAAGGGCGCCACCGTCTTCGTCCACGTGGGCACCAAGTGGGACAACGCCCAGTGGTCCGACAGCTGCTTCTGCATGATGACCGGTGACGGCGACGGCGTGACCGACCCCGAGCAGGTCGACCTCGACACCATGGGCCACGAGATGACCCACGGCGTCACCAGCGCCACCGCCAACCTGCGCTACAGCGGCGAGTCCGGCGGACTCAACGAGGCCACCAGCGACATCTTCGGCACCATGGTCGAGTGGTACGCCAACAACGGCATCGACACCCCCGACTACCTGTTCAGCGACCAGTCCACCCCGCCGTGGCTGCGCCGGATGGACAAGCCGTCGCTGGACGGCTCGTCCGCCGACTGCTGGACCAAGAAGGTCGGCCAGCTCGACGTCCACAACTCCTCGGGCGTGGGCAACCACTGGTTCTACCTGGCCAGCGAGGGCAGCGGCAGCAAGACCGTCAACGGCGTCACCTACAACAGCCCGACCTGCAACGGCTCGACCGTGACCGGCATCGGCAACCAGAAGGCCGCCAAGATCTGGTACCGCGCGCTCACCGTCTACATGACGTCCACCACGGACTACAAGGGCGCCCGCACGGCCTCCCTGAACGCCGCCAAGGACCTCTACGGCGCCACCAGCACCGAGTACAAGGCGGTCGCCGCCGCCTGGAGCGCGGTCAGCGTCAACTGACCCACCGCACAAGCCACCTGTCGTCCGGGGCTCCGGTCAGAGCCCCGGATGACAGCGTGCCCCACGCCTCCCGGCTCCGGACCGGTCAGGCCGGGACGAGCGCCTTGGACCGGTCGGCGGCGATGTGTACGGCCAGCCCCGCCAGTACGGTGCCCATCAGGTACCGCTGGACCCGCAGCCAGGTGGGCCGCCGGCCGAGGAAGCCCGCGATCGTACCGGCCGCCAGCATGACCGCGCAGTTGACGGTGATCCCGACCGTGACCTGCACGAGGCCCAGCAGGAAGCTCTGCGCGGCTACGTGCCCCCGGGCCGGGTCGATGAACTGCGGGAGCAGCGACACGTACAGGATGGCGATCTTGGGGTTGAGCAGATTGGTCACCAGCCCCATCGTGAACAGCCGACGCGGTCGATCGACGGCCAGTTCCCTGGGTGCGAACGCCGAGGTGCCACCGGGCCGGACCGCCTGCCAGGCCAGGTAGAGCAGATAGCCGGCGCCACCGAACTTGAGAGCGGTGTAGACGGCCGGCACCACGGCGAAGATCGTGGCCAGGCCGGCGGTCGCCACCCCGAGGTAGACCAGGAAGCCGACCGCCACCCCGGCCAGCGAGATCAGCCCGGCCCGGCGGCCCTGGGTGATCGACCGCGAGGCCAGATAGATCATGTTCGGGCCCGGGATGAGGGCCATGCCCAGCTCCATCGCGGCGACTCCGGCGACCGCGCCGAGGGAGACGATCATTCGCACCTGCTTTCGAGGAATGCGTCGACCCTATCGCGGCGGATCCGGAGTGGATCACCCGACGGCCCATCAACCGCACCGCCGCGAACGAGGCAGGGGGCAGACCCACTCAGCGTGGGTCATACGCCTGCGACCAGCGGGTTCGTCCGGGGCGAGTGGTGGGGTTAACCCCCGAGTTGATCAGGGGGTATGACGGATGGTCACCGGCGCCGGGCCTCGGCGAGGCTTACGGCATGCGTATTCACAAGTCCGCCCCCGCCCTGGCCCTGCTCGTCGCGATCGGTACGACGGCCGCCGTCGTACCCGCTGCCGCGCCTGCCGCCGCAGCGCCCGGAGCCTCGTCCGCCGCCGTTTGGTCGGTGCCGGCCGCCCTCGAACGGGCGGCACACCCGCTGCGGACGGCCGAACCGCAGGGAAGTCTCGGCGACCTGCGTCCGCTGGGGCGGATGACCGGCGACGCCGAGGTGGTGGGGCTCGGGGAGGCGACCCACGGCTCGCACGACTTCTTCGCCCTCAAGCACCGGGTCTTCCGCTACCTGGTGGAGGAGCAGGGCTTCCGCACCTTCGCGCTGGAGACCGGCTGGAGCGGTGGACTGCGCCTCAACGACTACGTGCTGCACGGCCGGGGCAACCTGCAGCAGATCATGGACGAGGAGTTCCAGAACACCTACGCGGTGTGGAACAACGCCGAGTACCGGGGCCTGCTGCAATGGATGCGCGCCTACAACATCGAACACCCCGGTGATCCGGTCCAGTTCATGGGCGACGACAACGCGTTCGCCGGCCCGGAGCTGTACGACCGGGTGAACGCGTACGCGGCCGCGACCCACCCGGCACAGGCACCCCGGATCGCCGAGCTCTACCGGGAGCTGCGCCCCACCACCGACGCGGACACCTACATCACCGCCTACCTGGCACGCCCGCTCGCCGAACGGAAGGCACTCGCGGAGCGGAGCGCAGAGGCGCTCGGCCTGCTCGAGCAGCAGCCCTCCGGACGCCCGGTCGCGGACGGCGACGACGCGTACACCTGGGCCGTCCAGCACGCGACCGCGATCGACCAGATGACGAAGTTGTTCGCCTACGACTACGACGACCCGCAGGGAGTGGCGGCCGGCATGCGCTACCGCGACTCCGTCATGGCCGAGAACGTGCTCTGGTGGCAGCGGAAGACAGGGGACAAGGTGCTGCTGTCGGCCCACAACGGGCACGTCACACTCAGGAGTTACACCCCGGACACCCACCCGAAGTCACAGGGGAGCTTCCTGCGCGACGCACTCGGCGGACGCTACGTCAGCATCGGCACGACCTTCGACCGGGGCTCGTTCAACGCGACCGGGGACGACGGCACCGTGCGCCCCTTCACCCTTGGCCCCGCCGAGCCCGGCAGCACCGAGGCGACGATGGATCGGGTGCACTACCGCGACTACCTCGTCGACCTCAGGAACGTCGGTCCCGCCGGCCGCGGTTGGCTCACCACTCCGCACCCCACCAGGAGCATCGGGAGCGCGTACTCCGACCCCGCCGGGGCACAGGCACAGCTCGCGCTCGCGGAGTCGTACGACCTCGCCATCCACCTGCACGAGGTCGCCGCGGCCCGGCTGCGCACCCCTGCACAGGACCGCTCCGCCACCCGGCCCGGCTTCTGACGGCCCGCCGGCGGTGCGTCGGCACGTCAGGTTCCTTCCGGTCAGGAGGCGGGCAGCGCGGGCGGGCTGCTGCGGGGATGTCACAGGCGTATTGCCCCCGATGGCCTTTCCGGTCCGCCTCTTGATCGTCTCCCCGGCGCGTGTGAATGTGGCCGGGCGCCCGGTGATCGGCCGGGCCGTGCCAGTCGAACCGCGCCGTACCTCGTCCGGCCCGTCGCGGAGAACGGAGGACCCCGGTGCCCTCGCCTTCGCAGCCCCTTCGCAAGCTGGGTTTCCTGACCATCGGACTGTTCGACCCCGCCGACCCCGGCCGCGGGCACGAGTCGACACTCCAGATCATCGAGCTCGGCGAGCAGTTGGGGTTCGACGGCGCCTGGGTGCGCCACCGGCACCTCCAGTACGGGATCTCCTCCCCCGTCGCCGTACTCGCGGCGGCTTCGCAACGCACCCGCCGGATCGAACTGGGCACCGCAGTCATCCCGTTGGGCTGGGAGAACCCACTGCGCCTGGCCGAGGACCTCGCGACCGTCGACCTCCTGTCCGGCGGCCGGCTCAACCCCGGCCTCAGCGTCGGACAGCCCCGCCACTGGGACCAGGTCGCCCCCGCGCTCTACCCGGACACCGCCGAGGCCGAGGAGTTCGGCTACCGGCGGGTCGAACGGCTGCTGCGCTTCGTCAAGGGCGAGCCCGCCACCGACTTCAGCGGCGTCGAGGGCATCGAGGTGTACTCCGACCGGGTCCAGCCCGTCGCACCCGGCCTGGCGAACCGCATCTGGTACGGCGGCGGGAGCCTGCGCTCGGCCCGGTGGGCCGGCGAGCAGGGCCTCAACCTGCTGACCAGCAACGTGGTGCGGGCGGAGGAGTCGGAGGACTTCGCTGAGATCCAGCGCTCGCAGATCGAGACCTTCCGCACCCACCACCCCGACGGCCCGCGCGCCCGGGTGTCCCAGGGCCTGGTGGTCATCCCCACCGACAGCGCCTCACCCGAGCAGCGCGCGAAGTACCTGGACTACGCCCGGAACCGACTCCCCCGCACGGCCACCCCGCACGGACCGGCCCGCACGATGTTCGCGCCGGACCTGGTGGGGACATCCGCCGAGATCGCCGAGCGGCTGTACGCCCACGCCGCGTTCCGGGAGGTCGACGAGGTCGTCTTCGCACTGCCCTTCAGCTTCGACCACCAGGACTACGTGCAGATCCTCACCGACATCGCGACCCGACTCGCCCCCGCACTCGGCTGGCACTCCGCAGCCTGAACCGGCGACTGCCTCGGCAGCCGCGACGCGCTGCACTGCGGACGTCGCGTACGCCCGGGTGCGGGTTACGACACCGCAGGGCGCGGTCAACTCCCTGATCGCGCCCTGCGGTCGCGCACGGCACCGACCCGCCCGGGACCCAAGCCAGCACGGTCCGCCGGCCGGGACCGGGCGGCGGTTGGGCGGAGAGGGCAGGATTCGAACCTGCGCGGACCCCGAGAGGCCCTGCTCGACCGTCACCGGCCAGGCACCCGATCAGCCACTCCGGGCACCTCTCCCAAACCTCCGGGGCGGTGCGTTGCCCCTTCGGCGTGACACCACTGTGCCCGCCCCACCTGACACCGACCTGACATAGCTGGCCTTCCGTCACCCGTCCGGCGGGCACCGGTAGCCGGACAGCCTTTCTCCCACAAGGGTGACTGGAGTGGCCACGGCGGTCTGGCACGTGGGGAAGAGGAGCGAGCGATGGCGGAGCACGTGGAGTTCGTGGGCGGCTATCCGACGGTGGAGAGCGCGGCGGCTTCGTACGAGCGCAGCGACCGGCACCGGGCGGTGGAGGCGTACCGCTTCTTCTACCCGACGGTCTCGCTGGAGGCTATCCTGCGCGGGACCCGGGCGGCGGGCGGGGTGGACAACGAGGCGGCCCCGCTGGTGGTGGCCGGGCCGATCCGCGTCGGGTACACCCTCAACTCCGACACGCCCTATCTGGGCGGCGGCCTGGACCTGCGCGCCGGGCCGCTGGTGGTCGAGCTGCCGCCGGGGCCGCTGGTCGGCATGCTCGACGACCACCACCACCGCTGGCTGGTCGACCTCGGCCTGCCCGGCCGCAACGGCCCGCGCGGCGGCAAGGTGCTGCTGCTCCCGCCGGGCCACGAGGGCGAACCGGACGCCGAGGGGTACGAGGTGGTGCGCAGTGACACCTGGCAGGTGCTGTTCGCGCTGCGGGTGCTGCCACTGGGTGGCGATCTGGAGAAGGCGGATGCCCTGATCCGGCAGGTGAAGGTGTACTCGTGGGAGCGGCGGGCGGACCCGCCGGCCTTCACCTTTCTCGATCGTGACGAGCAGGCGATGGACAGCACCCCGCTCGCTTGGGAGGACAACCTCGAGTACTGGCGGGTGCTGCACTCCGTCGTCGACTCCGAGCCGGCCGTCGAGGAGCTGCGCCCGATGCTCGGCCTGCTCGCGGAGCTGGGCATCGAGGCGGGTCGGCCGTTCGCGCCGGACGAGCGGATGGCCCGGGTCCTCACCGACGCCGCCCGGCAGGGCCGGGACGAGCTGCTGGTCTCCGCCTTCGCCTCCCGCCGCGAGGACCGGATCGCCTGGCCGGACCGCCGCTGGGAGTGGGTCGGCCTCCGGCCGGAGAACGGCACCTTCGAGCGTGGGGGTTCCCTGGACGTGGAGGCGCGCGACCGCTGGTTCGCGCAGGCGATCGTCGCCTCCCCGGCGATGTTCCGCCGCGGCGCGGGGGCGGGCTCGCTGTACTGGCTGGGCCACCGCGACGCCGACGGCGCCTACCTCGACGGCGGGCGGACCTACCGCCTGCGGGTACCGCTGCCGGTGCCGTACTCGCTGTTCTGGTCGATCACCCTCTACGACGCGCAGACCCGCTCCGAGGTGGTCACCGAGCAGGGCCGGGCCGCGCTGCGCTCACTGTTCGAGAAGCTGGAGCCCGAGGGCGCCGACCACGTCGACCTGTGGTTCGGCCCCGACGAGCCCACCGGCGCCGAGGGCCGGTGGATCCGGACCGCACCCGGCCGGGGCTGGTTCACCTACTTCCGGATCTACGGCCCCGAGCAGGCCGCCTTCGACGGCAGCTGGAAGCCCGGAGACCTCGAACGGCAGGACTGAGCGGGCAGGCGCAGCAACTCGTCGCCGGGGCGGCGGGCGGGTCGGGGTCGACCACCAGGCGCAGCAGCCCGGCACCCGGCACGGCGACCAGGAGCAGCCCGAGGCAGGCTGCCCAGGGCCCGGCGGTGGCGGCCGGCCGCGCCCGGACGGCGGTCTGACGGTCCCGCAGCAGGCAGCAACAGGCAGCAGCCTGACGGGCCGGCAGCAGCCGGAAGGCGGGCAGCGGCCTTCTGACAGGCGACCTTGACCGATTGCCAGGCGAGTGTGACCGCCCAACTGTCAGCGGCAGATCCAGTAGCTGTTGCCGGCCGGGTGCCTGCGGTGTTCACCGGCCGGGCGAGTCACCACGACGGCGCCGCCCTCGTGCGAGACGCGGTCGCCCGCCGCGACGAACACCGCCCGGTCCAGGATGACCTGGAAGTCGGAGTTGAGCTGGAACTCGCTGAGGAGCAGCATCCGTGGCACTGGAGTGACTCCGTCGAAGGTGATGCGCATGGGCCGAGCATCCCGGAGAACCCGGTGCGACCGCGACAGGTTTCCCGCCTCAGAGCGCGCCACCCCGGTCAGACGGTCAGACCCCGGCCAAGATCAAGTGACAGAAACCCCCTGACTGTCACCCTCACTTGGCAAACGGTCAGATCACCTGTCAGCGAACAGACGGGCTGTCCTCTGACACGTGATCTTGACCGATTGTCAGGTGAGGGTGACCTCCCGGTACCCGAGCGCGCTCTCGGGGCCGGCTGTCAGGACAGCGGGCCGGCCAGCAGTTGGGAGGCCAGGTCGTGCAGCTCGGCCACCAGCTCCTTCGTCAGCCTGCCGCAGTGCTCCTGCTGGTCCTCCGCCCGGTACAGCCATCCGCGAACTGGCCGCAGCGGCGAGTCGGGGTCGTCGGCGGGGCAAAGCTCGAAGCCGATCCGCTCGGCGGCCGCCAGAGGATCAAGGCGGCCATCCAGCAGGTCCCGCAGGCAGTACCGGGCCAGCGCCCGGTCACGGCCGTCAATGGTGTCGGGCAGCCGCAACACCGGCCAGAGTTCCTGCTCCACCTCACCCAGCAACCGGCGCGCCTCCAGGACCTCCCCGTCGGACAGCACGCCGAGCTCCCACAGACTCGGGGTGTCCACCCCGCCGGCCAGCGCCGCCCAAGCGGCCTCAACCGCCGCAACGACCGACTCCGGACTACCAAGGACGCGCCGCTCCAGCAGCACCCGGCGCAACGGCTCCAGTGCCTCATCCAACTCCACCGCGCGAGCCTAACCACCCACTCCACCCCGGAGCGACACGTTTGATCCGACGACAGCCCAGGCCCTCCACCCACGGACACCGCCACCGACCCGCGTGCACCACTCCCGGGCCACCGACCAAGATCCGGTGGCAAGAACCCACCGATAGTCAACATCGCTTGGCGAGCGGCCAGGCTCGCCTGTCAACGGTCAGACGCACCACCACCAGGCCAGCACCCCGCCGACGGCCCGCTGTCCTCTGACATGCGATCTTGACCGATTGCCAGGTGATCGTGACCGGCCTGCCTGTCCTGGCCTGCGACTGCGTTGGGCGGTGGTGGATGATCGGAGCGGGTGATGGTCCGGGTCCACACACCGGTCGGCCGCGCCGTGGTGGTGTGGCGCGGCGAACCGCACGAGGCGCCGGGTCGGCACTTCGTCGAGTGGACCGTCGGGGAGGAGATCCTCTGGGGCCTCAACACCCGGCCCGGCATTCACCCCGTGGGTGTCGCGCAGACGGAACCACTTCTTCGAGACCTCGGCCCGTCGGACACCCTGTGCAGTCCGGCTCGCTGGGCAGGTGAAACCCTCGGCGGCCTCGGGGCCATCAGGCAGGCCGGCCACCGGGTCCGGGCGTGCCCGGTGTGCCGTGTGGACCGGTCGGACGCGCCTGGGGGGCGACGTCGGACGGGGCGGCTGCCGGCGAGGCCGTCGCCCGGCGCTGGCGGAAGGAGTAGACGGCGGACGCCGTGTTCCGGCCGGTCAGCGCGATGCCGGCCGCGGCCGCGCCGAGCAGCAGACCCTGCCGGTCGCCCCCCAGCCCCTCCAGCACGGCTCCGGCTGCACTGACGATCAGGCAGGCCGTGGCGTATCGGATGCGACGCCGGAACTCGACGTCGTGCGGGGCGGCTGCCGCACCGGTCAGGACGCCTGCGCAGCAGACCAGGCCGAGGGCCGCGACCAGGGCGGGCGGCGAGTCGGTGGCCTCCGCCAGGAGGTGGGCCGCCGCGATGGCGGTGACGACCGTGGCGGCGGCGGTGACGGCATGGGCGAGCAGGAGTCGAGACCCGTTGACGGACGGGGCCTCGGTCCGTCTCCCCGGCTCCGGCGGGAGCAGCAGCAGTGGGCCGGGCGCCCGGCCCGGCCGGCGGCGCGGAAACGCCAGGAACGCGCCGCCGAGCAGGGCGCCCCCGATCACCACGCCGCGGACGTACGGGACGCTTCCGCCCGGGAGGGCCGTCGGGAACCAGGCGGCGGTGACGAACACTCCGTACGCACCCGCCCACCAGGACGCGGCCCGCGGTCCGCACAGGGCGTCGCAGGCGAGGCCGAACAGGGCGAGCGCCAGGACCGACAGGGCCGCTGTCAGTGCGAGGCCGAGCCCGGGCGAGTCGGTGAGCGGACTCCACCACATGGTTCGCAACTGCTCGTTCCGGCTCCCGTACGTCTGGCTCGGGTGGAGTGCGACCCCGGCGCACAACCCCGCGAACAGGCCCAGGGCGAGCAGCGCCAGCCGCCCCGTCACGGCGCGTCCACCGCGTGCACCGCCCCACGCGGTGACCGTGTGCCGGATGCCGGCCCCGAGGACCGCGCCGGTGGGCAGGAGCAGGGGGAGCGCGAGCCAGGTGTAGACCGGGCGCAGTGTGCGGACCTCCAGGAAGCCCAGGCGCCCCCCGGTCAGCATGATCTCGAAGCTGTCGCCGAGCAGCAGGTTCACGGCCAGCAGGGCGACACAGCCGGTCAACGCGGCGTCCCAGAAGCTGAGTTCCCCGGCGAGGGCGGGGTGGCGCAGGGCCGCCCGGCGGCGCCGGAGGGCGGGGTGGGTGCCGAACGGCAGACCGCCGCCGTCGCGTCCGGCGGCCAGGTCGACGAAGAAGGTGTCCAGGCTGCGCCGCCGTTCTTCCTCCTGACCCGTTCGGTCGGCGCTGCCCCGTACGGCGAACGCGTCGGCGTGCAGTTCCCTGGACTGGAGGAAGGCGTTGCGGGCCGCGTACAGCAGACAGGCCAGCATGGCCAGGTGGAAGGAGAGCCGCCCCAGGTAGGCACCGTCCCCGGCGTCACCCGACACGGCGAAGCCGAAGGCGGCGACGAGCAGGACCAGGAAGGCGCCCCACAGGGCGGTGATGCCCTGGGTGGTGTCGAGGTCGCGGTGGCGGATGTGGCCGAGTTCATGGCGGACGACCACCTCGAAGCCGACCGGATCCTCGTCGAAGCGACGCTCCATGCCGGTGGCGAGCTCGATGTGGCGCCGCCGCCAGTGTCCGAAGGCCACGGCGTTCGAGGTGTAGTCGTTCGGGTTCAGCCACACCCCGTGGACGGAGACGCCGGCCTCGTCCGCCAACCGGAACACCGCCTCGGCGAGGTCCGGCCGGTAGCCGGTTCCCGGTCGCAGTCTCAGCAGGCGGTGGAAGAGGATCTGCCAGTACGGGCCGAGCCAGTACAGCACGAGGCCCCCCGCCCCCAGGATCCCCAGCGCGAGGCCCACCCGGAACTCGCCCCGGGGCACCGGGGGCGTGGGGCATTGCTGCTCCAGGTACTGCTGCAGGGCCGGTCCCTCCTCTCCCGCCACCTGTCGCGGGGGCCAGACCGGCACCTGGAGCAGGATCTCGCGCTCGATCGGGGACATCGGCAGTGTCAGCTGGAACTGCCTGACCGCACCCGGCCAGCACATGCTGTACGCCGTGCCGGCGGTGTCCTCCCGGCTGGTGGTGGCCGGGAAGGCGATCGTGACCGCCGCGGCCATCAGGGCGACACCGAAGAGGAGGGCCCGGACGAACACGTCAGCCCCCGTCCGCCGCCGGACCGCTCCCGTCTCCGTCCGCGTCCCCGGCCGGGCTGCTGCCTCCGCCTGGAGCGGGCTCACCGGGGCCGAGGGCCGCGACCTCCGAGGGGCCCGCGGCCAACACGCGGACCAGCTCGGCCAGGACGGAGTCGGCGATCTGTTCCGCCCGCTGCCGGTCGGACACGTGGCGCAGGGCGCCCGACAGGGCCGCCGCCCGCCAGCGGACCAGCTCCGCCGCGGTCGGTGCGGGCGCCTCTGCCGCCGGCGGCAGGGCCGGTGCGGCGGGCTCGGGCGGCTCCACTTCGGCCTGCTGTCGACGCCGCGGCACCCGGTTCGTGAGGCGCGAGGCCAGTCGGCTCATCCACTGGGCCGACATCGTCCCGAACACTCCGGCCGCCGCCGACAGCGCTGCGGGCGTGACCACGTCGGTCGCCAGCCCCACGATGTCGATGGACAAGGGCCTGCGGCGCCGCAGTCGGGGACGGAAGTGGCTCCGGGCCCGCCGCTCGAAGAGCGGAAGCTCCTTCGGGGCGACCTCGGCCACCACCGGCTCGGCCAGCGCGCGAATGAGCCGGCGGCGTTCCGCGTCGCGCCCCCACGGCCTCATGGACCAGGCACTGCCGGATGGTTCCGCAGTCGTCATGAGTGTGCGCCAACCCCCCGTTGCGGCATCAACCCCCCTGGTGACAGTGCGAATTCGGAGCTCAGCGCAGGCGTCGCCAGGTGTCGCCAGTATGGACCCGTGGTCCCGCGCTGTCCGGCGTTCGGCACGAATCAGGCCGTTCGGCCCGCCTCCGGATCGGCCCGGCACGGTGCCCCCGGGGCCCGCTCGTCCTCCGCCGTCCTCGTCACAGGCCCACGATCGGCTGGATGCAGACGATCTTCACCAGGATCGCCAGGGCGAACAAGGTCGAGTAGCCCGTGCTCACCCGGGCGTCCGAGGAGCGGGTGTTGGCGTACGCGGTGATCGCCCGGTTCCCCACGTAGCCGGCCAGCAGGCCCATCGTCCGGGGCCGACTCTGGCCCAGCAGGCGCGCCCCCGGACCATCAGCGCGTAGCTCAGCAGCGCGCTGATCAGCAGGACCACCAGCAGCTTCAGACCGAACAGCGAGAACGCGTTCTGCCGGAAGGCGTAGCCCGAGGTCAGGCCGACGCACGCCAGGAAGAGCAGCAGACCGATCTGGCGCGGAGTCAGGTTCGCCCGGATCGCGCCGCCCCGGCCACCAGCGGACGGCGATGAACAGGATGGTGACCACCACCGCCAGCGGGTAGCCGATGGCGTACCCGACGGCCGGCTGCGCGGGGTCGGCGGAGGCCGCCTGTGCCGCCGCCAGCCCCAGGGTGGTGGTGCCGATCCCGGCGAAGCCGCCCGCCAGGTCCGGTCCGCTGATCCCGAAGACCCGGTTCCCCAGCAGGCCGACCGCCACAGCGGTGACCACCAGGGCGACCACCGCCCCGGCCGTGACCGCGAGTTCGGGTCTCAGCTCACGGAAGAACGCGGGCCCGGACTCCAGACCCACGGTGTAGACGTACAGGGCGAGCCCGAGCACGGACACCCGCGCGGTCGGCGGCGGCTCCGCGCGACGCTGAGCGCCGTGGTCCAGTCCGCTGGACTGCGGCGTGCACTCCGAGACCGAAGGAGCCCCAGGCCGCACCGCTGCACTGCCCCGACGCGCCCCGGTAGTGGGTTGGCGGGGAATGCACCAGCTCGCCTGTTCCGGAAGCACGCGGCGCGGCTGACAAAGTGTCGGGTCATCGGGTGATCACTCAGCAAAGTCAGCATTGCGTCAGCATCAGTCTGACTGAACCTGGCCGCAGATGACCAAACGTGAGAATCGTGACCCCTCAGCGGAACCGGCATCCGAGGCACTCCAACCCACCCAGAACGCTCCACCCCCGGCCATCGCGATCGTGATCCTCCCTCTGCTCACCGTCACCCACCCTGAACACGTTGCCGCAGCTCAACGCACTCTTCCCCGTGGCTTCAGGGGCAGTGGGGGAAGCTCAGGAGCGGGCAGCCGACGACCGTCGTAGCCGTGCACCTCGCCGAAGCGGGTGCCGGACATCCACTCCTCCCGCGCCTGCCTGACATCCTCGTCCGACCGGCCGATGAAGTTCCACCACATCACCAGGTGCTCCTCGAACGGCAGGCCGCCGAGCAGCAGCACCGAGCCGTCCGTCCGGGCCAGCAGCGGGAGCTCGCGGCGCCCGCAGCCCAGGTAGAGCAGCGATCCCGGCTCGACCCGGACGCCGTCCACGTCCACGGAGCCGGTCATCGACAGCACGGCGTACTCGAAGCCGGGCTCCAACGGGAGCCGGTGGTGAGCCCCCTCCCGAAGCGTCAGGTCGGCGCCGACCAGCGGGGTGTACGTGGTGCCCGGGGAGGTGGCGCCGTCCAGGGCGCCGAGGATGACGGTGGCGTGCAGGCCGGCCGCGTCCACGGTCGGGAGGTCGGCGTGGTGCTCGAAGGCCGGGGCGGTGTGCCGGTGACTGTCGGGGAGGGCGACCCAGAGCTGGGCGCCGTGCAGCAGGCGGGCGTGCTCGCGCGGGGACTCCTCGGAGTGCGAGATGGCCCGGCCCGAGGTCATCAGGCCGAGCTCGCGGGGCCGGACGGTCTGCAGGCTGCCGAGGCTGTCGCGGTGCAGCACCGAGCCCTCGTGCAGCCAGCTGACCGTCTGCAGGCCCATGTGCGGGTGCGGCGGCACCTGCATGCCGGGCTCGTCGGCGATGTCGTCGGGCCCGTAGTGGTCGACGAAGCACCAGGCGCCGACCATCCGGCGGCCCAGGTTCGGCAGCAGCCGGCGGACCTCGGTGGATTCGCCGAGCCGGACCTGACGGCCGGTCAGCAGTTCCTTGACCGGGCCGGTGTCGGCCTCCCCGCCGCACCTGGTCGGGGTGGGATCGAGGTCGAGGTTGCTCATGGGCTGACGCGCTCCGTCCGGACGACACCGTTGACGATCCGATCATGCGTCAGTTCGGGCCCGGGGCAAAGCAGGACGGGGCAGAGCAGGACGGAGCGGAGCCCCGCCCCACCGGTGGGTCAGTGCGCGCAGGCCCACGGCGCGGTGGCGGTGACGGCCTCCGCACTGGCCCGCAGCGAACGGACCGCCTCGGCCGGGTCGGCCGCGCCGTACACCGCCGAACCCGCCACGAAGACGTCCGCGCCCGCCTCGGCGCAGCGCTCGATGGTGGCCGCCGAGACGCCGCCGTCCACCTGGAGCCAGAGGTCGAGGCCGTGCTTGGAGATCAGCTCCCGGGTGCGGCGGATCTTGGGCAGCATGATGTCCAGGAACGCCTGGCCGCCGAAGCCGGGCTCGACCGTCATGATCAGGATCATGTCGAGCTCGGGCAGCAGGTCCTCGTACTGCTCGATCGGGGTGGCCGGCCGCAGGGCCATCGAGGCCCGCGCGCCCTTGGCCCGGATCTCCCGGGCGAGCCGGACCGGCGCGGCGGCGGCCTCGGCGTGGAAGGTCACCGAACCGGCGCCCGCCTCGACGTACTGCGGGGCCCAGCGGTCCGGCTGTTCGATCATCAGGTGGCAGTCCAGCGGCGTGGCGGTGGCGCGGGCGAGCGACTCGACCACCGGGATGCCGAGCGTGAGGTTGGGGACGAAGTGGTTGTCCATCACGTCCACGTGCAGCCAGTCCGCGCCTCGGACGGCCTCCGCCTCCTCGGCCAGGCGGGCGAAGTCGGCCGACAGGATGCTGGGGTTGATCTGCGCCATTTGAGGGAACCTTCACACTCGGTGCGGGCGGCCGGAGCTGCCGTCCGGGTACATCATCTCCCCTGCCGGTGGCGGTAAGTGGATGGTGAGACCACCGCGTGACCCGCGTCACAGCCGTTGCGCGCTAGGGTCACCAGCGCCGTTGCCCGTGACCGGAAAGGTTCCAGATGGCCGAGATGGTGCATCCCGCCCGCGCGTTGTGGTGGCTCTTCGAGCCGGTGCACGCGCTCACCTACTTCGCCCCCGAGGGCCGCGCCGCGTACGAGGCGGCCGGGCTGCGCGGGAGCTGGCGCGGGTACTTCGCCGGCCGGTCGGCCCCGCTCGGTCCGGTGGAGGCCGCCCCGGTGATCGCCGCCTTCTTCAACTTCGCGCCGCAGATGGTCGAGCGGGCGCTGCCGGACGTCTGGTCCCGGGCCACCCCGGAGGCCGCGCTGGAGGCCCGGCTGACCGGGGCGGTGGCCACCCTGGAACGCGTACTGGAGACCGTCAAGCCCGATCTGATCGACCGTTCGGTGACGCTGCTGGAGCGGGCGGTGGACGGGCTGGACTGTTGTGGGCGGGTACTGGCCGCCGCCAACCTCGCACTCCCCCGCCCCGAGGGCGCGCTCGCCCGGCTCTGGCACGCCACCACCGTGCTGCGCGAGCACCGGGGCGACGGCCACGTCGCGGCGCTGGTCGCGGAGGGCCTGACCGGTTGCGAGGCGCTGGTACTGCGCTGCGCACTGGACACCCGGCGCGAGCAGCTCCAGCCGTTCCGGGGCTGGACCGACGAGGAGTGGGAGGCCGCCGCCGCCCGCCTCACCACCCGGGGCTGGCTGAACCAGGACGGCACCATCTCCACCGACGGCCGGCACCGCCACCAGGCGCTGGAGGCCGTCACCGACCTGGCCGCCGCCCGGGTCTGGTCGGGCTTCCGGCGCGCCGAGCTGGATGAGCTGGCCGCCGCCCTGACCCCGATCGCCACCGCCTGCCGGGCCGAACTCCCCCAGCTCAACCCGATCGGCCTCCCGGTCAGCAGCTGACCCCTCGTCCGATGGTGGTGCCCCCGAGGGCGCCACCGTCGGACGAAGCCGCCGCCGACCGGGGTCACCAGCCCGATCGTCACGCACGCCCCGGTGACCAGGAACCGCCGATAGAAGATCATGGTTCCCACCCTGACGTGCGCCTGACCAGCCGTCATCGGGGGCGCTCCCCGAACCGACCCGGACCGCACCCCGAGGCGCACCCACCCAAACGGACTCCCAGGTTTCTCTCAGGAATGGGCAACCGAACAGACGTTCACGGCAGTCACTCATGTCACCGGGCGCACCGCCCCGGATGGCACGGGAGCTGGGTACCAGAACGCGATGAACCTGACCGACACGCCCGTCCTCATCCTCACGATCGTCCTGTTCGTGGCCTCCCTCGCGCTGGCGATGGCACAGTGGGGTGGCAGAGGAGTCGTCTTCGGCCGGATCAGAACCGCCGAACGACGCCGCGGCCCGCTCCGGGCGCTGTCCTACCTCGGCACCGTCCTGCTCTGCCAGGCCACCGCCGTGGCCATGGTCTTCGTGGTGGTCAACAACGAGAACCTGATCTACGACAGCTGGGGCGACCTGCTGGGCACCTCGAACCACGTCCGGGCCGTCCCCGTGCCGCCCAAGGACGGCGGCCTCGGCGGCGACCAGGCCGCCGCCTCCGCCTCCCCGCCGGCCAAGGTGATCCAGTCCTTCCACGCCCCGGACTCGGACGCGGTGCCCCGGAGCGTGAAGCAGACCGACCTCAAGGGGCGGCTCTCCGGCGTCGACGGCGAGGTGCTGGTCTGGACGCCGCCGCAGTACGACGACCCCGCTCACAAGGACCGCACCTTCCCGGTGGTCGAGCTGCTCGCGGGCTACCCGGGCGCGTCCAGCACCTGGTTCGGCACCATGGAGGTGGTCGCCCAGCTCGAACCGCTGATGAAGTCCGGCCAGGTCACGCCCTTCATCCTGGTCTCACCCCGGGTCAACCTGCTCGGCGGCACCGACACCGGCTGCGCCGACATCCCGGGCAAGGTGAACGCCGAGACCTGGCTCTCGCGTGACGTGCCGCAGATGGTCCTGGACAACTTCCGGGCCGACCGGACCGCGGACCGCTGGGCGCTGGCCGGCTACTCGGCGGGGGCGCACTGCGCCGCCCGCCTCGCCCTCGCCCATCCCGACCGCTACCGGGCCGCGATCAGCATGTCCGGGTACAACGACCCGATCGGCGAGTCCACTTCACTGACCGCCAAGGACCCCAAGCTGCACGAGACCGCCAACCCGCTGTACCTGCTCGCGCACGCGGCCACCCCGCCGAACGTCGCGCTCTGGGTGTCCGGCAGGAAGGGCGAAGGTCTGGAGGACGCGACCGCCCTCCAGCGGGCGGCGAAGAGCCCGACCACCGTCACCCCGGTCGAGACCACCGGAGCGCACCTGACCTCGACCTGGAAGCCGCTGGTCGTCCCGTCGTTCAAGTGGCTGACGGGCATCGTCCCGGCCCGCTGACCCCCGGCCACCGACCCCCGACCACTACCGGCCCGCCAACGCCCGGACGGTGGCCACCGTGTCCGCCTCCCCGGCCGGCTTGTCCTCGCGGTAGCGCAGCACCCGGGCGAACCGCAGCGCCAGCCCGGCCGGGTAGCGCGGGCTGCGCTGCAGCCCGTCGAAGGCGATCTCCACCACCAACTCCGGCCGCACGTACACGGTGTACGCGTCCCGGTGGGTCTCCCGGGCCAGCAGCTGTTCGGTCTGCCAGCCGAGCAGCTGGTCGGTCAGGCCCTTGAAGGTCTTGCCCAGCATCACCCAGGGGTCGAGGCCGGGCTCGCCCTCGTTCCGGGCGGCCAGGTGCAGGTTGCTCAGGTAGCCCCGGCGGCGGCCGCTGCCCCACTCGGCGGCGGTGACCACCAGGTCGAGGGTGTGCCGGGGTTTGACCTTGATCCAGCCCGCGCCCCGGCGGCCGGCCGCGTACGGCGCGGCCGGGTCCTTGACCACCACGCCCTCGTGGCCGTGGGCGAGCGCGTCCGCGAAGAACCGCTCCGCCTCCGGCAGTTGATCCGTGGTCAGCCGGGGCACCCGGAGCGGCTCCGGTACGACCTCCGCCAGCGCGGTCCAGCGCTCGGCGGCCGGACGGTCGATCAGGTCGGTGCCGTCCCGGTGCAGCAGGTCGAAGAAGAACACGCTCAGCGGGGTCTCGGCCCGCAGCCGTTCCGGGTCCTGCCGGGAGGCGGTCCGCGCGGCCGTGACCTGGAAGGGGCGTGGCCTGCCGTCCGGTCCCAGCGCGATCGCCTCACCGTCCAGCACCGCCCGCTCGACCGGCAGCGCCCGGGCCGCCGCGACCACCTCGGGGACCCGGGCGGTGATCTCGTCCAGGCTGCGGGTGAAGACCGAGACCTGCTCGCCGTCCCGGTGAACCTGCACCCGGATGCCGTCGAGCTTCCACTCCAGCGCGGCCGGGCTCACCTTCTCCAGCGCGGCCGCCGGCTCCGGCGCCGAGGCGGCCAGCATCGGGCGTACGGGGCGTCCGAGTTGCAGCCCGAACGCGCGCAGCGCCGGTGCCCCGCCGGTCAGCGCCGCCTCCGCCACCACCCGGGCCGAGCCACGCAGCATCAGCGCCCGCCGGACCACCGTCGCGGGGACGCCCGCCGCCTTCGCCACCGCGTCACCCATCAGCGCGTCCAGCGCTCCCTGCCGCAACTCGCCCACCAGCACCGCCCGGAGGAACTCCTGCTCGACCGTCGTGGCCCGCCCGAACAGCTCGCCGAGCAGCCGCTTCCGCTCCGCCTGCGCGCCCTTGCCGTGCACCTCGCCCAGTCGGGTCAGCAGGTCCTCGGTCTCCGCCACCCCCAGGGTCGCGGTCCCGGCCGGCTCCGGCAGCTCCCGGACCCCCGCCCAGCCGACCCCGGCCCGCCGTCCCTCGCCCGACAGCAGCGCCACCGCCGCCGGGATCTCGGCCGGGCCGAGCTCGGCGAGGCACTCCGCGATCAGGGCGGTCTTGGCGTTCCTGGCCGGCTCGGCCGCCACCGCGCGGGAGGTGAGGGCCAGACGTTCGAGCAGCACGGGCGGGCTCCTTCCACGGCGTACGGGACCCTCCCATCATGCGGCGACCCCGGGCCGGCCCGGCCTCGGCGCGCGGGCCCGCTCCGGGCTCGGCTGCCCGGTCGGCTCCCGCTGCCGGTGCCGCCCGGGCCTCAGGCGACCGTCAGGGTGCCCTTCATGAACTGGTGCAGGCTGCAGATGAAGGGGTAACTCCCGGGCTTGGTCGGGGCGGTGAAGGTCACGGTCTTGCCCGCGCCGATCGTCCCGCTGTCGAAGCCGCCCTGGCCGGTGGCGGTCAGCGTGTGCGCGGTGGAGTCCTGGTTCACGACCGTGACCTTCGCGCCCGGGCCGACCGTGAAGTTGTCCGGGCCGAAGGTGAACTCCTTGATGGTGACCTGCACCGCGGCCTGCGCCGAACCGCTCGCGGACGGACTCACCGTGGACGTGGACGCTGACGCACTTGCGCCGGACGAGCTCGCGGCGCTGGGACTCGCGGCGGAGGAACTCACCACCGGCGTCGGCGTACCGGAGGCCGACCCACCCCCCGAACCGCTGGAACAGGCGGCAGCCGTCAGGGCGAGCAGGAGCACGCCGAGGACGGGACGGAGCCGGGGAGTGTGCATGGGGGTTCCTTTCCAGAGGTGGCCGGTGTGTGCCCGGAGCGGCCGTGGGGAGCAGCTCCGGGCACACACCTGAAGGTCAGACCGTCAGCAGACTGGGGCTGGCGGCCTTGTCGACCGGGAGGAAGTCGTTCGGGACGGGGTACTGGCCGAGCACGTAGTTGAGGATCGCCGCGTGCATCGCCTCGACCGGCGCGATGGTGGCCGCGGTGGCGATCCCCGCCGGGCTGGTCACGTTGTAGGTGGCGAACAGGTAGGTCTGGGCCGCCTGGTCCTCCAGCTGGAGCGCCAGCTTGGCCACCGCCCCGACGTCGGTCGCCTTGCCCAGCGCGGCCGTCACCTCGGCCTGGTTGGAGAGCGGGACGGTGGTGATGGCGGCCTTGCCCGCACCGGTGAGCACCGCGTTCCAGGCCTTCGCGTGGTCGGCGTGCTGGGCCATCGCGGTGGTGATGAAGTTCCCCACCGCCGGGGGGACGGTGCCGAGCTTGCCCGCGCCCGCCGCGTCCAGGGCGGCCTGGTAGGCCCCGACCGCCTGGTTCTCCAGCGCGGTGGCCAGCGCGACCACCTTCAGGTCGCCGGTGTACTGCCCGCTCGCCGCGGCGGAGGAGCCGCTCATGGACGGCGAGGAGCTGCTCTTCGAGTCGGACGTCCCGCTGGAGCAGGCCGCCAGCACCAGGGCCGCCGCCACCCCGCCGGTGCCGAACAGGAACCGGCGCCGGTCCGGGTTCACCGCCTCGGGCCCGGCCGCCCGGCGGCTGCGGATCTCGGCCGCGAGGTCGACCGCACTGCTCTGCAGCAGCGGCAGGGTCTCGCGGTGTGCCTGCTCCATCTCCCCAGTCAGGGAGGTCAGTTCGCGCTCGCTGATGGGGAGGTCCCAGCCGCCCTTGGTCGCGGTCACTTCACGGCCCCTTCACTGATCGGCGAGGCGTCCTTGGTCGGGTAGAACGCGTCCGGGAAGCCGACGCTGCCGGCCGCGGCGGGCAGCTTGGCCGGGTCGACCGGGATGGCGATCAGGTCGGCGGCGTTGCCGGCCAGCAGGGCCTGCACCGCGAGCAGGGTGGCCCGGTGCTGGGCCTCCACCGGGGCGACCGAGGCGAACAGCTTGCGCAGGTCGCCGTTGCTGACCTGGCCGACGTTCTTGGTGTACGTCTGGGCGGCGACGTCCTCCAGCGTGATGGCGAGCTTCACCACGTCGGCCGGGGTCTTGATGGTCGGCAGGGTCTGGTCGACCACCGCCTTGTACTTCGGGTCCGGGCTGGTCTGCGCCTTGCCACCGGCCTGCGTCGCGGCGGCGTTGAACGCCTTGGCGTGGGCCTGGTGCTGCTCGGTGGTCTTGGCGATGAAGGCCGCCACCGTCTTGTTGCCGTCCTTGATGAACGGCAGGGTGGCCGCCGTCTGGTAGACGCTGATCGCCAGGTTCTCCAGCGAGGCCGCGGTCTGCAGCGCCATGATGTCGTCCGCCGTCGCGGTCGCCGCGAACGCCCGGGTGCCGCCCAGCAGCGCGAACGCGCCGGCCAGGCCGGCCACCGCTCCGCCGCGCCGCCACCAACCGGCCGGCCGGGGCTCGGCGCCGGCGGCGAAGTCGGTCAGCGCGCTGCGGGTGATCTTCACCGCATCGCTGTTCAAGTCCTGTGACTGCTCGGTGAGTTCTTCGAGCAGTCGGGTGTCGATGTGCTGTGCGCCCATCATTCCCCGTCTCCGGTTCTGGGGCCCGCACGATTCACGGGCCCACGCGAGCAGCATTCGACCCCACCGGCACCACGGATTGGCGCACTCGGCCGGGTTCACCCGCACGAGTGAAAACGCGTACTCCGTACCGCCCTGACCAGGGACTTGGCCCACCGTCAGTCCACTGACCGTCCGTCAGCCACCGCCCGCCGTGCCCAGCGAGTCGAGCGCGGCCCGCGCCTGCGGGGCGTACAGCGGCGAGAAGTGCGGGTCGATCCGGAGCGCCTCCGCCAGGTGGGTCCGCGCGGCGTCCCGCTGCCCGAGCGCCCGTTCGATCTCGCCCTGGTGGTAGCGGAACCGGGCGTTCGGCCACCCGGTGCGGCCGGCCTGCTCGGCCAGCCCGAGCGCCTCCCGGTCGGCGCCCTGCCGGTGCAGCGCCCAGCCGAGCGCGTCGGCGACCAGCACGCTCCGGCGGCGCTGCCACTCCGCCCGCAGCAAACGGACCGCCTCCGCCGGGTCCCCGTGGTCGGCCTGGTACTGACCCAGCGCCAGATCGTCCACCACCCCGTTCTCGGCGGCCAACCGGTGCTCGGCGGCGAGCAGTCCGTACTGCTGCCCGGCCTGCTCGGTTCGACCCAGGGACTCGTACAGCTCCCCGAGGTCCAGCAGGTACTGCGGCAGCGGCACCCGGCCGACGGCGGCGCCGTAGTCCCGGAGCGCGGCCTCGGTGTCGCCGAGCGCCGCCTCCGCCCTGGCCCGCCCGGCCAGCGCGGGCGTGTACTGCGGGTCGGCGTCCTGCGCCCGCTGGTAACCGGCCAGCGCGGCCTCGGGGCGGCCCGAGTCCTGCTCCAGTTCGGCGAGTTGGTGGAGGCAGAAGGCGCGGTCGGCGTCGTTGGCCGCCCCGGCCAGCGCCTGCCGGAGCGCCAGGCCGGCCCGATCGGTCTGCCCGTGCTGCTCCAGGTCGTAGGCGGCCCGGGTGAACGCGGCCGTGCCCGGCCGCCGGTCGAGCAGTGCCTGCACCGCGGCGGTGGCCTCGGTGTCGTTGCCCAACTGGGTCTGGGCGTCGGCCAGTACGGCGTACGCCTGCCAGTGGTAGGCGGAGACCGCGATCGCTCGGTCGGCGAACTCCTTGGCCTCGGCGAACCGGTGCCGGGCGTTCGCCAGCGCGCCCAGACCCGTCAGCGCGTCCGCGTTGGCCTCGGGCGCCAGGGCCAGTGAACGCCGCAACGCCTCCTCGGCCTTGGGGTAGTAGGACGGGTCCGAGGTCAGCCTGGCCTGTTCCACGTACGTACCGCCGAGCCTGGCCCAGGCCGACGAGTCGCCGGGCAACTGACGCAGGCGCTGCTGGGTGGCGGAGATCACCCGCTCCGGCGAACCGTCCGCACCGGCCGGTCCCGGCGCGGGCAGGGCCCCCCTGGGCGCGGCGGACGGTGCGCCGCCGTCCTCCGTTCCCAGCGCGGCGAAGGCCAGACCGCCGCAGAGCGCGACCGTGGTGAGCAGCAGGGGAAGTCGTCGCATCGGTGTCCTCGGGGCGCAGCCTGCGGGGAGGCGGGCGGATGGCGTGAACCACCCGCCCGCTGCGGTCAGTTGGCCTGGTTGACGGCCTTGGCGTACGGGACCGCGAGGTACGGGAAGCTGGTCCCGAACGGACGGTCGGCCGCGTTCACACCGTCTCCGGCGGCGAGCGGGGCGATCAGCTTGCCGGGGGTGGCGCCCTCCAGCACCTGGAGCGCGATGTCGATCACGTCGTCGCTCAGGCGGCGGCCGTTCGGGAAGCCCTGGAAGTCACCGTTGAGCACCCCGAGCCGGTCCGGCACGGGGGTGGACGGGGTGGACATGTTCAGCCGCAGTTCCTCGGCCGGGACGAAGGCACCCGGGTCGATGTCCTGGTTCAGCAACTGCGAGTTGAGGTCCACCTGGTAGGGACCGCCGGTGGCCTTGGCGATACCGGTCAGGAAGATCTCCTGGAGGTCGGTGCGCGGCGCCGCCGGTGCCTTGATCCCGTAGATCGCCTCGACCAGCTTCGGCACCTCCGGGTCCAGCACCTTGGCCACCACGGCCGGCTGGTTGTGGTCCTCGGACGGCGGCAGCGCGTTGAACGCGTCCTTCAGCCCGGCCGGCACCACGGCCTCGTTGACCAGCGGGTTGCCCAGCCGCGACACCTGCACGAACGGCCCCTCGGGCTGCCGGCCGCCGGGGGTGAGCTTCATGCTCTGCTTCTCGGTGCTGCTCCAGACCCCGATGACGGGGTTGCGGGTGGCGTCGCCGCCGAGCGCGAGCCGGCTCTTGGGTAGCTGGATGGCGACCGAGTTGACGTTGTAGCCCGCCAGGGTGTTCTGCCCGGTCTCCTTGAGGTTGCCCCCGTAGAGCAGGTCGAAGACCCGCAGGTCGAGGAAGAACGGGTCGGCCGCCTGGGTGGCCACCGTCTGTCCGCCGCCCGGCAGTTGGACGGTGGCCTGGTCGCGCAGCCGGCCGTAGTCGGGCATCGAGGCGGCGCCGGTCCGGGACGGCGCGACCACCCCGCGCTCGATCAGGGTGACCGGATCGCAGTCCGGGCGCAGCTCCTGGAGCGTGTAGTACTGCCGCACCTTCAGGGTCGGGTCGGTGAGGTTGTTCACCACGCCGGTGTTGTAGAGGAAGGTGTCGGTGCCCCGCTGGTCCTCGGTCCGGAAGGTCCAGCGGTAGGTGAGGTCCGGCCGGCCGGTGCCCCGGGAGTCGATGTTGATGTCGTAGTGCGCACCGTCCGCGAACGGGTAGAAGTTCGGCCCGCCGTTGGGCTCCTGGAACGGCAGCCAGTTGGCGATCAGCGTCACCGTGTCGGGCTTGTCCGGGCTGGTGAACGCGTACACGTCGGTGTTGTCGGTCTGCGGGTCACCGGAAATCAGCGGTGCCTCGCGGTGGCTGGACGCGCTGCCGACCCCGGCGCCGGGACCGGTCACGGCGGTGCCGGCCAGGGCCAGTCCGAGCACCGTCAGGACGGCCGCCGTTCGGGCCGTGGAGGACACGCGGACTGTTCTGAACTGGGACTTCATGGTGCTGTGGTACTCGCTTTCGATGGCGGGACGGATCAGCGGAAGCTCTACTGCGGGCACGGTCGCCCGCTCCGCACCACTCCTTCGTGCCCCGGCACGGGGCGGCTCGGCCGGGTCACCCGCACGGCCGACCCGGCTCACCCGTTCGGCCCCGGTGACGGTCTGTCGAGGACCGGCCCGGCCGGAGCGGTGCGGCAGAGTACCGGTGCCGACGGAGCGTCAAGTCCGCTGCCCGGACCGCCCGTCACCCCACTCATCCCCCGCCCCCGGAGGCCGTGCGTGACCCCTTCCCGATTGCTCGCCCGCGCCGGTGGCGCCCTGGGCGGCGCGCTCTGGCTGCTGGCGGGGACGGCACCGACCGCCGCCGCCCACCCGTTGGGCAACTTCTCGGTCAACCACCACCTCGGCTTCACCGTGCACCAGGACCGGATCGAGGTGCTGGCGGTCACCGACCAGGCGGAGATCCCCACCCTCCAGGAGCAGAGCCGGGTGGACCGGAACGCCGACGGCACGGTGGACGAGGCCGAACGCGGCAGCTGGGCCACCGAGCAGTGCGCGGCCACCGCCGCCCGGCTCCAGGTCCGGGCCGGCCCGGCCGGTGCGCCGCTGAACTGGCGGGTCGGCTCGGCACGTTACGGCTACGCGGACGGTGCCGCCGGGCTGCGCACCGCCCGGCTGGACTGCACGCTCGACAGTCCGCTCACCGTGGCCGCCGACGGGACCGAGCTCCGGGTCCGCAGCGGCGCCGACCCGGCCCGGGTGGGGTGGAACGAGATCACCGCCCGGGGCGTCGACGTCCGGCTCGACCCCACGGACGTGCCGGAGGTCTCCCCCTCGCGTGAACTCCGGGACTATCCACAGGAGTTGCTCGACGCCCCGAGCGGGGTGTTCGAAGCCCGGTTCACCGCGACCCCCGGCAGCGGCTCGGCCGTGGCCGGCCTGTCCGCCGCCACTCCCACCGGCGGCCCGGCCGGGTGGCTGGCCGCACTCGACCGCCGGCTGGCCGACCTGGGCACGGTGCAACGGCTCACCGTCCCGGTCGGCCTGCTCGCCGTCCTGCTGGCCACCGTCCTCGGCGCGGGCCACGCGCTGCTCCCCGGGCACGGCAAGGCGGCGATGGGCGTCTACCTGGCCGGCCGGCGCGGTCGGGTCAGGGACGCGGTCACGGTCGGAGCCACCGTCACCTTCACCCACACGGCGGGCGTGCTCGGGCTCGGACTGCTGCTGACCGGGTTCTCCACGCTGGCGGGCGACGTGCTGCTCGGGCGGCTCGGCGTGCTCAGCGGCCTGTTGGTGACGGCGGTCGGGGGGCTGCTGCTGCGCGACGTCCGCCGCCGGACCCGACCCGCCGCCGCAGGGCCGCACCCTCACGACCACCACCACCCGCACGACCACGACCACGACCACCCGCACCCGCATTCACACCCGCACCCGCCGAAGGACCCGGCGCAGCACGGCGCCCTCGCGGTACTGGAGGCCCCCGTCCACGAGCACCACGAGCACCACGACGACCACCACCGGCACGGCCTGTTCGGATCCCACCACCACGCCGAACCGCTCGGCCGGACCGGTCTGATCGGCCTGGGCATTGCGGGCGGCCTGGTGCCGAGCCCGTCCGCGCTGGTGGTGCTGCTGGGTGCCGTCGCGCTCGGGCGGACCATGTTCGGGGTCGCGCTGGTGCTGGCCTACGGCCTGGGCATGGCCGCCACCCTGACGGCGGCGGGCCTGCTCTTCGTCCGGGTCGGCGAGCGGATCGCCGGCGCGGCGGAGGGCACCCTGACCGCCCGGCTCCGCCGGCTGGCACCGTGGAGCGGACTGCTCACCGCGCTGCTGGTACTGACCGTCGGAGTGGGGCTGGTCCTGCGCAGCCTGCCCGCCGCACTCTGACCTCCCCTCAGCCGGGCGTGTCGGGCCCGCCGAGCACGATCCCCCGGTCGGCGTAGTAGCGCGGCAGCGCGGACCACGGCACCGGCGCGAAGCTCTGCGAACCGTCCGGGAAGCCCGAGGGGTTGTGGATCAGCAGCTCGCCGTCGCTCGCGCCGACGGCGAGCACCAGGTGCCCGCCCGGACGCGGCGGATCGGGGTCCAGGGTGCGGATGGACGGGTGGACCGAGAGCATCACCAACCGCCCGTCCGCCAGTTCCGCCCTGATCCGCTCGGTCGGCAACGGGGCGACCGCCTCGGCGGACAGTCCCCAGCGACCCGTCACGTAGGCCGCGAACGGCACGTGGATCAGCCCGTCCAGGCGGCCGTCCGGGTGGCGCACGTACGCGCCGGCCGCGAGGCACTCCTCGGCCAGCCGGACGGCGGGCGGGCTGATGCCCCACCAGTAGTCCAGCGCCATCCGCAGGCAGGCCACCCCGCACAGCCGCCAGGACCAGTACTCGTACTCCTCCTGGTCCGCCGCACCGGACCGCGCCCAGAGCGGGTCGTCCACCGCCAGCGCCGTCCCGGCCAGGATCCCGGGCACCAGCTCGGGCGACTCCCACTGCGCGTGGTACGGGACCTGATGCGTGATCGGCTTCATCCGGTCATCCTCACCCACTCCCGGCGCCGGCGCCGCCCGCCGGACGACCGGGGACCGGTCCGCCCGCAGGGCGACGCACTGCCCATTCGGTGGAGAACGCCGACCGCGCCGTGTTCTGCTGCCCGGGTCACGGACACGGTGCTGACGAAGGGTCGGGGAATGACGGAACAGGACGTGCGGTACGCGGAGGTGCCCGGCGGCCGGCTGCGGTACGCCCAGCAGGGCGCGGGGCCCGACCTGGCGCTGCTCAACACGGGCGCCACCGACCTGCGGACCTGGCGGTCTGGGGCGCCCGGCTGGACCCCGGGCAGCGCGCCTGGCTGGCCGGGATCTGCGCGGACTCGCCGGGCTTCCACCTCGGCCACCCGGCCGAGCCACTGACGCCCGCCCGGCCGGGCATCGAGCAGCTCGCCGCGCTGGCCGGGCCGGCCCTGGTCGCGGTCGGCGAGCACGATCTCGCCTTCACCCACCGCTGCGCGGACCGGATGGCCCAGGGCCTCCCCGGTGCGCACCGGGTGACGGTGGCCGGGGCCGACCACTTCGTGAACGTGACCGCACCGGACGCGTTCGCCGAGCTGATCACCGCCTTCACCGCCGCACGGAGCTGACGCCCCGTCCGGTCGGCCGGGCAGGGGCCCGGCCGACCGGAACGGCGGTCTACCAGGCGTAGTCCTCCGGCGCCGTCCGGTGGCCGGGGAAGATCTCGTCCAGCCGGTCCAGGGTCTTCTGGTCCAACGTCACCTCCAGCGCCCGGGCCGCCGCGTGCAGCTGCTCCAGGGTGCGCGGGCCGACGATCGGGGCGGTCACCGCCGGGCGGGAGAGCAGCCAGGCGAGCGCGATGTCGCCCGGCTCCTGGCCGAGTTCGGCCGCCAGGTCCTCGTACGCCTGGATCTGCTCGCGCTTGGCGGACACCGCCTCGGCGGCCCGGCCCTCCAGCCGGCGCAGGCCCTCGCGCTCCTTGCGCAGCACGCCGCCGAGGATGCCGCCGTGCAGCGGGGACCACGGGATCAGGCCGAGGCCGTAGTGCCGGGCGGCCGGGACGACCTCCAGCTCGACGGTGCGCTCCAGCAGGTTGTAGATCGACTGCTCGCTGACCAGGCCGAGGAAGTTCCGCGCCTTGGCGGTCTCCTGGGCCTGCGCCAGGTGCCAGCCGGCGAAGTTGCTGGAGCCGACGTAGATGATCTTGCCCTGGGCGACCAGCACCTCCATCGCCTGCCAGATCTCCTCCCACGGCGTCGCACGGTCGACGTGGTGCATCTGGTACAGGTCGATGTAGTCGGTGTTCAGCCGCTTGAGGCTGGCGTCGACCGCCCGGCGGATGTTGAGCGCGGAGAGCTTGCCCTCGTTGGGCCACTCCCCCATGTCGCCGTACAGCTTGGTGGCCAGCACGGTCTTCTCACGGCGGCCACCGCCCCGGGCGAAGAAGCTGCCGAGGATCTCCTCGGTACGGCCCTTGTTCTCACCCCAGCCGTAGACGTTGGCGGTGTCGAAGAAGTTGATGCCCAGTTCGTGGGCGGTGTCCATGATGACGTGGGCGTCCGGCTCCGTCGTGTGCGGGCCGAAGTTCATCGTGCCCAAGCAGAGTCGGGACACGGACAGGCCGGTACGGCCGAGGTGGGTGAACTCCATGTCCGCCACCCTCACCCGGCCGCCACCGGTCTGTCCAGCATTCCTTCCCGACGGACCGTCAATTCGTCAGACCGTGCGGCGGAACAGCGCCAGGTACATCGCGTCGGTGCCGTGCAGGTGCGGCCAGAGCTGCACGTCCGGGCCCTCGCCGAGACCGGGCAGCCCGGGCAGCAGCGGGCGGGCGTCGATCCACTCCAGGCCCGGGGTGTCGCGCAGCACGTCGTCCACCACCGCGCGGGTCTCGGCCAGGTGCGGCGAGCAGGTCGCGTAGCCGACCACGCCGCCGATCCGGGTGGCCCGGACCGCCCCGCGCAGCAGGTCGCGCTGGAGCGGGCCGAACCCGGCCAGGTCGTCGGGACGGCGGCGCCAGCGTGCCTCCGGGCGGCGGCGCAGCGCGCCGAGACCGGAGCAGGGCACGTCCACCAGGGTCCGGTCGAAGGTGCCGTCGGCCCAGGCGGGCTTGGTGCCGTCGGCGGCGATCACCGTGTACGGGCCGGGGTTGCCGTCCAGCGCGCGGGCCACCAGGCGGGCCCGGTGCGGCTGCTTCTCCGAGGCGACCAGCGCGGCGCCGCGCTCGGCGGCCAGCGCCGCGAGCAGCGCGGCCTTGCCGCCGGGCCCGGCGCAGCCGTCCAGCCAGAGCCGGTCCCGGCCCTCGACCGGCGCGGCGGCCAGCGCGAGCGCGACCAGCTGGCTGCCCTCGTCCTGCACCCCGGCCCGGTTCTCCTTGACCGCCTCGATCCCGCCGGGCTCGCCGCCCTCGGCGAGCCGGACCGCGTACGGGGACCACCGGCCGGGCTCCGACTCCGGCCTGGCGTCCAGCAGTTCGGCTGCCGTGGACCGTCCTGGCCGGGCCACCAGGGTCACCTCGGGGCGCTCGTTGTCGGCCCGCAGCAGGTCCTCCACCGCGGCCCGGCCGGAGGCGTCCGGCTGCCAGCGGCCGAGCGAGTCCCAGAGCGCGGAGACCACCCAGCGCGGGTGCGAGTGCACCACCGCGAGGTGGTCCTCGGCGTCCTGCTCGTACGGCGGGGCGACCTGGGCCAGCCAGGCGTCCAGGTCCTGCGCGCTGATCTTGCGCAGCACCGCGTTGACGAACTTGGCCCGGCCGTCGCCGAGCACCACCCGGGCCAGCTCGACCGTGGCGGAGACCGCCGCGTGGCTCGGGATCCGGGTGGTCAGCAGCTGGTGCGCGCCGAGCGCGAGCACGTCCAGCACCGGCGGGTCCACCTCGCGCAGCGGCCGGTCGATGCAGGCCTCGATGATCGCGTCGTAGCTGCCCTGGAGCCGCAGCGTGCCGTACACCAGCTCGGTGGCCAGCGCCGCGTCCCGGCGGTCCATGCCCTTCTGCTCCGCCTCGCGGAGCAACGAGGGCAGGATCAGGTTGGCGTACGCGTCCCGCTCGTCGACGGCCCGCAGGGCGCGGAACGCGACGATCCGGGCCGGGTCCTTCTTCGGGCGGCGGTGCGGACGCGCGGGGCGCTTGGCGCTGGGGGTGCTGCTGGGAGTGCTCATGCGGTGCCTCGGGTGCCTCGGAATGTGCTGCGGAGTCAGACCGTCAGTGTAGGACCGGACCGGCCCGACCCCGAAAACCTCCCCGGCACCGCGACGTCAGAGCCCCAGCAGCTCACCGGGCTCGATCCGGACGCCGCGGGCCCAGTCGGCCGCCCGCATCGGCTTCTTGCCCTGCGGCTGCACCTCGCCGAGCTCGATCTCGTGGCTGCCGGTGCCGACCCGCACGCTGTTCTTGCCGACCACGGCCAGCTCGCCCGGCGGCAGCTCGGCACTGTCGGTGACCAGCTTGACCGGGCCCGAGAGCTTGAGCCGCTCGCCCCGGAAGGTGGTCCAGGCACCCGGCGCGGGCGCGCAGCCGCGCACCAGCCGGTCGACCCGGAGTGCCGGGTGGGCCCACTCGATCCGGGCGTCCTCGACGTTGATCTTCGGTGCCACCGTGATGCCCTCGGTCGGCTGCGGGACGGCCTGCAGCGCACCGTCCGCGATCCCGTCCATGGTCGCCACCAGCAGCCGCGAGCCCGCCTGCGCCAGCCGGCCGAGCAGCTCGCCGCTGGTGTCGGTCGGGCGGATCTCCTCGGTCAGGATGCCGAACACCGGCCCGGAGTCCAGGCCCTGCTCGATCAGGAACGTCGACGCGCCGGTCACCTCGTCCCCGGCCAGCACCGCGTGCTGCACCGGCGCCGCACCGCGCCAGGCGGGCAGCAGCGAGAAGTGCAGGTTCACCCAGCCGTGCTGGGGGATCTCCAGCGCGCCCGGGCGGATCAGCGCACCGTACGCCACCACCGGGCAGCAGTCCGGGGCGAGTTCGGTCAGCCGGGCCAGGAACTCCGGGTCGCTCGGCTTGGCCGGCTTGAGCACCTCGATCCCGGCCGCCTCGGCCCGCTGCGCGACCGGGCTGGCCACCAGCTTGCGGCCCCGGCCCGAGACCGCGTCGGGGCGGGTGACCACCGCGACCACCTCGTGCCGGTCCGAGGCCAGCAGGGCGTCCAGGGCGGGAACGGCGACCTCGGGGGTGCCGGCGAAGACGAGGCGCATGGGGGCGGGGCCTTTCGGTGGATCTGAACGGGTGTCAGCGTCTGAACGGGGACCGACGGACGGCGTCAGCGGGCCGAGCCGAAGGTGGAGTGCGGGGAGACCTTCACCACCGGCGGCTCGCCCCACTCCGCCTCCCGGATCGCCTTCAGCGCGGCCTTGCGCTGCTCGCGGTCCAGCCGGTCGATGAAGATGATGCCGTCCAGGTGGTCGGTCTCGTGCTGGATGCAGCGGGCCAGCAACTGGGTGCCCTCGACGGTCACCGGCTCCCCGTACATGTCGAAGCCCTTGGCCACCACGCCGAACGCCCGCCTGGTGTCGTACCGCAGCCCGGGCAGCGAGAGGCAGCCCTCGGGGCCGTCCTGCTCCTCCTCGCTGAGCGACAGGTCCGGATTGATCAGATGCCCGACCACCCCGTCCACGTGGTACGTGAACACCCGGAGCGAGACGCCCAGTTGAGGCGCCGCCAGACCCGCACCCGGCGCGTCCAGCATGGTCTCGGTGAGGTCCTTCACCAGGCGCCGCAGCTCCTTGTCGAAGGTGGTCACCGGCCGGGCGGTGGCCCGCAGCACCGGGTCACCGAACATCCGGATCGGCTGGATCGCCATACCGAGGGTCTCCTGAGGGTCGATCGACAACGGCCGGGGCCCAGTCTATGCAATCCCACCTGCCCGTTCGGCCGGGCTTCTGGCATATCCCGTCTGCTCCTTGCGCGTGACCCCCCGCTCCCTCGGGCGTTGGTCAAGTGGGATTGACCGGGCCGTACGACGACCCGGTCCGGAAAGACGAGGGAAAGGTGGCACCAGAGGCCATGGCCGAGCAGATCAACCACGACGCCCGGGCGCGGGCCAGCCTGCACCTGCTGGTGCGGGACATCGAACGGGTCCGGCGACAGGTCGACGCCCTCCGTACCCTGACCGCCCAACTGGGCAACGTCTACCGTCCACGACGGCCCAGCACCTCGGCCGGCTTCGTGGTCTACGGCCGGGCCCCCGCCCCCACCGTGCGGCTCGCCCAGGAACTCCGGGAGAGCGTCGAGACCCTGGTCGCCGCAGCCGTCGAGTTCGACCGCGCGCTCGGCTTCTCCTGGGACTCGGTCGGCTCCGCCCTCGGCGTCACCAAGCAGGCCGTCCACCGCCGCTACGGTATGCGCCGCCCCACCGGCGAACTCCTCTCCACCACCCTCCCGACCCAGCCCCGCCCGGAACCCGAGGACGAACTCCCACCCCTCACCCGCGCCATCCCCCCGGCCCGCCAACCCGAACGCCCGGGCCTCCCCCTCCGCACCTGAAGGGACTCGGGGCTGTGCTGTTGTGCAGCTCCGCCGCATGGGCGACGCCGGCCTTTCAGCAGGGCGCTCAGGGCTACGGCCCAGGGGCTCGGGGAACTGCGACGCCATCCTCCGGAGCGTGATCACCACGTGAAAGGTCAGGCACTTTCGCCTGAACCCGCACCTGAAGCAGACCTCAGCCCCGCCCGGGGTCAACCACACCCGCACCTTCAACCCGCCCCGGGGCCGGCGTCGCAGTTCCCCGAGCCCCTGACTTCCGAACCATGTGCCCCGACTACCGGCGTCACCCACACGGCGAAGCCGCACACCCGCACAGCCCCGACCCCCCGGTCGTGCACCGTGTGCCGGAGCGTCAGCCGATGTCCGGGGGGTCGATGCGGATGCGGACCTGGTCGGGCGACCGCAGCGCGACCCGGGCGATCTGAGCCGCCTTCAGCGCTGCGGCCAGGGCCGCCCCCTGACCGGGCGCCACCCGGAGCAGGGCCCGCTCCCACTCCTGGCCCCGTACACCGGGCGCGGGCACCGGCCCGAGCACGTCGGCCCCCTCCGGCAGCCGGATCAGCGCCAGCAGATCCTGCACCGCCTGCGGAGCCCCCGTCACCGAGGCCATCCGCGACACCGGCGGGAAGTGCAGCTGCGCCCGCTCCTCCAGCTCGACCGCGGCGTGCCCCGCCGGATCCCACCGCACCAGCGCCTGCACGGGCCGTGCGGTGGGCTCGGCGACCACCACCACCGTGCCGCCCTCGCCGGCGGGCCGGACCAGGCCCGCGGCCGTCATCCAGAGCCGCAGCGCCTCCTCGCCGGCCCGCAGGTCGGGCCGGCCCAGCAGCGCCCAGCCGTCCAGCAGCAGGGCGGCCGCGTAGCCGCCCTCGGCCACCGGCTCGGCCCCCGGCGTCGAGATCACCAGGGCGGGCTCCCCGGAGACCACCGACAGCACCGAGTCCCTCCCGGACGTCCGGACCGGCACCCGGGGGAACGCCTTGCCCAGCTCCTCCGCCGTCCGCTTGGCGCCCACCACCTGGGCCCGCAGCCGGAACGACCCGCACTCCAGGCAGTGCCACTCGGGCTCGGGCTTGCCGCACCAGGCACACTCCAGCACCGCCCCGGCCGAACCGGCCGCCAACGGACCCTCACAGTGCCGACAGCGCGCGGGAGTCCGACACTGGGCACAGGCCAGCCGGGGCGCGTACCCGCGCCGGGGCACCTGGATCAGCACCGGGCCCCGGGTGAGCGCCTCGCGCGCCGCCTCCCAGGCCGGGCGCGGCAGCCGGGCGTACTGGGCGGCGGCGTCCCGCCCCTGGTCCAGGTCGGTCACGGTACGCACCCTGGGGGCCACCACCCGGACCGTCTCCCGGGGGGCGGCCAGCGGCCGGGCCCAGCCGGTACGGAGCAGCTGGGCGCCCTCGACCGTCACCGACAGCCCGCCGAGCAGCACCCCCGCGCCCTCCTCGGCGGCGCGCAGCAGCGCGACCTCCCGGACGTGCGGGTGCGGGGCGCGCGGGTCGCTGTGGCTGCCGTCGCCGTCGTTCCAGACCACCACCAGGCCAAGGTCCCGGACCGGGGCGAACATCGCGGCCCGGGTGCCGATCGCGGCCCGCACCGAGCCCCGGCTCACCGACAGCCAGCGGCGGTACCGCTCCTTGGGCCCGAGGTCGGCCGCCAGTGCCACGTGCCGCCCCTCCCCGAGCAGCTCGGTCAGCGCCGCGTCCAACCGGGCCACCGAACGGCCCTCGGGCAGCACCACCAGCGCGCCCCGGCCACCGGCCAGGGTGGCGGCCACCGCGCGGGCGATCTCCTCCGGCCAGGTCGGCCCGGGGAGCGCGGTCCAGACCGCCCGGGGCGCGCGACCGTCCCCGAGCGCCGTCAAGTACTCCGCTCCGTCGGTGTAGCGGTCCCAGCTCCCGACCGCCGGCGGGGCGGGCGCCGGCAGCGGCGCGGGCGAGGGCTCGGCCTCCGCCTTGGCGTGCCGGGGCGGAACCGCCAGCTGCAGCACGTCGGCCAGCGACCCGGCGTACCGGTCGGCGACCGTCCGGCAGAGCGTCAGCAGAGCCGGCGTCAGCACCGGCTCCGGGGACAGCACCTGGGCCAGCGGGGCCAGCACGCCGGGGAAGTCCGAGGCGGCCAGCCGGGCGACCACGAAGCCGTCGTACAGCTCGCCGCCCTCGCGCCGACCGCCCGCCCCGACCCGGGCGCCGAACCGGACCCGCACCCGGACCCCGGGCCTGGCCTCGTCGGCGAGGTTCGCGGGCACCGCGTAGTCGAAGAACTTGTCCAGGCTGAGCAGCCCCTTGTCGACCACCACCCGGGCCACCGGCAGCTCCTCGGCCAGCAGCGCACCGCGCCACGTCCGGGGCTTGGCCCGGCGGACCGTGTCCCGGATGAAGGCCAGCTGCTCACCGGCGTCGTCTGTGCTCATCGCTCCAACATCTACCAGACCCGGCCGACAGGGACGCGAGAGGCGGCGGCCACCCCGTCCGGGATGACCGCCGCCTCACGGTGGATCAGGCGTTGACGGCCTTCTTCAGCTGCTCGACCCGGTCGGTGCGCTCCCAGGTGAAGTCGGCGTCGTCCCGGCCGAAGTGACCGTACGCGGCCGTCTTCGAGTAGATCGGCCGCAGCAGGTCCAGGTCCCGGATGATCGCGGCCGGACGCAGGTCGAAGACCTCCGACACGGCGGCCTGGATCTTCAGGACCGGCACCGTCTCGGTCCCGAACGTCTCCACGAACAGGCCCACCGGCTCGGCCTTGCCGATCGCGTACGCGACCTGGACCTCGGCGCGCGAGGCGAGGCCGGCGGCGACGATGTTCTTCGCCACCCAGCGCATCGCGTACGCCGCGGAGCGGTCCACCTTGGACGGGTCCTTGCCGGAGAAGGCGCCGCCACCGTGGCGGGCCATGCCGCCGTAGGTGTCGATGATGATCTTGCGGCCGGTCAGCCCGGCGTCACCCATCGGGCCGCCGATCTCGAAGCGGCCGGTCGGGTTCACCAGCAGGCGGTAGCCCTCGGTGACCAGCTTGATGCCGTCGTCCGCGAGGCGCTTCAGCTCCGGCTCCACGACGAACTCGCGGATGTCCGGGGTGAGCAGCGACTCCAGGTCGATGTCACTGGCGTGCTGCGAGGAGACCACCACGGTGTCGAGGCGGACGGCCTTGTCGCCGTCGTACTCGATGGTGACCTGGGTCTTGCCGTCGGGGCGCAGGTACGGGATCTGACCGTTCTTGCGGACCTCGGACAGCCGCTTGGCGAGCCGGTGCGCCAGGGTGATCGGCAGCGGCATCAGCTCGGGGGTCTCGTCGCTGGCGTAGCCGAACATCAGGCCCTGGTCGCCGGCACCCTGCTTGTCGAGGTCGTCCTCGTCGCCCTCGACCCGGGCCTCGTGCGAGGTGTCGACACCCTGTGCGATGTCGGGCGACTGCGCACCGATGGACACCGACACGCCGCAGGAGGCGCCGTCGAAGCCCTTCTTCGACGAGTCGTAGCCGATCTCCAGGATCTTGTCCCGGACCAGCTGGGCGATCGGCGCGTAGGCGGTGGTGGTGACCTCACCGGCGATGTGCACCTGGCCGGTGGTGATCAGCGTCTCCACGGCGACCCGGGACTTCGGGTCCTCCCGCAGAAGCGCGTCCAGGATGGTGTCGCTGATCTGGTCAGCGATCTTGTCAGGATGTCCCTCGGTCACGGACTCCGAGGTGAACAGGCGGCGAGACACAGCGCTCCCTGGGGTTGCAGCGGCTGCTGACTGAATGCCCAGCTGGTCCGGGCATCCGGAAAGACTTTGATTCCTGGAGTGTAACGGTCGGCAAACGGCCTGCGGCAATCCCCTCAGAAAGTGAGATGGATCAGACTGCTCCGCCGAGCCGGGCCACCACGGCGTCCCAGACCGTGTCGGCCAGCGATTCCTTGGGCCCGTCGGCGATCTCGGTCTCGGTGCCGTCCGCGCTGAGCAGAACCGCGGCGTTGGTATCCCGCCCGAACGCCTTACCCCCGCCCACCTCGTTGACGACCAGCAGGTCGCAGCCCTTCCGGGCCAGCTTGGCGCGGCCGTTGGCGAGCACGTCGTCGGTCTCGGCGGCGAATCCCACCACCAGCTGGCCGGGCCGGGCCCGGTGCGCGGAGATCTCGGCCAGGATGTCGGGGTTGCGGACCAGGGCGACCGGCGCGGGCTCCACGCCGTCCACCTTCTTGATCTTGCCGGAGGCGTACTCGGCCGGCCGGAAGTCGGCCACCGCGGCGGCCATCACCACCGCGTCCGCGTCGGCCACCGCCTTCAGCGCCGCCTCCCGCAGCTCCAGCGCGGTCGAGACGTGCACCACGTCCACCCCGGCCGGGTCGGGGAGCGTCGCGTTGGCGGAGAGCAGGGTGACCCTGGCGCCCCGGGCGGCGGCCGTCACGGCGAGCGCGTAGCCCTGCTTGCCGGAGGACAGGTTTCCCAGATAGCGGACCGGGTCGAGCGGCTCGCGGGTGCCGCCGGCCGAGACCACCACGTGCCGGCCGGTCAGGTCGGCGGTCAGCTCGCCGCGCTCCAGCACCCGGCGACAGGCCTCGAAGATCGCGGCGGGCTCGGGCAGCCGGCCCTTGCCGGTGTCCTTCCCGGTGAGCCGTCCGACGGCCGGCTCCAGCACGATCACGCCCCGGCGGCGCAGGGTCGCGACGTTCTCCCGGGTGGCGGGGTGTTCCCACATCTCGGTGTGCATGGCGGGGGCCAGCACCACCGGACAGCGCGCGGTCAGCAGGGTGTTGGTGAGCAGGTCGTCGGCCAGACCGTGGGCGGCCTTCGCCATCAGGTCGGCGGTGGCCGGGGCCACCACCACCAGGTCGGCCTGCTGGCCGATCCGCACGTGCGGGACCTCGTGCACCCGCTCCCAGGTCTCGGTGGCGGCCGGCCGGCCGGACAGCGCCGCCCAGGTGGCCTCGCCGACGAAGTGCAGCGAGGCGGCGGTCGGCACCACGGTCACCTGGTGCCCCGACTCGGTGAACCGGCGCAGCAGCTCACACGCCTTGTACGCGGCGATGCCGCCGCTCACGCCGAGGACGACCTGGGGCGGACTGGCGTTCATCGCGGGCTCTCTCTGCCGTCGGAGGGGATCAGGCCAACCCTACGGCGCATCAGATCCGCACCGCACCATGGCCCTCGACACACGGAAGGGCCCGGCGGAGCGAACTCCGACGGGCCCTTCCGGTGCAGTGCTGTGACTCAGGCGGCGTCGATGGCCTCGGCCGTGAGCATGCCCGCGTTGATCTCGCGCAGCGCGATCGACAGCGGCTTCTCGTGCACGTGGGTGTCCACCAGCGGGCCGACGTACTCGAGGAGACCCTCACCCAGCTGGGAGTAGTACGCGTTGATCTGACGGGCGCGCTTGGCGGCGTAGATCACCAGGCTGTACTTCGAGTCCGTGGCCTCGAGCAGCTCGTCGATCGGCGGGTTGATGATGCCCTCGGGCGCGGTCATGGAAGAGGACACGCGAAAACCTTCCGAAAGAAAGAGAAAGACAGAATGCTGATCAGATCAACGTGAGCTGATCAGGCTACACCGAGCAAGGTTAGCAGTTCGGCCGCTACCTGCTCGACCGACCTGTTGACAAGGGTCGTGTCGAACTCGCTCTCGGCGGCCAGCTCCACCTTGGCGGCCTCCAGCCGGCGGTCGATCACGTCCTGCGGCTCGGTGCCCCGGCCGGTGAGCCGGCGGACCAGCTCGTCCCAGCTCGGCGGGCCCAGGAAGACCAGGCGCGCCTCGGGCATCGTCTCCCGGACCTGCCGCGCACCCTGGAGATCGATCTCCAGCAGCACCGGGACGCCGTTCTCCAGCTTCTCCAGCACCGCGGCACGCGGGGTGCCGTACCGGTTCCCGGCGAAGACGGCCCACTCCAGCAGCTCGCCGTTGGCGATCAGCTTCTCGAACTCGTCGTTGTCGACGAAGTAGTAGTGGACCCCGTTCCGCTCGCCGGGCCTCGGGTGTCGGGTGGTCACCGACACCGAGAGCCAGAGCTCGGGGTGCTGCTTCCTCAGATGAGCGACGACCGTGCTCTTGCCGACCCCCGAAGGGCCGGAGAGCACGGTCAGCCGCGGACGTTCACTCATGCACCGATTATCCCGGATCGCGGACGGTCCGGGCACCACCGGGTGGCCACCCGGTGTCGGCGAGGAGGCGGTTCAGGAAGCGGTGCTGCCGAACTCCCGCTCCAGCGAGGCGATCTGGTTCGTCCCGAGGCCGCGGACCCGACGGCTCTCGGAGATGCCCAGACGCTCCATGATCTGCTTGGCGCGGACCTTGCCCACGCCCGGCATGCTCTCCAGCAGTGCGGAGACCTTCATCTTGCCGATGACCTCGTCATCGGCCTTGCCCGCCTTGATCACGTCGTGCAGCGAAGCGCCGGCGTGCTTCAGCTTGTTCTTCACATCGGCGCGCTTCCGACGGGCTTCGGCAGCCTTGGCGAGCGCAGCAGTGCGCTGTTCAGGGGTAAGGGGCGGAAGAGCCACGCCGTTCACCTCAGGGTGTGGAAGGAAGGGATGAGCTATGACTGGTTGGTGCCTGAAGTACACCGATCGCAGGGTGAACCCAAGGGCTCTGACCTGCAAAAGCGACGATTCCCGCCGCCCTTCGGTGACCTCCCGCCGGACACTACCCAACTTGAGGCCGCACGTCAGGAGAAGAACACGAAAAGTCCTGGTCAGCCGAGGTCGACCAGGACTTTTCGGGGCAAATCAACCGGCCTGACGCACCGTCCGACCGATCACTGTGACGCTCCTCACTCCTTGACCGCCGTCGCGATCTCCTCGACGAAGCGTGCCGAGGCCGCCCGCAGGGCCGCCACCGAGGGTCCGTGCCTGAGGATGTCCCGGCTGACGCTGGGCACCACGTTGCCCACCGAGTCGCCGAACACCCGGGGCAGGTCGGCCGCGGTCGCGCCCTGGGCGCCGACTCCGGGGGCCAGCAGCGGGCCGTTCACGGCGAGGTCCGCCCCGGCCTCGGCCAGCGTCGCGCCGACCACCGCGCCGAACGAGCCGAGCGGCTCGGCCCCCTCGTTCTCCGCCGCCAGCCGGTTCAGCACCCCCTGGGCCACGCTGACCCCGTCGGCGCCGATCGCGCGCTGCACCTCGTGCCCCTCCGGGTTGGAGGTGAGCGCCAGCACGAACAGGCCGCAGCCGTTCGCCCGGGCCAGGTCGACGGCCGGCTGCAACGAGCCGAACCCCAGGTACGGACTGACCGTCAGGGCGTCCGAGAACAGCGCGCGGTCCGGGGAGAGGAAGGTCTCCGCGTAGGCGGCCATGGTGGAGCCGATGTCGCCGCGCTTGGCGTCCATCAGCACCAGCGCCCCGGCCTCCCGGGCCTCGACCACCGAGCGCTCCAGCACCGCGATGCCCCGGGAGCCGAACCGCTCGAAGAACGCGGCCTGCGGCTTGAGCACCGCCACCTCCCCGGCCAGTGCCTCCACCACGGTGCGGCTGAAGGTCTCCAGACCGGCGAGGTCGTCGTTCAGGCCCCAGGCGGTGAGCAGCGAGGCGTGCGGGTCGATGCCCACGCAGAGCCGGCCGCGGGTCTCCAGGGCGGTGTGCAGTCGGGCACCGAAGGGAGCGAGGGTCATGGACGGCCTTTCAGCTGGTGGCGGGACGGTGGGCGTACCCCACCGCATCGGTGTACGTGGCGAAACCCCGGGCCGCCAGCTCGCTGCGCAGCTCGTCGAGGATGCGCAGCGGGGCGGCGGGGTCGTTGAACAGGGTGGTGCCGACGGCGACGCCGGAGGCCCCGGCGAGGGTGAACTCCAGGGCGTCCAGGCCGGTGCGCAGGCCGCCCATCGCCAGGATCGGGACCTGCGGGATGCGTCCGGCCAGCATCTCCGCGTGCACCTGGTGGACGCAGCGGACCGCGATCGGACGGATCGCGGGCCCGGACAGGCCGCCGGTGATCCCGGCCAGCGCCGGGCGCATGGTGACCGGGTCGATCGCCATGCCCAGGGTGGTGTTGATCATCGAGAGCCCGTCCGCGCCGGCCTGGACGCAGGCGGCGGCGATCTCGGTGATCGAGGTGACGTCGGGCGAGAGCTTGGCGTAGACCGGCAGCTCCGCGTCGGCCACCCGGCGCACCGCCCGCACCACGTCGTAGGAGGTGGCCGGATTGCGGGCGAAGACCAGCCCGCGGTCGGCGACGTTCGGACAGGAGATGTTGACCTCCAGGCCGATCACCCCGGGCTGCCCGTTGAGCTGCTCGGCGACCTCGGCGAACTCCTCCAGCCGCTCCCCCGCGATCGACACCAGCACCCGGGCGCCGCGCTCGGCCAGCCAGGGCAGCTCGTTCCGGACGAAGTGGGCGATCCCGGCGCCCTGCAGGCCGATCGAGTTGAGCATCCCGGACGGCGTCTCGGCCATCCTGGGGGTGGCCCGGCCGGACCGGGCGTACGGCATGATCGTCTTGGTGGTGACCGAGCCGAGCGCGTCCAGCGGGACGAACTTGGCCAGCTCCCGCCCGTACCCGGCGCAGCCGGAGGCGGTGGTCAGCGGGTTGGGCAGGGTACGGCCGCCGAACGGGGCGGTCAGGTCGACCTGCTGAGCCGTCATCAGCCCCGCACCCCCATCGCGGCCGCGCCTTCCAGGTCGGCGGGCACCGTGCCGAGGTCCGCCCAGCGCACCTTGGCCCCGTCGAAGACCGGCCCGTCGGTGCAGGAGCGGACGAACCGGCTCACCCCGTCCTCGCCGACCACCGGCAGCACGCAGGTCATGCAGATGCCCACGCCGCAGGCCATCGACTCCTCCACGGCGGTCCAGCACCGGGTGCCCAGTTCCTCGGCGATCGCGGTCACCGCGCGCAGCATCGGCATCGGGCCGCAGGCGTGCACCACGGTGGCGTCGATCGCCTTGATCGCCTGTGCCATCGGGTCGGTGACCCGGCCGGTCAGCCCGGCCGAGCCGTCCTCGGTGACCACCAGCACGTCCTGGGTGAGCGCCCGGGCCGCCTCCACCCCGAACAGCCGCGCCTCGGTGGCCGCGCCCAGGATGAAGCCGATCTGGCCGCCGCGCCGCTTGATCTCCTCGGCGAGGGGGAAGAGGGGTGCGCTGCCGTAGCCGCCGGCCACCAGCAGTGCGCTGACCGGCCCCTCGGGCAGCGGGAAGGGGGTGCCGAGCGGGGCGATCAGACCGAGCCGGTCGCCGACCCGGCTGCGCACCAACTCCCCTGTGCCCGCGCCGTGTTCAGCGATCACCAGCTCGATCGTGCCCGCCGCGACGTCGGCCCGGTGGATCGAGAAGGCCCGCCGCAGCAGCAGCGCCGAGGCCCCGCCACCGACCGCCAGGGTGGCGAAGTGCCCGGGCCGCACCCGGGGAGCCGCCTCGGGCGCCCGCAGCACCAGCCGCCGGTACGCCCCGGCCGCGGTGGACTCGACCACCTCGGCCTCGGTCTGAACTGGATGGGCCATCAGAACTCACCTTTCCGGCAGACTCGCGCTGCACTCTGCCAAACCGGACGACCCCCTGTCACTTCCCCCGCACACCCGCCCGACCTGTCGGTACGACTCCCACGGGATCGGACCCACCAGGGGCGCGAGGAACTGCGCGAATCGGAAGACTCCGTCCCGCAGCCGAGCACCTCCGGCCAGTTGCCCGTGCATCCCCAGGAGCGCTACACCTTGGCGCTGCCCACAGCCTCGGCGATCGACGCGAAGCCGCTCTCCCGAAGCCGCGCCGACAGCCCCTTGTGCATCCGCCGCATCCAGAACGGCCCCTCGTAGACGAACGCGCTGTACCCCTGCACCAGGTCGGCCCCGTGCGTGATCCGCTCCCACGCGTCGTCCGCGGTCTCGATGCCGCCGACCGCGATCAGCACCAGCCGGCCCTCGGTCCTGGCCCGCAGCCGCTGCAGCACCTCCAGCGAGCGCGCCTTCAGCGGGGCGCCGGACAGCCCGCCCATCCCGATCTCCTCGATCCGCGCGGCGGACTCCCGGAGGCCGTCCCGCCCGATCGTGGTGTTGGTCGCGATGATGCCGTCCAGGCCGATCTGGAGCGCCATGTCGGCGATCTCGTCGATGTCCTCGTCGGCCAGGTCGGGGGCGATCTTCACCAGCAGCGGCACGTGGTGCGGGGTGGCCCGGTCGGCCGCCCGACGGACGTCCACCAGCAGCGGGCCGAGCGTGGAGACGGTCTGCAGGTTCCGCAGGCCGGGGGTGTTCGGCGAGCTGACGTTGACCACCAGGTAGTCGGCGTACTCGGCCAGCCGCTCGGTGCTCTGCACGTAGTCGGCGGTCGCGTCGGCCTCCTCGACCACCTTGGTCTTGCCGATGTTGACGCCGATCACCGGGGTCGAGGTGGTGTGCGGACGGGCCTTCAGCCGGGCCGCCACCCGGGCCGAGCCCTGGTTGTTGAAGCCCATCCGGTTGATCAGCGCCCGGTCCTCGACCAGCCGGAACAGCCGCGGCGCCGGGTTGCCCGGCTGCGGCTCACCGGTGACGGTGCCGATCTCGACGAAGTCGAAGCCGAGCATCGACAGGCCGTCGATACCGATCCCGTTCTTGTCGAAGCCCGCACCGAGACCGAACGGGCCCGGCAGGTCGAGCCCGAGCGCGGCGGTGCGCAGCGCCGGGTCCCGGGGGGCCAGCACCGCCTTCACCAGCTGGCGCAGTCCGGGCACCGAGGCGGCCAGCCGGATCCAGAAGAAGGCGAGGTGGTGCGCCTTCTCCGGGTCCATCTTCTTGAAGACCAGGTCGAACAGGAGCTTGTACACGGCGGGTTGAGCCTTCCTGGACATGGGTGTGGGGGGCACCCCACTGTGCGGTGTGCCCCCCACGAGGATCGGACTACTTGCGGCCCGCGTTGATCAGCGCCGCGTGCTCCTGGAGCGACATCACCCCGATGTCGCCCCGCACCAGCGCCGCGCTGCCCTGGACGGCCGCGCCCATCGCCTGAACGGTCGTCAGGCACGGGACGCCGCGCGAGACGGCGGCGGTACGGATCTCGTAGCCGTCCAGCCGCCCGCCGGTGCCGTACGGGGTGTTGATGATGAGGTCGACCTCACCGTCGTGGATCAGCTGCACGATGGTCCGCTCGCCGTCCGGCCCCGGGCCCTCGCTGTGCTTGCGCACCACGGTGGACGGGATGCCGCCGCGCTGCAGCACCTCGGCGGTGCCGGAGGTGGCGAGCACCTCGAAGCCCATCTCGACCAGCGCCCGGGCCGGGAAGACCAGGTTGCGCTTGTCGCGGTTGGCGACCGAGACGAAGACCTTGCCGGAGGTCGGCAGCGCGCCGTACGCGCCGGCCTGCGCCTTGGCGTACGCGGTGCCGAACACCTTGTCGATGCCCATCACCTCGCCGGTGGACCGCATCTCCGGGCCGAGCACGGTGTCCACGCCTCGGCCGTGGATGTCGCGGAAGCGGCTCCACGGCATCACGGCCTCCTTGACCGAGATCGGGCAGTCGGCCGGCAGCGTGCCGCCGTCGCCCTCGGCCGGGAGCAGGCCCTCCTTGCGCAGCTCGGTGATGGTGGCGCCGAGCGAGATCCGGGCCGCGGCCTTGGCCAGCGGCACGGCGGTCGCCTTGGAGGTGAACGGCACGGTGCGGGAGGCGCGCGGGTTGGCCTCCAGCACGTAGAGGATGTCACCGGCCAGCGCGAACTGGATGTTGATCAGGCCGCGCACCCCGACGCCCTTGGCGATCGCCTCGGTGGAGACCCGCAGCCGCTTGATGTCGTAGCCGCCGAGGGTGATCGGGGGCAGCGCGCAGGCCGAGTCGCCGGAGTGGATGCCGGCCTCCTCGATGTGCTCCATCACGCCGCCGAGGTAGAGCTCCTCACCGTCGTAGAGCGCGTCCACGTCGATCTCGACCGCGTCGTCCAGGAACCGGTCGATCAGCACCGGGTGCTCGGAGATCAGACCCGCGTGCCGCTCCAGGTAGGAGGCCAGCGAGGGCTCGTCGTAGACGATCTCCATGCCGCGCCCGCCGAGCACGTACGACGGGCGGGCCAGCACGGGGTAGCCGATCTCGTCGGCGATCGCCTTGGCGTCCTCGAAGGAGAAGGCGGTGCCGTGCTTGGGCGCGGGCAGGCCCGCGTCGCGCAGCACCCGGCCGAACGCGCCGCGCTCCTCCGCCAGGTCGATCGCCTCGGGCTGGGTGCCGACGATCGTCACGCCGTTGTCCTTGAGCGCCTGGGCCAGGCCGAGCGGGGTCTGGCCGCCCAGCTGGACCAGCACACCGGCGACCGGTCCTGCCTGCTGCTCGGCGTGCACGATCTCCAGCACGTCCTCCAGCGTGAGCGGCTCGAAGTAGAGCCGGTCGGAGGTGTCGTAGTCGGTGGAGACGGTCTCCGGGTTGCAGTTGACCATCACGGTCTCGTACCCGGCCTCGCTGAGCGCGAAGGAGGCGTGCACGCAGGAGTAGTCGAACTCGATGCCCTGGCCGATCCGGTTCGGGCCCGAGCCCAGGATGATCACGGCGGGCTTGGTGCGCGGCGCGACCTCGCTCTCCTCGTCGTAGGACGAGTAGAAGTACGGGGTCTTGGCGGCGAACTCGGCGGCGCAGGTGTCCACGGTCTTGAAGACCGGGCGGATGCCCAGCGCGTGCCGCACCTCGCGGACCACGTCGCCCTTGAGGCCGCGGATCTCACCGATCTGCTGGTCGGAGAAGCCGTGCCGCTTGGCGTGCCGGAGCAGCTCCGGGTCCAGCCGCTCGGCCTCGGCCAGCTCGGTGGCGATCTCGTCGATCAGGAACAGCTGGTCGACGAACCACGGGTCGATCTTCGTGGCGTCGAAGACCTCCTGCTGGGTGGCCCCGGCCCGGATCGCGTCCATCACGGTGTTGATCCGGCCGTCGGTCGGGACCTGGGCCTTGGTCAGCAGCTCGGCCTTGTCCCCGAGTTCGCCGATCCAGGAGAACTGCGAGCCCTTCTTCTCCAGCGAGCGCAGCGCCTTGTTCAGCGCCTCGGGGAAGTTGCGGCCCATCGCCATTGCCTCGCCGACCGACTTCATGGTCGTGGTCAGCGTGGCGTCGGCGCTCGGGAACTTCTCGAACGCGAACCGGGGCACCTTGACCACGACGTAGTCGAGCGAGGGCTCGAACGAGGCCGGGGTCTTCTCGGTGATGTCGTTCGGGATCTCGTCCAGCGTGTAGCCGACCGCCAGCTTGGCCGCGATCTTGGCGATCGGGAAGCCGGTGGCCTTGGAGGCCAGCGCGGAGGAGCGGGAGACCCGGGGGTTCATCTCGATCACGATGATCCGGCCGTCGTCCGGGTTGATCGCGAACTGGATGTTGCAGCCGCCGGTGTCGACGCCGACCTCGCGGATGATCGCGATGCCGATGTCGCGCAGCGTCTGGTACTCACGGTCCGTCAGGGTCATCGCCGGGGCGACGGTGATCGAGTCACCGGTGTGCACGCCCATCGGGTCGAAGTTCTCGATCGAGCAGACCACCACGACGTTGTCGTTCTTGTCGCGCATCAGCTCGAGCTCGTACTCCTTCCAGCCGAGGATGGACTCCTCCAGGAGCACCTCGGTGGTCGGCGACAGCGTCAGGCCCTGGCCGGCGATCCGGCGGAGCTCGCCCTCGTCGTGCGCGAAGCCGGAACCGGCCCCGCCCATGGTGAACGAGGGGCGGACCACGACCGGGTAACCGCCCAGCGTCTCCACGCCGTTGATGACGTCGTCCATCGAGTGGCAGATCACCGAACGGGCCGACTCGCCGTGGCCGATCTTGGCGTTGACCGCCTCGACCACGCCCTTGAACAGCTGCCGGTCCTCGCCCTTGTGGATCGCCTCCACGTTGGCGCCGATCAGCTCGACGCCGTACTTGGCGAGCACGCCGTTCTCGTGCAGCGAGATCGCGGTGTTCAGCGCGGTCTGCCCGCCGAGGGTCGGCAGGAGCACGTCGGGGCGCTCCTTGGCGATGATCTTCTCGACGAACTCCGGGGTGATCGGCTCGACGTAGGTCGCGTCGGCGATCTCCGGGTCGGTCATGATGGTGGCCGGGTTGGAGTTCACCAGCACCACCCGCAGGCCCTCGGCCCGCAGCACGCGGCAGGCCTGGGTGCCGGAGTAGTCGAACTCGGCGGCCTGCCCGATGACGATCGGGCCGGAGCCGATCACCAGGACGGACTTGATGTCAGTGCGCTTCGGCACGGTCAGCTCCCTGCGGTGGTGCGGGCCGGGGCGCCGGCCATCAGGTCGACAAAGCGATCGAACAGGTAGGCGGCGTCGTGCGGACCGGCCGCCGCCTCCGGGTGGTACTGGACCGAGAACGCCGGGGTGTCCAGGCACTGGAGGCCCTCGACCACGTCGTCGTTCAGGCAGACGTGGGAGACCTCGGCGCGACCGAACGGGGTGTCACTCACCCGGTCCAGCGGCGCCTCCACGGCGAAGCCGTGGTTGTGCGCGGTGACCTCGACCTTGCCGGTGGTGCGGTCCTGCACCGGCTGGTTGATGCCGCGGTGGCCGTACTTGAGCTTGTAGGTGCCGAAGCCCAGCGCGCGGCCGAGGATCTGGTTGCCGAAGCAGATGCCGAAGAACGGCGTCTTCTTCGCCAGCACCTCGCGGGCGACCGCGACCTGGTGGTCGGCGGTGGCCGGGTCACCGGGGCCGTTCGAGAAGAACACCCCGTCCGGGCTCACCGCGTAGAGCTCCTCGACCGTGGAGTTGGCCGGGAAGACGTGCACCTCGATGCCGCGCTCCGCCATCCGGTGCGGGGTCATGCCCTTGATGCCCAGGTCCAGCGCCGCGACGGTGTACTTCTTCGTGCCGATCGCCGGGACGACGTAGGTCTCCTTGGTGGCGACCTCGGCGCACAGGTCGGCGCCCTTCATCTCGGGCGCGCTGTTGACCCGGGCCAGCAGCTCGGCCTCGTCCGCCAGCGCGGGGCCGGAGAAGATCCCGACCCGCATCGCCCCGCGCTCGCGCAGGTGCCGGGTGAGCGCCCGGGTGTCGATGCCGCTGATGCCGACGACGCCCTGGTTGGTCAGCTCCTCGTCCAGCGAGCGCTTCGAGCGCCAGTTGGACGCGATCCGGGAGGGGTCACGGACCACGTAACCGGCCACCCAGATCTGCTTCGACTCGTCGTCCTCGTCGTTCCAGCCGGTGTTGCCGATCTGAGGCGCCGTCATGACGACCACCTGACGGTGGTACGAGGGGTCGGTCAGGGTCTCCTGGTAGCCGGACATGCCGGTGTTGAAGACCGCCTCGCCGAAGGTCTCGCCGACCGCGCCGTACGCCTGGCCGCGGAAGGTGCGGCCGTCCTCCAGGACGAGTACGGCGGGCACTCGCTCCCGCCTGTGGCGCTCGGTGGTGGGGGCAGGTGCGGTCATGAGATGGCCTCTTCCGTCTTCTTCTTCGTCTTCGTCGTACGTCGTGTCACCAGGGCTTCGACCGCCTCGACCCAGGCGGTGTGCCCGGCCGAGCGGTCGGCCCGGAAGCCGGAGTCCAGCGCGGTCCCCTGGTTCTCCCAGGTGACCACCAGCAGTCCGCCGGGGACGACCTTGCCCGCGATGCCGGAGTCGGTGCGGGCCGCCGTCAGGCTCTCGGCCGGGATCCAGAAGTCCACGTCACCGGGGCGCCGGACCAGCAGGCCCCGCTCGGTGAGGGTCAGTTCGGCCAGGCTGCGGGTGCCCAGGCCGTGCGCGACGACCCGGTCCAGCCAGTTCCCGGCGGTGGTGGTGCCGTGGTAGCGGCCGGAGCCCGCCAGCAGCGCGGGGCCCGGGTCGGCGGGCAGCTCGGGCAGCGGCGGCAGCTCGGACTGCAGGGTGCGGCGCCAGTTCCAGCCCTGCCGCATCAGCCAGTAGACCAGCCCGACCAGGATCGCCAGCCCGACCATCCAGCCGAGGTAGCCGGACCAGTCGGTGATCCGGGCCTTCTCCTGCGCGATCACTTCGCCCCGCCCAGCTCGGCGAGCTCGCCGGCCAGCACGGTGGCCTCGCCGCGCAGGAAGGTGGCGTGCACCCGTCCTGGCAGTTCGAGGCCCTTGAACGGGGTGTTACGGCTACGGGTGGCGAAGGTGTCGGCAGTCACGGTCCCACGGTAACCGGGATCGAAGAGCACCAGGTTGGCAGGCTCGCCGACCGAGACGGGACGCCCCTGGCCGGTCAGCCGGCCGATCCGGGCCGGGCGGTGCGACATCCGGTCCGCGACGCCCTCCCAGTTCAGCAGGCCGGTCTCGACCATGGTCTCCTGCACCACCGAGAGCGCGGTCTCCAGACCGACCATGCCCATCGCGGCGACCGCCCAGGCGCAGTCCTTGTCGGCGTCCAGGTGCGGCGCGTGGTCGGTGGCCACCGCGTCGATGGTGCCGTCGGCCAGCGCGGCGCGCAGCGCCAGCACGTCCTCCTGGGTGCGCAGCGGCGGGTTCACCTTGAACACGGCGTCCTCGGTGCGGACCCGCTCGTCGGTGAGCAGCAGGTGGTGCGGCGTCACCTCGGCGGTGACGTCCCAGCCCTGGGCCTTGGCCCAGCGGACGATCTCCACCGAGCCCTTGGTCGACAGGTGGCAGACGTGCAGCCGGGCCCCGAGGTGCGAGGCGAGCAGCACGTCCCGGGCGATGATCGCCTCCTCCGCGACGGCGGGCCAGCCGGGCAGGCCGAGCTCGGCGGAGACGGTGCCCTCGTTCAGCTGGGCGCCCTCGGTCAGCCGGGGCTCCTGCGCGTGCTGGGCCACCACGCCGTCGACGGTCTTCACGTACTCCAGTGCGGCCCGCATCAGCGCGGCGTCGTCCACGCACTTGCCGTCGTCCGAGAAGACCTTCACTCCGGCGGCCGAACGGTGCATGCCGTCCAGCTCGGCCAGCTCCTTGCCCTCCAGGCCGACCGTGACGGCACCGACCGGGTGCACGTCGCAGTAGCCGGAGTCCTTGCCGAGCTGGTGGACCAGCTCGACCACGGCGGGGTTGTCGGCGGTCGGGGTGGTGTTGGCCATCGCGTGCACGGCGGTGTAGCCGCCCTTGGCGGCGGCCTGAGTGCCCGTCAGGACGGTCTCGGCGTCCTCCTTGCCGGGCTGGCGCAGGTGGGTGTGCAGGTCCACCAGGCCGGGCAGCACGATCAGGCCGCGGGCGTCGATGTCGACGTCGGCCTCGACGGTCAGGCCGGTGCCGATCTCGGCGACGACACCGTCGGCGAGGAACAGGTCCTGCGGGGCGCCGCCGAGGATCTGGGCGTTACGGATCAGGTAGCTGGTCACAGCTGTACTCCGGAGGTCGGTGCGGGGGTGGCGGGCATCGCGGACGGGCGCTCGGGGCGCCGACGGCCGCTACTCCCCGGAGCGCTGGGGGGCGAGGGCCTGCGAGGAGCGGGCCGCGTAGTCGCGGTCCCCGACCAGGACGGCGTCCCGGCCGTCCACGTCGGAGAGCTGCACCTGGACCGCCTCGCGCAGCGAGGTCGGCAGGTTCTTGCCCACGTAGTCGGCCCGGATCGGCAGCTCGCGGTGGCCGCGGTCGACCAGCACGGCCAGCTGCACGGCGCGCGGGCGGCCGATGTCGCCGAGCGCGTCCAGCGCGGCCCGGATGGTGCGGCCGGAGAACAGCACGTCGTCGACCAGGACCACCAGCTTGCCCTCGATCCCGCCGGGCGGGATCTCGGTGTGCTCGGCCGCGCGGGCCGGCTTCAGTTGGAGGTCGTCCCGGTACATCGTGATGTCCAGGGTGCCGAGCGGTATGTCGCGGCCGGTGATCTGCGCCAGCTTGGCGTGCAGCCGGCGGGCGAGGTGCACCCCGCGGGTGTGGATGCCGAGCAGGACGACGTCCTCCGCGCCCTTGGCGCGCTCGACGATCTCGTGGGCGATCCGGGTGATCACCCGGGCCACGTCGGTGGCGTCCAGCACCTGGTGCGGTGGACGCGCGGTCTCGAGGTGTGCGGTCATGCCGAAGCCGACCTCCTTCCCCGCCTCACTGGACGGGCTTTAAAGGATGTCTGTGGACGGCGCCCGGTCGCGCCGGAAGCCATCGTCATCCTAACAGCGCGGCCACCGCCGCCCGCCGCCCCGACCTGCGGGTGTCGTTCGCACGACTGCCCCATTCGGCTTGACGCAACTACCTCACTCTACGTAACCTCACAGTGAGTTACGAGACGGCCGCCGAACCCATCGGTAACGCGGCCGGAAACCGCGGCTGAACCACTCGCTGCTCGTGACCCACCACTCAACGCGAAACGCGAAGCAATCTCGTCCGGGGAGACCAATGTCCAGCGACTACGCGAAGCAGCTCGGGGCCAAGCTCCGGGCGATCCGCACTCAGCAGGGGCTCTCCCTGCACGGCGTCGAGGAGAAGTCCCAGGGGCGCTGGAAGGCCGTGGTGGTCGGCTCGTACGAGCGTGGGGACCGCGCGGTCACGGTGCAGCGCCTCGCCGAGCTCGCCGAGTTCTACGGCGTGCCGGTGCAGGAGCTGCTGCCCGGCGGTACGCCCGGTGGCGCGGCCGAGCCGCCGCCGCGCCTGGTGCTCGACCTGGAGAGACTGACCCAGGTCCCGTCCGAGAAGGCCGGCCCGCTCCAGCGCTACGCGGCCACCATCCAGAGCCAGCGCGGGGACTACAACGGCAAGGTGCTGTCGATCCGCCAGGACGACCTGCGGACGCTGGCCGTGATCTACGACCAGTCCCCCTCGATCCTCACCGAGCAGCTGATCAGCTGGGGCGTGCTGAACCCGGACGCGCGCCGCGCAGTGCGCGACGAGGACGCCAACTGACCTGACGCCAGATGCAGAAACGTCACGGCGGGGCGGGTCACAGTCACCCACCCCGCCGTCGGCCGTTCCCCATCAGCAGACCGAGCCGAGGCTGAACCCCGGCTCCGCCTCGACCCCCGCCAGCCGCGCGGTGGCCGGCCGGTACCCGGCCCCACCGCTCTGCCAGGCCCAGGCCACCTGCCGGTACTCACCGCAGGCCCCCGCCGACCCCTGCGTCCCGTGCAGCAGCGCTGCACCGGGCAGCTCCCGGTAGAGCCCGGCGCAGAGCACCGCGACCACCAGGTCGATGTCCTCGTCGTTGATCCGCACCACGCCGTCCTCCCAGTGCAGGATCCTGGCCTCGGCGGTCAGCCGTCCCCCGGGCCCCTCCACCGCGCACCGGAACTGGTACGTCCCCGCCCCGGCCCCCACCAGCATCCGCCGGAACAGCTCGGCCGCCGACTGGTACGCCCGCTTCACCGCCGGGTCGGTCTCCTCGTCCGCCTCGAACAGCCCGCCGTCCACCAGCAGATCCGCATGGCGCAGCGTCAGACCGCTCTCCCTGGCCCGGATCAGACGGGGGATGAAGTCACCCGTCAGCTCCTCCCCCTGGTAGGGCAGCAGCTGGGTCTGCAGCGCCGGGTTGACCAGGTACCGGTCCCGCGCGACCGGCTCCGCCGGGTCGAGCCCGTGCAGCAGGCAGAAGTCCGCGAAGTCCTCCGGGTGGAACATCCGGGCCTGCACCAACCCGAAGGTCCGCCGCGCCTCGTCCAGCAGCACGGCGGTGTCCAGCAGGTAGCCGTCGTAGTCGGCCGCCTCGGCCAGCTGCCATTCCCGCGCCCGCTCGAAGTCCGCCCGGCTGGTCAGGATGCCCGTCACGAACGCCTGCCCCTCCTGCCGGGCCGACCGGCCGGCGGCGGTGCAGCGGGAGGAACGGGGGGTGCGGCCGTTGCGGCTCATCGGGGGCTCCTGGGGGTGGAGGGGTGCTTGCCCCTCTACCTCCCCGTCCACCGGATCCGCACACGCACCAGGTGTCACAGGACTGTAACTGACGGTGAGATCCGGGCAACGGCGCCATCACCGTTGCGACTCGATCCGCCGACGGACCGGTCCCGGAGCCGCACCGCACCCCCACGATGAGGACAACGGCTCACGGGGGTGGCGGGATGGAACTACGGACCTTGATCCGGCGGGTGACCCTGGGGGTCGCGGTGGTTGGTTCGGTGGCCGTCGGACTGTTCTGGTGGGCACTGTTGTCCCTGCCCGGGCACGCCGAGCCACCCGACGTCACGGCGATGGCGAACGCACCGGCGACCCGCGCCGCCGACCAGGCGGCCGCGGAGCTGACGGACAGCCAACTCGGCCTGCTGCAGGCACGGACGCCCTGGGCCGAGCAGCTCGGCAGCTCCGCCGCCGACGTGTGCTTCTCCCAGTCCCGGTCGGGTTCTTTCGGCAGCGGCGAGCACTGGGACCCGGTGACCTGCCGACGGGCCGGCACCAGCTACCTCGCCTTCGACGGCGAGATCTGGCAGCGCCTGGACGACCTCGACCGCACGGTGGCGGCGCTGGGCTGGACGCCCGACGGCGGCGCCTGGCTGACCGATGCGGACCGGCACCTGCAGGCACCGGACAGCCCGGTCCACCCGGCCGCCACGGAGTCGGCCTACCCCCGGAAGGTCCCGGTCCGGCTGTACCTGTCCTACACCCGGATGCACACCGGGCCCCTCACCCTGACCATCGACGTCCTGGAGCTCCCGGCCGCCCCGGCCACCGCGGGCGGTCGGGGCAGCTGGGCCGACGCCCGCTCCCCGGGCGGCCTGCCGTACCGGAACGACAGCTCCGCCCGGGCCGTCTACTTCACCTGGCGGCCCGTCGACCCGAGCGCCCTGCTCGGGTCGACGCCGCACCACTACGTCGCCGCCTTCAGCTTCGACGCCAAGTACTACGTCGAGCCGTCCGCGCACTCCGCCGCACCTTCGGCTCCACCGGCAGGCGCACCGGCGTGCCACAGCGGGAGCGGGCGCTGCAACTGATCTGCGGGAGTCCAGGCGGGACGATCCGGCGTCGCGCGCCCGGCAGGATCCGCCGGACCCGGCCCTAAGCGCGCGGCGCCCGGGCCAGCTGGCGCGACTGGGCGACCAGGCGCCCGGTGGAGTCCCACACCTCGGCGTCCTCCTCGAAGTAACCGCCGGCCAGGTTGCGGGTGGCGTGCACGACCCGGAGCCAGCCGGCCGCGGGGCGGGCCCGCAGATGGACCGTCAGTTCGATGGTGGGGGCCCAGCCGGGCAGGCCGAGGTCGAAGGTGACCGGGGGGAGGGCGTCGGCGACCAGCAGGAGCGAGAGCGGGTCGGGCTCGCGGCCGTCGGCGAGCTTGAACCAGCCCTGGATCCGGCCGTTCCCGGAGGGTTGGCCCAGTGCCCAGCCGATGGTGGCCGGGTCCAGCCGGAGGTCGAACCGCTCCAGCAGGGCGGCCTGCTCGATCAGCTGCGGCGGCGCGTGCTCGACTCCGACGCACTGCTCGACCGGCGGCAGCCGCGGCGGCTCGGCACTGGTCCGCACCTCGCCCTGGTGGGTCTCCAGGTCCCCGTACGTGGCGAGCACCCGCAGCCGCTCCTCGCCGTCCTGGAACAGCGAGGCGGTGGCGGTCGAGAGCGAACGCCCGCGCCGCACCGACTCGGTCCGCACCTCCACCGGCCCCGGGTGCGAGGCGGAGAGGTAGTAGCCGCTGACCGAGACCGGGTCGGGGTGTTCGGGGTGCTCCAGCGACAGCGCGTGGCCCGCAACCGCGAGCAGCAGGCCGCCGTTGACCCCGCCGCCGATCTGCCAGCCCTCGCCGAGCTCGCCCCGGTAGCGGCCGGGAGCGTCCGGACTGAGGGCGATGCCCTGGTCGAACTCGCTGCGCGTCGCGGTGGTCATGGGTGGAGCCGCCCTCTCGCCAAAAAGAGTTACCCGTCGGTAGCCAAACATACGTCAGCTCCCCCGCCCGACGGAACACGAAAATGCCGCCGACCCCACACGGGGGGCGGCGGCATCTCGACGGGGCGTCAGTCGCGACGGATGGTCGGCTTGAGCTCCAGGAAGCGGGCGAGCAGACCGTTCACGAAGGCCGGGGAGTCGTCCGTGGAGTACTCCTTGGCGATCTCGACGGCCTCGTCCAGGACGACCGCGTCCGGGACGCCGTCCTCCCAGATCAGCTCGTAGGTGCCGAGGCGCAGGACGTTGCGGTCCGCGATCGGCATCCGGTCCAGCGTCCAGCCCACCGCGTAGGTGGAGATCAGGTCGTCGATCTTCCGGGCGTGCTGGACGTACCCCTCGATCAACTGCATGGTGTACTCGGCCACCTGCGGGATGCCCTCGTCCGGCTTGGGCTCGCGCGAGCGCGCGATCCAGTCGGCGAGCACCCGCTGCGGGTCGACACCACGGTGGTCGGCCTCGAAGAGGATCTGGAAGGCCCGCGTGCGGGCCTTGGTGCGCGCAGCTGACACGGTTACTTGACCCGGCCCAGGTAGCTGCCGTCGCGGGTGTCGACCTTGATCTTCTCACCGGTGACGATGAAGAGCGGGACGCCGATCTCGGCGCCGGTCTCCAGGGTGGCCGGCTTGGAGCCGCCGGTGGAGCGGTCGCCCTGCACACCGGGCTCGGTGTGCGAGATGACGAGCTCGACCGAGGCCGGGAGCTCGATGTAGATGGCAGCGCCCTCGTACATCGCGACCAGGGCCTCGAAGCCCTCCAGCAGGTACTTGGCGGCGTCGCCGACGACCTCGGGGCCGACCATGATCTGGTCGTAGGTGTCCGTGTCCATGAACACGAACTGCTCGCCGTCCTTGTACGAGAACTGCATGCCGCGCTTGTCGACATTGGCGGTCTCGACCTTGGTGCCGGCGTTGAAGGTCTTGTCGACGACCTTGCCGGTCAGGACCTCCTTGAGCTTCGTGCGCACGAAGGCCGGGCCCTTACCGGGCTTGACGTGCTGGAACTCGACGACGGACCACAGCTTGCCGCCGTCCAGCTTGAGAACCATGCCGTTCTTGAGATCGTTCGTGGAAGCCACGGGCGCACTTACTCCTGGATATAGCTGTCAAGGAACCAAGGGATTGCGCGGACCGCGGCCGCCCGGGGGCGACTACAGCGCGAGGAGCTCCTTGGTAGTGATGGTGAGCAGCTCGGGACCACCCTCTTCGAGGGGACGGACCACGAGCGTGTCCTCGATCCGGACCCCGCCCTTCCCCGGGATGTGCACCCCTGGGCCGACGGTGACCGGCACGCGATTATCCAGTTTACCCATGTCCGCGGGCCCGAGACGCGGCGCCTCCCGGATCTCCAGGCCGATGCCGTGGCCGAGCGGGTGCGCCGAGCTCTCGGTGTGCCCTCCGGACTGGAGGATCTCGCGGGCCGCCTGGTCGGGTACGTGCTGCGGAACGCCGGGGCCGAGCGCCTCCCTGGCGGCCCGCTGGGCCCGGAACACCAGGCGGTGCAGCTCCACCTGCCAGGGCGCCGGGGCGGCGCCGATCACGAAGGTCCGGGCGGTGGAGACGCCGTAGCCCCGGTACTGGGCACCGAGCACCACGGTGAGGAAATCACCCTCCTCGACCCGGCGGTCGGTGGGCAGGTGGAACTCTTGGCCGGAGTGGCTGCCGGTGCCGACCGAGACCGGAAAGGCGGCCCGGTCCGCGCCGTGGTCGATCATGCGGCGCTCCAGCTCCATCGCGAGATGGCGCTCGGTCCGGCCGACCAGGATCGACTCCAGCAGCTCGCCCAGCGCCTGGTCGGCGATCTCGGCGGCGATCCGCAGGTCGGCGATCTCGTGCTCGTCCTTGACCACGCGCAGCTGTTCGACGGCCCGGGCCAGGTCGCTCAGGTGGACGCCCTCGGCCTGCCCGGCGACCCCCCGGTGCCGACTGACCGTCAGGTCGTGCTCCTCGACCGCGAGGTCCCGCACCCCCAGCCGGCCCGCGGCCTCGGCGGCAGCCAGCGCGGTGTCGCCGCCCTCGGCCACCGGCAGCCGGGCCACCTCGGGGTCGTCGGGCAGCAGGTGCTCGCCGGTGTCGTCCGGCGGCAGGTCGTCGGGGAGCGCCAGCACGGCGCGCTCCCGGGTGAGCAGCAGAGTGGCTCCGCAGGGGGCGCAGCCGGTGAGGTAGCGGACGTTCGCTGCGCGGGTGATCAGCGCGGCGTCGGCCCCGGAGGCACTGCAGTGTGCCCTCAGCCGCTCGCGCCGTGCCGCGTATGCCTCAACCATGCCCCGAGCCTAAGAACCCGCAGGCGAAGCCGCCTCCTGAGCGCACCCGATGGGGCCGGAGACGGCGCGCAGGGCGGCGTCGACACTGTCGAGGATGTCCGGCACGGGGTACATCACCTGCCGGATCACCCGGTCCGGGCCGATCACCAGGGTGAGGCGCTTGAGCCGGGTGGTGCCGCCGGCCCGGACGGTGGGCAGGCGCAGGGCGGCGGTGAGCTCCAGGCCGGCGTCGGAGAGCAGCGGGAAGTCCAGGCCCTCCGCCGCCGCGAAGGCGCGCTGCTCGTCGGTGCGCTGGGTGGAGACGCCGTGCACGGTGGCGCCGACGGCGGCGAACTCGGCCAGCCGGGCCTGGTAGCTGCGGGACTCGAGCGTGCAGCCGGCCGCCCCGGGCACGGTGCCCCAGCCCGGCGGGTAGGACTCCGGACGGACGAAGGCGCCGGGGAAGCAGTACAGGACGGTGCGGCCGGCCACCGGGTCGCGGAGCTGCCCGGTGGTGTCGGCGAGCAGCAGCTCGGGCACCCGGGTCCCGAGCAGGGCGTGCACCCGCTCGGCCTCCTGCGAGCCCGGGTCAGCGGTGGCGGTGGTCTCGCCGGGGCCGAGCAGCCAGGTGTCGCCCCAGTCCTGGAGCGCGACCAGCACCGGCAGCAGGGCCCGGCCGCGCGGCGTGAGCCGGTACTCGTACCGGGGCGGCCGGTCCTGGTAGGGCTCGCGGGCCAGCACCTCGGCGTCCACCAGCAGGTGCAGACGCTCCGTCAGGACCTTGCGGGACAGCCCGAGTTCGTGCTGCAGCAGGTCGAAGCGGTGCAGTCCGCGGGCCACGTCCCGCAGGATCAGCAGCGTCCAGGCGTCGCCGACCACGTCCAGCGACCGGGCGATGGCGCAGTTGTCGTCGCCCGGTCCACCCCGTCTTGGCATCCGTCCTCCCGCTCTCGCGTTGACCTCAAGCCTCCCATGCTGACATAGTCAGTTTCCTAAAGGAACTCACTAGGGGGCGTGCGTGCGTCAGGTGCCGAGAACGGTCTGGCTGCTGTCGGCCGGGATCTTCGCGAACATGGTGGTCTCCTTCACCTTCGTCTACCTGTTCGTCCATCTGACCGGCGAACGCGGCCTGAGCGTCGCCTCGGCCGGGCTGGTCGCGGGGGTCGGCGGGGTCGGGCTGATCGCGGGGAACTTCACCGGCGGCTGGTTCGGCGACCACTTCGGTCACCGCCGCACCCTGCTGGCCGCCTCGGTGGTGTCCGGCCTCGGGCTGCTGACCCTGACCGCGCTGCCCACCCCCGCCCTGCTGGTGGTGCTGCCGCTCTGCCAGTACGCCGCCGGGGCCGTCCGGGCCGCCAACTCGACCCTGGTGGCGGCCGCCGTCCCGCCCGGCGCGCGGCGCCAGGGCATCGCGGTGATGCGCTTCGCCGGGAACGCCGGCTTCACCGTCGGGCCACCGCTCGGGGCGCTGGTCGCCGCCCGGTTCTCGTACGGCTGGCTGTTCGTGGCCGACGGCGTCGGCACCCTGCTGTTCGCCGCGTACGCCGCCAAGGTGCTGAAGGCCGACCCGAGCCCGGCCGAGCGGGCAGCCGTGGCGGTCGGCGGCCCCGGCGTGTGGCGGTCGCTGCGGGACCGGCCCGCGCTGCTGGTGCTGCTGCCCGCGATCGTGCTGATCGACACCGTCTACCGGCAGCAGTACTCCACCCTGCCGGTCTTCCTGGCCGACCACGGCATCGGCACCGGCACCTACGGCGCGCTGATGGCGATCAACGGCGGCGTGATCCTCTGCCTGGAGCTGCCCGCCGCCGTGGCCCTGCGCCACCGGGCCCCGCTGCGGATCGTCGGCGGCGGCCTGCTGCTGGTCGGCCTCGGGTACGCGGCGCTGCTGCCGGGCGCCTTCCTCTGCGCCGCGGTGGCGATGATGGTGCTGCTCACCACGGGCGAGATCCTCTACAAGACCCCGGCCACCGCGTACGTGGCGGACTGCGCGCCCGGTCACCTGCAGGGCCGGTTCCAGAGCCTGTACGCCGGGGCCTCGGTCAGCGGCACGGTGCTCGCCCCGGTGCTCGGCGGCGCCGTCTACCAGGCCGCGCCGGGGCTGCTCTGGCCGCTCTGCGCCGGGCTCGGGCTGCTCGCGGGCACCGCCGTCCTGCTGGCCGCCGCACCCGCGCGCGGACGGAGCCGGGCCGGGCTGCCGGGCGGCGCGGCCGCCTGAGCCGCTGACGCCCGGTCACCGGGCGGGCGGCGGGCTGACCTGCCCGGTGTCCCTATAGTTGCGGGATGGCACGCACTGTACGCACCGTATCCAAGACCACCTCGTTCGACCTGACCGCCGCCGAGCGCTCCGCACTGGAGGGGCTGGCGCAGCGGCCCACCGCGATGGGGATGCGGGCCAAGATCGTGCTCGCCTCCGCCGGGCAGGGCAAGGCCGCGAAGCCGGTCCCGGTGGACACCGTGCTGACCGAGCTGAACGCCTCCCGCGACTCGATCAACAAGTGGCGCAAGCGCTTCCTGACCGAGCGCCTGGCCGGGCTCTCCGAGGAGCTCAGGTCCGGCGGCCCGCGCACCATGACGGACGAGCAGATCGCCAAGGTGATCGCCGAGACGCTGGGCCGCAAGCCCCGGCTCGGCACCCAGTGGTCGGCCCGTGAGCTGGCCGAGCGGGCCGGGGTCTCGCAGCAGACCGTGACCAAGGTCTGGCGCGCCTTCGACCTGGCCCCGCAGCGCACCGAGGCCGTCACGCTGGCCACCGACCCGCTGGCGCTGGACCGCGCCCACGACCTGGTCGGCCTCTACCTCGCCCCGCCGGAGCGGGCCCTGGTGGTCTGCGTGGACGAGAACCGGCACAGCGCCACCGGCTACGCGGGCAACCCCGACCGGAGCCTGGCCGAGGTGCTCGAACTGACCGACGGTCAGGTGGTCGGCTCGCTGCACCGCCGGCACCGGGCGGTGGAGTTCCGCAAGTTCCTGGACGACCTGGACGCCGCCGTCCCGGCCGGCCTCCAGGTCCACCTGATCTGCGACAGCTACGCCACCCACAAGGCGCCGACGGTCAAGAACTGGCTGCTCGCCCACCCGCGCTTCCAGTTGCACTTCACCGGCACCGGCCCGGCCTGGACCGAGCTGGCCGCCCGCTGGCTCGCCGCAGTGCGCAGCACCGACACGGCGCTGGCGCAGCAGGTGCGGGACTGGACCGGCACGCTCGGCGCGCCGGAGGAGGCGGCGGAGGCGGAGTCCTTCGCCTGGACCAAGGACACCACGGCGATCCGGCAGGCTCTGGGCGGCTGACGTCGCTCACTTCACCAGCCACCCGTCGCGGGTGGTGAGGGTGCGCGCGTACGGGCCGTCCGGGCCGGTGCTGCGGTAGGTCTCGACCGAACCGCCGGTGCGGACGGTCGCGTCGCCGTCGTGCCGGTGGGCGGTCGGGGCGTAGCTGTGGTCCACCGTGCTCCGGCGGCCGTCCTCGACCGCGGTGCGCTGCAGGCCGAGCACCATCTCGGTGCGCTGGTCGGTACTGCCCGCGGCGGCCGTGTACCGGTAGCGGACGTCCAGCGGCGCGCTCTCCCGGACCGAGTCGGTGACCGGCCGGCCGCCGCCCCGGCGGGTGCTGACGGTGCTCTGGTCGGTGCGGTTGTGCAGCGTCAGGTCGGCGCCGCCGTCCCGCAGTTGCTGGCCGGAGCGGAAGGTCCGGTCGCTGCTGACCGTGCTGCCGACCCGGCCGTGCGAGGTCTGCACCCACCCCTCGGCCAGGTCGTGCCGGGCCGCGGTGACCGTCCAGTCGCCGCTGCCGTCGCCGAGGTCGGTGAGCTCGGTGCGCACGGTCGCCTCGGCGGCGACCTGGTGCCGGGTCAGGGCGCCGGAGGTCCTGGCGCTGCCGTGGTCGACGGTGGCGAACAGGTTGAGCTGGCCGGTCCAGGCGTCGTTGCTCTGCCGCTCGGCCGCGTTGACGGTCAGTGCGACGGTGTGCGGGCGGCCGTCCAGCAGGAGGCCGACGTACGGGGTCAGGTCGACCTGGTAGGCGGGCAGGTCGAAGGCGAAGATGCCCGGGGTGGGCCGCCAGAGCAGCGGGTCCCAGCCGCCGGTGTAGATCACCGGGTAGGGCCAGACCGCCCCGGCCGTCCGGCCGTCCACGGCCAGCCGCAGCTCCCGGAACGGGCCCTGGCCGCAGTACCCCCGGCCCGGGTTGGCCCGGACGAACTCCTCCGGCGCGGCGGCGTAGGCGAACTCCTCGCAGGCACCGCCGCCGCGTGCGTACACCTCCGCGGTCAGCCGCTCCAGGTTGCGCGGGAAGGTGAACTCCCGGGCGCTGCCCGGGTGCGCCTGGTCCAGCGTGAACCCGCCGGCGGTGAGCACCCGGTCGGCGGTGCGGGCGGCCGGCCAGCGCGCCGAGGCGGTGTAGAAGGTGAAGGTCGCGGAGATCACGAAGACCCCGGTGTAGGTGGCGTCGGTGACGTTGGGCAGGTCGAACTCGAACGGCTGAGCACCCGTCAGCACCGGTGCGTACCGGGTCACGTCGTGCTCCACCCGCCACTCGATGCCGTCCTGGGAGGGCTCCGGCGTGGAGGACATCAGCACCTCGACCCCGCCCACCCGGACGGTGAACAGCCGGTCGAACTGCCGCCCGGCGACGCTGCCGTGCAGGTCGAGGACCACCTTGGACCAGGGCCCGGCGCAGTCGGCCGGCGGGGCGAGCGAGCCGCTGTACGGGGTGTCGGCCGGGCTGCCGTAGCCGTTCCTGAAGGCCCGCTCGTGCATCACCTCGACCGTGCAGGACCGGGTGTCCGGCCTGGTCAGCGGCTGTGCGGCGGAGACCGGGTCCTGGTAGTCGGTACCGAAGTCGGCGTGCGCGGGGCCGCCTCCGGCCAGGACGGCCGCGAGGGCCAGTACGGCGGCGCCGAGGGCACGGGCCGCTCGGCGCAGTACGGGACGGGCGGGCAACGCGGCCTCCGGGGCTGGGGGTTCCGACAGTGCTCGGCATCCTCCCGACACTGAACTGAACCTGTCAATAGCGCCGTTGGCCTCCGGGAATCAACGGAACGGGCCGCTGGGAGCACGGCGACCGGTCAGCGCTGCTGGCAGCGCGGGCACCAGAAGAGGTTGCGGGCGGCGTGGTTCTCCGTCCGCACCTCGGTGCCGCAGACCAGGCAGGGCAGCGCGGCCCGCCGGTAGACGTAGACCTCGCCGCCGTGGTCGTCCACCCGGGGCGGACGCCCCATCGCCTCGGGGGTGTGCTCCGGGCGGACGGTGTCGATCCGGCCGAGGCCCGCGCCCTCGTGCATCAGGGCCACCAGGTCGGCCCAGATCGCGTCCCACTCGGCCCGGGTCAGCTCCCGGCCCGGGCGGTGCGGGTCGATGCCGAGCCGGAACAGCACCTCGGCCCGGTACACGTTGCCGACGCCCGCCAGCACCTTCTGGTCCATCAGCAGGGCGGCGATCGTGGTCCGGCTCCGGGAGATCCGCTCCCAGGCCGGGCCCGGGTCGCTGCCGGGGCGCAGCGGGTCGGGCCCGAGCCGGGCGTGGATCGCCGACTTCTCGGCCCCCGTGAGCAGTTCGCAGGTGTTCGGGCCGCGCAGGTCGGCGTACGACTCCGCGCTCTCCAGCCGGAGCCGGATCAGCCCGACCGGGGCGGGGGCCGGGCCCGTGCCGAAGCTGAAGCCGCCGTAGAGACCGAGGTGGATGTGCAGCCAGGCTCCGGCCTCGAAGCCGAGGAACAGGTGCTTGCCGTGCGCCTCGGCCTCGGTGAGCACCTGACCGTCGACCAGGGCGGCGCCCTCGGCGAACCGGCCCTGCGGGCTGGAGACCCGGAGCGGGCGGTGCGCGAACGCCTTCGCGTTCTCGGTGGCGAGGCGGTGGATGATGTGGCCCTCGGGCAAGGCTGCTCCCCCTTGGAGATCCGGCTACCCGACCATCATCGCAGCTGGGGCCGACAGTCCGGCTGCGTCAGCGGCCCGCCAGCCGGCCTGCTATCACCTGGTCCAGGGCGGCCGCGGTGCTCGGGACGTCGAGGTGCGAGTTGTCGATGATCGGCAGCCCGGAGTTGTACCAGCCGGCCATCCGGCCGTGGATCCGGGCCACCTCCTCGTCGCTCAGGCGACGGGTACCGCTCCGGCGGGCGTTCCTGGCCAGCACCGAGTCGAGGCCGGGCAGCAGCACCACCGGGATCATGCCGGGGCCGATGTGCCGCTTCCAGCCGCCCAGGCCGACGGCCGGCAGGTCGGGGAAGACCGCGTCGTCGATGATGCAGGAGATGCCGTTGGCCAGGTAGTTCCGGCAGGCGAAGCCGCAGGTGCGGCGGGCCAGCCGGTACTGCGCCTCGGAGGCGTTGTTCCAGCCGGACTGCGGGTTGGCGAAGCCGGACTGCACCCACTCCCGGACGTCGTCCAGGCTGATGTGCGCGGTCGCGGTCGGGCGGCGCTCGGCCCAGTGCCTGGCCACCGTGGTCTTGCCCGCCCCGGCGGGGCCGATCAGCAGCACCGCGACGGTGAGGGCGGGGGCCTGCGGCGGCGGCAGCTGCACCGGCGCGCCGGTCGGCAGGGCGAAGTGACCGGTGGCGGCCTGCGGCGGGTACGGCGGCCGGGCCGGATAACCCGGCGGCACCTGACCTCCCCCTGCGTGCGTCACTGAGCACCTCCCGACGGGGACACTACACGTCGGCCCGGTGGCGGGCACAGCCCGCCACCGGCCAAATGATCAGTACCGCTGACCGGTCGTCAGCCCGCGCTGAGCTGCTCGGCGAGCGCCCGGAGCGCCAACTCGTAGCTGCCGATCCCGAATCCGGCGATGGTCCCGGAGGCCACCGAGGCGATCACCGAGTTGTGCCGGAACGTCTCCCGGGCGTACGGGTTGGAGATGTGCACCTCGATCAGCGGCGCGGTCCGCTGCGCGGCGGCGTCCCGCATCCCGTACGAGTAGTGCGTGAAGGCGCCCGGGTTGATCACCACGGGGGTCTTCTCGTCGGCGGCCCAGTGCAGCCACTCGATCATCTGCTGCTCGGAGTTGGTCTCCTTGACCTCCACCTCGAAGCCGAGCTCCGTGCCGAGCGCGGTGCAGCGCTCGACCAGCCCGGCGTACGAGGTGGCGCCGTAGACGTCCGGCTCCCGGCTGCCCAGCCGGCCCAGGTTGGGGCCGTTCAGCACCAGGACCCGGCTCACGCGGAGACCTCCGCGTAGGCGGCCACCAGGACCGTCGGGTCGGGGCCCTCCAGCACCGAGGTCTTGGCCAGACCGTCCAGCACGATGAAGCGCAGCAGGTCGCCGCGCGACTTCTTGTCGATCTTCATGGCGTCCAGCAGCTTCGGCCAGGCGTCCGCCCGGTAGGTCAGCGGCAGGCCGACCGAGCCGAGCACCGCGCGGTGCCGGTCGGCCGTCTCGTCGTCCAACCGCCCGGCCAGCCGGCCGAGTTCGGCGGCGAACACCATGCCGATGGAGATCGCGGCGCCGTGCCGCCACTTGTACCGCTCGTTGCGCTCGATCGCGTGGCCCAGGGTGTGGCCGTAGTTCAGGATCTCGCGGAGGCCGTTCTCCTTGAGGTCGCCGGAGACCACGTCCGCCTTGACCTGGATCGCCCGGCGGATCAGCTCCACCGTGTGCGGCCCGGCCGGCGTCTTCGCGCCCTCCGGGTCGGCCTCGATCAGGTCCAGGATCACCGGGTCGGCGATGAAGCCGCACTTGATCACCTCGGCCAGGCCGGAGACGTAGTCGTGCTCGGGCACGGTCTCCAGGGTGGCCAGGTCGGCCAGCACGCCCACCGGCGGGTGGAAGGCGCCGACCATGTTCTTGCCCTCGGCGATGTTGATGCCGGTCTTGCCGCCGACCGCCGCGTCCACCATGCCGAGCAGCGTGGTGGGCATCGACACCCAGCGCACCCCGCGCAGCCAGGTGGCCGCCACGAAGCCGGCCAGGTCGGTGGTGGCGCCGCCGCCCAGGCCGACGATCACGTCGCTGCGGGTGAAGCCGGTCTGCCCGAGCACCGACCAGCAGTACGCGGCCACCTCGGCGCTCTTCGCCTCCTCGGCGTTCGGCACCTGCAGCAGGATCGCGTCGTAGCCCTCGGCGGCCAGGTCCTCCCGGATCGCCTCGCCGGTGGCCTCCAGCGCCTCGGGGTGGATGATCGCCACCCGCTTGGCCCGGGTGCCGATCAACCGGCCCAGCTCGCCGAGCAGCTGACGGCCGATCAGCACGTCGTACGGGTCGTGCCCGGCACTGCCGCCGACGTGGATGGTGACGGTGTCGCTCATGCTGTCTTCAACTCCAGTGCTTCCAGTACGGCGTCCGCGACCTGCTCCGGCGAACGGCCCTCGGTGGCCACCACCGCGGCGGCCACCTCCAGGTAGAGCGGGCGGCGGGCCTCCATCAGCTCGCGCCAGGCCGCCCGGGGGTTCACCGCGAGCAGCGGGCGCGGGGCGTCCAGGCCGACCCGCTTGACCGCGTCGCCGAGCGCCACCTCCAGGAACACCACCGGGAGCCCGCGCAGCAGCTCCCGGGTCGGCTCCGCCAGCACGGCGCCGCCGCCGAGCGCGAGCACGCCCTCGTGCGCGGTGGCGGCCGCCTCGACGGCGCGCACCTCCAGCGCCCGGAAGTGCGGCTCACCCTCGTCGATGAAGATCTCCGGGATCGGCTTGCCCGCGAGCTGCTCGATGTCCTGGTCGGTGTCCCGGAAGGCGACGTCCAGCCGCTCGGCCAGCAGCCGGCCGACCGTGCTCTTGCCGGCCCCGGGCGGGCCGACCAGCACGACGAGCGGTGCGGTCATCGGACGATCAGGTTGTCGAGGTAGCCCTGCACGTTGCGGCGGGTCTCGGAAACGTTGTCGCCACCGAACTTCTCCGCCACCGCGTCGGCCAGCACCAGGGCCACCATCGCCTCGGCGACGATGCCCGCGGCCGGCACGGCGCAGACGTCCGAGCGCTGGTGGTGCGCCTTGGCGACCTCACCGGTGCGGACGTCCACGGTCTGCAGCGCGCGCGGCACGGTCGCGATCGGCTTCATCGCGGCCCGCACCCGGAGCAGCTCACCGGTGGACAGGCCGCCCTCGGTGCCGCCGGAGCGGCCGGAGGTCCGCTTGATGCCCTCGGTGCTCGGCACGATCTCGTCGTGCGCCTGCGAGCCGGGCACCCGGGCCAGCTCGAAGCCGTCGCCGACCTCGACGCCCTTGATCGCCTGAATGCCCATCAGCGCGGCGGCCAGCCGGGAGTCCAGCCGGCGGTCCCAGTGCACGTGCGAGCCGAGGCCCACCGGCACGCCGTACGCCAGCACCTCGACCACGCCACCCAGGGTGTCGCCGTCCTTGTGGGCCTGGTCGATCTCGGCGATCATCGCCTTCGACGCGTCCGGGTCCAGGCAGCGCACCGGGTCCTCGTCGAGGCGGGCCTCGTCCGAGGGCAGCGGCAGCACGCCGGCCGGGGCCTTGGCGGCGGCCAGCTCGACCACGTGCGAGACGATCTCGATGCCGCAGGTCGCCTTGAGGTAGGAGCGGGCCACCGCGCCGAGCGCGACCCGGGCCGCGGTCTCCCGGGCGGAGGCGCGCTCCAGGATCGGGCGGGCCTCGTCGATCGAGTACTTCTGCATCCCGGCCAGGTCGGCGTGGCCGGGGCGCGGGCGGGTCAGCGCCTCGTTCCTGGCCAGGCCCGCGAGGATCTCCGGGTCGACCGGGTCGGCCGACATGACCTGCTCCCACTTCGGCCACTCGGTGTTGCCGACCATCACGGCGACCGGGGAACCCATGGTCTCGCCGTGCCGGACGCCGCCGAGGAAGGTGACCTCGTCCTGTTCGAACTTCATCCGGGCGCCGCGGCCGTAACCGAGCCGCCGTCGGGCCAGCGCGTCGGCGACCAGCTCGGTGGTCACCGGCACTCCGGCCGGCAGGCCCTCCAGCGTCGCGACCAGTGCGGGGCCGTGCGACTCCCCCGCCGTGAGCCAGCGCAACGTACCCAACGGGAGCTCCTTCGTCAGCGGCCGGAAGGCCGGGCGTTCGTTCCCACGATCCTTTCACGTCCCGGGAGCCATCGGGCGCACGGTCCGCGTTGCGGACATGATCGGTCCGAACAGTGTCAGCTCGCGTCGGCCAGCGCGGCCTCGCCCGCCGCCCGCAGCGCGGCCAGCGGCCCCTCGGCCACGCCGGTGAAGTACTCGAACTGGAGCACCGCCTGATGCACCAACAGGTCGAGTCCGCCCAGCACGGTGGCGCCCTTCCCCTCGACGGCCGCCACCAGGGCGGTCGGCCACGGGTGGTAGAGCACGTCGAACAGCGCGCCGGGCGCGTCGGGGATCGCCGGGGCGAACGCGTCGGTGGCGCCGGCCGGGGTGGTCGACACGGTCAGCGGCGCGGCCAGCGCCTGCGCACCGTCCGCCCAGTCGGCGGTCCGCAGCTTCAGACCGAGCCGCTCGCCGAGCTCGCGCATCTCGGCGGCCCGCTCGACGCTGCGCACGTAGACGGTGACCTCGCCGGTGCAGACCTGGGCCAGTGCGGCCAGCGCCGAGGAGGCGGTCGCGCCCGCGCCGAGCACCGAGGCCGCCTCGACCGAGTCGATGCCGCGCTCGCGGAGCGCGTTCACCAGCCCGGGCACGTCGGTGTTGTCCCCACGCCGCCGGCCGTCCGCGCCGAACACCACCGTGTTCACCGCGTCCACGCTCAGCGCGGTCGGGCTGACCTCGTCCAGCAGCGGGAGGATCGCCCGCTTCAGCGGCATGGTCAGCGACAGCCCGGCCCACTCCGCCGGGTCGAGACCGGCGACGAACCCCGGCAGCCCGGCCTCGTCCACCTCGTGCCGCCCGTACTGCCAGTGCGTCAGCCCGAGCGCCGCGTACCCGGCCCGGTGCAGCACCGGGGAGAGCGAGTGCGCGATCGGCGAACCGAGCACCGCCGCCCGGTGGCGGGAGGTCACAGTCATGCCGTTCTCCTGTCGGCCCGGGCTACTTGCAGTGCCCGCGGCCCTTGTCGAAGCCCTGGTTGTGCGCGGTGCAGTACTCCTCGACGTTCTTCAGGTGCTCCGCGTAGGAGTCCGTGAAGCGGGTCTCCGTCGCAGACATCGCGATGAAGAACGCCACGTTGCCCGGGGTCGGGTTGAGCACCGCCTTGAGCGCGTCCTCCCCCGGGTTGGAGATCGGGGTGGGCGGCAGGCCCGTGTTCACGTAGGTGTTGAACTTGGTCGACCCGTCGTCGATCTCCTTCGACGTCAGCTTGGTGCGACCCAGGAAGTACTGCAGCGTGGTGTCCATGCCCAGCTTGTGCTGGGTGATGTCGGTGTTCAGCCGGTTGCTGATGACCCGGGCCATCTTGCCGAAGTCCGCCGAGTTGTTGCCCTCGGCCTGCAGGATGCTGGCCGCGATCAGCACGTCGTAGCCGCTCTTCAGACCGGCCTTCTGCGCCCCTGCGTCCAGGTTGAGCGCCTGGTAGTGCTGGATGGCGTTGGCGACCATCTGCTTGAGCAGGTCTTCCGGCTTCATGCCCTGGCTGATCGAGTACTTGGTCGGGTACAGGAAGCCCTCGATGTTGCCGCCGGAGTACGGCGGGAGGCCGAGGGTGGCGACCTGGGCCTTCGCCACGTTGGCGGTGGTGCCCTTGGCCAGCTTGAGCTTGTCGTCGATCAGGCCGTAGGTGACCGCGGCGGTCTTGCCCTCGGGCACGATCAGCGCGTCCCCGCCGGCCGAGTCGACCAGCAGCTTCACGGCCTCGTCGCCGGACATCTGGTGGTGCATGGTGAAGAAGCCCGGCTGGATCGTGTTGGCCTTGGAGTTCCTGGTGAAGGCCGAGGTGAAGGCTTCGACGCTCTTCACCACACCCGCGGCCAGCAGCGTCCGGCCCATCTGCTCGCCGGGGCCCGGCTTGATCTCGACCTGCACCGTGCCCGCACCGGCACCGGAGAAGTCCGGCGGCGGCCCGAAGTGGTCCTGGTAGAAGCCGTAACCCCACCAGCCGGCCCCGCCCACGCCGCCGAGCAGCACCAGCGCGACCACCAGGCAGGCGCCGCGGTTGCGGCGGCCGGACTTCTTGCCCTTCTCCTTGCGGTTGCGCTCGGCCGAACGGGAGTCGTCCTGGCCGCCGAAGAAGGACTCCTGCTCCGGCTCCTGGTTCGCCTCGGGCTCGTCGTCCACCCACGGCTCCGGCTCGGGCTCGACGACCACCGGCCGGGCCTGCGGCGCGTCCAGCGCGGCGGCCTCGGCCTCCCAGTCGATGCCGTCCGGGCCGGGCCCGGTGGGCTGCGGCGCGGCCGGCTGCGGGGGCTGGTTGTAGCCCTGCTGCGGCATCGGGCGGCGCGGCTGCTGCGGCTGCTGGACGTACTGCGGCGGCTGCTGCTGTTGCGGCTGGCCGTACTGCGGCTGCTGCGGGTAACCCGGCTGCTGCGGCTGGCCGTAGCCGCCGTACTGGCCCTGCTGCGGGTACCCGGGCTGCTGGGGCTGCACGTACTGCGGCTGCTGCGGCTGGCCGTACTGCGGCTGCTGCGGCTGCTGTTGCGGGAACCCCTGCTGGCCACCGCCGTACTGGTCCTGGGCGTACTGCGGCTGCTGCCACTGGTCGCCCGGGCCGGGATCGCCCGGCTGCCAAGGCCGCGTGCCCTGGGGCTGGTAGCCCCCGCCCAGATCAGTCATGGATCCCCTTAAGCCGATCCGGCAAGACGTCTCGAACCGGCGTGCTAGCGCAACGCCTGGAGGGAGACGTTACCGTACCGCAGCGCTCCCTCCGGCGGGCCCGGACGGACGGTCAGCGACCGTCCGCGCTGGGTGAGGAGGAGCGCGCGGCCTGCCGGGCGTTGAACTCGGCCACGTTCCGCTGGTGCTGGTCGAAGCTGTCGGTGAAGCGGGTGTCGCCCGGCCCTACGGTCACGAAGTACAGCCAGTCCCCCTCGGCCGGGTGCGCGGCGGCCTGGAGCGCGTCCCGCCCGGGGTTGGCGATCGGGGTCGGCGGCAGGCCCTGGTGCAGGTAGGTGTTGAACGGCGAGTCGAGCTTGGCGTCGCCCGCCGTGGTGGTCAGGGTCGACCGGTTCAGCGCGTAGTTGATGGTCGAGTCGAACTGCAGCGGCATCGACTTCTGCAGCCGGTTGTAGACCACCCTGGCCACCTTGGCCATGTCCTCGGGGTTGTCCGCCTCCCCCTGCACCAGGCTGGCCAGGGTGAGGATCTCGTACGGGCTGCGGCCGTACGCGTCGGCCGCCTCCGCCAGCCCGTCGGCGGTCTGCCGCTTGGCCGCCTGGGCCACCATCAGCTGGAGCAGCATCAGCGGGGTGGTCTCGCCGGTGACCGGGTAGGTGGCGGGGAAGAGGTAGCCCTCCGGGTTGCCCCGGGCCGCGTCCGGCAGGCCCAGCGCCCCGGCCTGCTGCCCGGCCACCCCCTTGGTGGTGCCCTCCGCGAGCCCGAGCTTCTGGTCGATCGCGGCGTAGACCTGCTCGGCCCGGCGGCCCTCGGGGATGGTCAGCGCGTTGGCGTTGGCCGGGTCCAGCAGCACGTTCAGCGCGGAGACGGCCGCCATCCGCAGCCGAAGCGTGTACGTGCCCGGCTGGATCCGGGTGCCCGCCGGACTCTTGGCCGCCGCCTCGGTGAAGGCCCGGACGCTGGCCACCACACCCTCCTTCTGCAGGGTCTGGCCGATCTGGGTCAGCGTCGCGCCCTGGACCACCGAGACCTGCACGCTGCCGGTGCCCGCCCCGGCGAAGTCCGCCGCCTTCTCCTGGCCGGACGGCCAGAGCAGGAAGGCCGCCAGCGCCGCCAGGCCGAGCACCCCGACCACGGCCAGCACGCTGAGGCAGCAGGCCAGGCCGCTGCGCAGCCGACGCGGGTCGGGCGGTTCGATCCCCGGCGCGTGCCCCGGCGGCAGCCCCTCGGGCTCGGCCACCGGCGCACCGAGGTGACCGGGCGTCAGTCCCGGGGTCAGACCGGGTGCGGTGTACGGATCGGTCATGGCCTCGTCCCCTCCGAATGCGGAACGGGGCACCCGCGGAGTTCCGCAGGTGCCCCGTCCGGGACGCTAGACCAGAATGATCAGCTGACCGGCTCGACGCTCTCACCAGGGGCGCGACCACTCACCCGTTCGGTCTCAAGGGCGCTCTGCAGGATCACCACGGCGGCTGCCTGGTCGATCACCGAACGGCCCTTCTTCGAGCTCCGGCCGGAGGCCCGCATGGCCTGGGCAGCGGTGACCGTGGTCATCCGCTCGTCCACCAGACGGACCGTCACCGGGTAGACCAGCATAGCCAGCCGGCCCGCGTACTCGCGGACCTTGGCGGCGGCCGGGCCCTCCTTGCCGCTCAGCGAGCGGGGCAGGCCGACCACCACCTCGACGGCGTCGTACTCCTCGACGATCGCCTTGATCCTGGCCTGCGAGCGGCCGCCCGCCGGGACTGTCTCCACCGGGGTGGCGATCAGCCCGTCGGGGTCGCAGGACGCGACCCCGATCCGGGCGTCGCCGACGTCCACGGCGATCCGGCGGCCCCGGCGGAAGACCTTCTCCTCCTGAGCCTCCATCAGACGGCGCGCTCGGCGACCAGACCGCGGACGGCGGCGATCGCCTGGTCCACGGCGGCGGGGTTGGTACCGCCGCCCTGGGCGACGTCGTCCTTGCCGCCACCGCCGCCGCCGAGGGTCTTGGCGGCGACCTTGACCAGCTCACCGGCCTTGACGCCGCGGCCACGGGCGTCCTCGTTGGTGGCGATCACGGTCACCGGCCGGTCGTTGGCCACCGTGAAGACGGCGACCACGGCGGGGCGGGAGCCGAGCCGGGCCCGCACGTCGAGGACCAGCTTGCGCACGTCGTCGGCGCCGGTGCCGTCGGCGACCCGGGCGGCCACCACCGAGACGCCGTTGACGTCCTCGGCACCGGAGGCCAGACCGGCGGCGAGCGCGAGCACCTTCTCGGCGCGGAAGCGCTCGATCTCCTTCTCGGCGTCCTTGAGCTTGGCGAGCATGCCCGAGATCTTCTCCGGCAGCTCCTCCGGACGGCCCTTCACCAGCTCGGTGAGCTGGGCCACCACGGTGTGCTCCTTGGCCAGGAACCTGTACGCGTCGGCGCCGACCAGCGCCTCCACCCGGCGCACCCCGGCGCCGATCGACGCCTCGCCGAGCAGCTTCACCAGGCCCAGCTGGGCGGTGTTGCCGACGTGCGTGCCACCGCAGAGCTCCTTGGAGAAGTCGCCGATGGTCACCACCCGGACCGCGTCGCCGTACTTCTCGCCGAACATCGCGATGGCACCCGACTTGCGGGCCTGATCCATCGTCATCACCTCGGCGGTGACCTCGAGCTCGCGGGTCAGCACGTCGTTGATCTTCTGCTCCACGTCCACCAGCACCGAGCCCGGCACCGCGGCGGGCGCGCCGAAGTCGAACCGGAACCGGCCCGGGGCGTTCTCGGACCCGGCCTGCGCGGCGGTGGGGCCGAGCGCGTCCCGCAGCGCCTGGTGGGTCAGGTGGGTGGCCGAGTGCGCACGGGCGATCGCCCGGCGGCGGTCCAGGTCGATCTGGGTGAACGCCTGGGCGCCCAGCACGACCTCACCGACCACCACGCGGCCCTTGTGCACGACCACACCGGGGACCGGCGCCTGCACGTCGCGGACCTCGACCACGGCACCGGAGTCCAGCCGGATCCTGCCCTGGTCGGCCAGCTGGCCGCCGCCCTCGGCGTAGAACGGGGTGCGGTCGAGCACCAGCTCGATGTCGTCACCCTCGTGCGCGGCCGGAGCCGACACACCGTCGACCAGCAGACCGACCACGGTGGCCTCACCGTGCGACTCGGTGTACCCGGTGAAGACGGTGGCGCCCGAGCGGTCCGCCACCTCGCGGTAGGCGGAGACGTCGGCGTGGCCGTGCTTCTTGGCCTTGGCGTCGGCCTTGGCCCGGTCCCGCTGCTCCTTCATCAGGCTGCGGAAGCCGTCCTCGTCCACCGACAGGCCCTGCTCGGCGGCCATCTCCAGGGTGAGGTCGATCGGGAAGCCGTAGGTGTCGTGCAGCTGGAACGCCTTGGCGCCGGCGATCACGGCCGACCCTGCGGACTTGGTCTCGGCGACCGCCGTGTCCAGCAGCAGGGTGCCGCTGCGCAGCGTCTCCAGGAAGGAGGCCTCCTCCCCGACGATGACGGCCTCGATCCGGCCCTTCTCGGTGAACAGCTCCGGGTACTGCGGGCCCATCGCGTCGATGGTGATGTCCGCGAGCACCTTGGCGACCGGCTCGGTGGCACCCAGCAGGCGCATGTTGCGGATGGCCCGGCGCAGGATGCGGCGCAGCACGTAGCCGCGGCCTTCGTTGCCGGGGGTGACGCCGTCGGAGACGAGCATGACCGAGGTGCGGATGTGGTCGGCGACCACGCGCAGCGAGACGTCGGACTTGCTGTCGGCGCCGTAGGTGTGGCCGGTCAGCTGGGCGGCGCGGTCCAGGATCATCCGGCTGGTGTCGATCTCGAAGAGGTTGTCGACGCCCTGCAGGATGGTGGCCAGGCGCTCCAGACCGAGACCGGTGTCGATGTTCTGGTTGGGCAGGTCGCCCAGGATCGGGAAGTCGTCCTTGCCGGAGCCGGCGCCGCGCTCGTACTGCATGAAGACCAGGTTCCAGATCTCCATGTAGCGCTCGCCGTTGACGGCGGGTCCGCCCTCCTCGCCGTAGGCGGGGCCGCGATCGTAGTTGATCTCCGAGCAGGGGCCGCACGGGCCGGGGACGCCCATCGACCAGAAGTTGTCGGCCTTGCCCAGGCGCTGGATCCGCTCGGCCGGGACACCGATCTTGTCCCGCCAGATGGCCTCGGCCTCGTCGTCGTCCTGGTAGACGGTGATCCAGAGCTTCTCGGGCTCCAGGCCGTAACCGCCCTCCGCGACGGGGGTGGTCAGCAGTTCCCACGCATAGCTGATCGCCCCCTCCTTGAAGTAGTCGCCGAAGGAGAAGTTGCCGCACATCTGGAAGAAGGTGCCGTGCCGGGTGGTCTTCCCGACCTCCTCGATGTCCGGGGTCCGGACACACTTCTGCACGCTGGTCGCGCGGCTGAAGGGCGGCTTGACCTCGCTGAGGAAGTACGGCTTGAACGGCACCATGCCGGCCGGGACCAGCAGCAGGGTGGGGTCGTCGGCGACCAGGGACGCCGACGGAACAACGGTGTGGCCGCGCTCCTCGAAGAAGCGCAGCCACCGGCGGCGGATCTCTGCCGACTCCATCATTGGTCCTTCCGGTTGGTGGTTCCGCCGGGCAGCTCGTCGAGCTGACGCGGCGTCGAATCAACGGCCTGGGGGGTCTTGCGATGCTTGCTGGGGCGCAGGGCGGCAGCCGGGGAGCCGGGTGCCGCCGAGATAGCTCGGTACTGCGGCTCGCCGCGGAGCGCCCGTCGCCGGGTCGGCTCGACCACGGCGGTGCCGTCCAGCCCGAGGTCGCCGCGCAGCTGCTCCTCGCGCTCGGCCATCCCGGCCCGGACGTCGGCGGCGAACTGCTTGGCCGCGTCGCCCAGGTGCAGGGCGCCGCGCGCGGCGGTGCCGGACAGGCTGTCGGGGGTGAGCCGGTGCACGGCCTCGTTGGCCTTGTTCATGGCCCAGACGGTGGCGCCGGCGCCGACCGCCATCCAGAAGATGCGTCGCACCATGGTCAGCCCCTCACCGCTCGGCGGACCCGGCCCAGCAGTCCGCCACCGCGCGGCGCGGTGGCCGCCCGGACCTCGGCCCGGATCAACCGGGCCAGTTCCTCCCGCTCGCCCGCCTGCTGGGGCACCGTCAGACCGGCCTGCCGGCGGCTGACCGCCTTGCGGACGCCGTAGCTGAACGCGGCCACCTTCACCAGCGGTCCCCCGATGGTGGCGGCGACGGTGGACGACAGCGCGTTGGCGTTGGCCGCGGCGTCCTGCACGTTGGCGGTGATCTCGTCGACCCGCTCCAACTGCTCGTTCGCACTGCGGACGGCAGCCCCCGCGTCGGTCAGCAGCGGCACGGCCTGCTCGGTCACGGCGGCGACCAGCACGGTCGCCTCCCGCAGCACCTTCGAGAGCCGCACCAGCACCACGGCGAGCAGGGTGACCAGGACCGCCCAGAACACGGCCACCAACAGGCCGGCCAGCTCTCCCACGGACACCTTGCGCGCTCCCTACTTGCCACGTATCTCAGACTCGAACCCTATCGCGCTCCGCAACGAGTTACTCGCAGGGCTCGGGGCTGCGCCGCAGGCAGGCGCTCAGCGGTCCACTACCCAGGGGCTCGGGGCTGCACCATAGGCAGGCGCTCAGCCGTCAACTACCCGGGGGCTCGGGGCTGCACCATAGGCAGGCGCTCAGCCGTCAACTACCCAGGGGCTCGGGGCTGCACCATAGGCAGGCGCTCAGCCGTCGACTACCCAGGGGCTCGGGGAACTGCGAGGAGATCTGGCGTTCGGGTCACTGCGAAAGTCCCTGACCACCTACGCACGGATTACCTTCTCCGAGGCCGGCGTCGCAGTTCCCCGAGCCCCTGACTCCGTAGCGGGCTGAGCCACCTGCAAAAAGTTGGCGTCGCCCACGCGGCGGAGCCGCACAACAGCAGAGCCCCGAGCCCCTGCCTTCCGGACTGCCTGCTCATCAGTAACCCACCGGTGGGTCACCTCGTTGGGCGGGATGGCTCGTAGGTCGCGAGCCCTGGTCTCGGTCACGGGGGCGACGGAAGTGTTCAGTGCGACAGACCGGCTGCCCGCGGACCTGACCAGCTTCGTCGGTCGCGAGGCCGAACTCGCGGGTCTGGCAAGCCTGTTGTCGGCCGGTCGGCTGGTCACCGTGACCGGCCCGGGCGGGGTCGGCAAGACCCGGCTGGCGCTGCGCGCGGCCGCTGCGGCGGCGAGCCGCTTCGCGGACGGCGTCCGCCTGGTTGAGGTCGGTGCGGTCCAGGACCCGCTGCTGCTCGGGCACGCCGTGCTGGAGGCGCTCCGGCTGACCGACTCGACCGCCCGGCCGCCGACCGACGTGCTGGTCGAGCAGCTGGCCGACCGCGAGCTGCTGATCGTGCTGGACGGCTGCGAGCACCTGGTGGAGCCCTGCGCAGAGCTGGTGGCGACCCTGCTGCGGGCCGCGCCCGGGCTCCGGGTGCTGGCCACCAGCCGGGAGACCCTGCGGGTGCCGGGCGAGCACCGGATGCCGATCGCCCCGCTGCCGGTCACCGCCCCGGACGGGACCCCCGCCGAGGCGGTCCGGCTGTTCGCGGACCGGGCCGTCGCCGTGCTGCCGGGCTTCGAGCTGACCGACCGCAACCTGGCCGAGGTCACCCGGCTCTGCCGGCGGCTGGACGGTATCCCGCTGGCCGTGGAGCTGGCCGCCGGCCGGCTGCGGGCACTCTCCGTCGAGCAGATCGCGCTCCGCCTGAACGACCGGTTCCGGCTGCTCACCGGCGGCGACCGGGCCGCCCCCGAACGGCACCAGACGCTGCGCACCACGATCGGCTGGAGCCATGAGCTCTGCACGCCGAAGGAACGTTTAACCTGGGCCCGGCTCTCGGTCTTCGCCGGCAGCTTCGACCTGGAGTCGGCCGAGTACGTCTGCGTCGGCGAGGGCCTGGCCGCCGACGAACTCCTGGACCTGATCGGCGAGTTGATCGGCAAGTCGGTCCTGCTCCGGGAGGACGGCGAACTCGGCGTCCGGTACCGGCTGCTGGACACCCTGCGCGAGTACGGCGCCCAGTGGCTGCGCGCCACCGGCGAGGAGTACCGGCTGCGCTGCCGGCACCGCGACTGGTACCTCGGGGTGGCCAGCTGGGGCGAGATCGAGTGGTTCGGCCCGCGCCAGCAGGCGACCGCCGAGCGGACCAGGCTGGCCCACCCCAACCTGCGGACCGCACTGGAGTTCTGCCTGGCCGAGCCCGGCGAGGAGCAGCTGGCGCTGCTGCTGGCGGGCACGCTCTGGTTCTACTGGGTCGGCTCCGGCCACCTGGGCGAGGGCCGGCACTGGCTGGACCGGGCGCTCGCGCTGGCCCCCGAGCCGACCGAGGCCCGGGCCAAGGCGCTCTGGGTCACCGGGTATATGGCCACCCTGCAGGGGGACCTGGCCCGGGCCAGGCCCGCGCTGGCGGAGTGTCACCGGCAGGCCCTGGAGACCGGCGACGACCGGGCGCTGGCCTACGCCGTGCACCGGCAGGGCTGCGCCGCGCTGATCGGGGACGAACTCGGCCGGGCCACCCGGCTGTTCGAGGACGCGCTGTGGCACTACGACGCGATCGGCGAGCTGAACAGCAACGTGGTGATGGCGATGTTCGAGCTCGGCGTCGCCTACCTGTTCCAGGGCGAGACCGCGAGCGGCATGCGCTGGCTGGAGCGGGTCAGGGAGACCTGCGAGGAGCACGGCGAGCAGTGGGCGTACGCCTACGGGCTCTACGCGATGGCGTTCTCCAGCTGGACCGGCGGCGAGCTGCGCACCGCCCGGGCGCACGCCCGGGAGTGCGTGCGGCTCAACCACCTGTTCCGGGACCTGCTCGGGGTGGTGCTGGCACTCGACATGCTGGCGGTGCTGGAGACCGAGGGGCCGACCCCCGACCTGTACGAGGCCCGGGTGCTGCAGGGCGCGGCGCACCGGATCTGGCGGGCCGTCGGGAAGCCGTTCTTCGGCTCCACCTCGTTCAACGGCCCGTACCGGACCTGCGAGGAGCGGACCGGGGAGGGGCTGACCGAGCAGGAGTTCGCCGAGGCGTTCGCGCTGGGCGCCGCGCTCGACCTGGACCAGGCGGCCGCCCGGGCGCTGGGCCGCGAGTCGGTGGAGACCCCCAGGAACGGGCCGAGCCCCGCAGCCGAAAGGCCACGGGGCTCGGTACCGACTGCGGGTCAGCGCGAGTAGTACTCGACGACCAGCTGCTCGTCGCAGATCACGGGGACCTCACGACGCTGCGGGGCACGGTCCAGGCGGAACGCCAGGGCGCGGAGGTTGACCTCGAGGTACTTCGGGGTCTGACCCTCACCCGCGTAGCCACCCTCACGGGCGACCTGGAACGGGACCTTCTCCTTGCTACGCTCACGCACGGTGACGACGTAGCCCGGCTTCAGCTGGAACGACGGCTTGTTGACCTTGCCACCGTTGACCTCGATGTGGCCGTGAACGACCATCTGGCGGGCCTGGTAGATGGTGCGGGCGATGCCCGAACGCAGCACCAGCGAGTCGAGGCGGACCTCGAGCTCGGCGATCAGCGCGTCACCGGTCTTGCCCTCGGCCTTCTTCGCGCGGTCGAACGCGCGGGCCATCTGCTTCTCGCTGAGGTCGTACTGCGCGCGCAGACGCTGCTTCTCGGTCAGACGGACCTTGTAGTCAGAGTTCTGCTTGCGGCCACGGCCGTGCTGGCCGGGCGGGTACGGGCGGGCCTCGAAGTACTTGACGGACTTCGGGGTCAGCGGAATGCCCAGGGCACGGGCAATCTTGACCTTGGGGCGCTTCTGGTTCGCCATGAACCAAACCTTCCTTGCGAATGAATACGGCTGCACCAGGTGTTGATGGAGGTCGCTTCTCGCGACCAGGAGAAAAACCACCCCGAGGGGTGATCAGCCGCTCTCCTGGCCGGGCACATCCGTGCTTGCACACGTGCGGCCCATCGCCGGGAAGGTGATGGGCTGCCCGCGACACCGAAAACGGTGCGCAACGCTCCAGGAGACCCCCTGCGAGAGGGAGTCTCGGGCCACTGCCCCGCTGGTGCGGACGGTCGGTGGGCTCACGCTCACCGCCGTACCCGGGACAAGGCACTTCGGGACAGCATACAGGTTTACTGATCGCCCTTGAGTCGGGCCCTGGTCCACTCCACGGTGTCCGCGTACCGGGCCTCGCCGCCGCGCCTGGTCGGCCGGTAGTACTCCTTGCCGTGCACCGCGTCCGGCGCGTACTGCTGGCCGGCGATGCCCTCGGGCAGGTCGTGCGGGTACTGGTACCCCTGGGCGTGGCCGAGCTTGGCCGCGCCCTTGTAGTGCCCGTCCCGCAAATGCGGCGGCACCGGGCCGGCCAGCCCCTGCCGGATGTCCTCCAGCGCCGCGTCGATCGCCAGGTAGGCCGCGTTCGACTTGGGGGCCAGCGCCAGCGCGATGGCGGCCTGGGACAGGATGATCCGGGCCTCCGGGAAGCCGATCAGGGCCACCGCCTGGGCCGCCGCGACGGCCGTCTGCAAGGCGGTGGGGTCGGCCAGCCCGACGTCCTCGCTGGCCGAGATCATCAGCCGCCGGGCGATGAACCGCGGGTCCTCGCCGGCCTCGATCATCCGCGCCAGGTAGTGCAGGGTGGCGTCCACGTCGCTGCCCCGGATCGACTTGATCAGGGCGCTGGCCACGTCGTAGTGCTGGTCGCCGTCCTTGTCGTAGCGGACCGCCGCCTGGTTCACCGCCGTCTCGGTGGTGGCCAGCGAGATGGTCTCCTCACCCTTCTCCAGCGCCGCCCCGGCCGCCGCCTCCAGCGTGGTGAGCGAGCGGCGGGCGTCTCCCCCGGCCAGCCGGACCAGGTGGTCCTCCGCTTCCTGGCTCAGCGTCAGCCGCCCGCCCAGACCGCGCTCGTCGACCACCGCGCGGCGCAGCAGCAGCCGGATGTCCTCGTCGGTCAGCGACTCCAGCGTGAGCAGCAGCGAGCGGGACAGCAGCGGGGAGATCACCGAGAAGTACGGATTCTCCGTGGTGGCCGCGATCAGGGTGACCCAGCGGTTCTCCACGGCGGGCAGCAGCGAGTCCTGCTGGGCCTTGGAGAAGCGGTGGATCTCGTCCAGGAACAGCACCGTCTCCCGGCCGCTCATCCCGACCGCCCGCCGGGCGCCCTCGATCACCGCCCGGACCTCCTTGACCCCGGCGGTGATCGCGGAGAGCTCCACGAACCGGCCCTCGACGGCCTGGCTGATCACGTGCGCCAGCGTGGTCTTGCCCGTCCCGGGCGGCCCCCAGAGGATCACCGAACTGGTCGCGGCCGGGCCTCGGGTACTGGTCACCAACCGCCGCAGCGGCGACCCGTCCTTCAGCAGCTGCCGCTGCCCGGCCACCTCGTCCAGGGTGCGCGGACGCATCCGTACGGCCAGCGGGGCCCGCCCGGGCTCCTGGCTCTGGCGTTCCTCGGCGGCTGCGGTGAAGAGGTCCGGTTCCACGCCTGAAGGGTATGCCAGGGCGCCGACAGCTCTACTTCTTCAGCTTGGCGGCGTGGTCGGGCACGTACTTCTGCAGGTCGCGCGGCGGCCGCTGGTAGCCCCGGGAGGACGGCCGGGGCGGCAGCTCCACGTCGGGCAGGCTGACCTCGTGGTACGGCAGCGTGGAGAGCAGGTGGGCGATCATGTTGATCCGGGCGCGCCGCTTGTCGTCGCTCTCCACCACGTTCCAGGGCGACTCCGGGATGTCGGTGTAGACGAACATCTCGTCCTTGGCCCGGGAGTAGTCCTCCCAGCGTGAGATCGACTCGGTGTCCATCGGCGAGAGCTTCCAGCGCCGCAGCGGGTCCTCCAGCCGGTCCCGGAACCGCCGCTCCTGCTCGGTGTCGCTGACCGAGAACCAGTACTTGCGCAGCTCGATGCCCGCCTCGATCAGCATCCGCTCGAAGGTCGGGGCCTGGTGCAGGAACTGCCAGTACTCCTCCGGGGTGCAGAACCCCATCACCTTCTCCACCCCGGCGCGGTTGTACCAGCTCCGGTCGAACAGCACGATCTCGCCGGCGGCGGGCAGCTGCTCCACGTACCGCTGGAAGTACCACTGCCCGCGCTGACGCTCGGTCGGGACGGGCAGCGCGGCGATCCTGGCGACCCGGGGGTTGAGGTACTCGGTCACCCGCTTGATCGCGCCGCCCTTGCCGGCGGCGTCCCGGCCCTCGAAGAGCACCACCAGGCGGACCCCCTCGGCCCTGACCCACTCCTGGAGCTTCACCAACTCGCTCTGCAGACGGAGCAGCTCCTTCTCGTACGGCTTCTTCGGGAGTCTCTTCCTGCCGTCCGCCGCCATCGGGCCCTCCAGTCACGGGTGCTGATGAGCACTCACGTTACGGCCGATCAACCGCGCCCGCAGGTCGGCGCGGTCCGGCACCGGGAGACCCCTGTACTGCCGGTGCCGGAAACCCCGCCGATGAGTGGACCACCCTGCCGCAGCCCCGGCCCACGGGTCCAATTCCCCGTTCCATAACCTGGGGGCATGGACATCGACACCGGGTTGCTGCGCTCCTTCGCCGTGGTCTGCGAGGAGGGCCAGCTCACCGCGGCGGCGGCCCGGCTGTCCGTCTCCCAGCCGACCCTGACCAAGCAGATCCGGCAGCTGGAGGCCCAGCTCGGGGTCCAGCTGTTCGAACGCACCCGCACCGGTGTCACCCCCACCCCGGCCGCCGAGGCGCTGGCCGGCCACACGGCGGCCGTCCTGGCCGGCTGGGACGGCGCGGTCCGGGCCGCCCGGCAGGCCGCCACCGAGGCCGAGGGCCTGCTCCGGGTCGGTTTCGAGGGCAGCACCATCAACCTGGTCGGCCTGGCCACCATGGCCGAGTTCGGCCGGCGGATGCCCGGCTGGCAGGTCCGGATGCGGCAGAACAACTGGTTCGACGTCAGCTCCGGCCTCGCCACCGGCGAGATCGACCTCGCCCTCTGGCACGCCCCCGCCGACCTCGGCCCCGAGTACGCCGCCGCCCGGCTGGCCGTGGTCGACCGGATCGCCGTGCTCTCCTCCGAACACCCGCTGGCCGCCCACCAGGTCCTGGACGTCCGGGACGTGCTGGCCGAACCCTTCGTCGCCATCCCCGCCGAGGCCGGTTTCTGGCGCGACTACTGGCTGGGCGCCGCCGAACGCGACGGCCGCCCGGCCCGGATCGGTGCCGTCGCCCACAACGCCGACGAATGGCTCGCCGCCGTCGCCTGCGGCCAGGGCGTCGGCTTCGCCCCCGAGGCGATGCGCCGCCTCGCCTCCCGCCCCGACGTCGCCTACCGCAACGTCACCGGCCTCAGCCCCAGCCACGTCGGCCTCCACTGGCTCCGCGAACGCCCCCTCACCCGGGCCATGACCGCCTTCATCGACGCCTGCCGCGAAACCGTCCACCTCTAGGCTGTCGTGCGGCTCCGCCGCGCGGGCGACGCCGACCTTTTGGCAGGTGCTCACCGGCTACGGTCCAGGGGCTCGGGGAACTGCGACGCCGACCTCGTAAAAGGTGACCGTTGCGTAGGTGGTAAGGCACTTTCGCAGTGACCCGAACGCCAGATCTCCTCGCAGTTCCCCGAGCCCCTGGGTAGTGGACCGTTGAGCGCCTGCCTACAGTGCAGCCCTGAGCCCCTGGGTGGTCGACGGCTGAGCACCTGCATACAGCGCAGCCCCGAGCACCTGCCAGAAGAAAGCTTCAGACCGCGCTGAACGGCTCCGCATACCGACAGAGCCCCCGAGGACTACCGTCGTAGGCGGGCAACGCGAGGGCCTGGAAGTACTCCCCCGACACGTCGAACGGCCCCGTGAGCCCGTGCCGCGCCGCCGGGACGAAGCCGAAGCGGCCGTAGTAGTCGGGGTCACCGAGCACCACCACCAGCTTCTCGCCGGCCTCGACCGCCGCAGCGAGGGCTGCCCGCACCAGCAGGACGCCCACCCCCTTGCGCTGCCACTCCGGCGCGACCGCGACCGGCGCCAGCGCCAGCGCCGTCGCGTCGCCGACCTCCAGTCGGGTCAACAGCGCGTGCCCGACGATGAGTTCGCGTTCGTCCACGGCGACCAGCGACAGCGCGGGCAGCCAACTGCCGTCCCGCCGCAGGGCGTCCACCAGGTCGGCCTCGTCCGGTCCGGGGAAGGCGGCCATGTGCACCCGACGGGTCGCGGGTGCGTCCGAGGGGTGCTCAACTCTGGTGCTGACGTTCATGGTTGATCCTTCCACGCCTTTGTGGACGAGATGATACGAGGGCCCCGGCCGGTGCAAACCTCGCACCGAACCGGGGCCCTGATCGTACAGATCCTGCGTCAGGCCTCGTTCGCCGTCTCGGACTTGGCGTCGTCGCGCTGCTTGGGCTTGGCGTCGACACCGGCCTCCCGGCGCTGGGCCGGGGTGATCGGGGTCGGTGCACCGGTGAGCGGGTCACCACCGGTGGAGGTCTTCGGGAACGCGATGACGTCCCGGATGGTGTCGTACCCACCGAGCAGGGTGACGATACGGTCCAGGCCGAAGGCAACCCCACCGTGCGGCGGCGGACCGTAGTTGAAGGCGTCGAGCAGGAAGCCGAACTGCGACTGCGCCTCCTCCTCGCTGAGCCCGATCGCGTCGAACGCGCGCTTCTGCACGTCCCGCTGGTGGATACGGATCGAACCGCCGCCCAGCTCCGAGCCGTTCAGCACCAGGTCGTACGCGTTGGAGAGCGCGTTGCCCGGGTCGGTGTCGAAGGAGGCCAGCGACTCCGCGGTCGGCGCGGTGAACGGGTGGTGCACCGCGTGCCAGCCCTGGAACTCGCCCTTGTCGTCCTCGATCGGCTCGAACATCGGGAAGTCGACCACCCAGAGGAAGGCCCACTGCGACTCGTCGATCAGGTTGCAGCGACGGCCGATCTCCAGCCGGGCCGCGCCGAGCAGCTCCTGCGAGGCGGTCTTCTTGCCCGCCGCGAAGAACACCGCGTCACCCGGCTTGGCACCGGCGGCGGCCGCCAGTCCGGCCAGGTGCTCCTCGGAGAGGTTCTTGGCCACCGGGCCGCGCAGCTCGCCGGTCTCGGCGTCCACCAGCACGTAGGCCAGGCCGCGGGCGCCGCGCGCCTTGGCCCAGTCCTGCCAGGCGTCCAGCTGCTTGCGCGGCTGGGAGGCGCCACCGGGCATCACCACGGCGCCGACGTACGGGGCCTGGAAGACCCGGAACTCGGTGCCCTTGAAGTACTCGGTGAGGTCGGTGAGTTCCTGGCCGAAGCGGACGTCCGGCTTGTCGGAGCCGTAGCGGTTCATCGCGTCCGCGTAGGTCATCCGGGGCAACGGGCTGGGCAGCTCGTAGCCGTGCACCTCGGACCAGATCCGGGAGACGACCTTCTCGCCGAGCGCCAGGATGTCCTCCTGGTCGACGAACGAGGCCTCGATGTCGAGCTGGGTGAACTCCGGCTGCCGGTCGGCGCGGAAGTCCTCGTCCCGGAAGCAGCGGGCGATCTGGTAGTACCGCTCCATGCCGGCCACCATCAGCAGCTGCTTGAACAGCTGCGGCGACTGCGGCAGGGCGTACCAGTGGCCCGGCTGGAGCCGGACCGGGACCAGGAAGTCGCGGGCGCCCTCGGGGGTGGACCGGGTCAGGTACGGGGTCTCGATGTCGAGGAAGTCGTTCTCCTCCATCACCGTACGGATGACGTGGTTCACCTTGGAGCGCAGGCGCAGCGCGCGGGCCGGGCCCTCGCGGCGCAGGTCCAGGTAGCGGTAGCGGAGGCGGACCTCCTCGTTGACCGTGCCGGGCTCGTACTCGGCGACCTGGAACGGCAGCGCGGCGGACTCGGAGAGCACCTCCAGGGCGCCGACCACGACCTCGACCTTGCCGGTCGGGATCTCCGGGTTCTCGTTGCCCTCCGGGCGGACCCGGACCTCGCCGACGACCTTGACGCAGTACTCGGAGCGCAGGTCCCCGATCGCCTCCAGGTCGCGGGCGACGATCTGCACGGTGCCGGAGGCGTCGCGCAGGTCGATGAAGGCCACGCCGCCGTGGTCGCGGCGGCGGGCGACCCAGCCGGCCAGGGTGACGGTCGTTCCGGCGTGCTCCGCGCGGAGCGTGCCCGCGTCGTGCGTGCGGATCACAGCTGCTTCTCCTTCAGGGTGGTGACGAGTGCTTCGAGTTCGACGGGGATCTGCTCGCCGGTGGTCAGGTCCTTGAGCTGGACCACACCGGCGGCGAGATCTCGGTCCCCGGCGACCAGGGCGAAGCGGGCGCCGGAACGGTCGGCGGACTTCATGGCGTTCTTGATGGTCTTCACACCGAAGGCCAGGTCGGTGGCGATGCCGGCCCGGCGCAGCTCGGTGACCTTGCCGAACAGCACGTTCTTGGCCTCCTCGCCGAGTGCCACGGCGTACACCGAGGTGGTGGCGGGCAGGTCCAGGACGATGCCCTCGGCCTCCATCGCGAGGAAGGTGCGGTCCACGCCGAGGCCCCAGCCGACGGACGGCAGCGCCGGGCCGCCGAGCATCTCGGAGAGACCGTCGTAGCGGCCACCGCCGCCGATCGCGGACTGGGCGCCGAGACCCCCGTGCACGAACTCGAAGGTGGTCCGGGTGTAGTAGTCGAGCCCGCGGACCAGCTTCGGGTCGTCGACGAAGGCCACCCCGGCACCGGTCAGCAGCGCCCGGACCTGCTCGTCGTACGCCTTGCACGCCTCGCACAGGTAGTCCCGCAGCATCGGCGCGCCGACCAGCTGGTCCTGCACCGACTGCCGCTTGTCGTCGAGCACCCGGAGCGGGTTGATCTCGGCCCGGCGGCGGGTCTCCTCGTCCAGGTCGAGCCCGGCCAGGAAGTCCACCAGCGCGGCGCGGTAGACCGGGCGGCACTCCTTGTCGCCCAGGCTGTTGACCAGCAGCCGGTAGTCGCTCAGCCCGAGCGAGCGGAACGCGTCGTCGGCCAGAATGATCAACTCGGCGTCCAGCGCCGGGTCCTCGGCACCGATCGCCTCGGCACCGATCTGGGCGAACTGGCGGTACCGGCCGGCCTGCGGGCGCTCGTAGCGGTAGAAGGAGCCCGAGTACCAGAGCTTGACCGGCAGGTTGCCGAGCTTGTGCAGGTTGGCCTGGAGGGTCGCGCGGACCACCGAGGCGGTGCCCTCGGGACGCAGCGCGAGATCCTCCTTGCCGCGCTTGGTCAGCGAGAACATCTCCTTGGAGACGATGTCGGTGGACTCACCGACGCCCCGGGAGAAGAGCTTGATGTCCTCGAAGACCGGGGTCTCGATGTAGCCGTAGCCGGAGCGGCGCAGCGGGGCACTCAGCCGCTCGCGGATCGCCAGGTAGGTGGCGGAGCTCGGCGGCAGCAGGTCGTAGGTGCCCTTGGGGGCGCTGAAGGTGCTCAACTTATCTATCCGTCACATTCCTCGTCGCGGGAGGGCCGGGGCGCCGAGCGCTCCCGCCGCCTGCTGGAGGTAGGGGTTGGTGGCGCGCTCACGGCCGATGGTGGTCTGGCCGCCGTGGCCGGAGAGGACCACGGTGGCGTCGTCGAGGGGCAGGCAGACCCGGGCCAGCGAGCGCATGATTGCCTCGCTGTCTCCGCCCGGGAGGTCGGTACGCCCTACCGAGCCGGCGAACAGCAGGTCGCCCGAGAACAACACCGGTGGGATGTCGCTCTGCGAAGGCGTCCGGAAGGTCACCGACCCCTTGGTATGGCCGGGCGCATGATCGACCGTCAGCCGGAGACCGGCCAGTTCGAGCACCGCGCCGTCGGTCAGCTCCCGCACGTCGTCCGGCTCGCCGACCGTGATCGAGCCCATGATCTGCTGCCCGATCGCGCGGCCCAGGCCGCGGGCCGGATCGCTCATCATGTAGCGGTCGTCGGGGTGGATCCAGGCCGGGACGCCCTGCGCACCGCAGACCGGCACCACCGAGGCGATGTGGTCGATGTGCCCGTGCGTCAGCAGGACGGCGACCGGCTTGAGCCGGTGCTCCCGGATCAGGTCCTCGACCCCCTGCGTCGCCTCGTGCCCGGGGTCGACGATCACGCACTCCTCGCCGGCTGCCGGCGCGACCAGGTAGCAGTTGGTGCCCCAGGCCCCGGCGGGAAATCCGGCGACGAACAACGTGATTCCTCTCAATCGGGTATCGATCGGTTGCTTAACGCTATGGCTTCGGGCCAGCCTACCGGCGGCGGGGCGCCGGTTCCTAACCGGTTACCAGCGAGTCGACTCTGCCCCGACCGGCCCAATCGTGACCTCCGACCAGCGCAGCTGATCTCGTACTTACGGACGGGGTCCCTACACTTGGCCGCCTGCGGATGCGATGATCCGCATCAGCATCCCGAAGAACTCCCCCATCTTTCAGGAGACACGGCCGGTGGTCACCAGCGAACAGCGTCGACGTCAGCTCGCCCGCGACAAGTACGAGCGGCAGATGGAGCGTCGGGTCGAGGCCCAGAAGAAGGCCAAGCGGCGCAACGCGATCGTCGGCGGCGCCCTCGCCGTCGTGGTGATCGCCGCAGGCGGCGCCTGGGCCGGCGGGGTCTTCGACTCCGACTCCAAGGCCAAGGACAAGAACGCGCAGGCCGCGCCGACGCCGCCCGCCGCGGTCACCCCGGCCAAGGGCTGCGAGACGCCGGCCGCCGGTGCGCCGAACGCCAAGCAGTGGAAGACCGAGCCCCCGCTGGCGATCGACACCAAGGCCGCCTACACCGCGAAGCTGGCCACCAGCTGCGGCGAGGTGACCGTCACGCTGGACGCCGCCAAGGCGCCGCACACCGTCAACTCCTTCACCTACCTGGCCAGCGAGCAGTACTTCGACCACGTGAAGTGCCACCGCCTCACCACCGAGGGCATCTACGTGCTCCAGTGCGGCGACCCGACCGGCACCGGATCGGGCGGCCCCGGCTACCAGTTCGCCGACGAGAACCTGACCGGCGCGACCTACCCGGCCGGCACCGTGGCGATGGCCAACGCCGGCCCGGGCACCAACGGCAGCCAGTTCTTCCTGGTCTACAAGGACACCCAGCTGCCCCCGAACTACACCCCGTTCGGGAAGATCACCGGCGGGCTGGACGTCCTCACCAACATCGCCGGCGGCGGCGTCAAGGGCGGTGGCGGCGACGGTGCGCCGAACGCCGACGTGGTGCTCAACTCGGTTACCGCCACCAAGAGTTGACCGGTCAGGTGGCCGGGCCCCGAGCACTCGGGGCCCGGCCACGCCGGAACCCGACCGGCCCGGATACGGACAACGCCGGTGCTGGTCGCCTATCTTGCTTGTTGTATAGGGTGCCCTGACCGTCGGCCGTCACCCTCGGCGCACGAATCGACGGCTCGGACGGCGGACTCCATCGGTCCGCCGCACATCAACTGTGGACGACGTACACGCCCCGTGCGGGCCGTGACGTCATGTGGAGGAGGCGCGCTGTGAGCAGCGAACCGTGGGGCCGTGTCGACGAGCAGGGGACCGTCTACGTCAGGACCGCCGACGGCGAGCGCGCCGTCGGCTCCTGGCAGGCGGGCTCCCCCGAGGAGGCCCTCGCCTACTTCGAGCGCAAGTACCAGGGACTGGCGGCCGAGATCGCCCTGCTGGAGCACCGGGTCCGGAAGACCGACCTCGGCACCAAGGACGCCCAGACGGCGCTCGACCACCTGCGCGCGCAGGTCGTCGAGGCGCACGCGGTCGGCGACCTGGAGTCGCTCGCCAAGCGGCTGGACACCCTGACCGGCGAGATCGAGACCCGGCAGAACGAGCGCAAGATCGCCAAGGCCAAGGCCCAGGACGAGACCCGCGAGGCCAAGGACAAGCTGGTCGCCGAGGCCGAGCAGCTCGCCGAGTCCACCCAGTGGCGGGAGGCCGGGGACCGGCTGCGCGCGCTGGTGGACATCTGGAAGGGTCTGCCCCGACTGGACCGGAAGAGCGACGACGAGCTGTGGCACCGCTTCTCGCACGCCCGCTCGGTCTTCTCCAAGCACCGCAAGGCGCACTTCGCCACCCTGGACTCCGAGCGCGAGCAGGCCCGCGCGGTCAAGGAGAAGCTGGTCGCCCAGGCCGAGGCGCTCTCCAGCTCCACCGAGTGGGGTGACACCGCCGCCGCCTACCGGGATCTGATGACCAGTTGGAAGGCTGCGGGCCGCGCCCAGCGGGACGCGGAGGAGGAGCTGTGGGCCCGGTTCCGGAGCGCGCAGGACGTCTTCTTCCAGGCCCGGTCGGCCACCTTCAGCGAGCGGGACGCCGAGCAGGGCGAGAACCAGAAGCTCAAGGAGGCCCTGCTGCTCGAGGCCGAGGCGATCCTGCCGATCACCGAGCTGAAGGCCGCCAAGGCCGCGCTGCGCGGGGTCAACGAGCGCTGGGAGGCCGTCGGCCACGTCCCGCGCGACGCCAAGCCGAAGCTGGACGCCCGGCTGAACGCGGTCGAGCGGGCGATCCGCGAGGCCGAGGAGGCCGAGTGGCAGCGCTCCAACCCGGAGGCCCGGGCCCGCGCCACCGGTATGACCAGCCTGCTGCAGTCCGCCGTGGACAAGCTCCAGGGCGAGCTGGACAAGGCCCGTGCGGCCGGCAACGCGAGCAAGGTGGCCAAGCTGGAGAACGAGCTGGCGGGCCGTCAGGTCCTGCTCGACCAGGCCCTGAAGAGCCTGCAGGAGTTCAGCGGCTGATCCGCCGCCCTGACTCACGAAAGGGCCCCCACCGCCTTCCGGCGGTGGGGGCCCTTTCGGGTACCCGGCTACTTGCGGGCCGAGGTGACCCGGTAGACGTCGTACACGCCCTCGACGCCGCGGACCGCCTTGAGCACGTGCCCGAGGTGCTTCGGGTCGCCCATCTCGAAGGTGAAGCGGCTCATCGCCACCCGGTCCCTGGAGGTCTGCACCGCCGCCGACAGGATGTTGACGTGCTGGTCGGAGAGCACCCGGGTGACGTCCGAGAGCAGTCGGGACCGGTCCAGCGCCTCGACCTGGATCGCCACCAGGAAGACCGAGGACTGGGTGGCCGCCCACTCGACCTCGATCATCCGCTCGGGCTGCTGGGTCAGCGACTCGACGTTGACGCAGTCCGCCCGGTGCACCGAGACGCCGTTGCCCCGGGTCACGAAGCCGACGATCGGGTCGCCCGGCACCGGGGTGCAGCAGCGCGAGAGCTTGACCCAGACGTCGTCCACGCCCTTGACGATGATGCCCGGGTCGCCCTTCGCCCGGCGCCTGGTGGCCCGGTTCTGATGGGTCGTCGGGGTCGCCGTCTCGGCCAGGTCGTCGGTCGCGCCGTCCTCGCCGCCGAGCGCCTGGACCAGCTTCTGGACGATGTTCTGCGCCGCGACGTGACCCTCGCCGATCGCCGCGTACAGCGACGAGATGTCCGGGTAGCGCATCTCGTGCGCGAGCGTGACCAGCGAGTCGCCGGTGAGGATGCGCTGGATCGGCAGACCCTGCTTGCGCATCGCCCGGGCGATCGCCTCCTTGCCCTGCTCGATCGCCTCCTCGCGGCGCTCCTTGGAGAACCACGCCTTGATCTTGTTCCGGGCCCGGGGCGACTTGACGAAGCCCAGCCAGTCCCGGGACGGGCCGGCGTTCTCCGCCTTGGAGGTGAACACCTCCACCGCGTCGCCGTTCTCCAGCGTCGACTCCAGCGGCACCAGGCGGCCGTTGACCCGTGCTCCTATGCAGCGGTACCCGACCTCGGTGTGCACCGCGAAGGCGAAGTCCACCGGGGTGGCCCCGGCCGGCAGCGCTATCACGTCACCCTTGGGGGTGAACACGAAGACCTCGTTGTTGGAGAGGTCGAAGCGCAGCGACTCCAGGAACTCGCTCGGGTCCTCGGTCTCCTTCTGCCAGTCCAGCAGCTGCCGCAGCCAGGCCATCTCGTTGACCGCGCCGGCCTTGTCGTCCTTGCGGACCTGCGACGGGGTGTCGGTGCGGACCTTGGAGGCGCCGGCCACCGCGCGCTGCTTGTACTTCCAGTGCGCGGCGATGCCGTACTCCGCGCGCCGGTGCATGTCGAAGGTGCGGATCTGCAGCTCGACCGGCTTGCCACCGGGGCCGATCACCGTGGTGTGCAGCGACTGGTACATGTTGAACTTGGGCATCGCGATGTAGTCCTTGAACCGCCCCGGCACCGGGTTCCACCGCGCGTGGATGGTGCCCAGCGCCGCGTAACAGTCGCGGACGGTGTCGACCAGGACCCGGATGCCGACCAGGTCGTAGATCTCGGCGAAGTCGCGACCTCGCACGATCATCTTCTGGTAGACCGAGTAGTAGTGCTTCGGCCGGCCGGTCACCTGGGCGGTGATCCTGGCCCCTCGCAGGTCACCCTGGACCTGGTCGATCACGGTGGCCAGGTACTCGTCCCGCTTCGGCGCCCGCTCGGCCACCAGCCGGACGATCTCGTCGTACATCTTGGGGTAGAGGATCGCGAAGGCGAGGTCCTCCAGCTCCCACTTGATGGTGTTCATGCCCAGCCGGTGCGCCAGCGGGGCGTAGATCTCCAGCGTCTCGCGGGCCTTCTTCTCCTGCTTCTCCCGCTTGAGGTACCGCATGGTGCGCATGTTGTGGAGCCGGTCGGCCAGCTTGATCACCAGGACCCGGGGGTCCTTGGCCATCGCGACCACCATCTTGCGGACCGTCTCGGCCTGCGCGGCCTCGCCGAACTTCACCCGGTCGAGTTTGGTCACGCCGTCGACCAGCAGGGCCACCGAGTCGCCGAAGTCCTTGCGCAGGGTCTCCAGGCCGTAGTCGGTGTCCTCGACGGTGTCGTGCAGCAGACCCGCCATCAGGGTGGCGGCGTCCATGCCGAGTTCGGCCAGGATGGTGGCCACCGCGAGCGGGTGGGTGATGTACGGGTCGCCGCTCTTGCGCTTCTGGCCGCGGTGCCACTTCTCGGCCACCGCGTAGGCGCGCTCGATGTCGCGCAGCAGGGCCGGGTCGGCCTTCGGGTCCTGGGCCCTGATGGTCCGGAAGAGCGGTTCGAGCACCGGGTTGAGCAGGGTGCTGCGCTGGCCGCCGAGTCGGGCCAGCCGGGCCCGCATGCCGCCGGTGGCGGAGGGCTTGACCACCGCGGGGGGCGGTGTCGGCCGTACCGGGGTGGCCCCCGAGGGCGTGGGCCGGCTGTCGGGGGCGGCGGCCTTGGCCGTGGGCACAACCTCGTCGGGCAAGGACACTCCTCGTGGCGCGGTGCCTTCCCCTCGCACGAGAAGGGGAACGGATGATTCTTCATGGTACCGAGCCCGGGTAAACGCCGAGGCACGGGCATCCTCAGGATGCCCGTGCCTCGTGCGTCACGCAGGTTCAGACGGTGACCAGGGTCTCCAGCGGCGCGTCGCCCAGGTGCGGGGTGAGCCGCTCGCGGCCGTCCAGGAAGCCGAGCTCCATCAGCACGACCACCCCGGCCAGCTCGGCACCGGCCCGGCGGACCAGGTCCAGCGAGGCCCCGATGGTGCCGCCGGTGGCCAGCACGTCGTCGACCACCAGCACCCGCTCACCCGGCACGAAGGCGTCGCACTGCACCTCCAGGGTGGCCGAGCCGTACTCCAGGTCGTAGGACTGCTCGTGCACCGCGCCGGGCAGCTTGCCCTGCTTGCGGATCGGCACGAAGCCGAGCCCGGCCGCGTAGGCCGCCGGGGCGGCCAGCACGAACCCCCGTGCCTCCAGACCGACCACCTTGGTCGCACCGAGCGCCCTGGCCCGGTCGGCCAGCGCCCGGGTGAGGGCCGCGAAGGCCCCGGCGTCGGCCAGCAGCGGCGCGATGTCCTTGAACAGCACGCCGGGCTTGGGGTAGTCCGGTACGTCCCTGATCCGGCTGTTGAGCAGCGCGGCCAGGACGGGGTCGGGAGAGGTCACGGGGGTCCTTCGGTCAGTCCGGTCAGTGCTTGCCGGACGGGCGGCCCTTGGTACGGGACCGGCTGACCGGCTGGTTGCGGCTACCGACGATACCCGCAGCGCCCTCGTCGCCCTCGCCCTCCTGGGCCGGGTCGGGCTCGCCGGCGGCGATCCGGTCGGCCTCGGCCTTGGCGTCCGAGGCCCGGCGGGCCGCGACCTTCTTGGCCAGCGTCTTCATCTCCGGCTGCAGCTCCTTGAGCTGCGCGTACAGCGGAGTGGCCACGCAGATCGAGGAGTAGGCACCGGCCGCGAGGCCGATGAAGAGGGCGAGCGAGATGTCGTTCAGGGTGCCCGCGCCGAGCAGACCGCCACCGATGAAGAGCAGGGCGGCGACCGGGAGCAGCGCCACCACGGTGGTGTTGATCGAGCGCACCAGGGTCTGGTTGAGGCCCGCGTTCGCGGCCTCGCTGAAGGTGCGCTTGTTCTGCCGGGTGATGCCCTTGGCGTTCTCCTTCACGGTGTCGAAGACGACCACCGTGTCGTAGAGCGAGTACCCGAGGATGGTCAGGAAGCCGATCACCGTACCGGGGGTGACCTCGATGCCGACCAGGGCGTAGACGCCGATGGTGATCAGGAGGTCGTGGATCAGTGCCACCAGGGCGGCGATCGCCATCCGCCACTCGAACGCGATGGCCATGTAGACGGTGACCAGCACCATGAAGATGACCAGGCCGAGCAGTGCCTTCTTGGAGATCTCCTCGCCCCAGCTGGGGCCGACCACCTGGGCGTTGATGTCGTTCGCCGGGATGCTCAGGTCCTTGGAGAGCTCGGCGATGAAGGTGCTGGCCGGCAGCTGCTCCTCGGCGCTGACCTGGATCTTGATCGCACCCTTGTCGTTGGACTGCACCAGCGCGCTGGTGTCCTTGAGGATGTCGTCCGCCGCCGCCTTGGCCTGACTGACCGTCAGACCGGGCTTGGTGAGGGTGTAGACCGAGCCGCCCTCGAACTCGATGCCGAGCTTGAGGCCGAACGCCAGACCGATGCCGGCGATCAGCACGATCAGGGCGGAGATGCTGTACCAGAGCTTGCGCCGACCGACGAAGTCGAAGCTGACCTCACCCTGGTAGAGACGGTGACCGAGGTTGCTGAACCGCGACATCGCGTCAGACCTCCTTCGCGGCGGTGGCGGAGGTGCGGCGACGACCGCGCACCGGAGGACGGGCACCGAGGCGCTTCGGGTCCAGGCCGGACCACTTGTTGCCCTCGGCGAAGAACTTCGTCCGCGCCAGCAGGGTGATCAGCGGCTTGGTGAAGAAGAAGATCACCACGACGTCGAGCGCGGTGGTCAGGCCGAGGGTGAAGGCGAAGCCCTGCACCTTGCCGACCGAGACCAGGTAGAGCACCGCGGCACAGAGGAACGAGACGAAGTCCGAGACCAGGATGGTGCGCCGGGCCCGGGGCCAGGCGCGCTGGACGGCCGGGCGCAGCGGGGCGCCGTCGCGGACCTCGTCGCGGATCCGCTCGAAGTACACGATGAAGGAGTCCGCGGTGATGCCGATCGCGACGATCGCACCGCAGACGGCCGGCAGGTTGAGCGCGAAGCCGATGCCGGCGCCGAGCAGCGACATGATCGCGTAGGTCAGCGCGGCGGAGACCACCAGACCCGCGATCGACACCAGGCCGAGGCCGCGGTAGTAGACCAGCGAGTAGAGCACCACCAGGATCATGCCGATCCCGCCGGCCACCAGACCGGCCTTCAGCTGGTCACCACCGAGCTGCGGGGAGACCGTGGTGACGTCGCTCATCTCGAAGGTGAGCGGCAGGGCGCCGAAGCTCAGCACGTTGGCGAGCGCCTTGGCCTCGGTCTGGGTGAAGCTGCCGGTGATGACCGCGCTGCCGCTGATCGACTGGCTGACGGACGGGTGGGAGACCACCTTGCCGTCGAGCACGATCGCGAACTGGTTGGTCGGGCTGGGCTGGGTGGCGAGCTGGCCGGTGGAGGCGGCGAACGCCTTGGAGCCGGCGTCGTTGAACTGGAGCTGGACCTGCCAGCCGGCACCCTGCTGGGTGTCGAAGGAGGCCATCGCCTTGTCGATGTTCTTGCCCTCGCCGGCCACCGGGCCGAGCGCGAACTTGTACCAGACACCCTTCTCGGCGTCGAAGCTGCAGGCGACCGTGTTCTTGGTCGGGTCGGTCTGGTAGTCCAGCCGCTGGCCCTGGACCGAGCAGTCCAGTGCGGTGTACTGCTGCTGCAGCTCCGGCGGGACGGTGCCCTGGGTGAGCGCGGCCGACAGCTCGGCGGCGGACGGCGCCGACGGGGCGGCGGACGGCGCGGTGCTCGGGGTGGCCGAGGCGGTCGGGTCCGCCTTCAGGCCGTCGGTGACGGCGCGGCCGGCCGTGGCCGAGGCGCTCGGAGCCGGCGGCGCGGCGGAGGCACCGGTGCTCGGGCTGGCCGAGGGGCTCGCCCCGGCGCTCGGCGTGGCCGCCGGCACGTTGGGCAGGGCGCCGGTGGGCGCGAGCGCCAGCACCGGGCGGAAGTAGAGCTTCGCGGTCTGGCCGATGTCCTTGATCGCCTGCTCATTGTCGCCATCCTTGTTCGGGATGTTGACGATGATCGTGTTGGACCCCTGCGTCTGGACCTCGGCCTCGGAGACGCCGAACGCGTTCACCCGCTTCTGCAGGATGTTGACCGCGGTGTCCATGTTGGTCTTGTTGATCGCGGCGGGGTTGTCCGACTTGGCGGTCAGCGTGATGCTGGTGCCGCCCGCGAGGTCGATCCCGAGACGTGGCGTGGTGTGGCCCGTCCCGAACATGAGGGCGACCAGACCGACGGTGATCACCAGGATGAAGGCCAGCGCCCGCCCCGGGTAACCGTCGCGCGGGCGCGACTTGGGTGTTGCCACCTTGCTCGTTTCTCCCTGTCCATGGCGCCGGTCACCGGACCCTGTCCGGTAGGTGGCGGATAGGGGGAAGGTGGCCTGACGGCCCGTGAGGTCCTGTGAACGCGCGGCCGGCGGCCGCGCGGTCGAGGGTGTGCCCGACCGTACTACTTGCTCTGCGGGGCCTCGTCGTCGGTACCGTCGGTGCCCGACTCGTCCTTCTTGTCGAAGCTGAGCGGCTTCTCGTCGGCCTCGTCGACGGTCTCCGCCGGCTCGTCCTCGGCGGGACGGCCGTTGATGATCGCGTCGTACTCCTCGCGGTCCAGCACCGCGGCGATCGCGCCCTTGGTGTAGTGCACGACGGTGCCCGGTGCCACCTCCAGCTCGACGGTCTCCTCGTTCACCGACTTCACCAGGGCGTACATGCCGCCGATGGTGCGGACGCCCGAACCGGGCTCGAGCGCGGAGCGCAGCTCCTTGGCCTGCTCCTGGCGCTTCTTGTTGGAGCGGAACAGCATGAAGAGCAGGAGCAGCGGCACGAGCAGGATGATGAGGTTAGACACAGCAGCCAGAGTCCTTACGGGCCACCCGAACGGGCGGCCTGTGGTGATTGGTCGGCCCCATCAGGTCGAGAGGGGCGGTCCGGCGGAGTCTAAGCGACCCGCCCTGATCGGACAACGCCAAGCATGTCATCCTGCCGCCGTTGGTGGCGACCTTCGGACCGCACTGTTTGCCGACGGGCCCTGGCCGAAACCCGGCCCCGAGGGACCGTCAGGCGCCGGGGCCACCGAACAGCTCGGGCTGGCCGGGCACCGCACCGCGCGGCGACTGCGGCGGCGGCACCATCCCGAGGTGCTGCCAGGCGGCGGCGGTCGCGATCCGGCCACGCGGGGTCCGGGCCAGCAGGCCCTCCCGGACCAGGAACGGCTCGGCCACCTCCTCCACCGTCTCGGCCTCCTCCCCCACCGCGACGGCGAGCGTGGACAGGCCGACCGGGCCGCCGCCGAACAGCCGGAGCAGCGCGTCGAGCACCGCGCGGTCGAGCCGGTCCAGACCGCGGGCGTCCACCTCGTAGACCGCCAGCGCCTGGGCGGCGATCTCCCGGTCCACCACGCCGTCGTGCCTGACCTGCGCGAAGTCCCGGACCCGGCGCAGCAGTCGGTTGGCGATCCGGGGCGTGCCGCGCGAGCGGCCGGCGATCTCGGCGGCGCCGGCGGTGTCGATCTGTACGTCCAGCAGGGCGGCCGAGCGGTGCACCACCCGCTCCAGCTCGCTCGGCGCGTAGAACTCCATGTGCCCGGTGAAGCCGAACCGGTCGCGCAGCGGGGGCGGCAGCAGCCCGGCCCTGGTGGTCGCGCCGACCAGGGTGAACGGCGGCAGCTCGAGCGGGATCGCGGTGGCGCCGGGCCCCTTGCCGACGATCACGTCGACCCGGAAGTCCTCCATCGCCAGGTAGAGCATCTCCTCGGCCGGGCGGGACATCCGATGGATCTCGTCCAGGAACAGCACCTCGCCCTCGGTCAGCGAGGAGAGGATCGCCGCGAGGTCGCCGGCGTGCTGGATCGCCGGGCCGGAGGTGATCCGGATCGGGGCGCCCAGCTCGGCCGCGATGATCATCGACAGGGTGGTCTTGCCGAGCCCAGGCGGGCCGCTGAGCAGTACGTGGTCCGGTGTGGTGCCGCGCTTGCGGGCCGCCTGCAGCACCAGCGAGAGCTGCTCCCGGACCCGCTCCTGCCCGATGAACTCGTCGAGCACCTTGGGGCGGAGCGCCGCCTCGACCGCCTGGTCCTCGCCGTCGGCGGCTGCCGTCACCAGGCGGTCGGCGGGGTCGGAGTCGTACGGGCTCATCGGGGCGGGCTCCTGAAGGTCCATCAGCGGGTGCGGTTGAGGGTGCGCAGCGCGGCCTTGAGCAGGGCGCCGACGTCGGTGCGGCTCTGCGCCTCGGCCTCCGGCGTGACGGCGGTGACCGCCTCGTCCGCCTCGCGCGGGGCGTAGCCGAGGCCGACCAGGGCGGCGTGCAGCTGCTCGCTCCAGGGGGCCGGACCTGCGGCGACCGGCTTCTGGGCGGGGACGCTGCCGTGCGGGGCGCCGAGCTTGTCCTTGTACTCCAGCAGCAGCTTCTGGGCCAGCTTGGGGCCGATCCTGGGCACCGCGGTGAGCGACTTGGCGTCGCCCTGGGCGACGATCCGGCGCAGCTCGTCCGGGGTGAAGGTGGCCAGCATGCCCAGCGCCATGGTGGCGGCCACCCCGCTGGCGGTGAGCAGCACGTCGAAGGTGGCCCGCTCGTCCTCGTCGGCGAAGCCGTACAGGGTGAGCGAGTCCTCCTTGACGATCAGTGCGGTGGTCAGCCGGGTGGGCTCGCCGATCCGCAGCGCGGCCAGTGTGCGCGGGGTGCACTTCACCAGCATGCCGACCCCGCCGACCTCGACCACGGCGCTGCCGGGGGTGAGGGCGGCGACCGGGCCCTGGACGAAGGCGATCATCGGCGGTACTCCCTGATCCTGGGGTTGCTCGCTGGCTTGCTCGCGGCCTGGCCCGCGACGGCGGCGGCGATCCGGTTGTGCGCCGTGCCCCGCCAGATGTGACAGATCGCCAGCGCCAGCGCGTCGGCGGCGTCGGCGGGCTTGGGCGGCTCGGCCAGCCGCAGCAGTCGGGTGACCATCGCGGTGACCTGGGCCTTGTCGGCCCGGCCGTTGCCGGAGACGGCGGCCTTGACCTCGCTGGGGGTGTGCAGGGTGACCGGGATGCCGCGCCGGGTGGCGCAGAGCATCGCGACCGCGCTGGCCTGCGCGGTGCCCATCACGGTGCTGACGTTGTGCTGGGCGAACACCCGCTCCACCGCGACGAGTTCGGGCTGATGGGTGTCGAACCACCGCTCCAGGCCCTGCTCGATCAGCAGCAGCCGCTGCCCGATCTCCGCCTCGGCGGGGGTGCGGATCACGCCGACCCCGAGCATGGTGAGCGGCCGGCCCGGGGTGCCCTCCACCACGCCGACACCGCACCTGGTCAGCCCAGGGTCAACTCCCAGCACCCGCACCTGTGAACCCATCTCTGTCGTCCGACCTGCGAAGGCTACCGTCCGGGTCGGACAACCGGACGAACGACACCGGCCCGGTGGTCCGCGAGGGACCACCGGGCCGGAGGGGCGGCCGAGTTACTCGGCGTCGAGCTCGGCACCGACCTCGTCGCTGATGGAGAAGTTGGCGAAGACGTTCTGCACGTCGTCGCTGTCCTCCAGCGCGTCGATCAGCTTGAAGATCTTGCGGGCGCCGTCGACGTCCAGCGGCACCTGCAGGTCGGCCACGAAGTTGGCGTCGGCCGAGTCGTAGTCGATCCCGGCGTCCACCAGCGCGGTGCGCACCGCGACCATGTCGGTGGCCGCGCTGATCACCTCGAACGAGTCACCGAGGTCGTTGACCTCCTCGGCACCGACCTCGAGGACGACCTCGAAGACCTTGTCCTCGTCGACCCCGTCCGCCTTCGGGACGATCACGACGCCCTTGCGGTTGAACAGGTACGAGACCGAACCCGGGTCGGCCATGTTGCCGCCGTTGCGGGTCATCGCGACCCGGACGTCGGAGGCCGCGCGGTTGCGGTTGTCGGTGAGGCACTCGATCAGGACCGCCACGCCGTTCGGGCCGTAGCCCTCGTACATGATGGTCGAGTAGTCGGCCCCGCCGGCCTCGGCACCGTCGCCGCGCTTGACGGCGCGGTTGATGTTGTCGATCGGGACCGAGCTCTTCTTCGCCTTCTGGATGGCGTCGTAGAGCGTCGGGTTACCGGCCGGGTCGCTGCCGCCGGTGCGGGCCGCCACCTCGATGTTCTTGATCATCTTGGCGAAGAGCTTGCCGCGCTTGGCGTCGATCGCGGCCTTCTTGTGCTTGGTGGTAGCCCATTTAGAGTGGCCGGACATCACCAGCTCCTTTTCGTCGCCAAAGGGAAATGAACAGAAGGGATCTTACCGGTGCCGCGCGCCGCTTCAGCGACCGGCACTCTCGACCATGCGTACGAAGTACTCGTGCACCCGGTGGTCACCGGTCAGCTCGGGGTGGAACGAGGTGGCCAGCAGGTTGCCCTGACGGACCGCCACGATCCGGCTGTCCGGACCGTCGGCCGCGGGCAGCTCGGCCAGCACCTGGACCCCGGCGCCGACCTCCTCGACCCAGGGGGCGCGGATGAAGACGCCGTGCACCGGCTGCTCGCCGAGGCCGTCGAAGGCGATGCCGGACTCGAACGACTCGTTCTGCCGGCCGAAGGCGTTCCGGCGGACCGTCATGTCGATGCCGCCGACCGTCTCCTGGTCGTCCCGGCCGTCCAGGATCTTGTCGGCCAGCATGATCATGCCCGCGCAGGTGCCGTAGACCGGCATCCCGGCCCGGACCCGCTCGCGGATGGGCTCCATCAGGCCGAACAGGAGGGCCAGCTTCGACATCGTGGTGGACTCCCCGCCGGGGATCACCAGCGCGTCGACGTCGGCCAGCTCCTCGGGCCGCCGCACCTCGCGGGCGATCGCGTCGGCCGCGGCCAGCGCGATCAGGTGCTCACGGACGTCGCCCTGGAGAGCCAGCACGCCGATGACGGGGGTACTCACGGTCACTACCTCATTCACGTTGTTGCGTCGGACGTGCGGCGGCCCGCCGCGCGATCAAGGCTGCGCGGCGGGCCGACCCAGGGAACTACCAACCGCGGTTGGCGTACCGCTCGCTCTCGGGGAGGGTGTCGCAGTTGATGCCGACCATGGCCTCGCCCAGGTTGCGCGACGCGTCCGCGATGATCTTCGGGTCGTCGTAGAAGGTGGTGGCCTTCACGATCGCGGCGGCACGCTTGGCCGGGTCACCCGACTTGAAGATGCCCGAGCCGACGAAGACGCCCTCGGCACCCAGCTGGCGCATCAGCGCCGCGTCGGCCGGGGTGGCCACGCCACCGGCGGAGAACAGCACCACCGGGAGCTTGCCGAGCTCGGCGACCTCCTTGACCAGCTCGTACGGAGCGCGCAGCTCCTTGGCGGCCGCGTACAGCTCGTTGTTGTCGTAGCCGCGCAGGCGGGCGATCTCGTTCTTGATCTGGCGCAGGTGGCGGACCGCCTCGACCACGTTGCCGGTGCCGGCCTCGCCCTTGGAGCGGATCATGGCCGCACCCTCGGCGATCCGGCGCAGCGCCTCACCGAGGTTGGTGGCGCCGCAGACGAACGGGGTGGTGAAGGCGAACTTGTCCGAGTGGTTGACCTCGTCGGCCGGGGTCAGCACCTCGGACTCGTCGATGTAGTCGACGCCGAGCGACTGCAGGACCTGGGCCTCGACGAAGTGGCCGATCCGGGACTTGGCCATGACCGGGATGGAGACCGCGGCGATGATCTCCTCGATCATGTTCGGGTCGGACATCCGGGCCACGCCGCCGTCCTTGCGGATGTCGGCGGGCACCCGCTCCAGGGCCATGACGGCCACCGCACCGGCGTCCTCGGCGATCTTCGCCTGCTCGGCGTTGACCACGTCCATGATCACACCGCCCTTGAGCTGCTCGGCCATTCCGCGCTTCACGCGGGCGGTGCCGATCTGCGGCTGGTCAGCGGTGATGGGGGTGGTGGACACGTGAGACCTCACTCGAAGATGAACCAGTGCTATCGCCCTATCGTAGGCCCGAACCCGACACGAACCACGCACCATCCAGGCCAGAAGGTCCTACGGGTTACGACAAAGAGGCTGAACAGCCACCGATTTCACTCGAAATGGGTCCAGGCCGGTCTCAGCCGGACGCACCGTGCGGGGTGAGCGCGAGCGGCGGCTCGTCGTCCATCTCGAACGCCAGCGGGAACGGCGCCCGCCCGGCCAGCCGGAAGTACCGCACCAGCCGGTGCTCCCGCACCGCCCGGGCCGCCCGCACCGCGTCGTTGTGGAACCGCCGCGCCATCGGCACCCGCCGGACGGCCGCGGTCATCTCCTTCACCATCTCCTCGCCCCCCGGCACCGCGACCAGCGCCGCCAACTGGGCCGGCTCCGCGAACACGGCGCGCAGCGCCAGGCTCAGCTCGCTCTCGGCCACCTCCCGGTGGTCGTCCTCCGCCTGCCGGGCGGCATGGGACGCCTCGTAGAGCAGGATCGAGGTCGCCGGGTCCAGCTGCGAGGAGGTCGCCAGCTCCAGCGCCACCGCCGACCGCCGCACCAACTGCGCGTCCAGCGACGCCTTCGCGGCGTCGATCCGGGCGTGCAGCCGGTCGAGCCGCCCCGCCGTCCAACTGAGGTACACGGCGAACAGCACGACCGCGGCCGCGGCCCAGATCCAGGTAGTCACGGAGCGGTACGCTACCGCGCCGCGAGGTGCCCGAAGCGGTACGTCGCCCGGTCCAGCTCGGTGACCTCGACCCCGTACGCCAGCGGCACCGACACGTACCGCTCCAGCAGCCCCAGTGCCCGCCGGGTCAGCTCGGCCCGCTGCTCGGCGCTCCGGCCCGCCAGGATCTTGATCTCCACCAGCACGAACGCCTCACCCGACGCCCCGTCACCGAGCACGTACTCCACGGCCGGCCGGAACACCGTCTTGCAGGCCGCCACCTCGGTGTCGATCACCTCGGCGATCATCGGGTGCAACTCCTTGGCGAAGCCCGCCCGGTCGAACTCGAGCTCGGCCGAATAGTCGACAAGTATCTGCGGCACAACATCCTCCATCTGGGCACACGCTTCGGAAGTCAGGGCTCGGGGAACGCTGCGCGCCGGGCATCAGCCACCAGGGGCTAGGGGAACTGCGACGCCGACCCTTGCAAGGTGATCGTCGCGTCAGTGGTCAGGCACTTTCGCAGTGATGCCCACCAGCCACGAACCGTCGCCGTTCCCCGAGCCCCTGGACAGTGCAACCTCGGGACCTGCCAAAAGCTGAGCACTGGGACTAGTCCCGGGCGAGGCCGAGGCGTTCGCGCCAGCCGCCCCGGACGTCCTCGGCGACCGGCGGCATGCCGTCCGTCACCGTCTCGTACACCGAGAGGATCTCCGCCCCCACGGTGGACCAGTCGAACCGGCGGACGTGCCGCGACGCGGCCTCCCGCAGCTCGGTCAGCCGCTTGGGGTCCGCCAGCAGCCGGACCGCCGCCTCGGCCAGCGCCCCGGCGTCCTCGACCGGGAACAGCTCGCCCGCGTCGCCGCCGTCCAGCACCTGCTTGAACGCGTCCAGGTCGCTGGCCAGCACCGGTGCGCCCGCCGACATCGCCTCGACCAGGATGATGCCGAAGCTCTCGCCCCCGGTGTTCGGTGCCACGTACAGGTCGACGCTGCGCAGCAGCCGGGCCTTCTCCTGGTCGGTCACCATGCCGAGGAACTCGACCCGCTCGCGCACCTCGGGGGCGAGGCCGGCCACCGCCTCCTCCTCGTCGCCCTTGCCCGCGACCAGCAGCCGCACGCCGGGCCGGGCGGCCACGATCGCGGGCAGCGCGGCGAGCAGGGTGGGCAGGCCCTTGCGCGGCTCGTTGATCCGGCCGATGAAGCCGATCGTGCCGGGACCGCCGTCGGCCGCCCCGCCCTGCCAGCGCTCGTCCGGTTCGGCGTCCGCGAAGAACCGGACGTCCACCCCGTTCGGGATCACCACCGCGTCGCCGCCCAGGTGCTCGACCAGGGTGCGGCGGGCGTACTCGCTGACCGCGATCCGGGCGCTTATCTTCTCCAGGCCCGGCTGCAGGATCGGCGAGGCCGCGATCATCGCCCGGGACCGCGGGTTGGAGGTGTGGAAGGTGCCGACCATCGGGCCGGACGCCGCCCAGGCGGCCAGCATCGACAGGCTCGGCGAGGCCGGCTCGTGCACGTGCAGGATGTCGAACTGACCGTCGTTCAGCCAGCGTCGGACCCGGGCCGCCGACAGGATGCCGAAGCTCAGCCGGGCCACCGAGCCGTTGTACGGCACGGCCACCGCGCGGCCGGCCGAGACCACGTACGGCGGCAGCGCCGACTCGTCCTCGGCCGGTGCCAGCACGGACACCTGGTGCCCGAGCGCGATCAGGTGCTCGGCCAGGTCGCGGATGTGGAACTGCACCCCACCGGGCACGTCCCAGTCGTACGGGCAGACAATGCCGATCTTCATCGGGTCCCCTCCAGGTCGGCCAGCCAGAACCGCTGCAGCATGTGCCAGTCCTCCGGGTGCTCCCGGATGCCGTCCGCCCAGATGTCGGCCATCGCCTGGGTCATCGCCAGGGTCTGCTCTCGCTGGTCGCCCTCGGCGGGCGGCCGCACCTCGGGGTGGATCACCGCCCGCATCACCGGACCGTCGTACCAGAGCGTGACCGGGAACAGCGCCGCCCCGGTGCGCAGCGCCAGCGCGGCCGGACCGGCCGGCATCCTGGTCCGCTCGCCGAAGAAGTCCACCGGCAGACCGGCCTCCGAGAGGTCCCGGTCCCCCACCAGGCAGACCAGCTTCCCGGCCCGCAGCCGGCGGGCCAGCGTCCCGATCACCGAGACCTGACCGCCCGTCAGCGGCAGCACCTCCATGCCCAGGCTCTCCCGGTACGCCACGAACCGGTCGAACAGCGACTCCGGCTTCAGCCGCTCGGCGACCGTGGTGAACGGGTGCCCGGCGGCACTGGCCACCCAGGCGCCGGCCAGGTCCCAGTTGCCCATGTGCGGCAGCGCGACGACGGCGCCCCGGCCGCTGCCGAGCGCCTCCTCCAGCTGCTCCACGCCCTTGACCTGGCACTGCTCGGCCAGTTCGGCCGTGCTCAGGGTCTGGAGCCGGAAGGACTCCTTCCAGTACCGCAGGTAGGACCGCATCCCGGCCCGGGACAGCGCGCGCAGCCCGGCCTCGTCCAGGTCTGGGCGGACCCGGCGCAGGTTGGCCTCCAGCCGGAGCACGCCCTTGCCCCGACGGCGCCAGGTGTGGTCCGCGAGCTGGTTGAACAGCCCGCGCGCCGCCGGCTCGGGCAGGTGCCTGAGCGCCGCCCAGCCCAGCGCGTACGCCCCGTCGATCAAACGGTCCTTCACGCTGCCGCCTCGGCTTCCCTGGACTCCCGACGGACCGTCAGCATCCGCTGCCCGACCGTCACCAGACTGCCCACCGCGACCAGCCAGAGCGCCACCGGCAGCAGCCACTCGACGTACGGCACGCCGAACCCGTGCAGCCCGGCCACCCCGGCCGCGACCAGCGTGAGCACCAGCCGCTCGGCCCGCTCGACCACCCCGGAGACGTTCACCGGGAAGCCCAGGCTCTCGCCCCGCGCCTTGGTGTACGAGACCACCTGGCCACTGGCCAGGCAGCAGACCGCCACCGCGCAGAGCAGTTCGTTGTCGCCCCGGCCCGCGTACCAGAGGGCCAGGCCGCCGAAGATCGCCGCGTCGGCGACCCGGTCCAGCGTGGAGTCCAGGAAGGCGCCCCAGCGGCTGGACGTGCCGGCCTGGCGGGCCATGTTGCCGTCCACCAGGTCGGAGAAGATGAAGAGGGTGATCGTGATGGTGCCCCAGAAGAACTCCCCGCGCGGGAAGAACACCAGCGCACCCGCGACCGACCCGGCTGTCCCGATCAGCGTCACCGCGTCCGGACTCACACCCCAACGGAGCAGGAGCGCGGCGAACGGCGTCAGGACACGTGTGAAGAAGGCACGTGCGTACTTGTTGAGCATGGCCTTCCGGACCGCCCCGATCTCACGGAACCCGCCCCCACCCAGCGGGTGGCGGGCGGCCGAGCGGATCGGCCCGCCCGGCTGGACAATGGTATCCACGCCGCTCGCACGCTCCGCCGCCCCACGCCCGCGAGCCGGTCCCCCGGCCCGACCGGCCGCCACCCAGGGCAGTCGAGGGGACACCCAGCGTCACGGAGGTGCGCCATGCCGGACCGGACCGCCCCACCGCCGTCACCCGTCGCCGACCCCGGCCACCTGCGCAACGTGGTCCTGATCGGCACCGCCGGGTCCGGCAAGACCACCCTGGCCGAGGCCCTCGCCCACACGTCCGGAGCGATCGGCCGATCCGGGAACGTCCCGGACGGGACCACCGTCTCCGACCACGAGGCGGTCGAGCACCGGCAGCAGCGCTCCGTCCGGCTCGCCCTGCTCCCGCTGGCCTGGCGGGACTGCAAGATCAACCTGCTGGACACCCCCGGCTACGCCGACTTCGCGGGCGAACGCCGGGCCGGGATGCGGGCCGCCGAGGCCGCCGTCCTGGTCGTCTCGGCCGCCGAACCGGTCGGGCCCACCGTGCTCGCCCTCTGGCGCGAGTGCCGGGCCGCCGGGCTGCCCACCGCGATCGCGCTCACCCACGTGCACCAGGCCGAGGCCGTGACGGCCTGTCAGGAGGCGTTCGGCGAGGGGCACCCGGACACCGTCCTGCCGCTCTGCCTGCCCGCCTTCCGGGACGGCCGCCTCACCGGCTCGCTGGACCTGCTGACCGGCCGCACCTACGCCGACGCCCCGCCGCCCGACCCGGCCGCCCGGGGCGCCCTGGTGGAGGCCATCGCGGGCGAGGACGACGCCCTGCTGGAGCGCTGGGCGGCCGGCGAGGAGCTCGACCCCGCCGCCCTGACCGCCGCGCTGCGCCGCGAACTCGGCCAGAACACCGTCCACCCGCTGGTCTGCACCGCCGCCCCGCTCGGCGCCGCCGAGCTCCTCGACCTGATCGTGGACGCCTTCCCCAGCCCGTCGGACCGCACCGACGGGCTGCCGTCCCCCGACCCGGACTCCCCCGTGGTCGCCCAGGTCGTGCACACCGGCGAGGACCAGTACGTCGGGCGGCTCAGCCTGGTCCGGGTGTTCACCGGCACCCTGCGGCCCGACACCGTCCTCGGCGACGAACGGGTCACCGCGATCACCAGCCCGTTCGGCCACCACCAGCGCCCGGTCCCGCAGGCCCTGCCCGGCGACCTGGTCTGCCTGGCCAAGCTCGGCCACGCCCGCACCGGTGACACCCTCGGCACCGACGGCACCGAGCTCGACCGCTGGCCCCAGCCCGAACCCCTGCTGCCGACCGCCGTCGAGGCGCACAGCAAGGCCGACGAGGACCGGCTCGCCCAGAGCCTGGCCCGGCTGACCGCCCAGGACCCGGCCCTGCGGGTCGAACAGAACCCCGACACCCACCAGCTGGTCCTGTGGTGCACCGGCGAGGCCCACCAGGCGGTGGTGCTGGACCGCCTGCGCACCCGCTACGGCGTGCACGTGGACACCGTCCCGTACCGGGTCGCCCTGCGCGAGACCTTCGCCGGCCCCGGGACCGGGCACGGGCGGCACGTCAAGCAGTCCGGCGGGCACGGCCAGTTCGCGATCTGCGACCTGACGGTGGAGCCGCTGCCGGGTGGCGGCTTCGAGTTCGTCGACAAGGTGGTGGGCGGCGCGGTGCCGCGGAACTTCGTCCCCTCGGTCGAGAAGGGCGTCCGCACCCAGCTGGCCAAGGGCGTGCTGGCCGGCTACCCCGTGGTCGACGTCCGGGTCACCCTCACCGACGGCAAGGCCCACTCGGTCGACTCCTCCGACACCGCCTTCCAGACCGCCGCCGCACTCGCCCTCCGGGAGGCGGCCGACAACGGCACCGTCCGGCTGCTGGAACCGGTCGACGAGGTCCGGGTGGTCCTGCCCGACGAGTACCAGGGCGCGGTCCTCAACGACCTCTCGGCCCGTCGCGGCCACGTCCTCGGCACCGAGCCGGGCGGCCCGGGCCTCAGCCTGCTCCGAGCCGAGGTCCCCGAACTGGAGCTGGCCCACTACCCCGTGGACCTCCGCTCGCTCTCCCACGGCACGGGCACCTTCTCCCGCAGCTACGTACGCCACGCACCCATGCCGGCTGCCCTTGCGGCGCAGTACCAGTAGCCCTTTGCAGATGCTCCGGGTCTACGGTCCAGGGGCTCGGGGAACGGCGAGGAGATCTGGCGTGCGGGTCACTGCGAAGGTGCCCGACCAGGTACGGACGGATCACCTGGCAGGGGCCGGCGTCGCAGTTCCCCGAGCCCCTGGGGGTGCACCGTGTACCGAGAAGTCAGCGTCGCGGCAGCGAGCACGCCGGGGTGCCGCCCGGGAGGCGGTGGCGGTTGCGGGCGACCCAGCGGTAGCCGAGTGCGGCCAGCGGCCGGACCGGTGCGAGGGTGAGCAGCGCACCGAGGTAGGCCCAGGCGCCGCCGCTCCGCATCAGCAGCCGCGCCACCGCCTGCGCCCCGCCGTAGACGTCCCCCCGGGGGGTCAGCCAGAGCACCTCCTGCTCGGCCCGCTCCCGGGAGATCAGGCCGGTGCCGCCCGCGCGGGCGTCCAGCTCCGCCAGGTCGGCGAACTGGAACGGCACCCCCGTCCAGTCCGCCGAGGAGAGGCTCGCGCGCAGGTAGCGCTCGGCGAACTGCACGCAGCTGCTGCAGAACGCGCAGTCCCCGTCGAAGACCAGTACCGGATCGGTCGTACGTCCCTCGCTCATACCCCGATCCTGCACCATCGGTCCCGCCCGTGACGGTGCCGCCCCGCCCGCAGGGTCGAAGGCGTCCGAAACTGGGCACCATCCCTCCGCGACCACCGTGTACCGGAAGTGACGGCTGTTCAGACGATCATCCGCGCGGCGTACCGGTCGCACGATAACCTGCCGCTGAACACAAGGGGAGGAGGGGAGGCCGCCGTGACCAAGCTCGACATGACCCCGGGCGCGCAGATACCCCGTACGGACGTCGGGCCGCAGACCGCGGTCACGCAGCTGCTCTCCTCGGCGGCCTACCGGGACACCGAGGTCGAGGCGCTCACCGCGCTCGAAGGCGTGAAGCTCAAAGAGGGCAAGTTCTTCAAGCTGTTCCGGCCCAGCACGGGCGAGGCGTTCAGCCGGGCCGTGCTCGACCGCACCATCGGCAAGGGGCGGAATCCGCTGGTGCCCTCGTTCGGCACCGACACCCGGATGGTGGTCGAGCACTGCCTGGCCGCGCAGGAGCTGCGGGACGCCCGCGACCGCGAGCTGATGGTGGTCACCATGCTCACCGGCGTGCTCTTCCTGCCCGGCACGCTGATCTGGCTCGCGGTGTTCTACGGCCGCGCCTACTTCAAGAAGACCTCCCCCGGCCGGGAGGGCTTCTACAACGCCGTGCTGGTGCTGCTCGCGGTCGGGCTGGCGGCGCTGCTCGCGCTCCGGCCGCCGGTGGGCGGCGTGTTCGGGCTGTACTTCCGGGTGATGACGCTGGCGCCGGTGATCGGCTGGTTCGTGGCCAAGCGGATCTGCCTGCGGTTCACCATCGAGCTGCGCGAGCGCTGGGGCGGGCTGGTGGCGGGCAGTGCGCTGGCGGCCACCGTGCCCAAGGCGGTGCCCAAGGACGACCTGGACAAGAAGGCGGCCGAGCTGCGCGCCTCGCTGGAGCGGCTGACGGTCGAGCAGGAGACCAACGTCCACCACTACGCGGGCTCGAAGGGCCTGCTCGGTGCGGGGCTGCGCTGGGGCGACTGGCAGGTGGTGGAGGAGCTCCGCCCGGCCGAGGGCCAGGTGGACTTCCGGGCCTTCCACCCGTGGGACCTCGCCCGCAGCATCAGCGGCCGGCTGGGCACGCTCGGCCAGAGCGAGGTGTCGGGCGGCGGGATGCCGCACATGGCGGTCCAGCAGTGGCTGGTGGTGGACATCCCGGAGGGTGCGGACGAGATCGGCCGGCCGTCCGGGGCGGACATGGACGGCTACCGGATGCGTGACTTCGCGCTCCAGACGATCGCCAACCGGCAGACCCTGGGCACCGACAGCCGGCACCGCACCTCGGTGCAACTGGTGCTCCACAAGGGCCAGTTGGTCTCCACCGTGCTGATAGGCGTGACCGTGATGGGCAACATCCTGCGGGTCTCGGTCTCCGGTCACGCGCTCGGCCCGCTGCACGGGCTGTTCGGTGCCAAGCCGAAGCCCAAGGAGATCAAGGTCCCGAAGACCGGCAAGTTCTGGGAGGAGCGCACCGTCGTCCTCCCGCTGGTGAACAACGACGACGTGGTCCGGCAGGCCCTGCGCGCGCCGTTCCACAAGTTCCCCACCCTGCTCGGCTGGCTGGGCGGCGGGGTCGCACTGCCCGAGCCGTTCTCGCTCCGCGGCTCCTGGGCCGACCGGACCTGGACCAGCCGGTTCAAGTCGGACGACGTGCTGTTCAGCGCCACCCCGGTGGTGAACGCCGTGATGGCCGCCACGGTGGAGTTCCTGGCCGAGCACGACGTCAACGTCGACCGGTTCAGCAACCGGATCGGCATCCTCAGGTCCGAGATGCAGGGCGTCCGCCCGTTCAAGGCCGACAACTACGACGCGGGCTGACCCCGGCCGGGCGGAAAAGTGGGGCCGCACCGGTCGGTGCGGCCCCACTGTCGTGTCGTCAGCCCTGCCGTGCGGTCAGCTCTGCGGCCACGCCTCGGCGAGCATCTTCCGGGTGTCGGCCAGCAGTTGGGGCAGCACCTTGGTGTGCCCCACCACCGGCATGAAGTTGGTGTCCCCGCCCCAGCGCGGCACCACGTGCTGGTGCAGGTGCGCGGCGATCCCGGCCCCGGCGGCGGCGCCCTGGTTCATCCCGATGTTGAACCCGTGCGCACCGGAGGCGGCGCGCAGCGCCGTCATGGCCCGCTTGGTGTAGTCGCCCAGCTCGGCGGTCTCGGCCGCGTCCAGCTCGGTGTAGTCCGCCACGTGCCGGTACGGGACGACCATCAGGTGGCCGCCGTTGTACGGGTAGAGGTTGAGCACCGCGAAGACCGAACCGCCCCGGGCGATGATCAGCCCGTCCTCGTCGCTGAGCGCGGGGATCGAGCAGAACGGGCAACCGTCGTCCGGTGCGGGCCCGGTGGGCTTGTTCTCGCCCTGGATGTATGCCATCCGATGAGGCGTCCACAGGCGCCTGAAGCCATCCGACTCCCCCACGCCCCGCTGCAGTTCCGGCTCACTCGTCATGCTGATCAGCATATTCGCCGGATCGGCTGTGCATAGCAGTGCGGGGCAGACTCGTTGAAGAGCCTGCCCCGCAAACCCCGCTGACGCGGGGACTACGTCCTCACCGGACCCGATGAACTTCTCGGGGTCGGGATCACTCCCGCCTGCGCGGGACCTCGGTCAGACCTGGATCCGGCGCTGGACGGCGTCGACGATCTCGGCGACCGCCTCGGCCAGCGGCACGCCGTTCTTCTGCTCGCCGTTGCGGTAGCGGAAGGAGACCGCGCCCGCCTCGACGTCGTCGTTGCCGGCGATCAGCATGAACGGCACCTTGCTGCGCTGGGCGTTGCGGATCTTCTTCTGCATCCGGTCGTCCGAGGAGTCGACCTCGACCCGGATGCCCTGCTTCTTCAGCTCGGCCGCGACGTCCCGCAGGTACGGGATGTGCTCGTCGGTGATCGGAATGCCGACCACGGTGACCGGGGCGAGCCACGGCGGCATGGCGCCGGCGTAGTGCTCCAGCAGCACCGCGAAGAACCGCTCGATCGAGCCGAACAGCGCCCGGTGGATCATGACCGGCCGCTGCCGGTTGCCGTCCGAGCCCTGGAACTCCAGCTCGAAGCGCTGCGGCAGCTGGAAGTCGACCTGGATGGTCGACATCTGCCAGGTGCGCCCGATCGCGTCCCGTGCCTGCACCGAGATCTTCGGGCCGTAGAACGCCGCACCGGCCGGGTCGAGCACCAGCTCGAGGCCCTGCTTCTCGGCGGCCGCCCGCAGGGTCTCGGTGGCCTCCTCCCAGTCCTCGTCCGAGCCGATGAACTTCTCCGGGTCCTTGGTGGAGAGCTCCAGGTAGAAGTCGTTCAGCCCGTAGTCGCGCAGCAGGTCCAGCACGAAGGTGAGCAGCGAGTCGAGCTCGTCCGCCATCTGCTCACGGGTGCAGTAGATGTGCGCGTCGTCCTGGGTGAAGCCGCGGGCCCGGGTCAGGCCGTGCACCACGCCGGACTTCTCGTACCGGTACACGGTGCCGAACTCGAAGAGCCGGAGCGGCAGTTCGCGGTACGAGCGGCCGCGCGAGCGGTAGATCAGGTTGTGCATCGGGCAGTTCATCGGCTTGAGGTAGTAGTCCACCTCGCCGTCGAGCTTCATGGGCGGGTACATCCCGTCGGCGTACCAGTCCAGGTGGCCGGAGAGCTCGAACAGGCTGCCCTTGGTGGCGTGCGGGGTGTAGACGAACTCGTAGTCCGCCTCCTCGTGCCGCTTGCGCGAGTAGTCCTCCATCACCCGGCGCATGATGCCGCCCTTGGGGTGGAACACCGCCAGGCCGGAGCCGATCTCCTCCGGGATGGAGAACAGGTCCAGCTCAGAGCCCAGCTTGCGGTGGTCGCGCTTGGCGGCCTCCTCCAGGAACTCCAGGTGCGCCTTGAGCTCGTCCTTGGTCGGCCACGCGGTGCCGTAGATGCGCTGCAGCATCGGGTTCTTCTCGCTGCCGCGCCAGTAGGCGGCCGCGTTGCGCATCAGCTTGAACGCCGGGATGTGCCGGGTCGACGGCAGGTGCGGGCCGCGGCAGAGGTCGCCCCAGCAGTGCTCGCCGGACTTGGCGTCCAGGTTGTCGTAGATGGTCAGCTCGGCGCCGCCCACCTCGACGTCCGCGCCCTCGCCCGCGCTGGCGGCCGACCCCTTGAGGCCGATCAGCTCCAGCTTGTACGGCTCGGCGGCCAGCTCGGCGGTGGCGGCCTCGTCGGTGACCACCCGGCGGGAGAACTTCTGCCCGCGCTTGATGATCTCCTGCATCTTCTTCTCGATGGCCTTGAGGTCATCGGGGTGGAACGGCTTCTCGACGTCGAAGTCGTAGTAGAAGCCGTCCTTGACCGGCGGGCCGATGCCGAGCTTGGCCTCCGGGAAGAGCTGCTGCACGGCCTGCGCCATCACGTGCGCGGTGGAGTGCCGCAGGATGTCCAGGCCGTCCTTGCTGGAGATCACGACGGGCTCGACCTCGTCGCCGTCCTGGACCTGGTACGCCAGGTCCTTCAGCGCGCCCGCGACCCGGGCCGCGATGATCGAGCGGTCGTCGGCGAAGAGCTCGGCGGCGGTAGTGCCCGTGGTCACCACGCGCTCTTCCCGATCGGGTTCGCGGTTGATGATGATCCGGACGTCGGTCACCGGTCTCTCCTGACATCTGTGGGCCGCAGCACCATGCTGCGCGAGTCCGATGGTACCGAGAGCGGAGGCCCGACCGCGCACCCATATACCCCTGGCGGCGACGACGCGTCGAACGGCGGGATTGAGGGGGCGTCAACTGCGGTATCACCAAGGCAGAACGCCGCTCTGCCCGGCGCGCCACTGGTCCTCGGTGGCGCGCCGGGCACCGCCAGGTGGTGATCGGGGGCCGCAGCCGTGCCACACACTCCGCCCTGGTATCAGGGCCCACTCGCCTCTTTCGACACCGAGACCACCGGTGTGGACGTCGAGACCGACCGGATCGTCTCGGCCGCACTGGTGGTGCAGACCACACCCACCGCTCCGGCCCGTACCGTGAGCTGGCTGGCCGATCCGGGGGTACCGATCCCGGACGCCGCCCGCGCCGTGCACGGGATCACCGACCAGCGGGCCAGGGACTTCGGCCGGCCGCCCCGGGTGGTGGTCGCCGAGATCGCCCGCGCGCTGGCCGAACAGGCCCTGGCGCACGTGCCGTTGGTGGTGATGAACGCCCCGTTCGACCTCACCCTGCTGGACCGCGAGCTGCGCCGGCACCGCGGCCTCTCACTCGCCGAGAGCCTGGGCCGGACCGAACTGCTGGTGCTGGACCCCCGGGTGATGGACAAGTACGTCGACCGCTACCGCAAGGGCCGCCGCACCCTCACCGACCTGTGCGCGCACTACGGCGTGATGCTGGACGGCGCGCACGACGCCACCGCCGACGCGACCGCCACCCTGCACCTGGTCCGCGCACTGGGCCGCAGGTACGCGGCCCCGCTCGGCGGGCTGACCCCGGCCGAGCTGCACCTGCGTCAGGCGGTCTGGCACGCCGCCCAGGCCCGGGGGTTGCAGAACTGGTTCGACCGCGAGGGCACCCGGGAGCGGGTGGACTTCGCCTGGCCGCTGCGCCCGGCCCGCTGCGCCTGCGGCCGACGGCTCGCCCTCGACCACCGCTGCGAGGCGGCGGCCTGAGCACCGCTTCCGGGAACGACTCAGGCCCCGACCGAACTTCCGGTCGGGGCCTGAGTGTTGACGCCGGGTGGGCGATACTGGGATCGAACCAGTGACCCCTTCGGTGTGAACGAAGTGCTCTCCCGCTGAGCTAATCGCCCGGGCAACGAGAAGAAGACTAGCACCACTTGGGGGTGACTCCGCAAACCGGATCCCCAGCTCCCGTACCGGCCGCGGGGACTGATGCGGAATCAGCCCGCCCCGGAACAGAACCCGGAAAGAGCAGAAGGCCCCGGCCAATTGAATTGGCCGGGGCCTTCCGTGCATTCCGGTGGGCGATACTGGGATCGAACCAGTGACCCCTTCGGTGTGAACGAAGTGCTCTCCCGCTGAGCTAATCGCCCGGGTGCAGGGAAAACATTACCGCATGCCGCGGGGTGCTCCGAACACCCCCGGCGGTCAGCTCAGCTTCCACGGCATGGTGAGCCCGTACTTCCACAGGTACCAGCCGCCGAGGCCCGCGATGATCACCACGCCGACGGCGGTGATGATGAGGTTGCGCCGCCGCACCTCGGGGTCGAGCGCGCGCTGTGCCGCCTCGGTCACCTTGCGTTTGGTCCACCGCAGCACCAGCTGGGCCCAGACGAACTCGGTCGCCCAGATGCCCATGCCGAGGAAGATGACCACCCAGCCCGGACCGGGCAGCGGCAGCATGACCACGCCGAGTGCGACCACCGCCAGGCCGACCAGGAAGATCGCCACCTGCCAGCTGAGGTGCAGCGGCCTGGACCGTCGGATGAAGTGCGGAGCCTTGGATCCGAGACCGGCCTCCGGGGTCTCGGCCGGCGCCTGCGCCGGGCTCGCGGGCTCGGGATTGTCGTTTCGTACAGCCATACGGCGAAAACTACCGGAGTCCCCAGTCCTGGCGCGGCCGTTCCGGCTGCCGTAGCGATTCTGCAATGCGCCGGAAGGGGTACGACTCGCGCCTGAATCGGGACAGACGGGTTTACACCGGGCTTTCAGGTGGGATGGTCCGTTCGCCGACGTGCGATTCCCCGAGCGCACACTGAGCGAAAGGCCCTGGCGCTTATGAACACCACGGTCAGCTGCGAGCTGCACCTGCGCCTCATCGTGTCCAGCGAGTCGTCACTGCCCGTCCCCGCGGGCCTGCGCTACGACACTGCCGACCCCTATGCCGTGCACGCCACCTTCCATACGGGTGCCGACGAGACCGTCGAGTGGGTGTTCGCCCGCGACCTCCTCGCGGAGGGGCTGCACCGACCCACCGGTACCGGCGACGTCCGGGTGTGGCCCTCGCGCAGCCACGGTCAGGGGGTGGTCTGCATCGCCCTGAGTTCTCCGGAAGGAGAAGCCCTGCTGGAAGCCCCGGCTCGCGCGCTCGAGTCTTTCCTCAAGCGCACCGATGCCGCGGTGCCACCCGGCACCGAACACCGTCACTTCGACCTCGACCGGGAACTGTCCCACATCCTCGCCGAGAGCTGACCGCCTCGACGTCCGGGTACTCCCGCCACCGCGTCCGTCCTACTCGGGGGCACGGTCGCACTCACAGCCGCCCAGCAAGCGGCCTCGGGGCCAGGCCCCGGTTCGCCCATCCCAGGTGCGGACCGGGGTCTTCGCCCGTTCCGCCACCGGGCCGGGCCCGGCCGAGGACACCGCGCCGCCACCGGCACTCCCGGTAGAGTCCACCGTGACGACCGACGCGGGGGCCGCCGGCCCCTCGCCGCGCGAGGAGCCCCACGTGCTGATCACCCATGACACCGAATGCGCGCTGGGCATTCTGGTCGAGCTGCTCAACACCTCGGCCGATGCCTGCGGCAGCGAGCAGTTCCCGGACCTGGCGGCCCTCGGCGCCTTCGTCGCCCGGCACCGGATCAGCGAGGTCGACTCGCTCACCGCCGCCGACCTGGCGGCCGTCCACCGGCTCCGGACCCGGCTGCGCGAGGTGTTCTCGGCCGACTCCACCGTGCAGGCGGCCGAACTGGTCAACGCGGTGGTCGCGGCCGCCGGCACCACGCCCCGGCTGACCAACCACGACCAGCACGACTGGCACATCCACTACTTCGCCCCGCACGCCGCCCTGGGCGACCACCTGGCCGCCGAACTGGGCATGGCGCTGGCCTTCATCGTGATGGCCGGCGAACGCGAGCGGCTGCGCCGCTGCGAGGCGCCGGACTGCGCCCGGGTCTTCGTCGACCTCTCCCGCAACCGCTCCCGCCGCTACTGCGACAGCCGGACCTGCGGCAACCGCCTGCACGTGGCCGCCTACCGGGCCCGGCAGCGGGCCGAGACCGTCAGCACGGGCTGACGACCTCGGCAGCCCGTGGCGGATGGAAGACTGGGGGCATGACCGACGCCCCCCTCCCCCGCCTCGAGTTCTGGTGCGACCTCCAGTGCCCGGACTGCCGCACCGCCCTGGCCGACGTACGGGCGCTGCGCGCGCAGTACGGTGACGCCTTGGCCATCGAGCTGCGGCACTTCCCGCTCGAGAAGAACAAGCACGCCTACCCCGCCGCCGAAGCCACCGAGGAGGCCTTCGCCCAGGGGCAGGGCTGGGCGTACGCGGAGGCCCTGCTGGCCCGCTGCGAGGACCTCGCCAGGGCCGGGCAGCCGGTGCTCACCGCGCTGGCCGGTGAGCTCGGACTGGACGCCGAGGAGGTCGAGCTCTCCCTGATCGACGGGCGGCACATGCTGGTGGTCGACGCCGACCAGGCCGAGGGCAAGGCGATCGGCATCACCGGCACCCCGACGTACGTGATCGCCGGGCAGCGGCTGGACGGCGGCAAGAGCCAGGACGGGCTGCGCGAGCGGATCGTCGCGATCATCGAGGCGGCCCGGACCGGCGCGGAGCAGTGAGCTCGGGCCGGTGGGTTCGGGCCGGCCGGTGGGCTCAGGCCAGTGACTTGCCCATGATCCGACGGGTGGTCCGGTAGCCGAGCGACTCGTAGAGCCGGACCGCCACGGTGTTGCCGCTGAAGACGTTCAGCCCGAGGCGGCGCACCCCGGCCGCCAGGCACTCGCGTTCGGCGAGCAGCATCAGGGCCCGGCCGTACCCGTGGCCCCGGTGCTCCGGTTCGACCGCGACGCTCATCACCCAGGCCAGCGCCTCGCCGTCCGACTGCACCTCCTGACGGAGCGTCAGCCACAACGACCCCAGCAACACGCCCTGCGCGTCCGTGAGTTCGCGCAGGGCGGTGCCCGGGGTGGCATGCCCTTCACACAGCAACCGCTGATGGTCGTTCTCCACCTTGGCCCGGGCGGCCTGCTCGCCGACACCGGAGCCGGTCAGGTCGTGCAGGTACCCCGCCTTGGTCTGCTCCAGCCAGCTCCCGTACCGCTCCGGGCCGATTGGACGGACCGTCAACTCCATTGGCAGATCTGCTGGTTGGGCAAGCTCCTGGACCATGTTCAGCATCCGCTCGGTGTAGCCGAGGGTCTCGGCCAGTCCGCGCGCGGCGTCGTTCCCGGCGGAGAAGCTGACGTCCACCCGCCGACAGTCCCACGCCCGCAGGACCTCCTCCGCAGCCAGCGCCCCGACGGTGGCCCGGCCGCGCCGCCGCCCCTCGGTGACCTCCAACTGGGAGATCTCACCCCAGAGCTGGTCCCCGTACGGCCGCGCACTGGTCCGCAAGCCGCCCACCGGCCGCCCGTTCACACAGATCAACCACCGCCGGCTCCGCCCCCCACTGGGCAGCAACTCCTCGGGGGACTCCGGACGTAAGGTGGTGGTCATGCGGTGACCTTTCCCCTCCGCACTCCGAGCAACCCACCCAGGGGCTCGGGGAACTGCGACGCCGGCCCGTGCGAGGTGATCGTCGGGTAGGTGGTCAGGCACTTTCGCCGTGATGCCCGCCGACCACGAGCCGTCGCCGTTCCCCGAGCCCCTGGTGGTGCACCTTGCTGCGCCGCCTGACGATCAGGGATCGAGGTCGTCCGCCGCGCGCTCCGCGAACTGGGCCATCGCCTTGAGGGTGACCGGCCCCGGGGCGGGGAGCTCGCGGCCGTCGATCCGCCCGATCGCCTGGACGTCCCGCAGGGTGGAGGTGAGGAACGCCTCCTCCGCCTCGGCCAGCACCTCGAACGGGAGGTCCGTCTCCTCGGCGCCGGTCCACTCGATCACCAGTTGCCGGGTGATGCCGGCCAGGCAGCCGGAGGCGAGGGTCGGGGTGAGCAGCCGGCCACCGAGCACCACGAAGATGTTCGACCCGGTCCCCTCGCAGAGCTGTCCCGCCGTGTTGGCGAAGATCGCCTCCGAGGCACCGGCCCGGTGGGCTGCGGCCAGCGCGACCACGTTCTCCGCGTAGGAGGTGGTCTTCAGGCCGGCCACCGCGCTGTGCTCGTTCCGGCGCCAGGGCACGGTGTGCACGGCGGTGGTGTCGGGCCGCCGGGCGGCGCTGCCGAGCGCGATCAGCAGGGTGGTCGGGTCGGTGCCGCGCTCGGAGCCGAGCGGGGAGATGCCGCCGGTGCAGGTGATCCGGAGCCGGCCGAGCGGCATCGGGTTGGCGGCCAGGACCCGGGCCACGCCCTCGCGGACCAGCTCGTGGTCGGGGGCGGTCAGGCCGAGGCCGTGGGCGGAGCGGCTGAGCCGGTCCAGGTGCCTGGTGAGGGCGAACGGCTGCCCGTCCACCGCCTTCACGGTCTCGAAGACACCGTCGCCGACGGTGAGTCCGTGGTCGAGGACCGAGACGGCGGCGTCGCCGTCGTCGACCAGGGAGTCGTTGACCCAGATCATCAGTTGCTGCTCCTAAGGTGCGGTGCCGTGCCCGACGCTATCGCGACCAGCCGGGCGGCCTTGAGTTCGGTCTCGTCCCACTCGCGCTCCGGGTCCGAGCCCCAGGTGATCCCCGCGCCGGTGCCGAACCGCAGCACCGGGGCGCCCGGATCGGCCCGGTCGATCCAGAACGTCCGGATGCCGACCGCGAGTTCGGCTTCGCCCCGGTCCGCGTCCACCCAGCCGATCGCGCCGCAGTAGGGGCCGCGGGCGGCGGTCTCCAGCGCGTCGATGATCCGCAGTGCGCTGGACTTCGGGGCGCCGGTGACCGAGCCGGGCGGGAAGGTGGCGTCGAACAGCGCGCCCCAGCCCGCGCCGCCGTGCAGCCGGCCCGCGACGGTGGAGACCAGGTGGACCAGGCCGGGGTGCTTCTCGACCACGCAGAGGTCGGGCACCGTGACGCTGCCGGTGTCGCAGACCCGGCCCAGGTCGTTGCGGACCAGGTCGACGATCATCACGTTCTCGGCGTGGTCCTTCGCCAGCAGGTCGTGCTCGGTCCGGCCGGTGCCCTTGATCGGCCCGGAGGAGACCGCCCGGCCGTCCCGGCGCAGGTACAGCTCGGGCGAGGCGGTGGCGATCTCGACGCCGTGCTCCGGCAGCCGGAGGGTGCCCGCGTACGGGGCCGGGTTGCCGTGCGCGAGCAGCCCGGTGAGCGCGTCGATGTCGCTCCGGGCCGGATCGGGCAGCGGCGCGGAGAGCACCCGGCAGAGGTTGGCCTGGTAGACCTCGCCCGCCGCGATGTGTTCGCGGATCCGGCGCACGCCCGCCGTGTAGGCGTCCCGGTCGAGCGAGCTGTGCCAGCTGTCCGGCGCGGGGCCGGCCCACCCGTCGGTACGCGGCGGAGCCGGGTCCGGCCGGACCTCGTCGAAGCGGGCGCAGGTGAGCCGGCCCTCGAAGTCGTACGCGACGGCCCAGAACCCGGAGCCGTCCAGCACCGCCGGATCCGAGCTGACCTCGCGCAGGCCGGTCGCCAGCCGCCCGCCGAATCGGGCCATCGGGGCGGCGGTGGCATGGGGTGCGGTGCGGCCGGACACGGTTCTCCTGCGCGGTTTCGGTGCTGCTCCGGGCGGTACAGGACCAGGAGCGGGGAGGGACTGCGGTGGCTTGAAGTGTAGGTCGGAGGGGCTCTCCGGGGTCGGCCACGGACCCGCCGGGAAGCTGACGGGGTGCCACTTCGGAGGCACCCCGGCGCCACGCTGCGGGAACGGAATTTGAGCTGGCCCAGGAATCCGCTAAAGTTCAACACGTCGCCGGGAAACGGAGCCGCAAACAAGCGGTGAAGTGACCGGGAGACAGGCGGACGTGGCTCAGTTGGTAGAGCATCACCTTGCCAAGGTGAGGGTCGCGAGTTCGAATCTCGTCGTCCGCTCGACGAAGAACAGTGTAGGGTCGTTCTTCTGTGTGTGTTGCCTGGTGGAGTGGCCGAGAGGCGAGGCAACGGCCTGCAAAGCCGTGTACACGGGTTCAAATCCCGTCTCCACCTCCAAGAGGTGTCCCTGGTTCGCCAGGGCCCTCCCCGCGCGATTAGCTCAGCGGGAGAGCACTTCCCTGACACGGAAGGGGTCACTGGTTCAATCCCAGTATCGCGCACTCGGTCCCCTCGGGTCCGACTGCTGTACCGCACCACCACCCGCGCGATTAGCTCAGCGGGAGAGCACTTCCCTGACACGGAAGGGGTCACTGGTTCAATCCCAGTATCGCGCACTCGGACCTCTCGGGTCCGACTGCTGTACCGCACCACCACCCGCGCGATTAGCTCAGCGGGAGAGCACTTCCCTGACACGGAAGGGGTCACTGGTTCAATCCCAGTATCGCGCACCGCAGTTCGAAGGGCCGTGATCCGACACCGGATCACGGCCCTTCCTGCGTCCGGCAGTTGGTACGGCAGCAGGGGCCGGGTACGGGTCGCCCTCACCGACGACCCGTGCCCGGCCCCTGCTCGTGCTGCCGGAGTGCGGTGCACCGTCTCCGCCCGTCCGCGTTGTCCCTGACGGTGCACTCCCGGCCGACGCCGACCTCTCCCCAGAGGTCAGCGCCCGATCAGATCGGCGACGGCCCTGGTCTGTGTCGCCAGGTGCTCCCAGCCGCCGAAGAACAACAGCAGGGCGACGGCGAAGGGGAGCACCATGGCCACGGCCACCGCCGGGTGCCGGGTGCCCTGCTCGGTGGAGCGGGCGGGCGCCTGGCGGATCCCGATGCGGCGTCGGCCGGCTTCGGTGAGCTGGGTGGCCATGGTCGGTGCTCCTGCCTTCTCTGTCGTGGTCCCTGAGCTGGTGTCAGCGTCGCGGTGGGCGGTTCACCTCGGGGGACGAGCCGGGCCGCCCACCGCTATGAACAAAGGTATGGGGAGCCACCGACGGGGTCGTCATGCCCGCGTACCGTCGGTGGGCATCCCCGAGGATGACGCCGGGTCACCCCGCGTACTACCGGAGGCGGAGACCGGGTGGCGGCGATCCCCGAGGCAACCCTGAGAGCTACCCCGAGGGGATGCTCCGGCGCTGGTCGGTGCGGCCGTCCGGGCAGATCCGACAATCCGACCGGCCTGCCGGGTGTTGCGTATCAGCACACCGCAGCACGGAGTCCGTAAGCTGTGCCGGAACAGGATTCTGACGGTGGCCCAACCGACGGGGTCTCACCCTTCAGGCTGACGGGAAGAACTGACTATGGCGATGATGCGGCTGAGGCGTGAGGACCCCCGCATCGTCGGCCCCTACCGGCTGCACCGTCGGCTCGGCGCCGGCGGCATGGGGGTGGTCTACCTCGGGTCGGACCGCAAGGGTCAGCGGGTCGCGCTCAAGCTGATCCGGGCCGAGTTGGCCGAGGACGCCGAGTTCCGCACCCGGTTCGCCCGCGAGATCGCAGCCGCCTCGAAGATCCGGGGCGGCTGCACCGCTCGGGTGGTCGCCTCGGACATCGAGACCGAGCGGCCCTGGCTGGCCACCGCGTACGTCCCCGGGCCCTCGCTGTACAAGCGGGTCGGCGAGGAGGGGCCGCTGCCCTGGCCGGAGGCGGCCCGGATCGGTGCCGCGCTGGCCGACGGGCTGGTCAAGGTGCACGAGGCCGGGGTGGTGCACCGCGACCTCAAGCCCTCCAACATCCTGCTCTCGCCCAAGGGTCCGCGGATCATCGACTTCGGCATCGCCTGGTCGCGCGGCGCCAGCACGCTCACCCACGTCGGCACCGCCGTCGGCTCCCCCGGCTTCCTGGCGCCCGAGCAGGTCAGGGGGGCGGCCGTGACGCCCGCCACCGACGTGTTCGCGTTCGGCGCCACCCTGGCGTACGCCCTCACCGGGGACTCGCCGTTCGGCTCCGGCGCCTCCTCCGAGGTGATGCTCTACCGGGTGGTGCACGAGGAGCCCGACCTCTCCGCCGTCCCGCCCTCGCTGGCGCCGCTGGTCCGGGCCTGCCTGGCCAAGGAGCCCGCCGAGCGGCCGGCCGCCGCGGCGCTGCACGAGCGGCTGACCGAACTCGCCTCCCGGGGCACCGTACTGGCCCCCGCCGCCCGCCGGGCCGGGCCGCCGGTGGGCGTCGCCGCCCGGCCGCAGCCGGCCCGCCGCCCGGCCGGTCCCGGCCGCCAGTCCAGCACCGCCCCGATGCCGCAGGCGCACACCGCCGAGCCGCCGAGGGAGCGTCAGGACGGCCGCCCCGTACCGCCGCCACCGCGCCAGGGCGGCCCGCAGCGGGACCGCCAGCACACCCTGCCCGGCCGACCCGGCGAGGCCAGGCGCCGGCTGCTCCGGCAGCGGGTGGTGGTCTTCGTCACCGTCACCGTCGGGGTCGCGCTGGCCATCGCGGCCGCCCAGGGCTGCGAGAGCCGCGGCAACCAGGGGCTGCCCCCGGCACCGGCGGTGACTGCGCCCGGCGCCTCGGGCCCCCCGCTCCCGGTCTCGATCGACGGCGTCCAGCCGTCCGCCGCGCCGTTCGCGGCGGTGGCCAAGGGCTCCGCCGACGCCGGGCTCGGCCCCGCCGTCGGCGTCGCGCTGCCTGCGGTGGACTGGCCCGACCGCAGCTACGCCGACCTCTCCGGCGGCCCGGCGATCCGGCTGCGGGACGGGCGTTCGGCGGTGGAGGGCGTGCAGGTCGCCCTCACCACCGTGCTGCCCGCGCGCTACCACGGCGCCCCGGCGGCCCTGGTGGTGCTGCGCCGGGCCGAGGGTTCGGCGCCGGTCGACCTGGTGCAGCTGTACGGCTTCAGCGGCGACACCCCCGTGCTGCTGGCCTCGCGCTCCTCGGTGGCCGATCCGCAGGCCACCGCGGCCTGGCGGATCGAGAGCGGTGCACTGGTCCGGGAGGAGCGGGTCTCGCACACCGGGGCCGGTTCGACGACGCGTTACACCGTGCGCGGGGACGGGCAGTTGGAGGAGTCCTGGCCGGGCGCCGGGGTCTCCGGCGGCACCGGTGGCAACGGTGGGACGGGCGGCAGCTGACAGCCACCGCCCGCCCCTGAGGGTCCGTCAGCCGCCGTACGGGCGGGTGATGATCTCCAGGCCGTGGCCCGCCGGGTCGAGGAAGTAGACCCCGCGCCCGCCGTCGTTGTGGTTGATCTCACCGGGCCGCTCGAAGTGCGGGTCGGCCCAGTAGGTGATCCCCGCCTGCCGGATGCGCTCGAAGGCGGCGGTGAACTCCTCCTCCGAGACCAGGAAGGCGTAGTGCTGCATCACGATCTCGGCCGGGACGGCCGCGAAGTCGAGGGTGACGCCGTTGGCGGTGGCCACCGGGACGAACGGCCCCCAGGGGGTGCCGACCTCCAACCCGAGGATGTCGGCCAGGAATCGGGCGGACTCCTGCGCGTTCAGCGCGTGGACGATGGTGTGGTTGAGCTGGACTGCCATGAGTGGAATGCCTCCGAAGGCACTCACGACACCTCCATGCCTCACCCGGCCGGTGACCGGCACGCGATGTCGTCTGCGGACGATCCTAGGTCGCCGTCCGCCGCCGGTCGAGCCCGGTCGCCAACTCCGCCTCCCCGTCGAGGGGTTCGGTCAGCCGGCGAACACCTTGAGCAGGCCGAGCGGGGCGTCGTCCTGGAAGCAGAGCACCAGGTTGCCGGCCGACGCGGCGGCCGCAACCTCGGACCGGGCGAACATCTCCTGCTCGTACGCCGCGAGGGCCCCTTCGGTGTCGGCCGGGTGGGCCGCCAGCGCCAGGGCGAGTTCGGCGCCGTCCAGCATCGCGAGGTTGGCGCCCTCCCCGGCGAACGGGGACATCACGTGCGCCGCGTCCCCGAGCAGGGTCACGCCGGGGACCCGGGCCCACCGGTGGCCGACCGGCAGCGCGTGGATGGCCCGGGGCGTCAGTGCGCCGTCCGCCTCGGTGACCAGCGCGCGCAGGCTGTCGTCCCAGTCGGCGAACTCCGCCAGCAGTGCGGCCTTGGCGGCCCCGGTGTCGGTGAAGTCGACCGCGTCCGCCCAGTCGAGCGGCACCTTGAGACTGGCGTAGACGTGCAGGCTGCCGTCGCCCTCCCGGTGCGCCAGGAAGCCCCGGCCGCCGCCCAGCGCGAACAGCATGCCGCCCCCGACCACGGCGGCCTCGGCGGGGTGCCGGGCGTCCGCGTCCACCAGGTCGAGCTCGACCATCGTGACGCCGGTGTACGTGGGTTGGGCGTCGGAGAGCAGCGGGCGCACCTTGGACCAGGCCCCGTCCGCCCCGACCAGCAGGTCGGCGGTGAACCGGCCGCCGTCGGCCAGGGTGACCTCGTACGGGCCGGCGCCGCCGGACCGGACCTCGGCGACCTTGGCGCCCCAGCGCACGGTGCCCTCGGGCAGCGAACCCAGCAGCAGGTCGCGCAGCCGGCCCCGGTCCACCTCCGGGCGGCGGCCGGCGCCGTCGTCCGACTCGGCGTGGTGGACCACGGCCTGACGGTCCAGCACCCGCACCGCCTCGCCGCCGGGGTGGACCAGCGCGCGGAACTCCTCGTACAGCCCGGCGGCCCGCAGGGCGACCTGGCCGGACTCCTCGTGGATGTCGAGCATGCCGCCCTGACCCCGGGCCGCCGGGGAGGACTCCAGGTCGTACACGGCCGCCGGGATGCCGTGCACGTGCAGGACCCGGGCCAGGGTGAGGCCGCCGAGGCCGCCTCCGACGATCGCGATCGGGTGGTGAGTGGTCATCACGCTGCTCCTTCGGTGGGGTGCGGGGCCGGGGTGTGCAGCACCCCGTTGATCTGGACCTGGATGCCCCAGGAGAGCCGCTGCCACGGGGCGCCGGAGACCAGCTCGGGGGCGAGTGCGGCGGTCCGGGGGTGGGTGCCCGGGTCGGCGCCGTGCAGGGCGCGGGTCAGGGTGTCCCACTCCTCCCGGGCGTCGGCCGCCTCGCCCCGGGTGGCGTGCTCGGCGGCCGTGGCGGTGGCGTACTGGAGCAGCACGTCCACCCCCCAGGCCGCCTGACGGTCCGGCACCCCGCCCTGCTCCAGCAGGGTCAGCAGGGTCTCGACCAGCCGCAGGTAGTGCCCGCCGCTCGGACGGGCCACCAGGGCCGAGCGGGCCAGCGCGGGGTGCGCGAGCAGCACGGTGGTGTACTCGGTGAGCAGGCTCTCCAGGCGCTCGCGCCAGCTGCCCTCGGCGGGGGTGGCGAGGGTGCCGAGCAGCTCGTCCAGGATCGCCGCGTGCAGCTCGGCGGTGTTGGCGACGTAGACGTAGAGCGAGGCCGGGCCGGTGTCGAGCTCCTGGGCCAGCCGGCGCATGGTGACCTTCGGCAGGCCCTCGGCCCGCATGATCTCCAGGGCGGCGGCCAGGATGACGGCCCGGCTCAGGGCGGGCTTGGCCGGGCGCTCACGGCGGCTGCGCGGTTCGGTGGGCGGGGTCATGCCTCCAGCGTAACGAACATGTTCGCTCCGAACAAGGCCGTGGCGAACATGTTCGTCCGATGGAGTGACGAAGACCTCGGGAACCGGCCCGGGCTCAGACCCCGGCGTTCACGGCGTAGAAGGTCACGGCGGCGGCCGCGCCGACGTTCAGCGAGTCGATCCCGTGCGCCATCGGGATCCGGACCCGGCGGTCGGCGGCGGCGAGCGCGCGGTCGGTCAGGCCGTCGCCCTCGGCGCCGAGCATGACGGCCGCCTTCGGGATCAGGTGCGGCGCGGCGGCGGGCAGGTCGTCCGCCCCGGCCGGGGTGAGCGCGAGCAGCTCGAAGCCCGCCGCACGGACGGTCTGCAGCGCGGCGGGCCAGGGGTCCAGCCGGGCGTACGGGACCGCGAAGACCGCGCCCATCGAGACCTTGACGGCCCGTCGGTACAGCGGGTCGGCGCAGTCCGGCGAGAGCAGGACGGCGTCCATCCCGAGGGCGGCGGCACTGCGGAAGATCGCCCCGATGTTGGTGTGGTCGACCAGCCCCTCAAGGATCGCCACCCGGCGGGCGGTGGCCAGCAGTTCGGGGGCGGTCGGCAGCGGCTTGCGCTCCATCGAGGCGAGCGCGCCCCGGTGCACGTGGTAGCCGGTGACGGCCTCGGCCAGGCCCGGTTCGACCACGTGCACGGGCGCCGGGGTGTCGGCGATCACGTCGGCCATCACGTCGAGCCACTTCGCGGTGAGCAGCATCGACCGCATCCGGAACCCGGCCGCCACCGCCCGGCGGATCACCTTCTCCCCCTCGGCGATGAACAGGCCCTCGGCGGGTTCGCGGCGGCGCCGCAGCTCGACGTCCGTCAGGTCCGTGTAGTCGGAGAGCCTGGGGTCGGCGGGGTCGGTGACGATGCTCGGTTCTACCACCCGTCGATCTTGACACAGAGCAGCCCCGGGCCCGGCAGGGGCTCGGGGCTGCTCGTCAGCCGAGGACGTGCACGACCTCGCCGATGACGATCACGGCCGGCGGCTTGATGCCCTCGGTGGTGACCACCTCGGCGACCGTGGCGAGGGTGGCGTCCACCCGGCGCTGGGCGGCGGTGGTGCCTTCCTGGACCACCGCGACCGGGGTGTCGGCGGAGCGGCCCGCCTCGATCAGCCGGGCCGCGATCGCGCCGATCTTGTCGACGGCCATCAGCAGCACCAGGGTGCCGGTCATCCGGGCGGCGGCGTCCCAGTTGGTCAGCGAACGCTCGTCCGGGCCGACGTGGCCGGAGATCACGGTGAACTCGTGCGTCATGCCCCGGTGGGTGACCGGGATGCCGACCGCCGCCGGGACGCTGATCGAGCTGGAGATGCCGGGCACCACCGTGACCGGGATGCCCGCCTCGACGCAGGCCAACAGCTCCTCGCCGCCCCGGCCGAAGACGTACGGGTCGCCGCCCTTGAGCCGGACCACGAACCTGCCCGCCTTGGCGTGCGCGATCAGGGTCCGGTTGATCGCCTCCTGGGCCATGTAGCGGCCGTACGGGATCTTGGAGGCGTCGATCACCTCGACGTGCGGCGGGAGTTCGGCGAGCAGCTCGCGCGGGGCCAGCCGGTCGGCGACCACCACGTCCGCGTCGGCCAGCAGCCGGCGGCCGCGCACGGTGATCAGGTCGGGGTCGCCCGGGCCGCCGCCGACCAGTGCGACGCCCGCGCCGTGGGCGCGGAACTGACGGGCCGCCAGCGAGCCGTCCCGCAGGCCCTCGACGATGGAGTTGCGCAGCGCGGCGGAGTGCCGGGGGTCGCCGGTGAGCACCGAGACGGTGGCGCCGCCGTCCCGGCCGGAGGCCGGGGTCCAGGCGGTGGCGGCGGCGGCGTCGTCGCTGCGGGCGCAGAACACCCGCAGGCGCTCGGCCTCGGCGGAGACGGCGGTGTTGACGGCCGGGTCGTCGGTGGCGACCAGCGCGTACCAGCTGTCCGCGAGGTCGCCCTCGGCGTAGCCCCGCCGGTGCCAGGTGAGCTCGCCCGCGTCGGCCATCGCCTGCACGGCGGGGGTGGTGGCGGGCGAGATCAGCTGGATGTCCGCACCGGCCGCGATCAGCGCGGGCAGCCGGCGCTGGGCCACCTGGCCGCCGCCGACCACGACGACCCGGCGGCCGGTGAGCAGCAGGCCCACGGGGTACGGGGTACGGCCCTCGGTGCTGGGGTGGGGGTTGGGCGCGGTGCTCATCGGCGGTGCTCCTGGGGGCGGGGAGGAGAGGGTTCTACGGTGGTACGGCGGCACGACCCCGCACCGGCGCGCCCTCGGGCCGGTGCGGGGATACGGCAGGACTGCTGCGGGGGCGTCAGTTCTTCTCGGTGACGCCGGCCGAGTCGAAGGTGGCTACATCGTGCATCGCCCGGGCCGCACTCTGCACCAGCGGGAGGGCCAGCAGGGCACCGGTGCCCTCGCCGAGCCGCAGGTCCAGCTCGATCAGCGGGCGCAGGCCGAGCTTGGCCAGCGCGGCCTGGTGGCCGGGCTCGGCCGAGCGGTGCCCGGCGATGCAGGCCGCCAACACCTCGGGGGCGATGGCCTTGGCGACCAGTGCGGCCGAACCGGCGATCACGCCGTCCAGGATCACCGGGGTGCGCAGCGAGGCGGCGCCGAGCAGGAAGCCGGCGATCGCCGCGTGCTCCAGACCGCCGACCGCCGCCAGTACGCCGATCGGGTCGGACGGGTCCGGCTGGTGCAGCGTCAGGGCGCGGCGGATCACGTCGATCTTCCGGGCGTGCGTCTCGTCGTCGATGCCGGTGCCGCGACCGGTCACCTCGGCCGGGTCCACCCCCGCGAAGACCGCGATCAGGGCGGAGGAGGCGGTGGTGTTGGCGATGCCCATGTCGCCGGTGATCAGCACCTTGTTGCCGGCCGCGACCAGGTCGCGGGCGGTCTCGATGCCGACCTCGATCGCCTTCAGCGCCTCGTCCCGGCTCATCGCCGGACCCTGCGTCATGTCGTCGGTGCCGGGCTTGACCTTGCGCGGCAGCAGGCCGGTGGTGCGGCCCTGCTGGATCGGGTCGGGCAGCTCGGCGGCGACGCCGACGTCCACCACGCAGACCTCGGCCCCGACCTGGGCGGCGAAGGCGTTGACCACCGCTCCCCCGGCCAGGAAGTTGGCCACCATCTGGGCGGTGACCTCCTGCGGCCACGGGGTGACGCCCTGGGCGTGCACGCCGTGGTCACCCGCGAAGATGGCCACGCAGCCGGGCTCCGGGATCGGCGGCGGGCACTTCCGGGACAGACCGCTCAGCTGAGCGGCGATGATCTCCAGCATGCCGAGCGAACCGGCCGGCTTGGTCATCCGCTTCAGCCGGTCCCACGCCTCGCCGAGCGCCTTGGCGTCCAGCGGACGGATGCCGCGCAGGGTGTCGGCGAGCAGACTGGACGGCTCCTCGCCGGGCAGCGCGCGGTTGCCGTACTGCTCCTCGTGCACCACCCAGGAGAGCGGGCGCTTCTTGGCCCAGCCCTGCTGCTGGAGCTCGGGCTCCTCGGGGAACGAGTCCACGTAGCCGACGCAGAGGTACGCGACCACGTCGAGGTGGTCGGGCAGGCCCAGCTCGCGGACCATCTCCTCCTCGTCGAAGAAGCTCACCCAGCCGACGCCCAGGCCCTCGGCGCGGGCGGCCAGCCAGAGGTTCTCCACCGCGAGGGCGGCCGAGTACGGCGCCATCTGCGGCTGGGTGTGGCGGCCCAGGGTGTGCCGGCCGCCCCGGGTGCGGTCGGCGGTCACCACGATGTTCACCGGGGTGTCGAGGATGGCCTCGATCTTGATTTCCTTGAACTGCTTGGCCCGCGCCTTGGGCAGCGAGTCGGCGTACGCCACCCGCTGACGCTCCGCCAGTTCGTGCATCCGGCGGCGGGTCTTGGCCGAGCGGATCACCACGAAGTCCCACGGCTGCGAGTAGCCGACGCTGGGCGCGGTGTGCGCGGCCTCCAGCACCCGGATCAGCACCTCGTGCGGGATCGGGTCGGGGCGGAAGCCGTTCCGGATGTCGCGGCGCTCGCGGATCACCTGGTGGACGGCGTCGCGGCCGGCCTCGTCGTAGGCGGGGGCGGCGGGGCCCCGGTCCACCTCGGGCTCGGGCTCTTCCGCGGCCTCCGTCACCGGGGCGGCCTCGGGCTCGGGCTGGGGCTGGGCCACGGCTTCGGCTTCGGCTTCGGCTTCGGGCTGAACGGCCGTCAGCTCGGGCTGGGCCGGCTCCGGGGCCTGGAACTGGGCCGGGAAGGACGCGGGCGTCAGTTCGCCGCTGACGGTCTCGGCGGACGGGACGGCCTCCGGGCGGGGCTCCGCCTCGACGGTCGGCAGACCGTGCGGGGCCGGGGCGGCCAGGAACGCGGAGATCCGGCCCGGCTGCCGGGCCGGAGCGGCGGCCTGGGCCGGGATCGCGACGGGCTCGACCGGCGCTTCGGACACTGCTTCGACCGGGGCTTCGACGGCGGTCGGCTCGGCGACCACGGGCTCCGGGACCTCGACGACCGTGGGCTCGGCGGCCACCGGTACCTCCGCGGACACCTCGACCGGGACCTCGGCAACCGGCTCGACGGCCACGGGCTCGACCACGATCGGCTCGACGGCGGGAACCTCGACCGGCACCACCGGGTCCTCGACGGCCACGACGACCGGCTCGGCCACGACCGGGGCCGGCTGCACGGCCGGGACCTCGACGGGCTGCTCGACCAGGACCGGGGCCGGGGCCTCGACCGGCACCTCGACGGCCACCGGCTCGACCACGATCGGCTCGACGGCCGGGGCAGGCTCGACCGGCGCGGGCTCGGTGACCACGGGCTCGACCGCCACCGGCTGCTCGACCACGATCGGCTCGACGGCGGGAACCTCGACCGGCACCACCGGGACCTCGACCACCACGACCGGTTCGGCCACGACCGGAGCGGGCTCCACCGGAGCGGGCGCAGCCACCGGAACCGGCTGGACCACCACCGGCGCGGGCACGATCGGCACGCCGTACGCCGGGGTGCTCCCCGAGGGGCCCCGGTCGGCGAGCGAGCGGACCGGGACGTGGCCGGTCATCAGTGAGGGGTCCGGGATCGGCGGACCGGCGTGCAGCGGGCGGCGCGGCGGCTGAGGGGCCGTCACCTGCTCGCGCGCCGGGGCGGCGGCCGGTCGGCCGAGGGACTCCGGGGCGGGTTGAGCAACCGGTTCTGCAACCACGGGGGGCAGGCCGACGGCCGGCGGGGTGAGCGGCGGCCAGGAGGGCTCGACCGGCTGGCCGAGCGGGGCCGCGAGCGGCTCCTCGACCGCACGGAGCGTCATGGTGTCGATCGGCGGAGCGGTGGCGGCGGGGTCGCTCATCAGGACCGTCTCGACCGCCCCGTGCACCGCCGCATCGCCCCAGGAGACCTGCGGACCGGGCATCAGGAGCACGTCCTCGTCCTCGTCCAGCCCGTCCGGCTGGTCGAGGAAGGTGTAGGCGGGATGGGGATCGGCACCCGGCGCCGGGACGCCGTCCGGGCGGCCGAGCGGGTCGGCGCCGCCGAGCAGGTGCTCGGGCAGGCCCTCGCTGAGGACGTGGCCGCCATCGGTCATCTCAAAGCTCCTTCCGGGCGCTGCCGCACCCTTGGCGCGGTGATCGCCGACCGCCGCGCCCAATTCTCCGCTCGGGGCGGGCCGTGCTCCCGCCCGTTCATCCGTCCGTCCTCCGGCCCGACGTCCGCCGTGCCGTGCTCCCGACCGGTGCGCTGCCCGTGGGAGGGGTGGCACACCATCAGAAACAACGACAGCCCGGGACAACCGGCACGACCGCACCGGGGCCCGATGGCATTCTTCCGGGCCGACCTGCTTCACGTCGAATGTCCGGGACCGCTCCGGCCTGTGGGTTCCGCCACGTCAGAAAGGTGGCAGACAGGACGAACTGGACACGAACCGTCGATCGCAAGCGCACTCGAAGGGCTTACCTTACCGGCCATCCCCGCTCGACTTCCGAACCGGTGTCCGATTCGCGCGGCTTGTCGAACAGCCGTCAGGAGCCCTGTTCGCCCCAGAGGACCAGGCTCTGCTCCCCCGGCCCGAGCCCCAGCCCGGGCGCGCTGCCGTGCGCCGGCCCGAGCGACGTGGACTGCAGGAGTGCGCCGTCCACCCGGTATCCCGCGCCCGCGATGGCGGCCCGGATCTCCTCCGCCTCGCCCAGCGAGTGCGCGACCGCGACCAGCCGCTCCGGCCGGCGGGCGAGCACCGCCCGGACCACCTCGGCACCGCCGGACTCGACCACCACAGCGTCAGGTTCGGGCAGGCCGCCGAGCACCTCGGGGCCCACCCCGTGCACCACCTCGACCTCGACCCCGTACCGGCGGGCGTTCACGGTGATCTGCGCGCAGGCCGAACGGGACGCCTCCACCGCCACCACCGCAGCACCGAACCGTCCGATCTCCACCGCCAGCGCACCACTGCCCGCGCCCACCGCCCAGAGCAGCTCGCCGGGCACCGGACCCAACCGGGCCAGCGCCAGCGCGCGGACGTGCGGGGGCAGCGCGGTGCCGGCGGCACCCGCCGGGGCCGCGCCGCGCTCCGCACCCGCGTACGCCTCGGCATCCAGCGCCCAACCCCGGTCCGGCCCGGGGAAACCGAGCGGACGGCCGGCCAGCCAGCCGGAGGTCTCGGTCGGCGCGTGGTTCGGGCCCGCGCCGCCGATCACCAGCACCACCGCCGGGTCACGCCAGTCATGGTCCGGCACCCGGTCCGAGGTGAGCACCGTGACGGTTTCGTCGTCGGTCCCGAGCGCCTCGCACACCACGAACGTACGGTGCACCCCACGGAGCATCAACGCGAGCTCGCTCGGCCCGGCCCCGGCGGTGGTGAGCACCGCGACCTTCGGGTACGCCCGGCAGATGTTGGCCGCCCGGCGCAGCCGTCCGCCGTGCGCACTGACCACCTGGGCGTCCTCCCACGGCATCCCGGCCCGGGCGAAGGCCGCGGCCACCGAGGAAACCGCAGGCAGCACCTCCAGTTCGAGCCCGTACTCGGGACGGCGCAGCTCCCGGACCACCCCGAAGTACCCCGGGTCGCCCTCGGCCACCACCACGGCGGCGCCCCGGTGCTCGGCGATCCGACGGGCGGCCTGCTGCACACTGCCCAGCGGCAGCCGCTCGGCACCGGCCGGGACCGGCAGCGCGGCCAGCTGGAAGGGCGCCCCGGCCACCAGGGTCGCGCCCGCGAGGGCCGAGGCGGCTGCCTCGGTCAGTGGAGTGCCGTCCCACCCGATGACCGTGATCCGGTCCGCCATCTACCGCTGCTCCCTCAGTCCACCTGACGGCCGGTCGGCCCCCGCCCCGAGGCTACCGGCTGGCGCCCACCGAACACGGCAAACTCGCACAGCCGTACGGGCTGCACCTTCGCAGGCGCTCAGCCTTTTACCGGGCACCCGGGTCGGGGGTCCAGGCTCGGGGGCTGCACTTTCGGCACAACGTCCGGTTGCACCACCCAGGGGCTCGGGGCTGCACTTTCGGCAGGACGTCCGGTTGCACTACCCAGGGGCTCGGGGAACTGCGAGGAGATCTGGCGTGCGGGTCACTGCGAAAGTGCCTGACCATCTACGCGACGATCACCTTGCACGAGGCCGGCGTCGCAGTTCCCCGAGCCCCTGCTGTGCTGAGCCACCTGCCAACGGTCGGCGGCGCCCACGCGGCGGAGCCGCACAACAGCACAGCCCCGAGCCCCCGACTCTCCCGAACCACCTGCCAAGGGCTGGGCGTTCAGCGGCCGGCCGCGAAGTGCGGTTCGCGGGGGTTGACCGGTTCGAGGTCTTCCGGGAGGAGGCTCCAGAGGATCAGGTCGGTGCGGCTCTCCTCGCCGTCCCGCACTATCCAGGCGCTCCGTAGGACGCCCTCGCTGATGCAGCCGAGCTTCTGGGCCACCTGCTGGCCGGCGGTGTTGCCCGCGGCGGTGCGCAGTTCGAGCCGGAGGAAGTCCCGGTCCTCGAACAGCCACTGGGCGACGCCGTTCACCGCTTCGGGGGCGTAACCTTCGCCACGGGCCCAGGCCGCGGTCACGTAGGTCGCCTCGGTGGAGCGCAACCGCCAGTCGGTGCAGCGCAGTTCGACCACGCCGACGACCCGCTGGGTGAGGTTCTCGGTGACCGCGAAAACGATTCCGCGCCCGTCCGCCCGGCGGGCGGGGGCCAACTCCCGGATCCACTCCAGGGCGTGGCCCTCGGTGAAGGGCTGCGGGATGGCGGTCCAGGCGTGCACCTGCTCGTCGGCCATCATGGCCACCAGGCTGGGCGCGTCCGTCTCCGCGAGGGGGCGCAGCAGCAGCCGCTCGGTGCTGATCGCGGTCTCGGGGAAGCTCGCTGCCATCCGTCTCTCTCCTCGCCGGGTCGTGGACTTCACGGTACGCCCCGCCCTGTGCGGGCCGTGACACGGTACCCGCAAACGAGGTGATGGCACCCCCGCCCGCCGGCGAGGGTGCCATCACGAACCGTCAGCTGCCCGCTCAGAAAGCCGGGATGACCGAACCGTTGAAGGTGGTGTTGATGTACTCCTTGACCTTGTCGGAGTGCAGCAGCTCGGCGAGCTTCTTCACCCGGGGGTCGTTCTCCTTGCCCTTCTTGACGGCCAGGATGTTGGCGTACGGGTTGCCCGCGGCCTTCTCCAGCAGGATCGCGTCGGTGGCGGGCTTGAGGCTGGCCTCCAGCGCGTAGTTGCCGTTGATCACGGCGGCGTCCAGGTCGGGGAGCGAGCGGGGCAGCTGGGCGGCCTCCAGCTCCTTCCACTTCAGGTTCTTCGGGTTGCTGACCACGTCGGCCGGGGTGGCGGCGGTGCCCACGCCGTCCTTGAGCTTGATCACGTTGTTGTCGGCGAGCAGCTTGAGCGCCCGGCCCTCGTTGGTGACGTCGTTGGGCAGGCCGACCGTGGCGCCGTTGGCCAGCTCGGTGACCGACTTCACCTTCTTGGAGTACAGGCCGAGGGGCTCCAGGTGCACGGTCTCGACCGAGACGATGTCGGTGCCCTGCTTCTTGTTGAAGTCCTCGAGGTACGGCACGTGCTGGAAGTAGTTGGCGTCGGCCGAACCGTCCTGGACGGCGGTGTTCGGGGTCACGTAGTCGGTGACCACCTTGACCTCGAGCTTGAGCCCGGCCGCGTCGGCCAGGTTCTTCTTGACGTAGTCCAGGATCTGCGCGTGCGGGGTCGGGCTAGCGATCACCGTGAGCGCGGCGTCCGGGCTGGAGCCGGACGAGGAGCTGTCGCTGCTGCAGGCGGTGAGCGACAGGGCGAGCCCGGCTGTGGCGAGGACGCTGGTGAACTTCAGGACGTTACGCACGAAAAGTGCCTTTCTCCATGGAACGGACGGTCGGCCGGATCGCTTCTGGCGATCCGCCGGCCAGGTCTCGCGGCCGGCCCCGGGTCGGGCCGGCCGCGTGGTCAGTGCGGAAGGACGAGCTCCTCGTCCTTCTCGGCGGGGGTGGCGCGCGAGCGCAGCAGGCGGGTGGTCCCCCCGGACCCGCCGCGGTTGGTCAGCCGACGGACGATCAGGTCACCGGCCAGCTGGATGACCGTCACGATGACGGCCAGTTCGGCGACGATCACCCACATGAAGCCGGTCTCGAAACGCAGGTAGCCGTAGTTGATGGCGAGGAAGCCGAGGCCGCCGCCGCCGACCGTGCCGGCCATCGCGGAGAACCCGATCAGCGCGATGATCGTGGTGACCACGGAGGAGACCAGCGAGGGCAGCGACTCGGGGAGCAGCACCTTGCGGACGGTGGTCCAGGTCCCGCCGCCCATCGCGTGCACGGCCTCCACCAGGCCCCCGTCGACCTCACGGACCGAGGTCTCCACCAGCCGGGCGAAGAACGGGATGGCGCCGACCGTCAGCGGCACGGTGGCCGCCTCCCAGCCGATGGTGGTGCCCGCCACGGCCCGGGTGAAGGTCTGCAGGGCGACCATGATGATGATGAACGGCATCGAGCGGCCGAGGTTGACGACGGCTCCGATCACCCGGTTCACCGGGGCGTTCTGCAGCGCGCCGCCCTTGTCGGTGAGCACCAGCAGCAGGCCGAGCGGCAGCCCGAGCAGCACGGTGACCACGGTGGCGACGCCGACCATCTGGAAGGTCTCCCAGGTGGCGGGCCACATCAGGTCCTGCATCTGATCCCAGGTCATGCCGCTGCCCCGCCCTTCTCGTCGAGCACGTCCACCTGCAGGCCCTGCTCGCGCAGGAAACCGATCGGCACCACGTTGTCGCGGTGCCCGCCGGGCAGTTCGACCCGCATCCGGCCGACCATCCGGCCGCCGATGGTCTCCACCGCGGCGCCCAGGATGTTGATGTCGATCTGGTAGGTGCGGGCCAGCTGGGAGACGAACGGCCGGGCCGAGGTGTCGCCCTGGAAGGTGATCTCCAGCACCGTGTTACCGGGGTGGCCGTGGCCGAACTCGCCGAGCGGGAAGAGCTCGCGGGCCAGCTCGGAGTTCTCGGTGGCCAGCAGGTCGGTCAGCTTCCCGGCCTCGACCACCCGGCCCCCGCGCATCAGCGCGGCGGAGTCGCAGACGGACTTGATGACGTCCATCTCATGGGTGATCAGCAGCACGGTCAGGCCGAGCTGCCGGTTGAGGTCGCGCAGCAGGGCGAGGATCGAGCGGGTGGTCTCCGGGTCGAGCGCCGAGGTGGCCTCGTCCGAGAGCAGCACCTTGGGGTCGCCGGCCAGCGCCCGGGCGATGCCGACCCGCTGCTTCTGGCCGCCGGAGAGCTGGCCGGGGTAGGCGCGGGCCTTGTCGCCCAGGCCGACCAGGTCGAGCAGTTCCCCGGCCTTGCGGCGGCGCTGGGTGCGGTCCAGGCCGATGATCTCCAGCGGGAGCTCGACGTTCTGCTGCACGGTGCGCGAGGCCAGCAGGTTGAAGTGCTGGAAGACCATGCCGATCCGGCGGCGGGCGGCCCGGAGTTCGGCGCCCGCGCGCTGCTCGGTACCGGGCAGCGCGGTCAGGTCGACGCCGTCCACGGTGACCGTGCCGGAGCTGGGGCGCTCCAGCATGTTGACGCAGCGGATCAGGGTGGACTTGCCGGCGCCGCTGGTGCCGACGACTCCGTAGACCTCGCCCTCGCGCACGTGCAGGTCCACCCCGGCCAGGGCGGAGACCTCGCGGCCTCGGGTTCGGTAGACCTTGGTCAGGTCCTTGGTGGTGATCACGGCTGCTTCCGTTGGTCGGGGGCGGACGACGGCATGCGGAGGCACACCTCTGAGGGAGGATCAGGTCCGGCCATGCTTCGATCGTGGCCGCTGGGCGGCGGGGGCGCGCGTGGGCGTGACCCTTACGAGTCACGGCACGGGGTGCGCGGGAAGAGGGGCGAGAGCCCTCAGAAGCGACACATTCGACAACAACACATGCAGCGCGCTCCGGCCGGCGTGCCGCCGGTGGGGGTGCAGGTCGTCGTCGTGGTCATGGATGAAAGTAAATCAGACATATGGACACGGTCCCAATTATCAGGAACACCGGTCCGAAATACGGACACGACACAGGCGTACCAACGCAAAGAGCACCCGACCGGTCATCAGGTCGGGTGCTCTCCGCACGTTCAGGCGGCGGCCGCGACCGCCGCCCGCTTCTCCAGCGTGACGATGCTCAGGCTCCGGCTGACCTCGCGGACCTCGGTCTGCCGGTAGCCGTGCCGGGCGTACAGCCGCAGGTTGCCCAGGCTGCGGTGGCCGGTGAACAGCTCGAAGGAGCTGACCGGGCCCTCGGCGCTGAGCTGCCGCTCGACCGCGTCCAGCAGTCGGCCGCCCAGGCCGTGCCGCTGCATCCGGGGGTGCACCACCAGGCGGTGGACGTGCGCCGTGCCGTGCTCGTCCACGGAGCCGCGGACGGTGCCGACGATCTCCTCGCCGAGTCGGGCCACCAGGACGTGGCGCTCGGCCAGCTCCGCGCGCAGGCTCTCCAGGCTCTGGGTCAGGGGCTCGATGGCCCAGTCGCCGTACAGTTCGGCCTCGGACTGGTAGCCGAGGTACTGGAGCTTGAGGATCTGCTCCGCGTCCTCTTCGTTCGCCACCGAGATGTTCACGCTCATGCCCATGTGCTGGGGCCTCCCCATCGTTAGTTCCCGGTGCGCGGGGTGAGGGTGGCACACCGGTTGCCCTGCGAAGGATTCCCGGCCGGGGATCTGCCCTGACCGGGGGTGGCGCAGTCGTGCCCCGACTGTCCTCGGGGTCGGATCTGCGCGCCTGCCCAGTATCCGGCCGCTTGAGGGAGCGTCAAGGGCACGTTCGCCAGCGCTCTACCCACCGTCCGGCCTCCGGCAACCTTCCGGCCGCCGGACGTGGCGAGCGTCACTCCGGCCGTTCGGTGTGCAGGAGGGCGCGCAGGCAGGCGAGGCAGCGTGAGCGGGTGGGTCCGATACTGCCGCGCGGCAGGCCGAGCCGCTCGGCGAGTTGGCGGTAGGTCAGCTCGGGGGCCTCGGCGAGGGCGGTCATCAGTTCGGGGCAGCGGCCGGGCAGGCGGGCCAGCGCGCGGCGCACCGCTCGTTCCCGGGCGGCGGTCAGCACCTGCTCCTCGGCGGACGGGACCACCCACTCCGTTCGGGTGAGGACGGGGCGCAGTTCGGCGTAACGGATCACACCCGGAGAACGACGAGGGGACGCCCGTGGGCGTCCCCTCGATCAGGCGAACCTTCAGCCCTGGACCCACTCCTGCTGGACCGCCAGGCCGGCCTTCAGCTCGGCCAGCTGGACCGCGACGGCGGACGGCGCGGTGCCGCCCCGTCCGTTCCGGGAGGCGATCGAACCGTGCACGGTGAGCACCGAGCGGACCTCGGGGGTCAAGTGCGCGGAGATCTCGGCGAACTGCTGGTCGGTCAGGTCGGAGAGCTCGATGCCCCGGGCCTCGCAGAACGTGACGCAGGCGCCCGCCACCTCGTGCGCGACCCGGAACGGGACGCCCTGCCGGACCAGCCACTCGGCGATGTCGGTGGCCAGCGAGAAGCCGGCCGGGGCCAGCTCCTCCAGCCGCTCCCGGTGGACCGTCAGGGTGGCCATCATGCCGGTGAAGGCGGGCAGCAGGACCTCGAGGGTGTCGCAGGAGTCGAAGACCGGCTCCTTGTCCTCCTGGAGGTCCCGGTTGTACGCCAGCGGGAGCGCCTTGAGGGTGGCCAGCAGGCCGGTCAGGTTGCCGATCAGGCGGCCGGACTTGCCCCGGGCCAGCTCGGCGATGTCCGGGTTCTTCTTCTGCGGCATGATCGAGGACCCGGTGGAGAAGGCGTCGTGCAGCGTGATGAAACCGAACTCCTTGGTGTTCCAGATGATCACCTCTTCGGCGATCCGGGACAGGTTGATCCCGATCATCGCGGTGACGAAGGCGAACTCGGCGACGAAGTCCCGCGAGGCGGTGCCGTCGATCGAGTTGCCCACCGAGCCGTGCTCGAAGCCCAGCTCGGCGGCGACCGCCTCCGGGTCCAGGCCGAGCGAGGAGCCGGCCAGCGCGCCGGAGCCGTACGGCGAGACGGCCGTCCGGGTGTCCCACTGGCGCAGCCGCTCGGCGTCCCGGCCGAGGGCCTGGACGTGGGCGAGCACGTGGTGGGCGAACAGCACCGGCTGGGCGTGCTGGAGGTGGGTGCGGCCCGGCATCGCGGTGTCGGGGTGCGCCTCGGCCAGGCCGACCAGCGCGTGCTGGAGGTCGAGCAGCAGACCGCCGATGATCTTCGCGTGGTCCCGCAGGTACATCCGGAACAGGGTGGCGATCTGGTCGTTCCTGGACCGGCCGGCCCGCAGCTTGCCGCCCAGGTCCGGGCCGAGCCGCTCCAGCAGGCCGCGCTCCAGCGCGGTGTGCACGTCCTCGTCGGCGACCGTGCCGGTGAAGGCGCCTGACGCCACGTCGGCCAGCAACGCGTCCAGGCCGCCGAGCATGCCGGTCAGCTCGTCGTCGCTGAGCAGCCCGGCCTGGTGCAGCACCCGGGCGTGCGCCTTCGAGCCCGCGATGTCGTACGGGGCCAGCCGCCAGTCGAAGTGCACGGAGGCGGACAGCCTGGCCAGCGCCTCGGAGGGGCCGTCGGCGAAGCGCGCGCCCCAGAGGCGGACGTCGGCGTTCTGATCGGCGGTCATCGCGTGGGCTCCTTCTAGGTGTTCGGGTAGTACGGTGCCCCGGCTGCCCAGGGCAGCCGGGGCGTTCTACAGCGGGGATCAGGCCAGGTCGCGGCGGGCGGCGATCTTCGAGGACAGGCCGAAGATCTCGATGAAGCCCTTGGACATGGACTGGTCGAAGGTGTCGCCGGTGTCGTAGGTGGCGAGGTTGAAGTCGTACAGCGAGCGGTCCGACTTCCGGCCGTTCACGACGGCGCGGCCGCCGTGCAGGACCATCCGGATGTCGCCGGAGACGACCTGGTTGGCCTCGTTCAGGAAGCCGTCCAGCGCGCGCTTGAGCGGGGAGAACCACAGGCCGTCGTAGACCAGCTCGGCCCAGCGCTGCTCGACCTGCCGCTTGTAGCGGGCCAGCTCGCGCTCGACGGTGACGTTCTCCAGCGCCTGGTGCGCGGTGATCAGCGCGATCGCGCCGGGGGCCTCGTAGATCTCCCGGGACTTGATGCCGACCAGGCGGTCCTCGACCATGTCGAGCCGGCCGACGCCCTGGGCACCCGCCCGCTTGTTGAGCTCCTCGATCGCCTGTAGCACCGAGACCTTGCGGCCGTCGATCGCCACCGGCACGCCGGCCTCGAAGGTGATGACGACCTCGTCCGCCTCACGCGGGGTGGCCGGGTTCTGGGTGTACTCGTAGACGTCCTCGATCGGGGCGTTCCAGATGTCCTCCAGGAAGCCGGTCTCGACGGCGCGACCGAAGACGTTCTGGTCGATCGAGTACGGGTTCTTCTTGGTGGTGACGATCGGGAGGTTCTTCGCCTCGGCGAAGGCGATCGCCTTGTCCCGGGTCATCGCGTAGTCGCGGACCGGGGCGATGCACTTCAGCTCGGGAGCGAGCGACTGGATGCCGACCTCGAACCGGACCTGGTCGTTGCCCTTGCCGGTGCAGCCGTGGGCGACCGTGGTGGCGCCGTGCTTCTTGGCGGCGGCGACCAGGTGCTTGACGATGGCCGGCCGGGACAGCGCCGAGACCAGCGGGTACTGGCCCTGGTAGAGGGCGTTGGCCTTGAGGGCCGGGAGGCAGTACTCGTCCGCGAACTCGTCGCGGGCGTCGGCGACCTCGGCCGCGACGGCGCCGCAGTCCAGCGCGCGCTGGCGGATCGCCTCGAGGTCCTCGCCGCCCTGGCCGACGTCGACGGCGACGGCGATGACCTCGGCGCCGGTCTCCTCGGCGATCCAGCCGATGCAGACGGACGTGTCCAGACCGCCCGAGTAGGCGAGTACGACGCGCTCGGTCACGGCTTTCTCCTTCACAACAGTGCGAACAGGGTTACGACGACAGGCATAAGTATGCACTACGCCGTATGAAACTCAAAATACGGGGGTCGCCTGCGGCGGGCTCCGGGGGTGACGGGCCGCCTGCGGCGAGCCTTCGGAAGGGGTCGCTTACGGCGGGCTTCGAAAGCGGGAGCCGCCTGCGGCGGGCTTTTCGGAGGATTCGGCGGTGGAGCCGCCTGCGGCGGGCTGGTCTGGGCGGGGGCTGGGCCGGAGCCGCCTGCGGCGGGTGCCTACTGGGCCTTGGCCTGGGCCAGTTGCATCAGGTGGTCGGCCAGGGCCTGGCCGCCGAACGGGTCGCGGCTGATCAGCAGGACGGTGTCGTCGCCGGCGATGGTGCCGATGATCTCGAAGACCTCGGCCTGGTCGATCGCCGAGGCGAGGAACTGGGCGGCGCCCGGCGGGGTCCGGAGCACCACCAGGTTGCCGGAGGCGGTGGCGGACACCATCAGTTCACCCGCGAGCCGGGCCATCCGGCCCTCGGTGGCGGACTCCCCCATCGGGGCGCGCGGGGTGCGGTCCCCGCCCTCGGCCGGGACGGCGTAGATGAGCGCGCCGTCCCGGTTCCGGATCTTCACCGCGCCCAGCTCGTCCAGGTCCCGGGAGAGGGTGGCCTGGGTGACCACCAGTCCGTCGTCGGCGAGCAGCTTGGCCAGCTGGCTCTGCGAGCGGACGGGCTGACGGGTCAACAGGTCCACGATCCGCCGGTGCCGTGCGGTGCGGGTCTGCGGGACCTGCGAGGTCGGCCCGGCGGCGGGCTGGTCGGAGTGGGAAGCGGTCATGCGAGGATTCTCCCGGAGTTCGCTCAGACGTTCGCGTCGGGGGCGACGCTGTTCAGGATCTCCGGAAGCGCGGCCAGGAAGCGGTCCGCCTCCTGCTCGGTGAACACCAGCGGGGGGACCAGCCGGACGGCGTCCGGAACGGCGGCGTTGACCAGGAAGCCGGCCTGCTGGGCGGCCGCCTGGACCCGGCCGGCGACCGGCGCGGTGAGCACGATGCCCAGCAGCAGACCGGCGCCCCGGACGTGGTCGACCAGCGGGGAGCCGATCGCCTCGATACCGGTGCGCAGCTGCTCGCCGACCTTCTGCACGTGCGCCATCAGCCCGTCGGCGACGATCGTGTCCAGCACCGCCAGACCCGCCGCCGCCACCACCGGGTTGCCGCCGAAGGTGGTGCCGTGGTGCCCGGCGTGGAACAGCTCGGCGGCCGGCCCGAAGGCCACCGTCGCACCGATCGGCAGCCCGCCGCCGAGACCCTTGGCCAGCGTCACCACGTCCGGCTCGACGCCCTCGTACGCCTGGTGGGCGAACCAGTGGCCGGTCCGGCCGATGCCGGTCTGCACCTCGTCCAGCACCAGCAGGGTGCCGGTGGCCCGGGTGATCTCCCGAGCCGCCGTCAGATAGCCCTCGGGCAGCGGGATCGCGCCGTTCTCGCCCTGGATCGGCTCCAGGAAGACGGCGGCGGTCTCGGTGGTGACGGCCGCCCGGAGCGCCTCGACGTCGCCGAACGGCACGTACGTGACGTCCCCCGGCAGCGGGACGAACGGGGTCTGCTTGGCGGGCTGGGCGGTGAGCGCCAGGGCGCCCATGGTCCGGCCGTGGAAGCTGCCCTGGAGCGAGACCAGGTGGGTCCGGCCGGTCAGCCGGCTGATCTTGAGGGCGGCCTCGTTGGCCTCGGCGCCGGAGTTGCAGAAGAACACCCGGCCGCCCTCGCGGTCGAACAGGTCCAGCAGCCGCTCGGCCAGCCGGACGGTCGGCTCGGCGATGAACAGGTTGGAGACGTGGCCGAGCTGTCCGATCTGCGCGGTCACCGCCTCGATCACGGCCGGGTGGGCGGTGCCGAGCGCGTTCACCGCGATCCCGCCGACCAGGTCCAGGTACTCCTTGCCGTCGGCGTCCCAGAAGGTCGAGCCGGCGCCCCGCACCAGCGGGATCCGGGGGGTGCCGTAGTTGTCCATCAGCGTGTGCTGCCACCGCTGGCTGAGCTGGTCGTTCGTCATGCCAGGCCCCCCAGGACCGTCGTCTCGTCGTCCGGCACCACCATGGTGCCGATGCCCTCGTCGGTGAAGATCTCCAGCAGCAGGCTGTGCTGCACCCGGCCGTCCAGCACGCGGGCGGTACCGACGCCGGAGCGGACCGCGTTCAGGCAGCCCTCCATCTTCGGCAGCATGCCGCTGGCCAGGGTCGGCAGCAGCTCCTCCAGCTCAGTGGTGCCGAGCTGGCTGATCACGTCGTCGGAGTTCGGCCAGTCCGCGTACAGGCCCTCGACGTCGGTGAGCACCACCAGCATCTCGGCGCCCAGCGCGACCGCCAGGGCGGAGGCGGCGGTGTCCGCGTTGATGTTGTACACGTGGCCGTCGGTGCCGCGCGCGATCGAGGAGATGACCGGGATCCGGCCGTCCCCGATCAGCGCCTTCACGGCGCCCGCCTCGATGTTGACGATGTCTCCGACCAGGCCGATGTCGACCTGCTCGCCGTCCACCACGGCGTACCGCTTCACGGCGGTCATGGTGTGCGCGTCCTCGCCGGTCATCCCGACCGCGAACGGGCCGTGCTCGTTCAGCAGCCCGACCAGCTCGCGCTGGACCTGACCCGCCAGCACCATCCGCACCACGTCCATGGTCTCGGGGGTGGTGACCCGCAGGCCGTTGGTGAAGGAGGACTCCAGGCCGAGCTTGCCGAGCTGGGCGCTGATCTGCGGGCCGCCGCCGTGCACCACCACCGGGTGCAGACCGGCGTAGCGGAGGAAGACCACGTCCTGGGCGAAGGCCGCCTTCAGCGACTCGTCGACCATGGCGTTGCCGCCGAACTTGATCACCACGGTCTTGCCGTGGAAGCGCTCCAGCCAGGGCAGCGCCTCGATCAGGGTCAGTGCCTTGGGCAACGCGGTGTTGTTACGGGCCTGTTCGCCCTTGGGTGCGATCTTCACGGGGTCCCCCGGCTCAGGTGGAGTAGGCGCTGTTCTCGTGCACGTAGTCGGCGGTGAGGTCGTTGGTCCAGACCGTGGCCGCCGCGTCGCCGGCCCGCAGGTCGGCGGTGATGACCACCTCGCGGCCGGTCATGTCGACCAGGTCCCGGTCCTCGCCGACGCTGCCGTCCTTGCAGACCCAGACGCCGTTGATCGCCACGTTCAGCTGGTCCGGGTCGAAGGCCGCGTCGGTGGTGCCGATCGCGGCCAGCACCCGGCCCCAGTTCGGGTCCTCGCCGTGCAGGGCGCACTTGAGCAGGTTGTTCCGGGAGATCACCCGGGCCACCTGGACGGCCTCCTGCTCGGTGGCGGCGCCGGTCACGTCGATCCGGATGTCCTTGCTGGCGCCCTCGGCGTCGCCGATCAGCTGGCGCGCCAGGTCGGCGCAGACGGTGGCCACCGCGGCGGCGAACTCGTCCTGCTCCGGGACGAGTTCGGAGGCACCCGAGGCGAGCAGCAGCACCGTGTCGTTGGTGGACATGCAGCCGTCCGAGTCGATCCGGTCGAAGGTGGTGTCCGTCGCGCTGCGCAGCGCGACGTCCAGGCCCCCGGCGGTGACGTCGGCATCGGTGGTCAGCACCACCAGCATGGTGGCCAGGCCGGGGGCGAGCATGCCCGCACCCTTGGCCATCCCGCCGACCGTCCAGCCGTTCTTCGTCACCTGTGCGGTCTTGTGCACGGTGTCGGTGGTCTTGATGGCGATCGCGGCGGCCTCGCCGCCGTCGGCGGAGAGCGCCTTGGCGGCCTGCTCGACGCCGGGCAGCAGCAGGTCCATCGGCAGCCGGAGCCCGATCAGGCCGGTGGAGGCGACCGCCACCTCGCCCGCGCTCAGCTCAAGCTCGGCGGCCACCTTCTCGGCGGTGGCGTGGGTGTCCTGGAAGCCCAGCGGACCGGTACAGGCGTTGGCGCCACCGGAGTTGAGCACCACGGCGGAGATCCGCCCGCCCTTGACCACCTGCTCCGACCAGCGCACGGGGGCGGCCTTGACCCGGTTCGAGGTGAAGACGCCTGCGGCGGCGTTGGACGGGCCCTCGTTGACCACCAGGGCCAGGTCGGGGGTGCCGCTGGCCTTGATTCCGGCGGTGACGCCGGCGGCGCGGAAGCCCTTGGCCGCCGTCACGCCGATGCTCTGGGGGTTCGTCACGGTGCGACTCCGTTCAGCGGGAGGCCCAGCTCTTCCGGCAGGCCGAGGGCGATGTTCATGCTCTGCACCGCGCCACCGGCGGTGCCCTTCACCAGGTTGTCGATCGCGCTGATCGCGATGATCCGGCCCGCGTGCTCGTCCAGAGCGACCTGGACCAGCGCGGCGTTCGAGCCGTAGACCGAGCTGGTCTGCGGCCACTGGCCGGCCGGCAGCAGCCGGACGAACGGCTCGCCCGCGAAGGCCCGCTCGTACGCGGCGCGCAGGCTCTCGGCGGTCACGCCGGGCTTGGCCTTGGCGCTGCAGGTGGCCAGGATGCCGCGCGGCATCGGCGCCAGCGTGGGGGTGAACGAGACGGTGATCTGCTCGCCCGCGACCGGGCCGAGGTTCTGCGCCATCTCGGGCGTGTGGCGGTGCCCGCCTCCGACGCCGTACGGGCTCATCGAGCCCATCACCTCGCTGCCGAGCAGGTGCGCCTTGGCCGCCTTGCCCGCGCCGGAGGTGCCGGACGCGGCCACGATCACGGCCTCCGGCTCGGCCAGCTTCGCGGCGTACGCCGGGAACAGCGCGAGCGAGACGGCGGTCGGGTAGCAGCCGGGGACGGCGATCCGCTTGGTCCCCTTGAGCGCGGCCCGGTGGCCGGGCAGCTCGGGCAGGCCGTACGGCCAGGTGCCGGCGTGCGGGGAGCCGTAGAACTTCTCCCAGACCGCCGCGTCCTTGAGCCGGAAGTCCGCCCCGCAGTCCACCACCAGCACCTCGTCGCCGAGCGCCTCGGCCACGGCGGCCGACTGGCCGTGCGGCAGCCCGAGGAAGACGATGTCGTGCCCGGCCAGCACCTCCGGCGTGGTGGGCTCCAGCACCCGGTCGGCCAGCGGCAGCAGGTGCGGCTGGAGCTCCCCGAATCTGGCCCCGGCATTCGACCCGCCGGTCAGCGCCCCGATCTCGATCTCCGGATGCCCGAGCAACAGACGCAGCACCTCCCCGCCCGCATACCCACTGGCGCCGGCGACGGCGACTCGCAATGCCATGATGATCCCTCCTAGGACTCGGCATGAATATACGCATCACGGAACATTCATGCAAGAAGTCCCCGCGGCCCGCCCTGGGCGCCCAATCCGGTCGGCAGCGTGCCACAGCCTGCCATCCGACACCTGGAGCCGCGCACCTCTCCATCAGGTCGCACCCCACCCTGAATCCACCCGCACATCCCTACCGTCCTCCAGATGTCAACTTCGGGTTGACGTCAGGGCTGACGTCAACCTACCGTTGACGCATGACGATCCCCGTACGCCTCGACGACCTGATCGACGCCATCAAGAAGGTGCACCCCGACGCGCTGGACCAGCTCTCCGGTGCCGTCATCGCCGCCGACCACCTCGGCGACCTGGCCGACCACCTGATCGGCCACTTCGTGGACCAGGCCCGCCGCTCGGGTGCCTCCTGGTCCGACATCGGCAAGAGCATGGGCGTGACCCGACAGGCCGCCCAGAAGCGCTTCGTGGCCAAGGACCCGGGCGAGCCCGGCGACCTCGACCCGAGCCAGGGCTTCGGCCGCTTCACCGACCGGGCCCGCCAGGCGGTGATGGCCTCCCAGGAGGAGGCCCGCGCCGCCGGGAACCAGGAGATCCGGGCCGAGCACCTGGCCCTCGGCCTGCTCGCCACCCCCGAGGCGACCGGCACCCGGGCGCTGACCGCCCAGGGGGTCACGCCCGAGGCGCTGCGCGCGGCCGTCGGCACCGTGCTGCCCGCGCCGGTGGCGGACGTGCCGGGGCTGATCCCGTACGACGCCGGTGGCAAGAAGGCGCTGGAGCTGACGTTCCGCGAGGCGCTCCGGCTCGGCCACAACCACGTGGGCACCGAGCACATCCTGCTCGCCCTGCTGGAGCTGGAGGGGGCCGACGGCCTGCTCGGCCGGCTCGGCGCCAGCAAGGCGGCCACCGAAAGCTTCGTCCTCGAACAGGGCTGACCCCGCAAGGCCGCTCCCTCGCACGGCGGTATCCAACGCGCGCTCCGCTGACTACCATGAGTAGCCACGAGATCGCAGTCCGCTGCCGAGGGAGTCGCCATGCCCCGTTCCCGCGCCGTCCGGTCCGACTTCTGCGCCGTCTCCCCCAGTCCGGAGCTGCGCCAACGCCTCCAGGAGGAGCTGGCCCGGGTCCGCTCCGGCCCCGACGAGCTCACCGGCCAGCTGGCCGTCGGGCGCACCCCCAAGCGGCTCGGCTTCGACGACGGCGCGATCTTCCCGCCCGACGAGTTCCCGCTCGGCACGCCGTACAACACCATCCAGTCGGCCGCCGCCGACCGGGCCCCGCTGCGCGGCCCGGTCCGGGTCGCGGTGGTGCTGGCCGACTTCTCCGACCGGGCGATGACGGCCACCAAGGCCCACTTCGAGCAGCTGTTCTTCTCGCTCGGCGAGCTCCCGCACGGCAGCGTGCGGGAGTACTACCGCGAGGTGACGCACGGTCTGATCGACATCGTCGGCGAGGTGGTCGGCCCGATCCGGCTGCCGCAGACGCTGGCCTGGTACGCCAACGGCAACTTCGGCATCGGCAGACCCAGCGGCGAACCGCGCGCCCACCTGATGGCCCGTGACACGGCGCTGGCCGCCGACCCGTTGCTCGACTTCGCCCCGTACGACAACGACGGCAACGGCTTCGTGGACGCCTTCATCGTGGTGCACGCCGGCTCCGGCGGCGAGGCCACCGGCCGCCCGGGCGACATCTGGTCGCACAAGTGGACGCTGCCCGCCGCGCAGAACGCCGACGGCACCAAGATCTTCGCCTACCTGACCATCCCCGAGGACGCCAGGATCGGGGTCTGCGCGCACGAGCTCGGCCACCTGCTGTTCGGCTTCCCCGACCTGTACGACACCGACGGCAGCTCCGAGGGGGTCGGCAACTGGTGCCTGATGGGCGGCGGTTCCTGGGGCGGCGGCGGTGACGTCCCGGTGCACCCGTCCGCCTGGTGCAAGGTCAACCAGGGCTGGGCGAGCGCCACCGTGGTCACCACCGGCGGCCCGGTCGCGTTCGAGGACGTGAAGTCCAGCCACACCGTGCACCGGCTCTGGAAGGACGGCGCGGGCGGCAGCGAGTACTTCCTGGTGGAGAACCGCCAGCAGAGCGGCTACGACGTCTCGCTGCCCGGCGAGGGCCTGCTGGTCTGGCACATCGACGAGAGCAAGCCCGGCAACACCGACGAGAACCACTACAAGGTCGGCCTGCTCCAGGCCGACGGCCGGCGCGACCTGGAGCTCGCCCGCAACCGCGGCGACGCCGGCGACCCGTACCCGGGCAGCACCGGCAACAACACCCTCAGCGGCGCCACCTCACCGAGCACCAAGTCCTATGCCGGTGCCGACAGCTGCGTGTCCGTCAGCGCGATCCCGGCCGCCGCCGTCACCATGACCGCCACCGTCTCGGTCTCCTGCGGCAAGCCGCTGACCAAGGAGCTCAAGGACGGCGGCAAGGAGCTGAAGGACGGTCGCAAGGAGCTCAAGGACGGGCTGAAGGACCTCAAGGAGCCGCTCAAGGACCGCAAGGACGGCCGCAAGGAGGCCAAGGAGCCGTTCAAGGAGCGCAAGGACGGCAAGGACCGCCTGGAGAAGGGCCAGTTCGAGCGGCCCGGCGATCCGTTCGGTGCCGGTCAGGACGACCCGGTGCCGGCCGCCGTGCTCGACCTGCAGAGCAGGCTGGCGGCGGTCGAGCAGGCCCTCGGCACCGGCGAGGGTACGGCGGCCGAGCCGTTCATCGGCTCCGCCCTCCGGCCCGACCTGCAGGGCGGCCCGGCCTACGGCACCGGGGCCGACACGCTCCGGCAGGCGATGGCCGACGGCGACGCGCAGGCCAAGCGGGCGTTCGACACCCTCCCGCCGCAGTGACCCCGGTGGTCCTGGTGCTGGCCGACCGGGCCGACCTCGGGGCGGCCGCGGTGGCCCGCGCACTGGCCGGCCGGCTGGGCGGCGACCGCGTGCTGCCGCTCTCCCCCGCCGAGCTGGCCCGGGCCCGGTGGAGCCACCGGGTCAGCGCGGCCGGGACCGCCACCACCCGGCTGACCTTCCCCGACGGCCAAGTGCTCACCGACACCGGCACGGCGGCGGTGCTGCACCGCCTGTCCGCACTGCCGGTGCTCGGTCTCGGCCGGGCGAGCCCGAAGGACCTCGACTACGCCCGGGCCGAGCTGCACGCGCTGGTCGCCGGCTGGCTGCTCGGCCTCGGCTCCCGGGTGCTCGGCCTGGTCAGCGCGTACGGCACGGCGCACGGTCCGCTCTCCCCCACCACCGCCCTGGTGCACGCCGAGCGCTGCGGTCTGCCGGTCGCCCGCAGCGGCGGGGCGACCAGGGGCGGGCTGCTCACCGCCGCCTCCGGCGAACTCGAACTGCCCCGGCCGGCCTGGCCCGGCGGGGCGAACGCACCCGTCCCGGTCGAGATCCGGCCCGAGCCGGGTCTCGACCGCCTGCTGTACTGCGGCTCCCGCCCGGTCGGCCGCCTCGCCGACCGGTACGGACCGCGGCTGCACCGGCTGGCCGGGCTACTCGGCACCCGGCTGTTCGAGCTGCGCCTCGGGCCGGACGGCTCGGTCACCGACGTCGACCCCTGCCCGCCGCTGGCCACCGCCGAGCAGCGGGCCGCCGTCACCGACGAACTGGTCGCGCTGGCCCGGAGCGGCAGTTGACCCCGCCCCGCAGTCCGTGCCCTCCGTCCGGGAGCCGCGCATGATCGTCTTCTACGGCTGCCCCGACGACCCGCCGCTCACCCTGGCGGCCGACGCCGCCCGGGCGGCGGGCCTGCGCCACCTGGTGGTCGATCAGACCCGGCTGGCACGTTACGACTTCGTCGGCGGCGCCGGGCTGGCCGGGTACCTGCTGGCCGAGGGCCAGCGGCTCGCGCTGGACGGGATCACCGCCGTCTACGCCCGCCCGCTGGAGCCCCCGGCCCCCGGGGGCGACACCGCCGCCCGGGCCAGGACGGCGGCCTTCCACCGGTGGTTCACCGAGTGGCTGGACGTGGCCCGGGCGTTCGTGGTGAACCGGCCCCGGGCGATGGAGTCCAACGGGTCCAAGCCGTACCAGGCCCAGCTGATCGCCCGGGCCGGCTTCCCGGTGCCGGAGACCCTGGTCACCGACGACCCGGCGGAGGTGCGCGCGTTCCACGCCGAGCACGGTCGGTTGGTCTACAAGTCGACCAGCGGCATCCGGTCGATCGTCCGGGAGTTCACCGCCGCCGACGAGTCACGGCTGCACCTGGTGCGCGGGCTGCCGACCCAGTTCCAGGCGTACGTGCCGGGCCGCGACGTCCGGGTGCACGTGGTCGGCGACCGGGCCTTCGCCGCGGCCGTGGACTGCCCGGCGGTCGACTACCGCTACGCCGAGCGAGACGGGCTGCGCGCCGAGCTGACCGCGTACGAGCTGCCTCCCGGGATCGAGAAGCGCGCGGTCGCGCTGGCCGCGGAGCTCGGGCTGCCGCTGGCCGGGATCGACCTGCGGGAGCGGCCGGACGGAGACTGGGTCTGCTTCGAGGTGAACCCGATGCCCGCGTACAGCTACTACGAATCGCACACCGGTCTGCCGATCGCTTCCGCGATCGTCGACCTGTTGGCCGGAGCCCCGGCCGCCCTGGAGGTATGAACGATGGTCGCCCCGGTGGAGAACCTCACCGCCCTGCGGGTCCGCCTGCTCGCGGTCGCCCCGCACCCCCGGCTGGCGGGGTGGGTGGCGGCGAGCGTCCAGGTGCTCTCCGCCGCCCCGGTCGAGGGGCGGGCCGACCTGCTCTCGCAGCGGGTCGGCGAGCCGCTCGACCTGGCGGTCCGGCAGGAACTGCTGGCGGGGGTGCCGACCGGCTCGGTGCTCCGGCTCCGGGCCCGGTTGGCCGTCGGCGAGGCCCTGGCCGAACAGGCCCCGGCCCCGGCCGACTTCGGCGTCGAACCCGGTCTCTAGGCGAGACCGGAGGCTGCGGAGGCTAGTCCTTGACCGCCCGGAGCAGCACGAACTTCGGGTCGCTGCTGACCACCTGTGAGTTGCCGAACAGCCGGCGCAGCTTGACGTGGTAGCCCAGGTGCCGGTTGCCGATCACCCAGAGCTCGCCGCCGGGGCGCAGCGCCCGCTTGGCGGTGGTGAACATCCGCCAGGAGGTGGCGTCGGTGGTGGCCTGGTGGGTGTGGAACGGCGGGTTGTTGAGCACCAGGTCGAGCGAGTCCGGCTCGGCGTCGGCCAGCGCGTCGCCGACCGTGAACCCGGCCTTCGCCGCCGCGCCGAGCGCGGCCCGGAAGGTCGTCTCGGCGGAGGCGACGGCCTGGTACGACTCGTCCACGAAGAGCAGCTCGGCCTCGGGGTTGGCCAGCGCGGCGGCGGTGCCGACCACGCCGTTGCCGCAGCCGAGGTCGGCGATCCGCTTCGGCCCGGTGGTGGCCGGGAGGTGGGCGAGCAGGAAGCGGGTGCCGATGTCGAGGCGCTCGGCGCAGAAGATGCCCGCGTGGTTGGTGACGGTCCGGCCGGAGACCGGGCCGATGCCGTCGGGGAGGGCGTAGCTGATCGGCCACGGGCTGGCGGCCCTGGGCAGCGCCGGGTCGGGCGTGCAGTGGATCAGCCGGGCCTTCCTGACTGCCAGTGAGGTCCTGGTCGGGCCGAGGATCCGCTCGAACAGGTGCAGCGTGGAGGTGTGGATCTCGGTCACCATGCCGGCCCCGATCACCACCGTGCCGGAGTGGACGGCGGGCGCCAGCCGGTGCAGCTGGTCCTCCAGCAGCGCCAGGCTCTTCGGCACCCGGACCAGCAGCACGTCGATCCGCTCGGGCGGCGGGTCCTGGGTGGTCAGCAGCTCGACCGCGCCCGGCTCGGCGCCGTTGCGGGCCAGGTTGTCGGCGGTGGCCCGGCGGCCGAGCCAGGAGTCGGAGATCTGGGTCGGCCGGTGCGCGGCGAGCGCGGTGGCCAGGGCGCCCCAGCGGTCGCCGAGCAGCACCACCCGCCCGCTCAGGTCCACCGGCGGTGCGCCGTCGATCCCGTGCAGCTGCCGGAGCAGGTACTCGTCGGCGGCGTCCCAGGCCCGGAGGCGGTCGCGCTGGTCCTCGGGGAAGCGGCTCAGCTCGAACTCGCCCCATGACGTCGTGAAACTTTCCATCGTCGGCCCAGGCTATCCGAGCCGGGGCGGTCCCCTTCCGGATCGGCCCGGCTGTGACTCGTTCGGCTCCGCCACCGGGCCGGCGCGGCCCGGACGGGGCGGCCCCAGGTCGATCCGCGCCGCCACCGGCAGATGGTCGCTCGGGGTGGGTGGCAGGGTCCGGCTGCCGGACACCTTCGCGCCCCGGGTCAGCACGTGGTCGATCCGCGCCAGCGGGAAGCTCCGGGGCCAGCTGAACTCCCGGCGGCCGTTCTCCCCGAGCAGCCGGGTGACCGGGGCCAGGCCACGGTCGTCCAAGGCGCCGTTGAGGTCGCCGAGCAGGATCACCCGGGGCAGCGGTTCGGCCGCGAGCACGGCGGCCAGCAGTCGGGCGCTCTCGTCCCGGCGGTCGGTGCCGTAGCCGCCGGGGCCGAGCCGGACCGAGGGCAGATGGACCACGTACACCGCCGTCTCGCCCGCCCCGGTGTGCAGGGTGGCCCGGAGCGCCCGGCGCCAGTCGGCGGTCAGGGCGCGGGGCTTGAGGTCGACCGGCCGGACGTCGGTGAGCGGGTACCTGGACCAGAGGCCGACGGTGCCCTCGACCGCGCGGTACGGGCGGTCGGCGCCCAGGACCGCCTGGTAGTCGGGCAGTCGCTCCGGGAGCAGCTCCTCCAGGGCGACCAGGTCCGCCCCGCTGTCGGCCAGGGTCCGGGCGGTGCCGGCCGGGTCGGGGTTGGCGTCGTCCACGTTGTGCTGAACCGCCGTCAGCCCGGTCCGGCCCCCGTCGGCGGCGGGCGGGAGGAACCGCACCGTCCAGACCAGCAGCGCGAGCGTGACCGCCAGGCCCGCCGTGGCGGAGCGGCGGAGCAGCGCGGCCGGCAGCAGCACCGGCAGGGCCAGTCCGAGCCAGGGCAGGAAGGTCTCCAGCAGGCTGCCCAGGTGCCCCGGCCGGTTCGGCAGCAGGGCGGGCCGCACCAGCAGCGCCGTCACCAGGACGGCCGCTCCCGCCACCCACCGCCCGCGCCGCCAGGTCCCCGTGTCCACGGCTGACAGGAGGTCAGAAACGGGCGCGCCGGTTCCGGCCCGGGCGGGTAACGTCCGGTCCATGTCGACCACGTTGTACGGCGTCGCCGTCACGCTGCGCCCCGCCACCGCCGAGGACGTCGTCCCGCTGGCCGCGATCCGGGCCACCCCGGAGGTGTTCGCCCGCTGGCGGGGGACGGGCGACCTGCCCGCCGAGGTGGCCGCGGACCTGGCCGACCCGGGGACCGAGGTGTTCGCGATCGAGCACGCGGGCCGGGTGGTCGGCGCCGTCCAGTGGTACGCGGAGAACGAGCCGGACTACCGGCACGCGGGCATCGACATCTTCCTCGACCCCGCCGTGCACGGTCATGGCCTGGGCACCGACGCCGTCCGGGTGCTGGCCCGTCACCTCACCTGCACCCTCGACTACCACCGCCTGGTGATCGACCCGGCCGCCGACAACGCCGCCGCGATCCGCTGCTACGCCAAGGTCGGCTTCCGCCCGGTCGGCGTGCTGCGGGCCTACGAGCGAGGCTCGGACGGGGTCTGGCACGACGGCCTGCTGATGGACCTGCTGGCCGACGAGCTGACCTGACCAACCCTCACCCGGCCAACGGGTGCGCCGCCTGGTGGGCGAGCCGCCGGTCGGCCCCCGCCCCGATCGCGCCGAGCAGGTCGTCCAGGTGCAGGAAGACCTCCCACGGCTGCTGCCCGGTGGCGGCGGCGATCCGGGCTCCGACCAGGTCCTCCAGTCCGGTGATCCGGCTGTTCTTCCAGACCTTGTCGGCGAGGCTGACCAGGAGTTCCTCGGTGCTGACGCCGGGGCGCGTCCAGGAGCCGTGCGAACCGGCGAACCGGGCCGCCGACGGCGGGTACCCGAGCTCCACCAGAAGCCGCTCCCCGGCGGGTTCGTGCAGCGAGCCGGGCGTGCTGAGCTCCTCCGGGTGGCGGACCTTGCCCAGGTCGTGGGTGGCCGCGCCGAACCGGACCGCTTCGGCGTCCACGGTGAGCTCCGGCCAGCGCTCGGCGAAGCCGGTCAGCAGCTGGACCGCCACGTCGTGCACCAGCCGCAGGTGCGCCACCAGGCGGGGCGGGGCGGCCAGTTCGACGTACAGGTCCTCGACGCCGGGCGGGAGTTCTCGGAGTGCCGATCGGCTGATGGTCATACCGATTAGTGTGCCCGCATGCTGACTGACGAGATGGTCGACGGGTACCTGCGCCGGCTCGGGGTGGCGCGGCCGGGGCGCCCCACGGTGGAGGGGTTGTTCGCCCTGCACCGGGCCCAGGTCGAGCGGGTGCCGTACGAGACGCTGGAGATCCAGTTGGGCCGGCCGACCACGATCGAGCCGGTCGAGTCGGTGCGGCGGATCCTGGCCGGGCGGGGCGGATACTGCTTCCACCTGAACGGGGCGTTCGCGGCGCTGCTGACCGCGCTGGGCTACCGGGTGACCTGGCACGTCGGTGGGGTGCAGAACGATCCGACCGTCCCGGCCGGGGCGAACGCCAACCACCTGGCGCTGACGGTGGAGTGCGAGCAGCGGCTCTGGTTCGCGGACGCCGGGCTCGGCGAGGCGCTGCACGAGCCGCTGCCGCTGGCCGAGGGGACGTACCGTCAGGGACCGTTCACCTTCGGCCTGCTGCCCTCGGCGGCCGAGCCGGGCGGCTGGCGCTTCGAGCACGACCCGCGGGGCGCCTTCCCCGGCATGGACTTCCGGCCGGAACCCGCCGGGCCGGCCGACTTCCGGGAACGGCACAGCTGGCTCTCCACCGCGCCGGACTCCCCGTTCGCCCGGGTGGCCTGCGCGCTGCGCCGGGACGCGGGCGGCTCGGACGGGCTGCGCGGCCTGGTGCTGGTGCGCACCGACGCCGCCGGGCGCAGCGAGCGCGAACTCCTGGAGCCCGCCGACTGGTTCGCCGCACTCGCGGACGTCTTCGGCCTCACCCTGACCGACCTCACCCGGGCCGACCGCGACCGCCTGTGGCGCAAGGTGCACGCCGCCCACCTGATCCGGGCGGCCGAGCGGGCGGTCGCGGCGGGGCCGGTCAGCGGGTGACCTGCCAGCTGAGCGAGTCGGTCAGGCCGGCCCGCAGCTCGGGGTCACGGACGGCCGTGGTCGGGTCGGTGGCCATGGCGGTGAGCTGGTGTGGGCGGCTCTTGGGACCGGTCAGCCTGAGCTCGGTGAGGGCGAGCGCGGTGCGGTCGCGCAGCCCGGTCAGCTCACGGCCGTCCAGGTACCAGCGCAACCGGGTGCCGGGCGCGGGCAGTTCGACGCTCAGCCGGTCGGCGGTGGTGAGCTTGGCCGAGGTCGGTGTGCTGCTGCCCAGCGTGCTGGCGTAGCGGTAGAACCCGGCGATCATCGCCTCCCGGCCGGGGAGGTTGAACTCCCGGCCCAGCGACCGCATGATCGAGTTGTCGGTCGGCCGGTACAGCCCCTGCGGGTAGTAGCCGCCGCCCAGGTACGCGCCGACGGTGCCGCCGTCCGGGGAGGTCTGGCCGAGCCAGCGGTACCACTTGGTGTGGCTGCGGCGCAGCTGGGCCGCCGTCTGCTGGGAGATGTTGACCTCGGTCGGCTCCTTGCCCGGGTAGCTGCCCTGGCCCTCGTAGAAGTACTCGTCGGCCAGCTTGCCGAGCGAGTGCCCGGTCTCGTGCACGGCTATCTGCCCGGACAGCGCGTTGCCGCCCGCCACGGTGGCGATGCCGGAGTAACCGAGCGGGGAGACCACGTCGTTGTAGCCCGCGCCGCCGTACTTGGCGCTGTTGGCCACCACGACCACCAGGTCGGCCTGCGGGGCCTTGGCGGCGTACCGCTCCACCGCGTCGGTGTCCACACAGAGCAGCCGCTCGACGTCGTCGCACCAGAAGTACGAGCCGAGCGCGGTCTTCCGCACGGTGGCCTTGTCCGGGTCGCCGCTCACCCCGGACTCGGCCGAGACGGCCTCCACGGCCCAGACGTTGAACAGGCCCCGGTAGGTCCGGTAGGGCTCGACCGCCGAGATCTCCTGCCACTTGGCGGTGGCGTCGGCCCGGAACTTGGCCTGCTGGTCGGCGGTGTAGCCGTCGCCCACCATCACGATGTCGAGCCGGGTCGCGGTGCTGCCGTTCTGCACGATCGGCGTCACCCCGGCCGCCTCGGTCGCCGCCAGGCCGCGCGCGGCGGCGAACGGGGAGCCGCCCGGGGCCTCGGCGCGGGAGATGGTGCCGTCCTCGGCGAAGCTCTCGACCTGGTGGCCGGGGCGGGTCACCGGGGCCGGGGCCGCCGAGGCGGGGGTGCTGCCGAGCGCGGCCAGGGCGAGCGCGCCGGTCAGCGCGAGGGTGCTGATTCTGCTGCGGTGCACGAGGGTCCCCCCAGGGAGGTAAGTTGATGGTTAATCAGACTTAAGTGGTGAGTTAATGTAGGCCACCCGCCGGGACCCCGACAATGGGGCGGACAGCACGGGCCGCCGGCACGGCGGCCGACCTGGGAGGACGTGGGCATGACGGTGCGGACCGACGCCGCCGCGATCGGGCAGCGGCTGCAACAGCTGCGCCGGGAACGCGGACTCACCCAGCGGGCGCTGGCCGGCGACGGCTACACCGCCGCCTACGTCTCCACCCTGGAGGCCGGCCGGGTCCGCCCCTCGGAGGCGGCCCTGCGCTACCTGGCCGAGCGACTCGGTGTCACCCAGGACGAGCTGGCCACCGGCCGTCCGGCCCAGCTGGCCACCGAGCTGCGGCTCGCCCTGACCGAGGCCCAGGCGCTGCTCGCGGCCGGCCGGCCAGGGCCGGCCGGCGAGGGCTTCGCCGCCGTGCTGGAGCGGGCCGAGCGGGAGGAGATCACCGCCGTCCGCCCCGCCGCCCTGCTCGGGCTCGGCGAGTGCGCGCTGGAGAGCGGGCGGCTGGAGCAGGCCAGGGAACACTTCGAGGCCGCCGAGCAGCTGCTCGCCGACCAGCCGCTGCCGCAGCGCGCCGCCGCCGTCCGGGGCCGCGCGGTGGCGTACCTGCTCTCCGGTGAACTCCGGTACTCCTGCTACCTGCTGGAGACCGCGATCGACCAGCTGAACGCCGCCGGCCTGCCCGATCCGGACGCCCTGCTGCTGCTCTACGCGGCGGTCATCGGCCCGTACATGGACATGGGCGCGCACACCCGGGCCGCCCAGGCCGCCGAACTGGCCCTCGCACTGGCCCCCACCGCCACCGACCCGGCGCTGGTCGCCGGGCTGCACCGGAGCGTCGCCCGGACCCTGATCGCGGCGGGGCGGATCACCGAGGCGGACACCTCGCTGGCCCGCGCCCAGCAGCTCTACCAGCGGCTGCGGCTCAGCTCCGACCTGGCCAAGTGCCACTGGATGCGCGGCTACGTGCACGCCCAGGCGGGCCAGTTGGCGCAGGCCGAGCACGAACTCCGCACCGCCCGCGAGATGTTGACCGTCCAGCAGGCCGAACTCTTCACCCACCAGGTGGACGTGGAGCTCGCCGACGTGCTCCGCCGCCGGGGCCGCCTCCAGGAGGCCGGCCTGCTGCTGCACGCCCTGCTCGACCGGCTCGGCCCGCACCGGGGCGCCGTGCACGCCGCCGGGGCGCACCGCCTGCTCGGCCTGATCGCCGAGGAGCAGGGCGCCCCGGAGGCCGAGGAGCACTACGTCCGCGCCCTCTCGCTGCTCGAACAGACCGGCGCGGCGGGCGACCTGGCCGACCTCTGCCGCCTGCTCGGCGACCTGTACCGCCGCACCGGCCGGACCGGCCTCGCCCTGGACGTCTACCGCACCGGCCTCGGCCACCGGGCCGCCCCCGGCACCACCACCCTGGGCCCCGGCCCGGCCCAGCCCCCGGCCTTCCCCCGGAGCGGCCCGGGGGACTCCACCGGCTAACCGGTCACGTCTCCCTCCAGCGCCGCCACCAGCTGCGACAGCTCGCCGCCGGCCACGGCGAGGGCCAGGTGGTCGTGGTGGTCCCGGCTGCTGACGATGAGTCCGTCGCGGACCCGCAGCACCTGGATGGTGCCGGCCGAGAAGTCCCGCCCGGTCACCCGGTGGTGCACCAGGTAGTCGAACTCGGCGACGATCACCTCCGGGTCCTCGGTCTCCCGGACCACCACGTTCGTCGCGGTCAACCGCACCGGCGAGTCCGCGGCGACCTGCGCGAACCGCTCCGCGAGCACCGCGTTCTTCGCCTGCTTCCGGCTGGTGATCGACCGGTCCGCGGGCAAGAACGAGTTCGCCCTGGCGCTCGCCGCGGCCGGGGTGGACGCGCACGCGTCGCTGCGGGAGTCGAGTGCGGAGATCCAGGCCCGGCTGGCCGAGCTGCCGGCCGGGCGCAGCGGGCCGGGGCGGTCCGCCCGGAGCTGGGCCTGCCGGAGCTGATCGCCCTGCTGGTCGGCACCGGCGCGACGATGGAGCAGCTCGGGGCGGACCCGGCGGCCCGGGAGCGGATCTTCGAGGTGCTCTTCGACGGGCTGCGCCCGCGCTGAACCCCGTTCACCCGGGGCCTGGCCCCTGACCGCCCGTCAGACGAACAGCCGCAGCCGCTGCGCCGCCACCCCCACCCGGACGGTCTGACCCCAGCTCAGCTGGAGCGCGTCCGACTCCACGCCGTCCCCGAAGGCGATCAGCCGGTCCGACTCGACCGTCAGGGTCAGTGCCTCGCCCGGGGCGAGCAGGCCCTGCACCTGCGCGGTGCCCGTGGTGGGCGAGGGCCAGGCCTCCCGGACGAACCAGGCCAGCGCGGACGCGGTCGGCCCGGGCGGCGGCAGCGCGCCGGCCCGCTCCAGTGCGGCCGAGCGGCACCAGCCGGTCGCCCCCGTCCCGGTGCCGACCAGCACCCCGGAGGACGCCTGCGCCTCCTCGGGACCACCCCCGACGGCGAGCCGGTAGCGCGAGGTCTGGTGGCCGCTCTGGCCGAGGTAGACCTCGTTCAGCGCGAGCAGCCGCTGGGTGTCGTCGGCGACCGCCTCCACCATCGTGCGCTCCTCCAACTGCCGCTCCGCACCCGGGCCGGCGGCGGCCCGGAGCAGCCGCCCGGCCTGGTCGGGCCGGTGCCGGACCAGCACGCCGGGGTTGCGTCCGGGCTCGGTGTCGACGCCGATCACCGGCTGGCCGCTGAGGTACTTGGCGGCGTTGGCCACCAGCCCGTCCTGGCCGACCACGACCACCAGGTCCTCGGGCCCGAACAGGAAGCGGTCCAGGTCCGTCCGCTCGACCCGGCTGCGCCGCCAGTCCAGCGGCACCGCGCCCGCCACCTCGGCGAGCGCGGCCAGCGAACGGTGGTGGCGCTCCTCCACCTCGGCCAGCGAGCGGCCGCGTGAACCGGTGAAGAACGACGCCTGCCCGCGCGAGCCGTGCCGGGCGAGCAACTCCTCGTACTCGGTGCGGCGGTGCACCAGCACCACCCGGGGCGCCAGGCTCACCGGTCGGTGCCGAGCCTGGTCAGCAGGCCGGTCAGCACGTCGGGGGTGAGCGTGATGCTGTCGATGTTCGGCAGGTGCTCGGCCAGCCTGATCAGCGCGAGCGCGCGCAGCACCTCCGGGCCGGCCTGCTGGTGCGCGGTCAGCCAGGCGGCCTCCGCCTCGGCCTTCGCGGCGCCGAGGTCGCGGTCGGAGTCGGCCTGCGCACTGGCCAGGATCCGGGCCGCCTCCGCCTCGGCGGCGGCGAGCCGGGTGCGGCGGACCGCCTCGGCCTCGGCCCTGATGCCGTCGGCGGCCGCGTTCTGCTCGGCCAGCCGGCGGGCGTTGGCGCCCTGCTGCTCGACCAACTGCTCTTCCCGCCGGGCGAGTTCGATCTGGCTGGCGAGCTCGTTCTCGGCGATCGCGCGCTCCCGCTCGACCGCCACCGCGCGCCGCTCGTAGGTGGCCCGGTCGGCGTCCTGCTGGACCTGCTCGCGGGTCGGGGTGCGCAGCGCGCGCTCCATCTCGGCCTCCGGCCGCAGCGCGGTGATCCGCACCGCGACCACCGAGAGGCCGGTCTCGGACAGCCGCTGCTCGTCGGCCAGGCCCTCGGCGATCCGGTGCCGCAGCGCGGTGATGCCGTCGGCCAGCGCCTCGGCGAGCGAGGTGCGGGCGATCAGCTCCAGCGCGTACTGCTGGGCGATGTCGGTCAGCAGGGTGCCGAGCTGGTCCAGCGGCTCGGCCCGCCAGCGGCCGGTGTCCGGGTCGATGCCGAAGTCCACCCGGGTCGCGGCCACCGCGGCGTCCACGATCCGGTAGGTCACGGCGGCCTGCACCGTGAGGTCCTGGAAGTCGGCCGTGCCGGCGTGGAACAGCATCGCCAGCTCACGGTCGTCGGCGGGCACTTCGGAGATCGCGGCGGTGCGCGGCCGGAACCAGAACGCCAGCCCGGTGCCGTCGTGGGCGAGCTTCCCGCCACTCAGGTGCCGGACGTGCGAGGTCGGCGCGGCCCGCAGATGCCGGAAGCCGAAGCGCCTGGTGATGTCGGCCATGGGGTCCCCCTCTGGACAGCTTTAATCGTCCCCATGACGATAAGGCGCCGCCCGCCTTATCGTCAATGGGACGAAAAAGGCTTCTCAGCCGAGCGGGTCCTCCTCGCCGTAGGCCCGCAGCCGCAGCGTCCTGGCGTCCGCCTCCCGGATCTCCTCGGCACGGCCCACCAGCAGCTCCAGGTTGTCCCGGCCCGCGTGGATGAACCGGCCGTGCAGCGCGTCGAACCGCCCCCGGGCCGCGTCCACGGTGACCGCCACCATGTACGGGATGCTCCCCCACGCCTTCATGTCCTTGAACATCGGCATCCCGGCGGTCATCTCGGTCTCCACCGCCCCCGGGCTGATGTCCAGCACCACCACCCGGTGCGCGGCCAGCGAGTCGGCGATGTTGTCGGAGAGCTGCAGCAGGGCGCCCTTCGAGGTGGCGTACGCGGTGTAGTGGCCGTCCGGCCTCAGTGCGAACCCGGAGTTGAGGTTCACCACCCGTCCCCGGCCCCGCTCGACCATCCCCGGCAGCACGCTGCGCAGCAGGTTGTACGGACCGCGCAGGTTGGTCTCCACCACCTGCCACCACTGGACCGGGTCGGTCTCCCAGAGCGGCACCTCGTCCCGGTCCACCTGACCGGCGTTGTTGACCAGCAGGTCCACCGGCCCGAGGTCGCGCTCGACCGCCCGGACCGCCTCCCGGACGGCGCCCGGCCTGGTCACGTCCGCCGTCACCGCGACCCCGCGTGCGCCGTGCCGGACGCACTGCTTGAGGGTCTCCACCAGCACCCCGTGGTTGCGGCCGACCAGCCCCACCGCCATTCCCTCGGCGGCCAGCCCGATGGCGATCTCCCGCCCGATCCCGCGGCCCGCCCCGGTGACCAGCGCGACCTGCCCTGCGAGTGATCCCGTAGGCATGCTGACGTGCTCCCTCCTCGACTGCTCCGTATTCTTCGGGCCTTCCGGGCGCCCGGACCGGACCACCGGGGCCGACCGGGCCGCTTGTCAGCCGATCGGCTCAGCATTCGTACCCGTACCATCCGACCGGCACCAGATCCCGGACCGGAGATGAACTCACCGGTAGCCGGGTAGTACCGTCGTCCGGGCGGCGTGTACGGCCACGACACCGGCGCGCCTCCGCCGTACCGCATGCTGGGCACCCCCAGCTCCACCGTGAAGAGGGCAACTGAGTGAGTGACATCGCGCGCGTCGGAGTAGTCGGCTGCGGCCTCATGGGGTCGGGCATCGCTGAGGTCTTCGCCCGCTCGGGCCTGGACGTGCTGGTCTCGGAGGCCACCGGGGAGGCCCTGGAGCTCGGCCGGACCAGGCTCACCAACTCGCTCCAGACCGCCGTCCAGCGCGGGAAGCTGACGGAGGAGCAGCGCGCCGAGACCCTCTCCCGGATCGCCTTCACCACCGACCTGGGCGACTTCGCCGACCGCGACCTGGTGGTCGAGGCGGTGGCGGAGCAGGAGGAGATCAAGAACAAGATCTTCCAGACCCTGGACCAGGTGGTCGAGCGCCGGGACGCCATCCTGGCCTCCAACACCTCCTCCATCCCGATCGTGAAGCTGGCCGCCGCCACCTCCCGCCCGGAGCAGGTGATCGGCCTGCACTTCTTCAACCCCGCCCCGGTCCAGCGCCTGGTCGAGGTCATCCCGACCCTCACCACCTCCGCCGAGACCACCGCCAGGACCGAGAACTTCGCCGTCCAGGTGCTCGGCAAGGAGCCGATCCGGGCCCGCGACCGGGCCGGCTTCGTGGTCAACGCGCTGCTGGTGCCGTACCTGCTGTCGGCCGTCCGGATGTTCGAGTCGGGCGTCGCCACCGCCGCCGACATCGACAAGGGCATGGAGGCCGGCTGCGCCCACCCGATGGGCCCGCTCCGGCTCTGCGACCTGATCGGCCTGGACACCATCCTGTCGATCGCCGACAGCATGTACGACGAGTACAAGGAGCAGCTCTACGCCGCTCCCCCGCTGCTCTCCCGGATGGTCGACGCCCGCCTGCTCGGCCGCAAGTCCGGCCGCGGCTTCTACGACTACACCGTGAACGCCTGACCCCACCCGCACGCGCCGGGGCCCCGTACCGCGATCGGTACGGGGCCCCGGCGCGTGCGGGCTACTGCGGTGCGGGCGGCTCCTGGGTGCCGAGCTGTTCGTTGAGCTTCTGCTGGGCGGTGTCGACCTGGCCGCTGTACTTGCCGCCGGTCTTCTCGTCGACGGCGTCGCCCGCCTTGTCGACTCCCGTCCGCACGGTGTCCTCGTGGCCCTTGATCATGCTCTTCAGCTTTTCGAACACGGCTCGGTCCTTCCTGTGCAGCGATCGGACCCTCCAAGGATCACCGCTGCCCCGGCCGGCCGCATCCGCAGGCGGCTTCGGTGAAGAGTCACCGTCAGAAATTTACCTCCCGGGTCTACCCGCGTAAACCAGAGGCCCTCCATGATGGCGGGGCGCCGCCACCCGACCCGTCGGGTGGTCCAACTCCCCCGTCGAGTACTGGAGTTCGCCATGTCCCGAGTTCGTCGCGCCGCCGCTGCGGCCGGTGCCGCCGTCCTGGCCTCGGCCGCCCTGTTCGGCATCGCCGCCCCTGCTCAGGCCGCCCTGCCGACGCCGGTGTCGGCCGCCACCGCCCGGACCTACCTGGCCGGCCTGACCGTCGCCGCCGACTCGCACGCCTCGACCTACGACCGCGCGCTCTTCCCGCACTGGAGCACCGTCTCCGGCTCCTGCGACACCCGTGAGACCGTGCTCAAGCGGGACGGCGTCAACGTGGTCACCAGCTCCACCTGCGCCGCCACCTCGGGCTCCTGGTACAGCCAGTACGACGACATCACCGAGACCGCCTCCAGCGACATCGACATCGACCACATGGTCCCGCTCGCCGAGGCGTGGCGCTCCGGCGCCTGGGCCTGGACCACCGCGCAGCGGCAGGCCTTCGCCAACGACCTGACCCGGCCTCAGCTGATCGCGGTCACCGACAACAGCAACCAGAGCAAGAGCGACCAGGACCCGTCCACCTGGCTGCCGCCGCGCACCGCGTACCGCTGCACCTACGTGCGTGCCTGGGTGCAGGTGAAGTACTACTACCACCTCACCGTCGACAGTGCCGAGAAGTCGGCCCTCACCTCCGTGCTCAACGGCTGCTGAGGAAAAGGAGATCGGGGGCGCGGGCTCCCACAAGCCCACGCCCCCGATCGACCGCCCGTCAGGCCTGCCACTGCCAGGCGGCCGCCGGTCGGAACTCCGCTGCGGCCCGGACCGCCTTGGCGTCCTGAAGCGCCGTCAGCCTGCGCAGCACCAGGATCGCCGGCACCGCGGCGACCACGTCCACCAGGTCGGCCACCACGGTCACCCCGAAGCCGGTGACGTACGCCTCCGGCGTCTCTGCGGCACTGACGAGCCGCTGGGCGAGCTGGCCGACGGCCAGCGACAGCAGCCACGCCGCCCACCAGAGGCGCAGCAGCAGCTCCGAACCCCACGGGTCACCCTTCGGGGTGCTCGCCCGCCAGCAGTCCCGGGCGATCTGGAACGGGAACCAGAACGAGACCACCGGGACGATCCAGCCCCAGACCACCCAGCCCGCACCCCGACGGTGCGGAGCCTGCGGGGCCAGCAGCTCAGCGTTCTTCCGGATCCGGACGAACCAGCAGGCGAAGACCACGCCGGCCGCCACCAGCGCCACGACCTCCAGCATGGACGTTCCCGCCCACACCACCGCGCTGTTGAGCGCGACGTCCCCGGCCCCCTGCTCGTCGACGAGCCGTTGGTAGTCACCGCGGACCACGAAGGCCATCGCGGCGTCCAGCAGGTCGGCGAGGGCCACCACCCCGACCAGGACCGAGGCCGCCAGCGCGAGGCCGCGCGGCGACCGGTACGCCGTCAGGGCGGGTGGCGGGCCCTGCCGCCGGGGCGGCTGCGCGGGGGTGGTGGCGTCGGAGTGCATGATCGGAGGTGTCCAGTCTCTGGTGCCCACCGGGTGGCGGGATCGCAGCGGACATCGGATCACAGCTCCCGGCCGGATTTCCAAACGTTATCCGTCAGCTGTTGATGCTGAAGCTGTCGCCGTAGACCTTCCACTTGAGCGGCGGGTTGAGGTCGAAGTTCTTCGCCTTCAGGAAGACCCGCTGGGCGGTGTCCACCCGGCTGGTGTCGGAGTGCGCCTCCTCCTGCTGCATCGCCCACTTCCGGGCGTCCAGGAAGGCGTTCAGGTAGGTGGTCTCGTCGCCGCCCTGGGCCGGGGTCTTGGCCTTGGCCAGGGCCCGCTTGCGGATGTTGCCGAAGCTGGTGGAGTCGCCGCCGTTGCCGTGCATCACGATGGCGTCGTAGTACGCGAACTGGCCCAGCGCGCGCAGGCCGTCGGCCTTGCCCTGGCTGACCGCCGGGTTGAAGTAGACCCGGTCGCGCTCGTGGTTCTGGGCCTGCTGGAAGGTGCTGTCCTTGGCGGCGGTCGCCCAGTCCTTCTCGAAGGCCGAGCCGAGGCCGGCGTGCGACTCGGTGCCGTCCACCTTGCGCAGGGCGGGCAGGTACTTGGCCAGGATGTTGCCGGGCTTGACCTGGGTGTAGTACTCGACCAGGTCGAGCATGTCTCCGGTACCGGAACAGAAGCCGATGATGCCGGCGGTGTAGCCTCGGCCGTCACCGATGTCCTCGATGTACTTGTACTGGGACTTCCAGTCCAGCGAGGAGTTCTCCGCGCTGGAGACCAGCTTCATCGCGATCTCCTTCTTCGCGGGGTCGTCCAGGCCGACGCCGGCGGCCTGCGAGGTGCCGCCGAGCAGGGTCAGCGAGACGGTGGCGGCCAGCAGGCCGGTGAGGGCGGTACGACGGTTCAGCGCGTACATGGGGGCGCTCCGTAAGCCGGGGGGATTAGGAAACTTTCCTAACTGGTGAGGATTGAAGCGCGTCCGGCACCCGGACCGCAAGAGTCCGGCGGCAACTTGCACCAAAAATCCGGCAGTTGAGCGCGCAACGAAACAGGGCCCCACCCTCCGGAGGACCGGGGGTGGAGCCCTGCTGACCTGCGGTTGAACGTCAGGCGCCGCGCAGCACCGCGCCCGTACGGGCCGCGGCGGCCGCCACCGCCGACTCGCGGGCGGCCGTGGCCTCCTCGGCCGTCAGCGTCCGGTCGAGGGCACGGAACCGGAGCGTGTACGCCAGCGACTTCTTGCCCGCACCCGCCTGCTCACCGGTGAAGACGTCGAACAGCCGGAGGGACTCCAGCAGTTCGCCCGCCCCGTCGCGCAGCGCGGTCTCCACCTCGGCGGCGGGGACGGCGGTGTCGACGATCAGCGCCACGTCCTGGGTGGCCACCGGGTAGCCGGAGACCGGCGGGCCGGAGACCCGGCCGGACAGGTCGGCGCCCAGCAGGTCCAGGTCGACCTCCATCGCGCAGGTGCGCTCCGGCAGGTGCAGCGCCTTGATGACCCGCGGGTGCAGCTCACCGGCGTGGCCGACCACGGTGCCGGCCACCGAGAGCTCGGCGCACCGGCCCGGGTGCCAGGGCGCGTACTGCGCCTGGCGGACCGTCAGTTCGACCCCGGCGGCGCGGGCCACCGTACGGGCCGCCTCGACGGCGTCCGCCCAGGAGGCCCCGGCGCCCCTGCCCCACCAGCCGGACGGCAGCCGCTCACCGGCCAGCGCGACGGCGACCCGGCGCGGCTGGTGCGGCAGCGCCGCGTCCAGCTCGGCCAGCTGCTCGGTGGTCGGACGGCGGTCGACGGGCAGTCGCGGCGCCACCTTGAGCTCCGGCTTGGGCAGGAAGACCGTGCCCTGCTCGAAGATCGCCAGATCGGTGTTGCCCCGGCCGACGTTCCGCCGCAGCGCGCCGAGCAGGCCAGGCAGCAGCGAGGTGCGGAGCGAGGGCTCCTCGTCGTTCAGCGGGTTGACCAGCTTGACGGTCCGTCGACGGGCGTCGGCGGCGTCCAGGCCGAGCGCGTCCAGCGCGGCCTCGCCGATGAACGGGTAGGTGTTCACCTCGACGAAGCCCGCCGCGGCCAGTGCCACGCCGGTCCGGCGGTGGAAGCGCTGGGCCTCGGTCAGCCCGCGGCCCGGCGGCACCATCGGCATCCGGGCGGGAACGTTGTCGTACCCCTCGAGCCGGATGACCTCCTCCGCCAGGTCGTACGGGTCGGTCAGGTCGGGCCGCCAGCTCGGCGGGGTGACCTCCAGGATGTCGGCGCCCGCGACGGTGGCACCGATCTCCTGCAGCCGCCGGGTGACGGTCTCGCGGCCGTACTGGGTGCCCGCGACCCGGTCCGGCAGGTCCGCGTCGATCGCGATGGTGCGCACCGGGAAGGACGCCGCGATGTCGGTGACGCCCGCCTCGGCGGTGCCGCCGGCGATCAGCACCAGCAGGTCCACCGCGCGCTGCGCGGCGGCCCGGGCGGCCTCCGGGTCGACGCCGCGCTCGAAGCGCTTGGACGCCTCGGAGGGCAGCTTGTGCCGCTTCGCCGAACGGGCGATGGTGACCGGCTCGAAGTGCGCCGCCTCGATGATGATCTCGGTCGAACCGGTGGTGACACCGGTCTCCGGGTCCGTCACCGGGTCGACGATCTCGGTCGAGGCGCCGCCCATCACACCCGCCAGCCCGATCGGGCCGGAGTTGTCACAGATCAGCAGGTCCTCGGCGGACAGCTTCCTGGTGGTGCCGTCCAGCGTGGTGAGGGTCTCGCCCTCGGCCGCGCGACGGACCTGGATCGGCCCGTCCACCCGGCTGCGGTCGTAGGCGTGCAGCGGCTGACCGACCTCCAGCATCACGTAGTTGGTGATGTCGACGGTCAGCGAGATCGGGCGGATGCCCGACTTCTGCAGCCGGCGCTGGAGCCAGAGCGGCGACTGCGCGGCCGGGTCCACCCCGGTGACGGTGCGGGCCACGAAGCGGTCGCAGCCGACCGGGTCGGCCACCTTGACCAGGTAGCCGTAGGAGTTGGCCGGCGGCACGTCGAGCAGCGCCGGGTCGGCCAGCGGCAGCCCGTACGCGGCGGCGGCCTCCCGGGCCACGCCGCGCATCGAGAGGCAGTAGCCGCGGTCGGGGGTGACCGCGATGTCCAGCACCTCGTCGACCAGCTGGAGCAGCTCGATCGCGTCGGTGCCGGGCTCGTACTCCGGCGGGAGCACGATGATGCCGTTGTGGTCGTCGCCCATGCCCAGCTCGCGGGCCGAGCAGATCATGCCGGCCGAGGTGTGGCCGTAGGTCTGCCGGGCGGCGATCGGGAACGGGCCGGGCAGCACCGCGCCCGGGAGCACCACGACGACCTTGTCGCCGACGGCGAAGTTGGTCGCGCCGCAGACGATCTCCTGCGGCTCGCCGGTGCCGTTGGCGTCGCCGACGTTCACGAAGCAGTGCCGGATCGGCTTCTTGAAGCCGGCCAGCTCCTCGATCGAGAGCACCTGACCGACCACCAGCGGACCCTTGAGGTCGGCGCCGATCTGCTCGACCGTCTCGACCTCCAGACCGGCCCGGACCAGGCGGGCCGCGACGTCACGGCCGGTCTCACCCGCCGGAAGGTCGACGTACTCACGCAGCCAGGAGAGCGGGACGCGCATCAGATCTCCATCCCGAACGGGAGGGTGAAACGGACGTCACCCTCGACCATGTCGCGCATGTCGGCGACGTTGTGGCGGTTCATCAGAATGCGCTCCAGGCCAAGGCCGAACGCGAAGCCGCTGTAGCGCTGCGGGTCCACCCCGCAGGCGACCAGCACGCGCGGGTTGACCACGCCGCAGCCGCCGAGCTCGATCCAGCCCTCGGAGGAGCAGGTCCGGCAGGGGCGGTCCGGGTTGCCGACGCTCTCGCCCCGGCAGACGAAGCACTGCAGGTCGATCTCGGCGCTCGGCTCGGTGAACGGGAAGTACGAGGGCCGCCAGCGCAGCTCCAGGCCGCCACCGATCAGCTTCTCGACCAGCAGCTCGATGGTGCCCTTGAGGTCGGCGAAGGTGATGCCCTCGTCCACCGCGATGGCCTCGACCTGGCGGAACACCGGGGTGTGGGTGGCGTCCAGCTCGTCCGTCCGGTACACCCGGCCGGGGCTCACCGCGTACAGCGGCGGCTCGCGGTCGAGCATGGTGCGGATCTGCACCGGGGAGGTCTGGGTGCGCAGCACCACGCCGGAGTCGGCGGAGCCGTCCGGGGCCTGCACGAAGAAGGTGTCCTGCATCGACCGGGCCGGGTGGTCCTCGTGCAGGTTGAGCGCGTCGAAGTTGAGCCACTCGGCCTCGACCTCGGGGCCCGAGGCCACCTCGTAGCCCATCGCCACGAAGGTGTCCTCGATCCGCTCGGCCAGCGTGGTGAGCGGGTGCCGGGCGCCGCGCGGGGTGCGGTCGTACGGCAGCGTGACGTCCACCGCCTCCTCGACCAGCACGCGGGCGTCCCGCTCCGCCTCCAGCTCGACCTGACGCTTCGCCAGCGCCTGGTTGACCGCGCCGCGGGCCTGGCCGATCAGCTTGCCGGCCGCCGCCTTGGCCTGCGGGGGCAGCGCGCCGATCTCGCGGTTGGCGAGCGACAGGGCCGAGCGGTCACCGGTGTGCGCGACCTTGGCCTGCTTGAGCTCCTCGAGGGTGCCGGCCGCGGCGAAGGCCGCGAGGGCCTCGTCCCGGGCGCGCTCGACCTCTTCGGGCTTGAGTGCCTCGACCTCTACCGGGTCGTACGAACTATTGGGTGCCGACATCGCTATCTTTCCCGTGCTCCTGCTCGTGAAGGGGTGCCTCGCCCGTGCGCTACGCACTGCGTGGCCGGGACACGGGCAGCCGGTCCCGAGACGATCAGGAGGGGTGTCCGCGGCACAGCCGCGCAGGGCGTCACACAACGCAAAGGTCGAGTGTAGTCGCAGCCTGCGAACCGCCCGCCGGGCCGGACTTCCTCAGAGCATGAAGTCGGGCACTCCGGCGGGCAGGATAAATCGGAAGCAGGCGCCGCCGGAGGGCGCCCGGCTGATCCGGATGGTGCCGCCGTGGGCCTCCACGATGCCCTTGACGATGTAGAGGCCGAGGCCGGTGCCGCCGCGCTTGGAGCCGCGCCAGAAGCGGGTGAAGACGCGCGGCATGGACTCCTCCGGAATCCCGCTGCCCTCGTCGCTCACCGTCACCGCCGTCCCTTCCAGGACTCGTTCCCGACCGGCGCTCTCCACCACTTCCTTGGCGGCCGCCACCTCGATCGTGACAGTCCCCTCACCGTGGCGCACGGCATTTTCCAGCAGGTTGGCCAGCACCTGGTCGAGTTTGTCCGGGTCCGCCCAGAGCTGGGTGAGCGGCTGCTCGATCCGGATGTCGAAGCGGTCGGCGGCGATGCCCGCCGCCAGCTTGCCGTCCACGTGCCGCCGGACCGCGGCCGGCAGGTCCACCACCTGCTTGTGCAGCTCCAGCCGCCCGGCGTCGATCCGGGAGATGTCCAGCAGCTCGGCGATCAGCCGGGTGACCCGGTCCGCGTCCGCGTCCACCGTCTCCAGCATCACCCGCTTCTGGCCGTCGGTGAAGCGCTCCCACTTCGCCAGCAGCGTCTTGGTGAAGCCCTTCACGCTCGTCAGCGGGGAGCGCAGCTCGTGCGCCACGGTGGCGATCAGCTCGGCATGGCTGCGCTCCGTCCGCCGGCGCGCCTCGGTGCCGCGCAGCGCCACCACCACCTGCCGGACCGGCCCGCGCGGCGACTCCCGGACGTACCGGGCGGAGACCAGCACCTCCCGGCCGCCGGGCAGCAGCAGGTTCCGCTCCGGCTGCCCGGTCCGGATCGGCAGGCCGCCGTACGGGTCGGTCAGCGGCCACCAGCGGCGGCCGTCCAGGTCCTCCAGCGGCAGCGCCTGCTCCAACGGCACGCCGAGCACCGCCTCGGGCCGGACGCCGGTCAGCCGGGCGGCGGCCCGGTTGAAACGGACCACCGCACCGGACGCGTCGGCGATCACCAGCCCGTCCGGCAGGTCGTCCAAGTCCAGTTCGGTGCCGACCATGGGTTGCCTCCCCGCTTACCCACTGTGTACGTGCCCCCACTGTCCGACCCTAGCGCCCCTACCCCTTGGCGCGACACCCTCCGGGGGACCGCTGGGCGCGCGCGGAGGCGTACAGGCACACGGCGGCGGCCGTGGCGAGATTGAGGCTCTCGGCGTGTCCGTGGATGGGCACGCGCACCACCTCGTCCGCGAGTGCGCGGGTCTCCTCCGGCAGGCCCCAGGCCTCGTTGCCGAAGACCCAGGCCCCGGGCGCGCCGAGGGTGCCCTCGTCCAGCTCCTGGTCGAGGTCGCGGTCCCCCGCGCCGTCGGCGGCCAGTACCCGGACGCCGGCCTCGCGCAGCCGGGCGACCGCCTGCTCGACCGGCACCCCGACCGCGAACGGCAGGTGGAACAGACTGCCCACCGAGGCCCGGACCGCCTTCGGGTTGTACGGGTCCACCGAGGCGTCGGTGAGGATCACCGCGTCCGCCCCCGCCGCGTCGGCGGTCCGCAGCACGGTGCCCGCGTTGCCGGGGTCGCGCACGTGCGCCAGCACGGCGACCAGCTGCGGCTCCATCGCGAGCACATGCTCGAACGGGGTGTCCAGGAACCGGCAGAGCGCCACGATGCCCTGCGGGGTGACGGTGTCACAGATCTCACCGATCACCTCGTCGGTCGCGGTGAGCACCGGCAGGCCCTCGGCCAGCGCCGCGTCCACGATCTCCGCGTGCCGCTCGGCCGCCTCCAGGGTGAGGTAGATCTCCACCACCGCGTGCTCCCCCGAGTCCAGCCGCCCGTACGCGACCGCCTCCCGCACCGCCTGCGGGCCCTCGGCCAGGAAGCGCCGCTCCTTGCTCCGCTGGTTGCGCTTGGCCAGCTTGCGGGCGGCGATCACGCGGGGCGAACGCAGGGAGGTGAGCAGGGGGGGTTCGGTGCTCTGCATGGTCTCGTCTCTGGGGTGACGGTGTGTCAGGGGGCTGGAAACACGCAGACCCGCAGGCGAACCTGCGGGTCTGGGTGTGTCAGCTGTGCTGCCGATCCGGAACCGGATCGAGTCAGGCCGCGACGCGCGGGGCGTTGACGTCCTCGGGCAGCGCCTTCTGGGCGACCTCGACGAGCGTGGCGAACGCGCCCGGGTCGTTGACGGCCAGCTCGGCCAGCATCTTGCGGTCGATCTCGACGTTCGCGATCTTCAGACCCTGCACGAAGCGGTTGTACGTGATGCCGTTGGCACGGGCCGCAGCGTTGATGCGCTGGATCCAGAGCTGACGGAAGTCACCCTTGCGCTTCTTGCGGTCGTTGTAGTTGTAAACGAGCGAGTGGGTGACCTGCTCCTTGGCCTTGCGGTACAGGCGCGACCGCTGGCCACGGTAACCGCTGGCCCGCTCGAGGATGACCCGGCGCTTCTTGTGGGCGTTTACTGCCCGCTTGACGCGTGCCACTTCATTACTCCTTGGGTTGGACCACGGACTACTTCACGCGGTCCGTAAACGAATGGGTCGGAAAGGATCAGCCGGGGTCCCGCGGCCATCGGCCGCAGGAGGCGATCACTTGCCGAGAAGCTTCTTGATCTTCTTCGCGTCGGCGGGGGAAACCACGACGGTGCCGGCCAGCTTGCGGGTCAGCGTCGACGGCTTGTGCTCGAGCAGGTGGCGACGGCCGGCACGCTCGCGCAGCACCTTGCCGGAGCCGCTGATCTTGAAGCGCTTGCTGGCGCCGCTGTGGGTCTTTTGCTTCGGCATGTCGCCGTATCTCCTCGTCGGTCCGCCCCCGCCCGCGCGTTACCGCCCGGGCGGGGACTGGATGGATCTGGTGGGTGGGGCGGGCCGCCCCACTACCTCGTTGACCGAACCGCTCAGGCGTCCTGAGTGGTCTCGGCCGGCTTCTCGACCTCGCTGGCCTCGGCCTCGACCTCGGCGGTCTCGTCGACGTCCACCTCATCGGTGTCGTCGTCCTCGTCCGCCTCCGCCTCGAGCGCCGCGTTCTCGGCCTCGAGAGCGGCGTCGTCGGCGTCGTCCAGGGCGTCGTCCGGAAGACCGGTGCGACCCTGACGCTCCGCCTTGCGGGCGTCCGCGATCGCACGGGCCTCGGCCATCGCCTCGGTCTTCTTCTTGTGCGGGCCAAGAACCATGATCATGTTTCGGCCGTCCTGCTTGGCCGACGACTCCACGAAGCCCAGGTCCTGGACGTCGTTCGCCAGTCGCTGCAGCAGTCGGAAGCCCAGCTCGGGGCGGGACTGCTCGCGACCACGGAACATGATCGTGATCTTGACCTTGTCACCCTGCTTGAGGAACCGGACGACGTGACCCTTCTTGGTGTCATAGTCGTGCGGGTCAATCTTCGGCCGGAGCTTCATCTCCTTGATGACCGTGTGCGCCTGGTTCTTGCGCGCCTCACGGGCCTTCATGGCCGACTCGTACTTGAACTTGCCGTAGTCCATGAGCTTGCACACCGGCGGCCGGGCGGTCGCCGCGACCTCGACCAGGTCGAGGTCGTACTCCTGCGCGAGCTCCAGCGCCTTGGCAAGCGGCACGATGCCGACCTGCTCGCCGCTGGGACCGACGAGTCGCACCTCGGGGACGCGAATCCGGTCGTTGATGCGGGGCTCGGTGCTGATGGGGCCTCCTAGGTTGCACCTTCTGCGCTGCGGCCGTCGGACGGCGGTCGCACGTAGTGGACTCGACCACTGGGCGGGGCTTCATTCGTGCTGCGCTGCCCACTGGCGTACGCACCGCGACACGAAAAAAGCCCCGCTCGGTACACAAGCGGGGCTCCACACAACCGGGGGCGGCACCTTCTTTCGAAGGGCGCTGCTCGGCGACTCGCTGGAACCTTGCGGCTCAGGTGTCGCGGACCGGACCCGTCGACCGCGAGGACGATCGGGTGGGAGACTTTCGCGGTTGCCCTCTCGGGCCTCCTGTGAGTGGAGCCTCCACTTGCTGGCCGGGCTACCTTGCGGTCTCCTGGCCGGTCAGTCTCGAAGCATACAGCGTTTCCGCCGAGGGTGGTATTCCGGGCCTCCGGGCCGGTGGCCGGAGGGCGGGCCGCTCCTCTGTACGCTCCCAGGTGTACCCGTTTCCACTGAGAAGTGAGCCCCCGTGAGCGACAGCACCCCCAACGACGAGATCGGCTTCGACGATCTCACCCGCGACATCGCCGAGGTCCCCGCGGTCGAGGTGATCACCACCGTGGCGGTGCACCTGATGAGCGCGGCCGCCGTCAAGTGCGGGCTCGCCGAGGGCGGCGAGAAGGACAAGGACCTCGACGAGGCCCGCAAGCTGATCACCGCCCTGGCCGGCCTGGTCACCGCCGGTGCCCCCGAGATCAGCAACTTCCACGCCGGGCCCCTCCGCGACGGCCTGCGCTCCCTGCAGCTCGCCTTCCGCGAGGCCTCCCTCGTCCCGGACGCCCCCGGCTCCGGCCCGGGCGAGAAGTTCACCGGGCCGGTCTACAGCTGAGCCACAGGCTCACCGCCAGGGGCTCGGGGCGCTGCTGATGTGCGGCTCCGCCGCGCGGGCGACGCCGACCTTTTGGCAGGTGGTCAGCCCGCTACGGAGTCAGGGGCTCGGGGAACTGCGACGCCGACCTAGTGCAAGGTGATCGTCGCGTAGGTGGTCAGGGACTTTCGCAGTGACCCGAACGCCAGATCTCCTCGCAGTTCCCCGAGCCCCTGGGTAGTTGACGGCTGAGCGCCTGCCAAAAGTGCAGCCCCGAGCCCCTGGGTAGTCGACCGCTGAGCGCCTGCCAAAAGTGCAGCCCCGAGCCCCTGGGTAGTGCAACCGGACGCCCTGCCAAGGGCGCAGCCCCCGAGTCCCTGGGTAGTGCAACGGGACGCCCCGCCAAAGGCGCAGCCCCGAGCTCCTGGACCCGGGGCGCAGGCAAGAGGTTCAGCGCAGCAGTGCCAGGTCCAGCCCCCGGTTGAGCCGGACCCGGAGGACCGGGTCGGCCGCGAGGGCGGTGGCGAGGCGCTGGGCGAGCTCCTGGACCGGGGTGCCGTCGGCGAGGGCGAGGGCGAGCACCGCGTCCGTCTCGGTGCCGGGGCGCAGTTCCGACCGCAGGACCGCCGGTTCGGCCGCGACCAGCGCCGCGACCGCAGCCTGCACGTCCGGGTCCTCGACCGGCGGCAGGTAGCGCCGGTTCTCGGCCAGCGCCCGCAGCCGGGCCCCGTCGACGGGGTACGACACCGGACCGGCCGGGTCGATCAGGAGGGTGTCGGCCCGCTCGGAGTAGGCGACCATCGCGGCCTGCGGCCCGGCCACCGGCGCCGGCCGGGCGTCGGCGCGCCAGCGGGCCAGCGTCTCCAGCGAGGTGAAGGCGGGCAGCGCCCGGCGTCCGTCGGCGGCCTCGATCAGCGGGACGGCCATGTCACTGGTCTTCTCGTGCTTGAGCCCGTTGGCGTCGGTCTCCACCTCGCCGAGCAGGGCCACGATCGGGACCATCAGCCGACCGGCCGTCAGGGCGGCCAGCAGCTCGGACTCGGCGGCCGGTCCGGTCCGGTCGGCCGCCCAGGCGGCCAGGGCGGCGCTCAGGCGCGGGTCGGCGGTGCCGTCGTCGTCGGCGAATCCGGGGTTCGGGATGTTCTTCTGGTCCACCCGCTGAGCGTATGCCAACCGGGCCGGCGGATTCTCAGCCGCCGCTCACCCCCGGCTCAGCCGGGCCCCATCGGCGGCGCCGAACCTCGACGGCATGGCAGGCACTCACCGGACCCCGAAGCGACGCACCCTCCGCACCCTGGCGGCAGCCCTGGTGCTCGCCCTGGCCGCCCTGGCGCTCCACCTCCTCCAGGCCCCGCCGAGCCTGTCGACCCCGGTGGCGGACGTCCGATCCACCGTCGCCTCGACCTCCCCCGCTCCCACCGACCCCGCCCCCGCCGTCCGGGCCGCCGCAGCCGCCGTGGCCGCACAGGGCCCGGTGTCCGTCGCGGTGCTGGACACCGCGAGCGGGGTGAGCGCTTCGTACGGGACCGGGTCGTTCGTCACCGCGAGCATCGTCAAGGCGGACATCCTGGCCGCGCTGCTCTGGCAACGGCAGCAGGCGGGACGGGAGTTGACGGCCGGTGAGCAGGCGACCGCAGCGCTGATGATCGAGCAGAGCGACAACGACGCCGCCGACACCCTCTATACGGCGGTGGGCGAGGCGACCGGGCTGGACGCCGCGAACCAGGTCTTCGGGCTGACCGCCACCACGGCCGGCCCGGACGGCCACTGGGGGCTGACCGAGACCACCGCCACCGACCAACTCCGGCTGCTCCAGGTGGTGTTCGGCACCGGATCGCCGCTGAGCGCCGACCGGCGGGCGTACCTCCAGGGCCTGATGGGCCAGGTCGCCACCGATCAGGACTGGGGCGTCTCGGCCGCCGACCAGGACGGCGCGTACACCCTGAAGAACGGTTGGCTGGCGCGCACCGCCACCGGGCTCTGGGTGGTGAACAGCATCGGGCGGGTCACCCACGACGGGCGGGAACTGTTGGTGGCGGTGCTCAGCGAGGGTTCGGCGGACCAGCAGAGCGGGATCGACACCGTGGAGTCGCTGGCCGGGGCGGCCACCGGTGCGCTGACCGCCGAGCTGACGGGCTGACACCCCTACCCATCAGTACGGACGTGTGGCAGTCTGCGCGCATGGTCAACCACGCCGTTCCCGGCCTCGCCGCCGACCGAGCCCGCTACGACCGGGCCACCGCGCACCTCGACGCGCCGCTGGCGGTCGTGGACCTGGACGCCTTCGACGCCAACGCCGCCGACCTGGTCCGCCGGGCGAACGGCAAGCCGATCCGGGTGGCCAGCAAATCGGTGCGCTGCCGGGCGCTGCTGGAGCGGGTACTGGCGATGGACGGCTTCGCCGGGGTGATGAGCTTCACCCTGGCCGAGTCGATCTGGCTGGCCCGGGAGGGCTTCGAGGACATCCTGCTCGCCTACCCGTCGGCCGACCGGTCCGGCTTCGCCGAGCTGACCGGCGACCCCAAGCTGGCGGCCGCCGTCACGGTGCTGCTGGACGACCCCGCGCAGCTGGACCTGATCGACGCCGCCCGGACCGGCAGCGAGGAGGTCCGGGTCTGCCTGGAACTGGACACCTCGCTCCAACTGCTCGGCGGCAGGCTCCGGGTGGGGGCCCGCCGGGCACCGCTGCGGACGCCCGAGGCGCTCGGCGCGTTCGCCGAACTGGTGCAGCAGCGACCGGGGTTCCGGGTGGTCGGCCTGATGGCGTACGAGGGGCACATCGCGGGTGTCGGCGACCTGATCGCGGGGCGCCCGGTGCGCTCCCGGGTGATCCAGGCGATGCAGGCCAAGGCCCGGCGCGAGCTGGCCGTGCGGCGGGCCGCCGTGGTGCGACGGCTGCGCCAGGTGACCGAGTTGGAGTTCGTGAACGGCGGCGGCACGGGCAGCGTGGAGAGCACGGTGGCCGAGCGCGCGGTGACCGAGGTGGCTGCCGGGTCCGGCCTGTACGTGCCCCGACTGTTCGACAACTACCGTTCGTTCCAAGGGCGTCCGGCTGCCCTCTTCGCCCAGCCGGTGGTCCGCCGGCCCGGGCTCGGCGTGGTCACGGTGCTCGGCGGCGGCTACCCCGCCTCCGGCGCGGCCGGCCCCGACCGCTCGCCGGTGCCCTACCTGCCGCCGGGCCTGAAGTACGACCCCCAGGAGGGGGCGGGCGAGGTGCAGACGCCGCTGCTCGGCTCGGCGGCGGACGACCTGCGGATCGGCGACCGGGTCTGGTTCCGGCATGCCAAGGCGGGCGAACTCTGCGAGCGCTTCGCGGAGTTGCAGCTGATCCAGGGCGACCGGGTGGTGGACGCCGTGCCGACCTACCGGGGCGAGGGGCGCACCTTCCTCTGACCCGGCCCCGTCCGGGCTGCCCCACCGTCACCCTGACGCACCCGGGCCCCCACCCCGAGGGGTGGGGGCCCGGACCGTCGGCCGGTCAGGCCTTGGTGCCACCGCCGCCGTCGAGCTGGCCGGTGAACGCCTTGATGCTCTCCACGATCTTGTCCATCTGGGTCAGCTGGGGAGCCTTGTCGTCGATGTCGAAGCCCAGGTGCACCGAGGCGAGCGCCTTGCCGTCGGCGGTCGGGAAGACCACCGTCTGCACGTAGCCGTCGTTGCCCTCGGGCGCGTCCACCTTCCAGCGGACCAGCCAGCCGTCCCGGCCGTCGACCGCGATCGGCTCGGACTTCAGCTGCTCGTGCGACTTGATCTTGCCGTACGAGTCCTCGGCCGCCGTGGTGATGTCCTGCTCGGCTGCCTGCTTGGGGTCGGTGCCCTTGAGCTGACCGGTCGACACCCCGCCCAGCGAGCACTCGCCGGTGCCGGAGGCGCAGGTGTACGAGCCGATGCTCAGGCCCGCGTACCCGGCCTTGGTGGTGCCGCCGGTCCAGCCGCTCGGGATCGACAGGCTGATCCGGTTGACCGCGTCCACCGCCAGACCGGAGTTCCGGCCCTTGCCGCTGCCGCCGGGGTTGTCCGGCGCCTTCGGAGTGCCGTTGCCGCCCTCGGCGCTGTCACCGCCCCCGCCGCCGGGGCGGACGTCCTCGCGGACCCTGTGCGACGCCTGCCGGTCGGACCGGCCGTCCATCGCCAGGTACGTGCCGCCGGAACCGACCAGCAGCCCCGCCAGCGCGGCCACCGCGACCGCCACCAGCACCGGCTTGGCGGGCTTCCGTCGGGCCGACGGCACGCCGTCGACCGGCGCGAGCGGGGGCGGCTCCGGGTAGCGGACCGTCGGCCCGCTCACCAGCACCTCGCCCTCCAGCACCGTCGGCCCCTCGGGGCTGTCCGCCGGGGCGGGCCGGGTGCCGGCCGTCCAGCCCTGGCCGTCCCACCAGCGCTCCGGCCGGGGGTCGCTCGTGGTGTCCTGCGGGTCCGGGTACCACCCGGCGGGAATCTGCTCGCTCACGGCACCGAATCTAGGCGCCCGAAGATAAACGCGGTATCAACTCGACCCCTGTTCCGGCCGTTTTCCGATGAGATTCCGGTAAGAAAGCTGTCGGCCCCGCTCGGCCGACCTGACGGAGCCTCCGGCGACCGGGCGACCTGACGGCGAATCGGCCACCGCGACCGGCCCCGACGGTGCAGAATCCGGGCCATGACCAACAGACCCCTGATCGGAGTCAGCACCTACGTCAACGACGCGACGTGGGGCCCCTGGGACGCCCAGCGGGCGGTGCTGCTTCCCGAGTGGTACCCGCAGCTGGTGCAGCGCGCCGGTGGCACCGCCGTCCTGCTGCCGCCCGACTCCCCCGAGACCGCACCCGGTCTGCTGGCCCGGCTGGACGGCCTGGTCATCTCCGGCGGCCCCGACGTCAACCCCGCCCTCTACGGCGCCCGGCCGCACCCGAGGACCCGGGCCACCGCACCCGAGCGGGACCTCTGGGAGGCCGCCCTGCTGCGGGCCGCGCTGGCCGCCGGGCTGCCGCTGCTCGGCATCTGCCGGGGCATGCAGCTGCTCAACGTGGTCTGCGGGGGCACCCTGGTGCAGCACCTGGAGGGCGGCGAGCGCCACCTCCCCGACGCCAACCGCTACGGCTCCCACCCGGTCCGGCCGCTGGCCGGCACCCGGCTCGCGGAGCTGCTCCCCGAGCCGGCGGTCGAGGTCCCGACCTCGCACCACCAGGCGGTCGACCGGCTCGGCGAGGGGCTGCTGGTCAACGCCCTGGCCGAGGACGGCACCGTCGAGGGGATCGAGGGCCCCGGCTTCGTCCTCGGCGTCCAGTGGCACCCGGAGCAGGGGGACGACCTCCGGGTGATGCAGGCGCTGGTCGAGGCGGCGCGGGTACCTGCGGTGGTCTAGCTCGGCCATTTCGCACGTCCCGAGGTTGCACTACCGGGGAGCTCGGGGCTCTGCGGCTCAGCCGCGTGGGCGACGCCGGCCTCGAAAAAAGGTGATCGTCGCGTGGGTGGTCAGGCACTCTCGCAGTGACCCGCACGCCGGATCTCCTCGCCCACGCGGCGGAGCCGCACAACAGCAGGGCCCCGAGCCCCTGGACAGTCGACCGCTGAGCACCCTGCCCAGATTCAGAACAGGATCGCCCCCGCCAGGCCGGCCAGCAGGAGGCAGGGGACGACGGAGCGGCGGGCCGCCAGCAGCCAGAGCAGGGCGAGCCCCAGGAGCACGTACTGCCAAGGGAGTTGCAGGCTGAGAGCGAGCGGCACGGCCGAGCCGGCGATCGCCCCGGTGACGGCGGAGCCCGCGCCGGTGAGGAAGTCCTGGACCCGGTGGTCGGCTCGGAGGCGGTCGAAGTGGGCGGCGCCGAGCAGGACGAACAGGAACGACGGGGCGAAGGCCACCAGGGCCGCCAGCAGGCCGCCCGCCGGCCCGGCCGCCGCGTAGCCGACCACCGCGATGGTCTGGACGACCGGGCCCGGGGTGACCTGGCCGAGGGCGACGGCGTTCAGGAACTGACCGTCCGTCATCCAGTGGTAGCGCTCGACCGCGTCGTACCGCATCAGCGGGATGATCACGAAGCCCCCGCCGTACGAGAGCGCCCCCACCTTGAGCGCGACCCAGGCCAGGGCGCCGAGGCCGCCGGTCGCGGGCAGGGCGCCGAGCAGCAGGGGCAGCGCCGGCCGCTGTCCCCGGACGGTGACCTCGGCCAGCCCTGCGGCCAGCAGGACGAGCACCAGCCAGGGGCCGGCGAGCAGTGCGGCGGCAGCGCCGCTGAGCGCGTACCCGATCCAGCGGGCCCGGCCCGCCCGGGTCGTACCGGCCCGGGCCAGGCTGCCGGGCGCCAGGGCGACGGCGGCCTGCACCGCCACGGCCGGTACCGCCGCGCCCGCTCCGGCGGCGGCGCCGAGCATCCAGGACGGCGGGTCGTCCGCCAGGAAGAGTGCGGCCAGCGCCAGGATCAGGGCCAGGCCCGGGAGGATGAAGCAGGCGCCGCCGACCAGGGCGCCGGCCGGGCCGCGCAGCCGCCAGGCGGTGAAGATCGCCAGCTGGGTGGAGGCCGGTCCGGGCAGCAGGTTGGTGGTCGCGATGCCGTCCTCGAACTCGTCCGGGCTCAGCCAGCCGTGCCGCTCCACACAGAGCCGGCGGAGCAGCAGGATGTGCGCGGGCGGACCGCCGAAGCCGGTGCAGCCGATCCGGCCCCACTCCCGGGCGATGGTGGGCAGCGAGATCCGCTCCTGATGCTCCGACACGTCCGCTCTCCTGTTCACCCGGTGGCGGGCAGACCCTAGCGGAGGCGGCCGGCCGGTTGATGAACGGCCGGGGAGGCGTAGCGGAGGGTGCCCGACGGGAACGACAACGGTCACCAGTGCAGCCTTTGGATCTTCGTCCGATCTGCGGTTCACTTCCGGTGCGGGGCGGCTCCGCCCTGGCTCCAGTGCGTTCGGGGAAGGATCTCGATGGCGAACCACGAGCACGACCACGACCACGGAGGACCGGGCGGCCACGCGGGCCACTCGCACGGCATCTCCGCCGACGCGGACCGCAAGTGGCTGCTCAGTGCGCTGACCCTGATCGTGGTCTTCATGGCCGGCGAGGTGGTGGTCGGTTTCGCCGCCCGGTCGCTCGCGCTGATCTCGGACGCGGCGCACATGCTGACCGACGCGGCCTCGATCGTGCTGGCGCTGATCGCGATGCGGCTCTCCCAGCGCCCGGCGCGCGGCGGGTACACGTACGGGCTGAAGCGCGCCGAGATCCTGTCCGCGCAGGCGAACGGGATCACCCTGCTGCTGCTCGCCGCCTGGCTCGGCTACGAGGCGGTCAGCCGGCTGTTCGACCCGCCGGAGGTGACCGGTTCGCTGGTGCTGGTGACCGCGCTGGTCGGCGTCGTGGTGAACATCGGGGCGGCCTGGTGCATGTCGAAGGCCAACCGCAGCTCGCTGAACGTCGAGGGCGCCTTCCAGCACGTGCTGACCGACCTGTACGCCTTCATCGCCACCGCCGTGGCCGGTCTGGTCATCGTGACCACCGGCTTCACCCGGGCGGACTCGATCGCCTCGCTGATCGTGGTGGCGCTGATGCTGAAGGCGGGCACCGGGCTGGTCCGGGACTCCGGGCGGATCTTCCTGGAGGCCGCGCCGGCCGGGATCGACCCGGACACGGTGGCCGACCGGCTGATCGACTCCTCCCAGGTGGAGGAGATCCACGACCTGCACATCTGGGAGATCACCTCCGGCCAGCCCGCGCTCTCCGCGCACATCCTGGTGGCCCCCGGCGGTGACTGCCACGCCGTCCGCCGCGATCTGCAGCGCACCCTGCGGGACGAGTACCGGATCACCCACGCCACCCTCCAGGTCGACCACGTCGGCGAGGAGCTGGGCCAGGAACTGCTGGCCATAGGGCGTTCGGCGGTGGAGGCGGGCGGCGCCGGCCCGGGGGACGACCACTGCGGCGACTCGCACGGCCCGGTGCACCGGAGCGGCCCGCACCGGCACTGACCGGGCCGTGCCGCTGAGGTTCCGTCAGCCGGGTGCGGCATGATCGAGGCCATGACCGCACCCAGGCTGATGCTGCTCGACTCGGCGAGTCTCTACTTCCGGGCCTACTTCGGCGTACCGGATTCCCTGAAGTCCCCCGACGGGCAGCCGGTGAACGCCGTGCGCGGCCTGCTGGACTTCATCACCCGGCTGGTCCAGGACCACCACCCCGACCAGCTGGTCGCCTGCATGGACGCCGACTGGCGCCCACAGTGGCGGGTGGACCTGATCCCCACTTACAAGACGCACCGGCTGGCGGCGGAGCCCTCGGTCGAGGGCGAGGAGGAGATCCCCGACATCCTGGCCCCCCAGGTGCCGGTGATCGAACAGGTGCTGGACGCGCTCGGCCTGGCCCGGATCGGCTCACCCGGCTACGAGGCGGACGACGTGATCGGCACCCTGGCCACCCGGGCGGGCGGTCCGGTGCAGATCGTCACCGGTGACCGCGACCTGTTCCAACTGGTCGACGACGCCCGGCAGGTGACCGTGCTCTACCCGGTCAAGGGCGTCGGCAACGCCCAGTTGATCGACGAGGCCGCGCTGCGCGAGAAGTACGGCGTGACCGGCTCCCAGTACGCCGACATGGCCGCCCTGCGCGGTGACCCGAGCGACGGGCTGCCCGGGGTGAAGGGCATCGGCGAGAAGACCGCCGCCCAGCTCATCCACGAGTACGGCGACCTGGCCGGCATCCGCGCCGCCGCCGCCGACCCGCTCTCCAAGCTCACCCCGGCCCGCCGCAGGAACCTGCTCGAAGGCGCCGCCTACCTCGACGTCGCCCCCACCGTGGTCCGGGTGGCCACCGACGTCCCGGTCCCCGACCTCAACCTGACGCTCCCTCGCGAACCGCTCGACCCGATGACCCTGGAAGCCCTCTCCGCCCGCTGGGGCCTCGGCACCTCGCTCACCCGCCTGCTCGACGCCCTCGCGGCCACCCGCTGAGCACGCTCAGCGCGCCGGGCCCGAGGTCGGGCCGAAGGCGTCGGCGAGGCTGGTCAGGACGGAGCCGGGCCAGCCGCTCTCCCCGAACACCCCGGCCGGCAGGGCGAGCAGGCCGTACTCGCGCCGGAGCGTCTCCGCCGGGATGTCCACCGGGAAGAAGTAGTTGCCGGGGCAGGTCCGGCTCGCCGCCGGGATCGCCCCGAGCACCTCGTCCGGCAGGCGTCCGAACAACCGCTCGGCCCGGGCGGCCAGTTCGTCGGCGACCTGCCGGGGCAGCTCGGCGTGCTCGGTCAACAGCAGTTCGGCGAGCCTCAGTTGGGCCTGCGTCGGCGGGTCGGCCCGGAACGCCTCGGCCAGTTCGGCCTGCGCCGGACCCAGCAGGACCACGCCGAAGGCGCGCGGCCACAGCCACCCCTTGGTGACCGAGTGGAGCAGGACCGCACGGCCGGTGCCCAGCAGTCGCCGGGTGCCGGCGGCGAACGGGGCGCCCAGGTCGTAGACGCTGTCGATCAGCAGGTGGCGGTGCGGTGATTCCGCCAACCACGAGACGGCCGCGTCGCACTCGGCCTCGGAGAGGTACCGGCCGAGCGGCTTGCTGGGGTTGGCGAGCAGCAGGTACTCGGGCCGGCCGTCCGCCGGGGAGGTCGGCAGGACCGGGGACGGCAGCGTCGGGTAGGACCCGGGTGCCAGGCCCGCAGCCCGGGCCAGCTCGAAGTAGACCGGGTAGACGTCGGTGGGCAGCCACAGCCGCGCCTGCCCGGCGCGCAGCCAGTGGAACACCACGTCGAGCCCGTGCCGGACCCCTCGGCAGACCATGGTGCGACGGGACCAGTCCTCCGGCAGCTCGAACCGCCGCAGCCAGGCCCGGGCCAGATCGCACCGGTGCACCGTCCTCGGGTCGGCCGGCGGCTCCGGTCGCAGTGGAGCGAGCGCCCGGTACACGTTGGTCTCGGCGACGTCCAACAGGGAAGGGACGGCGCCCAGTTGCCGCTGCCGGAACTCCTGGAACCCGTCGAACCTCATACCGCTGCCCCTTCCCGGACGATCTCGCTGGCCCGGTCCTCCAGGGAGGCGTAACAGCGTCCGTCGGCCAGCACGTTCCAGCTGCGGGCGATCCCGTTGGTCCGCTCCCAGAGCAGGCTGGGCTCGGTGTAGGCGGCGATCCGCAGCGGCCGGCCGTCCCAGCTGCCGTGGTAGACCGGTGCACCCCAGGGCAGGCGGCTCGCCAGTTCGAAGCCGTGCTGCTCGGCGAACCGGGTGACCACGGACAGCGGGACCTGGCGCTCCCGGCTCCAGGTGTTGGCGGCGCGGTCGAAGTACAGCGACTCGGTGCTGGTGGAGACGTAGAGCTCCTTGAAGCAGACCTCCTCGACGCCGAGAGCGGCGGCCCATGAGAGGTAGTCGGCAGCCCCGGCCTCGTCGGCGACACCGCCGTGCTGGAGTACGCAGATCAGCCGCATCCGCAGCCCCGGCCAGCGGTCGCGTTCCTCCCGCCAGCTGTCGACCAGCGAGCCCACCGGTGTGCGCAGCATCATCAGCCGCTCGCTGACCGCCTCGTCCTGGTGGTGCCGGGAGACCGCCAGCACGCTCAGACCGGCGGCGCCCAGGGCCGCCAAGCGGTCGGCCCGGTCGGCGTGCCCGCCCTTCGCCAGGGTGTGCCCGTTGGTGATCAGGACGACCTTCGGGAAGACCGCCGAGCAGGCGGACACCAGCCGCAGTTGCTGGTCGAACGGTATGAGCGTGGGCTCCCCGCCGCCGGTGATCACCGCCCGCTCGGCACCCGCCGCGCGGGCGCGCTCCAGCCAGTGGGCGACCGTGTCCCACGGGACCCGGGCCGGCGCCTGGTCGCTGGAGATCGAGGCCGCGGAGAAACAGAACGAGCACCGGGCCTGGCAGGCGGAGGCGACCGGCAGCACCGAGACGGTGCGCGGTCGCAGGTCCGCGTAGCGACGCTGCGCCGACCCGTGCAGGTGCAGGGAGGCCGCCATCGCGTCCTCGACGGTCGTCGGGCGCAGCGTGAACTCGTCGCCCGCCTGGTCGAGTTCGTGCACGGCCGACAGTCGGATGCTCGCCTCGTGCAGTTCCGCTCCGAGGCCGGTCGACGTGTTCGGCAGCAAGGTGTCCGGGTCCACCGTGGTTTCCAGCACCAGCAGCCGGTCGCCCGGAATGGCCAGCCGGCCCAGCAGGCGTCCGGCCTTGCCGACGCCGATCCCCAACTCCGCGCGGGTCAGCAGGTGGAACCGGTCGGGATGGGTACTCTCCGGAATCCCCGCCTTGCCGTAGGCGAACGCGTACTTGTCGAAGCCCTTCGCGAAGTTCGACAGCACGATGACGTGGAAGCGCTGGTCACTGCGGTTCATCCGGTCATCATGCAGGAACGGACCTCCTACCTGCTCAGCACTTTCGCCCGGCGCCCCGCAGGGGCTCGGGGAACTGCGACGCCGACCTTGGAAGAGGTCACCCGTACGTCAGTGGCCAGGCACCGTGCGGTGTGACCCGCACGCCGGACCTCCGCGCAGTTCCCCGAGCCTCGGGGCCGTAGACCTGGAGCACCTGCCGACTGTTACCCGACCGAGGAGTAGGCGATGATGCCGCGCCGGAGCGAGTCCACCGCCTTCCGGGCGGTGGAGCGGAACTTGGCGTCCTCTCCCGCCGCGTCCTGGATCTGGCCGAGCACGTCGATCAGCTGCTTGGTCCAGCGGACGAAGTCGCCGGCCGGGAGGTCGGCGTCCCGGAGCACCTGGTCGAGGTTGTGGCCGAGCGCCCAGCGGTAGGCGACCCAGGCGAAGCCGAGGTCGGGTTCGCGCTGGCCGACGCCCTCGGCCGTGTTGATCTTGTGCTGCTCCTCCAGGGCGTCCAGGTGACCCCAGATCCGGATCATCCGGCCGAGCGCCTCCTTGCTCGCGCCCTCCGGCACCCGAGGTGCCGCCGCGTCGTCGGACTGCCGCGACTCGTAGACCAACGCCGAGGCGCAGGCCGCGAGTTCGGGCGGGCTGAGCTCGGCCCAGACGCCCTCGCGGATGCACTCCGAGGCCAGCAGGTCGAGCTCGCCGTAGAGCCGGCCGAGGCGCTTGCCGTCCTCGGTGACGGTGTCCCCACTGAGGTAGCCGAGGTCGGTGAGCAGGCCGCAGACCCGGTCGAAGGTGCGGGCGATGGTGTGGGTGCGGGAGCGCATCCGGCGCTCCAGCAGCTCGGTGTCCCGGTGCAGGCGGTGGTAGCGCTCGGACCAGCGGGCGTGGTCCTCGCGCTCGTCGCAGCCGTGGCAGGGGTGCTGCCGCAGCTCGGCGCGCAGCCGGGCGATCTCCGGGTCGTCGGCCGCGGCCGCCCGGCCCTTGCGGAACCGCTCGGGCTCCAGGTGGCCCGCCTTGGTGCGCAGGGCCGAGGCCAGATCGCGCCGGGACTGCGGGCTGCGCGGGTTGAAGGACTTGGGGATCTTCAGCCGGTCGACCGCCGTCACCGGGTACGGGAAGTCGATCATCGCGAGCCGCTTGACCTGCCGCTCGGCGGTGAGCACCACCGGGCGCGGGCCGTCCTGGTAGTCCGGGTGACGGACCGTCCGGGGCGAGCGGCTGACCGGCGGCAGGCCGGGGTCGAGCACCAGCGCGAGCCCGGCGAACTTGCCGGTCGGCACGTGGATCACGTCGCCCGGCTTGAGCGCCTCGATCGCCTCGATCGCGGCGGCCCGGCGCTGGCCGGTGCCCTCGCGGGCGAGCTCGTTCTCCCGCTCCTTGAGCGTCCGACGGAGGTTCATGTACTCGTCGAAGTCACCGAGGTGACAGGTCATCGACTCGCGGTAGCCCTCCAGCCCGTCCTCGTTCTTCTGCACCTGGCGGGCGATGCCGACCACCGCGCGGTCCGCCTGGAACTGGGCGAACGAGGTCTCCAGCAGCTCGCGCGAGCGATGCCGCCCGAACTGGCCGACCAGGTTGACCGCCATGTTGTACGAGGGGCGGAACGAGGAGCGCAGCGGGTACGTCCGGGTGCCGGCCAGGCCGGCCAGCGCCTCCGGGTCGATGCCGCGCTGCCAGAGCACCACGGCGTGGCCCTCGATGTCGATGCCGCGCCGCCCGGCCCGGCCGGTGAGCTGGGTGTACTCGCCGGGGGTGATGTCGGCGTGGGTCTCGCCGTTCCACTTGACCAGCTTCTCCATCACCACCGAGCGGGCGGGCATGTTGATGCCCAGCGCCAGCGTCTCGGTCGCGAAGACGGCCTTGACCAGCCCCTTCACGAAGAGCTCCTCGACCACCTCCTTGAACCGGGGCAGCATCCCGGCGTGGTGGGCGGCGATGCCGCGCTCCAGCCCGTCCAGCCACTCGAAGTAGCCGAGCACGTGCAGGTCCTCGTCGGGGATGTCGGCGCAGCGCTCCTCGACGATCGCCCGGACGGTGGCCCGGTCGCTGTCCCGGTTCAGCCGCAGGCCGGAGGTCAGGCACTGCTGGACGGCCGCCTCGCAGCCGGCCCGGCTGAAGATGAAGGTGATCGCGGGCAGCAGGCCCTCGGCGTCGAGGCGTTCGATCACGTCGACCCGGCCGGGCGTCCAGACCCGGTTCGGCCGGCCGGTGGGCATCGAACGACCCCGGCCGCGGGCGAACTTGTCGTTGCGCGAGCCGCGGTCGCCCTCGGAGCGGGCCAGCCGGACCAGCTCGGGGTTGACCGCCTTCGCCGGGTTGCGCGGGGCATTCTTGGGGCGGCCGTCCACGTCAGGGTTGGCGAACAGGTCGTACATCCGGTTGCCCGCCATCACGTGCTGCCAGAGCGGCACCGGGCGGTGCTCGGAGACGATCACCTTGGTGCCGCCGCGCACGGTGTCCAGCCAGTCGCCGAACTCCTCGGCGTTGGAGACGGTGGCGGACAGCGAGGCCAGCACCACCGACTCGGGCAGGTGGATGATCACCTCTTCCCAGACCGCGCCGCGGAACCGGTCGGCCAGGTAGTGCACCTCGTCCATCACCACGTAGCCGAGGCCGTTGAGTGCGGAGGAGCCCGCGTAGAGCATGTTGCGCAGCACCTCGGTGGTCATCACGACCACCGGGGCGTCGCCGTTGACGCTGTTGTCACCGGTGAGCAGGCCGACCTTGTCGGCGCCGTAGCGCTTCACCAGGTCGCCGAACTTCTGGTTCGAGAGCGCCTTGATCGGCGTGGTGTAGAAGCACTTCCGGCCGGACTGCAGGGCCAGGTGCACGGCGAACTCGCCGACGATGGTCTTACCGGAGCCGGTCGGGGCCGCGACCAGCACGCCCTCGCCGGCCTCCAGGGCGCGGCACGCCTCCAGCTGGAACTCGTCCAGCTCGAAGTCGTACAGCTGCTGGAAGCCGTAGAGGATGGTGGCCTGCTCCTTGGCCCGGCGGCGGAAGGCCGCGTAGGCGTCGGCCGGGCCGAGCTCCTCGGTGCCGGGGGTCTCCGGGTGTTCGGGCATGGCGCTGTTCATCGGCGTCACCTCTTCTTCCCGTGGGACTGCTGGCTGCCGGGCCGGGGACCGGCCGGGCGGGACGGGGGCGCAGACGGCGACGCCTGCGGCTGCGGGGCCCGGGCGGCGGTGGCCGACCGGGGGGCGCAGCGGCTGTGGTGGGTGTGGTGATCGAGCATCTCAGCCAGACATTACCCGTCTGGACGGACATCAACAGCACCGTTTTCACCCGGGTTGCGGGCCGGGCGGGTCGCCCGGTGCCGACCTGTCGTCCTGGCGCTCCGTCGACTGCGGCCGCACCGCCCGGCGGGCCACCCGGCGCAGCCGTCCGTGCACGCGGAGTAGCGAATCGGGTCAGCTTCTCAGTTGCAGAAGTCTTCAATTGGCTGACAGACGATCACTTCCCGCTCCGCTTCGGCCAACTCCGGGCAGATCGCCTGCGGACCCGCCGTGCTTCCTACAGTCGTGCCCACCGAGCCCGCCCTCCGATGCGGGCCTCGCCGACTGGAGGATCCCGATGGCCAATCTGGAGAGCGCACTCAAGGAAGCCATGACCATCGACGGCGCGATCGGCGTCGCCCTGGTCGACTACGACAGCGGGATGGCGCTCGGCACCCTCGGCGACAACACCGAGCTCGACCTCAACGTGGCGGCGGCGGGCAACACGGACCTGGTCCGGGCCAAGATGCGCACCATGCAGATGCTCAACCTGCACGACAACGAGATCGAGGACATGCTGATCACCCTCACCACCCAGTACCACCTGATCCGCCCGCTCACCATGCCGAACGGGCGCGGGCTCTTCCTCTACCTCGCGCTCAACCGGGCCCGGGCCAACATGGCGATGGCCCGCCACCAGCTCCGCCGGCTGGAGGCCACCCTTGAGCTCTGAGCGGCGGTCGGCCGCCGACCGAGGACGGGCCTCCGGGAGAGGGGTGAGCTGCGGTGCCCCAGCTGTACCAGGCGAAGGCCGAACTGTTCCGGATGCTCGGGCACCCGGTGCGGATCCGGGTGCTGGAGCTGCTGCAGGCCGGGCCCACGCCGGTCCGTGACCTGGTGGTGGCGCTGGACATCGAGCCGTCCAGCCTGTCCCAGCAGCTCGCCCAGCTCCGCCGGGCCGGTCTGGTCACCGCCTCCCGTGAGGGCTCGACCGTGGTCTACGCCCTGGCCGGCGGCGACGTGGCCGACCTGATGCGGGCCGCCCGGCGGATCCTCACCGAGCTGATCGCCGACCGGGGCGAGCTGCTGGCCGAGCTCCGCGCCGCCGACTGACCCGCCGACCGGCACGGCTGACGGGCGGTGCGGTGACGGACGGTCAGCGGCCGTCCAGCAGCTCACCGATCCCGGCGGCCAGCGCGCGGTACTCCTCCGGCCGGTTGTAGACCTGCGCGCTGATCCGCAGCACCCCGCCGCCGGACCACGGCCGGATCGCCACCCGGGTGGCCAGCCGTCGCCGGATGCCCACCATCAGCGCCTTCGCGGTGTGCTCGCTCTCCCCGCACCCCGGCGGCAGCCGGACCGCCCGCATCGCCAGCCCCGGCATCGCGGGCAGCGCCCGCAGTCCGGCCCGCTCCACCAGCTGCTGCTGCCCGTAGACCGCCAGCGCCTCGTTGTGCGCCCTGACCCGCTCGGCGCCGAGCTGGTCCAGCAGCCCGAAGCCGGCCGGGGCGGCCAGCCAGGGGGTGTAGTCGCAGGTGCCGCGCCACTCCACCCGGCCGGGGAAGCCCCGGTCGTGCTCCCAGGAGAACATCAGCGGCCGGATCCGCGAGCGCCAGGCAGCGTGCACCGCGAGCACCGCCGAGGCCCTCGGCGCGAACGCCCACTTGTGCAGGTTGCCGATCCAGAAGTCGGCGCCGCCGGCCTGCTCGCCGAGGTCCACCGGCAGCATCCCCGGCGCGTGCGCGGCGTCCACCACCGTGGTCACCCCGCGCTCGGCCAGCGCGGCCAGCAGCACCGGGTCGGCGATCTGCCGGGCGGTCGGCGAACTGACCAGGTCGAGCACGGCGACCTTGGTCCGCTCGTCCACCGCCGCCAGGATCCGGGCCCGGACCGCCTCCTGGTCGGGCGTGTGCACCGAGAGCCGGACGGTCCGCACCCGGGCGCCGCTCTCGGCCGCCCGCCGCTCGGCCGCCCTGGTCACCACGCCGTAGCCGTGGTCGGTGACCAGGATCTCCTCGCCCTCCCCGAGCGGCAGCGAGTCCAGCACCACCGCGATCCCCTCGGTGACGTTGGTGACCAGGGCGATCCGGTCGGGGCGGGCGCCGAGCGCGGTGGCGACCCGGGCCCGGGCCCGGGCCACCCGGTCCGGGAGCTCCAGGAAGAAGCCGTCCGGGTCCTGCTCCTGCTCGGCCCGCAGCCTGGCCTGGACCCGCTGCACCGGCAGCGGCACCGCGCCGTAGCTGCCGTGGTTGAGGTGGGCCACCGTCGGATCCAACGTGAACAGGGCTCCCGCACCCGACAGTTGGCGTGGTGGTTCGATACTCATCCTGGTCTCCCGCTCCCCGGCCGTCCTAATGGTGTGTGACATTTCACACTGCATACTTCTAGCCGAAATCCCCTGCTCACGGCAACCATCGGCCCGTGACCCACACCGACCCCTTCCTCGCCCTGAGCGCCCGGACCGGCCGCTTCGGCTACGGCGCCCCGCGCGCCGTGACGCTCGCCGCCGACGGTTCCCGGCTGCTCTTCCTGCGCTCCACCGGCCCCGAGGACCCGGTCGAGCGGCTCTGGCTGTTCGACCCGGTCACCCGGCAGGAGCACCTGGTCGCCGACCCCGCCGTACTGGCGCCGCACCGCACCGGTGACCCGGCCGACCTGCCCGCCCTGGAGCGCCGGCTGCGCGAGCGGCTCCGGCTCTGGGCCCCCGGCATCGGCTCCTTCGCCGCCACCGCCGACCTCGCGGTGGCCGTCTTCGCGCTCGACGGCCGACTGTTCCGGACCACGGTGGACGCCGGCTCCAGCACCGAACTCCCGGTCGCCGGACCGGCCTTCGACCCCCGGCCGAACGCCGACGGCAGCCTGGTGGCGTACGTCACCGGCGGCGCGCTGCACCTGACCGACCGGGCCGAGCCGCTCAGCCCGGCCGACGGAGGTGTCTGGGGCGTCGCCGAGTTCGCCGCCGCCGAGGAGCTCGGACGCACCCGGGGCCACTGGTGGTCCCCGGACGGCCGCGCCCTGCTGGCCGCCCGGATCGACGAGTCCGCCCTGCCGCTGCGCTGGTTCGCCGATCCGACCCGTCCCGAACTGGCCGCCGAGAGCTTCGCCTACCCGCAGGCCGGCGGCCCCAACGTGGACCTCCAGCTCTGGGTGCTCGGCCTGGACGGCGGCCGGGTCCGGCTGGACTGGGACACCGCCGCCTTCCCGTACGTCTGCGCGGCCGACTGGGAGGGGGACGGCGAGCTGCTGCTCACCGTCGCCGACCGGCTCCAGCAGACCGTGCTGCTGCTCAGCGCCGATCCGGCCACCGGCCGGACCAGCGAACTCTCCCGCACCGTGGACGAGTTCTGGGTGGACGACCTGCCCGGCACGCCGGCCCGGCTGGCCGACGGCCGGCTGCTCACCGCCGCCGACACCCCGAGCGGTGACGCCCGGGGCGTCGCCCTGGACGGGAAGATCCTCACCGACGAGCGGACCCAGGTCCGCCGGGTGGTCGGCCGGCTGCGCGGCCAACTCCTGGTCGAGGCCGGTCAGGACGACCCGGTCGACCAGCACGTCTTCCTGCTCGCCCCCGACACCGGCGCGCTCACCCGGCTCAGCGAGGGCCCCGGCGTGCACTCCGCGGTGGCGGCCGGCGAGACCCTGCTGCTCACCTCGGCCCGGCCCACCGGCATCGAGCGCCGACTGCACTTCCGGGGCGAGGAGATCGCCCTGCCGGACCGCGCCACCCCGTTCCCGCACGTGGTCACCCCGCAGCTGGCCCGGGTCACCGAACTGGGCCTGCCCACCGCCGTGGTCTACCCGCGCAACCACCCGACCGGCCGTCGGCTGCCGGTCCTGCTGGACGTGTACGGCGGACCGGGTCACCAGGCGGTGGCCAACGAGCCGCGGCGCTGGCAGGCCCGCCAGTGGTGGGCCGACCAGGGCTTCGCCGTGGTCACCACCGACAACCGGGGCACCCCGTTCGTCTCGCCCTCCTTCAGCCGGGCGATCTTCCGCCGGTTCTCCGCCGTCGCGCTGGACGACCAGATCGCCGCCCTGCGGGCACTGGCCGACACCCACCCCGACCTCGACCTGACCCGGGTCGGCGTCCGGGGCTGGTCCTACGGCGGGTACTTCGCCGCCCTCGCGGTGCTCCGCCGCCCGGACGTCTTCCACGCCGGCTGCGCGGGCGCCCCGCCCACCGACTTCCGGCTCTACGACACCGCCTACACCGAGCGCTACCTCGGCCTCCCGCAGGACAACCCGGAGGGCTACGCCGCGGACTGCCTGATCCCGGACGCCCCGTCACTCACCCGGCCGCTGCTGCTGATCCACGGCCTGGCCGACGACAACGTCCACCCCTCGCACACCCTGCTGCTCTCGCAGGCCCTCACCAGGGCCGGCCGGCCGCACTCGGTGCTCCCGCTCCCCGCGGTCAGCCACATGACCCCGAACGGCGTCAACGAGCAGATCAGCGAGGCCGAACTCGCCTTCCTGCGCAGCTCGCTGAGCTGATCCCCGGCACCCCACGGCCTGGCACCCGCCCCCGGTGCCGGGCCGTGGTCCGTTCCTGCCGCGTCCCGGCCCGCCGTCCGGGCGCTCCGCCGACTCCTCCGGTGGGCCCCCGGTCCGGGGTCGGGCGGTCGCGGTACCGACCGGTGGGTCCGACGGCGAGATCCACCGGTACACAGGGCTTCCATGTGATGGATGACATGTGAAATATTACCCTCGCTCACCCGACCACCCTCGTCCGGAAAGGACCGGTCAGTTGCGCAGACTGTCCGCAGCCGTCACGGCTGCGCTGACCACCAGTGCGATAGCCGCCACCCTGTTGAGTGGCAACGCCTACGCCGCCCCGAAGCCCGAGCCCGCCCTGCAGTCCCAGGACGCGCCGGCCGAGGCCCAGGTGGGCCCGGAGGGCAGGGAGGCTCCCGAGGGCCCGCTGGCGCCGCAGGAGAAGACCCGGCAGGCGCTCCGCACCAAGGCGCTGGAGCAGCTCAACAAGGGTTCACTGGCGAAGACCTCGGCGGGCACCGCGCCCAAGAAGGTCAAGATCGGCAACGATTACGTCCAGCTCGCCCAGGAGCGCAAGGACAAGGTCTTCGTGATCCTTGCCCAGTTCGGCGACCAGGTCGACAACTCGACGCTGTACAACGGCGTTCCGCGCTACGCGGGCACCCCCGGGCCGGCCCACAACGTGATACCGCAGCCCGACAAGAGCGACACCCACACCTTCTGGAAGAACGACTTCAGTCGTGCCTACTACCAGCAGATGTTCTTCGACGACAAGGCCGGCGCCAACTCGATGCGGAACTTCTACCGCACCCAGTCCTCCGGCCGGTACGACCTCGAGGGCACCGTCACCGACTGGGTGACCCTGCCGTACAACGAGGCGCGCTACGGCAGCAACAAGGGTCCGCAGGGCAACGGCGCCTGGACCCAGGCGCAGGAGTTCATCCGGGACGCCACCAAGGCCTGGTACGACGGCGAGCTGGCCAAGGGCCGGACCGCCGCCGACGTCAAGGCCGAGCTCAAGCAGTACGACGTGCACGACCGCTACGACTTCGACAAGGACGGGAACTTCGACGAGCCGGACGGCTACATCGACAACCTGGTCGTGGTGCACGCGGGCGTCGACGAGACCTGGGGCGGCGGTGCCCAGGGCGCCGACGCGCTGTGGGCGCACCGGAGTTGGGCCCTGCCGGACCCGACGGGACAGGTCGGCCCGGAGGGCAACAAGATCGGCGGTGCGCCGGTCGGCGACACCGGCATCTTCGCCTACGACTACGTGCAGGGCGGCGAGAACAGCGGCGTCGGCCTGTTCGCCCACGAGTTCGGCCACAACCTCGGCCTGCCGGACCTCTACCCGACCACGGGCGGCGACAACAGCGTCAGCTTCTGGTCGCTGATGTCCTCGGCCTCGTACCTGGGCCGCGGCAAGAACACCACCGGCGAGTACCCCGGTGACCTGGACGCCTGGAGCAAGCTGCAGTTCGGCTGGCTCAACTACGACGAGGCGCAGGCCGCGACCCGGTCCAGCCACGCGCTCGGCGTCAGCGGCTACAACACCGACCAGGCCCAGGCCGTGCTGGTGCACCTGCCGCCGACCACCAAGACCACCACGCTGGCCGACCCGTTCCAGGGTGCCTCGCAGTGGTACAGCGGCACCGGTGACTCCATCGACAACTCGCTGTCCCGGACGGTGGACCTGACCGGTCGCACCGGCTCGGCGGCGATCTCGGCGGCCACCTGGTACGACATCGAGCAGGACTACGACTTCCTCTCGGTCGAGGCCAGCGCCGACAACGGCAAGACCTGGAAGTCGCTGGGCGGCACGGTGGACGGTGCGCCGATCGGCAACACCACCGCCAACACCCCCGGCCTGAGCGGAACTTCGAACGCCTGGCGGCAGCTGAACATCCCGCTGGACGCCTACCTCGGCAAGACCGTGCAGCTGCGCTTCCACGTCACCTCGGACAACAACACCCACGGCAAGGGCGTGCTGATCGACGCCGTGAAGATCACCGCCGACGGTGCCACCCTGCTCGACGACGGCGCGGAGAACGGCAACCAGGGCTGGGTGCTGAACGGCTTCAACCCGCTCAAGGGCAAGGACTCGGTCAGCGAGCACCCGCGGGCGTACCTGGTGGAGAACCGCCGCTACGTCGGCTACGGCGCCTACCTGCAGACCGGGCCGTACAACTTCGGCTACAGCGGTGTCGAGGGCAAGGCCGGCGTGATCGACAACTACCCGTACCAGGAAGGTGTGTTGATCTGGCTCTGGGACACCAGCTACCTCGACAACAACACCAAGGACCACCTGGGCGGCGGCCTGATCCTGCCGATCGACGCGCGGCCGCAGGCGATGAAGTTCAAGGGCGGCGTACTGGTCAACGGCCGGGCGCAGAGCCACGACGCGACCTTCTCGCGCAACCCCACCACGGCCTTCACCCTGCACAGCGCGGGCGTGGCCACCAAGTACCCGGCGAAGCCCGGCATCCCGGTCTTCAACGACCGGACCGGGGTCTACTCCGACCCGGCGATCCCGCAGCTGGGCGTCGCCGTCCCGAACACCAACACCAAGATCGAGGTCGTTCGGGAGACCCAGGGCGGCAAGCTGACCACCATCAAGGTCGGCCCCGCCTCCTGATCCACCCGCACAGCCCGGAGCCCCGGCCCGCACACCCTGCGGGCCGGGGCTCCGGCACGTCCGGGCCCGCCGGCGAGCGGGCGTGGAAACGCCCACCCGGCGGAGGCACAGGGCCCCCGCCGGGTGGGCGGGCCGGGTGGGTCAGCGACGGAGCGTCAGCAGGCCGCCCAGCGGCACGTGCAGGCCGAGTTCGAGGCTCTCCACCGTCACGGTCACCTCGGCGACGACGCCCCCCATCGCGTCCTGGACCAGCACCGCCAGCGTGCCCGGGGCCCGGTCGAAGACCAGCCGGACCAGCGTGTCGGGGTCGGCGTTGCCGAGCAGCAGCAGGTCCCACTCCCCCGGCACCGCGACCGGCACCGGCGCGTACCGGCCGAACGCCCGGGAGCCGTCCCGCCGGGACTCGATCAGCGGGTAACCGAGCTCGGGCCGGTGCGGGCGGAACTCGGAGCGCTGCAGCAGGTCCCGGTGCTCGGCCATGACGGCGAGCCAGAACCGCAGCGCGGCCAGCTGGCCGGGCCCCTGCACCGCCAGGTCCACCGAGACCTGAGGGGTGGCGAACAGCACCGCGAGCAGCAGCACCGCGATCTGCTCGGGCGCCTCCTCCGGGTGCCAGGTCAGCGGGTCGGCGTGCACCGCCAACGGGCCTGCGGTGAGCCGCAGGTCGGCGGTGCGGGCGCGGTTCTCGGTGGCGTTGTGCGGGCAGTCGATGGCCCGGACCATGGTCGAGTACGGCCACAGGCCGGGGCCCATGTACTGCTGCCGGTACTCGACCAGCACCTCCGGCCGGACCGCCCGCAGCCGGACGTCGAGTTCGGCCAGCAGGCGGCGGACGCCCTCGGCCACCTCGGTGCAGTCCGGGTCCGGGGAGGCGGAGGTGGCCTCGCGCAGGAAGGTGTCGACGAAGTCGATCTTCAGGCCGTCGACCCCGTACCGCTCCACCGCCGCCGCCAGCCGGTCCACCTGGTGCGCCCGGACCAGCGGGCTGCGCGGGTCGAGGACGTACGTCTCCAGGGTCGGCAGGTGGGCCAGCGTGTGCCCGGCGAGCGTGCCGATCGCCGCGCTGCGGTCGCCGGCGAACGGCAGGGCGTACCAGAGCAGGTAGTTGAGGCCCAGGGCACGGACCCGCGCGACGTGCCCGGCGAAGTCGGGGAAGCCGCCCGGGGCGGGCTGCCAGTCGCCGGTGGTGGCGTAGGAGCGGCCGTTCTCGTCGGTCTGCCAGCCGTCGTCGACGATCAGCGAGCCGAAGCCGAGCGGTGCGGCCAGCGCGGCCAGCTTCTCCACGTCGGCCGAGGTCATCGCCAGGTGCAGGGCGTACCAGGTGCAGAACACCGGCTCGAAGGCGGCGTCCGGCACCACCGGGGCCGGCAGCGCGGTGCCCCACCAGGCGGCCGCGCCCCGGACGGTGTCGGCGAAGTGACGTCCGCTCAGGTCCAGCAGCAGCCGCAGCGGGCCCTCGTGCTCGACCCACCAGCTGAAGTCGCCGGTCTCCTCCACCGCGCCCTCGCCGATCGAGACCGGCAGCACCGTCTCGCCGACCGCGAAGGTGCAGATCGCGGCGTCCGCCGTGCCGACCAGGCTGCCGACCGGCGCCCCCTTGGGCAGCGCGGCGACCCGGGGCAGCGCCCAGGACGGCGGCAGCCAGCGGGTGCCGGTGCCGGGCGTCCAGTAACCGGTGGCGCGGGTGCACGGCAGCCGCCACTCCACCCGGGCCCGGACCGGCGCACCGTCGGTCGACCGCCCCGGGGTGACTTCGATCAGCAGCACGCCGGGGACGTTCTGCGGGGTGACCCGCACCGCGAGCTCCCCGGCACCGACGGCGGTGGCTCTGACCCGCAGGCCCGGGAGGTCGAGGCCGGTCTCCACCGGGCAGGCGGTCTCGGTCCGGCCGGAGGGGTGGGCGCTGCCGTCCCAGCTGAGCGGGGGAGGTGTCTGGGTGGTCACGAGGTGTGGCCTTTCACGTGAAAGAGCCCCACCGGGGCCTGGGCCCTGATGGGGAGCGGGTGGCTGCGGGGAGGACAGCCGCGTGCAGATACCCGTGCGGGGCAACCGCGGAAGCGGTCGAACGGCTGCCCCGCACGGGAGTTGTGGAGCCTGGTCGGACGCGGCCCGCCGTTACGGTTCCCCGCCGCGCCCGACCAGGGGTTCGGGTCACCTGCGGAGCGGGCCCTCGCAGGTGTAGTCGGCGGTGCCGGCCTTACCGCCGGGCCAGACGTTGACCGCACCGAAGTAGCAGTTCATGTCGTCCAGGTTGTCGGCGACGCCCTTGGTCCGGCTCAGCAGGAAGTAGTCGACCGTGTAGGACATGTCGTTGAAGACCCGGTCGGGGTTGTTCGCGTCGGCCAGGTTGGCGGTGATCGCCCCGGTGCAGACGAAGCGCATCGGCTTGTTCGCCCAGTCCCCGTTGTCCTTGCAGGACGGGGTGTTCTGGGTGGCGGCGGCGATCGCGGACTGCACCTCGGCGGCGTAGGCGTACTTCAGCGCGCCGTTGGCGCTGAACGAGGTGTTCGGCACGTACAGGCTCGGGGCGATCGCGATCTGGGCGTCCAGGAAGGCGTCGTACTCGGCCTGCAGGCCCCGGTCGGCGCCGGTGCTGGTGCGCCAGGCGTCGAATCCGGCCGGGTCGTCGGCGCGCAGGTAGCCGTACATCTCGCGGAGCTTGGCCGGGTGCTTCGCCCAGAGGAACTCGTAGAAGGTGCCGGCGTAGTTGTAGAAGTGGAAGGCCGGGGTGTCGTCGTAGCTCGCGTGCAGCACCTGGGCGACGGTGAGCCGCGGGATGCCGGCCGCCTCGTCCGAGGCCAGCTTGGCCACCAGCGACCTGCGGACCTTGACGCCCTGGTCCCGGGTCGAGCCGTCGAAGAACTCGGCGGTGCCCTCGTCCATCGCGGTGGTCAGGTCCTTCGCGTACCAGCGCGCGTCACCGAAGTAACCCGGCACCGCCCAACGGCCGTTCAGGTAGTGGGTGTACTCGTGCCGGAACAGCTCCTCCAGCGTCAGGTACGACTCCGCCGTGGTCCGCTGGTAGGTGTAGAAGGTGGCGCCGCGCTCGATGTAGATGCCGCCGTTGTTGGTGGCCATCCCGGTCAGCAGCGGGTGGTACACCTCGTAGTCCGAACGCGTGGCGTACAGCTGGATGTTAAGGGTGGCGTTCGGGTCGCCGGCCAGCGGGACGTCGGTGCCGAGCACCCGGAAGAACTGGGTCTTCACCTGCTTGCTGGCGTAGTACATCTGGTCCACGGTTGCCCGGTCCAGTGCGGTGCGGACCGAGACGGCGCCGTTGTCGTACTTGTAGGTGTAGGGGAAGAGCTTCGCCTCGACGTCGCTGGTGCAGACCCGGAACTGGGCGCAGTTCCCGTAGTAGTTGGCCCAGCCGGCCACCTTGACCCAGGGCGCCGACCACTGGCCGAAGGTGGCCTTGGTGAGGTCCAGCAGGCTGCCGATCTCGGCGGTGGTGCCGGCCCGCAGGGCGGCGATCTGGCCGAACCGGCCGTACTCGCCGACCGCGTCCCGGGCCAGCCACTCGTTCTGGGTGCCCTTGAGGTGGCCGTACCCGGCGAAGGCCCGGAAGGCGGCCCGGAAGGAGGGGTCGGCGGCAGCCACCGGCAGGAACGCCGGGTCCTGGTTGGAGACGCCGAGCCAGCTGAGGTTGAGCGCGGCCAGGCCGGCGGTGCCCCAGGCCCAGCTGTCGGCGACCTTGGTGCCGGGGGCGAACTTGGCCAGCACCTTCTTCGCCAGGCCGAGGTTGTTCTGACGCAGCCCCACCGAGCCTGCGGTGGTGGTCATCTCACGGAGGGTCACACCGGCCAGCTCGGTGTCGTCGAAGGCGTGCGGGCTGTTCCCGTACGCCGTGACGGCCTGCTGGATCGCGGCCAGCGTGGCGGCGTCGGTGACGTCGATGCCGTTCTGGTTGAAGTCGAAGTAGACCGTGGCGTGCAGGAAGGTCCACAGCTCGTAGAGGTGGGCCGCGCCGGTGCCGTCGTCGGAGCCGGCGAGCTTGCCGATCCGCTGCGCGACGGCCTGGACGTGGGCGTCGTCCATCGTGGTGGTGTACCTGGCGTCCCAGGTCCAGAGGAAGTTCTTCAGGCAGCCGTCCACCGTGACGGCCGGGTCGGTCAGGAAGTCGGCGAGCGCGTTCGGGCTCAGGCCGGTCATCCCTGCCAGGGTGCACGGCACCCCGGCGGCGGTGGTCGCGGCGGTGCCGCTCGCGGCGAGTTCGGCGGCGGTCGGGGCGGGGGCGCCGACCCGGTCGGGCAGCATTCCGGGGACCGGTCCGCTGCCGAGCGAGCCGCCACCGGGGGCGGGCGCCGCGGTGCCGGCCCGGGCGGTGGCGTCGCCGAGCCGGTCCACCTCGTCGTACCCGGTCGGTGCCACGGGTGCCGGCGCGGTCGCGGCCGCCGGGGCGGCGACCGGGGACTGGGCGAGCGCCTGGCCGGTCTGGATCGCGGGCAGCGTCAGGGTGGCGGTGAGCACGGCGGCGAGCAGGACCCGGCGCGCGGTGAAGGAAGTTGCCATGGTTCTTCTCCGAGTGGGGTGGAGAGGTGGGGGCGCACCGGGTGGGGACGGTGCGTGGAGCTCGCGCCGCCGCCGCGTGGGACGAGGGTGTGCGGCGGCGGCGCGGCGGAGGACCGACGGGGGAGCGTCAGGCCTCGGGGAAGTGGCAGGCGGCCTGTCGGCTGCCGCCCGCCGGGGTGATCCGGAGCAAGGGCCGCTCGGTGCGGCAGATCTGCTGCGCCTTCGGGCAGCGCGGGTGGAAGGTGCAGCCGCTCGGCGGGTTGGCCGGGCTCGGCGGGTCGCCGAGCAGCACGATCCGTTCCCGGGAGCGTTCGGCGGCCGGGTCGGGCAGCGGGACGGCCGAGAGCAGCGCCTTGGTGTAGGGGTGCGCCGGGTTGGCGTACACCTCGCGCTGGTCGCCGATCTCGACGATCCGGCCCAGGTACATCACCGCGACCCGGTGGCTGATGTGCTTCACCACGGCCAGGTCGTGGGCGATGAAGACGTAGGCCACGCCGAGTTCGCGTTGCAGCCGCTCCATCAGGCCGACGATCTGGGCCTGGATGGAGACGTCCAGGGCGGAGACCGGTTCGTCCGCGACCACCAGCTCGGGACGGGTGGCCAGCGCACGGGCGATGCCGATCCGCTGGGCCTGGCCGCCGGAGAACTGGTGCGGGTAGCGGTCCAGGTGCTCCGGGGCGAGGCCGACCAGCTGGACCAGGTCGCGGACCTCGCGGTTGATCTCGGCGGCCGGGGTGTCCTGGGCCCGCAGCGGCGCGGCGATGATCTGCTGGACGGTCTGCCGCGGGTTCAGCGAGGCGAACGGGTCCTGGAAGATCATCTGGAACTTGCGGCGGAGCGGCCGCAGTTCGCGCTGCGTGGTCCGGGTGATGTCCTTGCCCTGGAAGGCGACCTGACCGGCCGTCGGGTCGAGCAGCCGGACCAGCATCCGCCCGGTGGTGGACTTCCCGCAGCCGGACTCGCCGACCAGCCCGAGCGTCTCGCCGGGGCGGACCTCGAAGCTGACGTCGTCGACCGCCTTGATCCCGGCCCGGCGGCCGAGGCCGGAGCGCGGACCGGGGAAGGTCATCCCCAGGCCCTCGACGGTGAGCAGCGGTTCGGTGGTCATGACGTCACTCCGTCGAATCGGCAGGCGTTGCGGTGCCCCTCCGCCACCAGGCGGAGCAACGGGCGCTCCGCGGTGCAGAGTTCACTGGGCTTCGCGGCGTAGACCGGGCAGCGCGGGTGGAACGCGCAGCCGGCCGGCGGGGCGAGCAGCGAGGGCGGGCTGCCGGGGATCGAGCGCAGGCTCTCCCCCTCGACCGCGTCCACCCGGGGCAGCGAGTCCAGCAGCCCCCGGGTGTACGGGTGCCTGGGGGTGGCGAACAGCGCGTCGGCGGAGGCCTGTTCGGCGGCGGCGCCGCCGTACATCACCAGCACCTCGTCGGCCACCCGGGCGATCACCCCGAGGTCGTGGGTGATCATCACGATGCCGAGGCCGCGGTCCTGCTGGAGCTTCATCAGCAGCTCCAGCACCTGGGCCTGGACGGTGACGTCCAGCGCGGTGGTGGGCTCGTCCGCGATGATCAGGTCCGGCTCGCAGGACAGCGCGAGCGCGATCATCGCCCGCTGGCGCATGCCGCCGGAGAACTGGTGCGGGTGCTCGCCCGCCCGGCGGGCCGGCTCGGGGATGCCGACGTCGCCGAGCACCTCGACCGCCCGGGCCAGCGCGGCCTTGCGGGTGCCGCCGTGGTGCTCCCGGTACGCCTCGGCGATCTGGTCACCGATGGTGAAGTACGGGTGCAGCGCGGTCAGCGCGTCCTGGAAGACCATCGCCATCCGGCGGCCGCGCAGCTTGCGGACGGTCTCGTCCGGGGCGCCGAGCAGTTCGGTGCCGTCGAACCGGACCGACCCGGTCACCTTGGCATCCCGGTGCAGGCCCATCACGGCCAGCGAGGTGACGGACTTGCCGGAGCCCGACTCGCCGACGATGCCCAGGGTCCGCCCGCGCTCGACCGTGAAGTCGACGCCCTTGACGGCCTTGACCACGCCTTCGGCGGTGGTGAACTCGACTTCGAGATCGGTGACTTCGAGCAGCGGTGTGCTCTTGCTGGGGGGTGTCACGACAGCCTCGCCCTCGGGTCGATCCAGGCGTAGACCAGGTCCACCACCAGGTTGGAGGTCACGATGAAGAAGGAGGCCAGCAGCGTGACGCCCATGATCACCGGTTGGTCGGACTTGTTCAGCGAGTCCGCGAACAGCTTGCCGACGCCCGGCAGGCTGAACAGCGACTCGGTGATCAGCGCTCCGGCGAGCAGGCCGCCGAGGTCCATCCCGAGCATGGTGGCGATCGGGGTCAGCGCGGGTCGCAGCCCGTGCTTGGTGACCACCCGGCGCTCACGCAGGCCCTTGGCCCTGGCGGTCCGGACGAACGGCTCCTCCATGGTCTCGATCACCGAGTTGCGGGTCATCCGGGCGTACAGCGCGGCGAACAGCAGCGACAGGGTGATCCACGGCAGGATCAGGTTGCGCACCCAGCCGACCGGGTCCTCGCCGAAGGCGATGTACCGGGGCAGCGGCATCAGGCCGAGCACCGTGACCACCAGGTAGAGCAGGATCATCGCGGTGAAGTAGACCGGCAGCGCGGCGATCCCGATGGTGCCGATCATCACGGTGCGGTCCACCCAGGTGTTCCGCTTCAGTGCGGAGACCACCCCGGCCGACAGGCCGAGCGCCAGCCAGCAGACCGCCGCGCCGAGCGCGAGCGAGGCACTGACCGGGAACCGGTCCATCATCAGGTCCCAGACCGGCTGGGCGCTCTGGAACGAGTAGCCGAAGCAGGGGAAGTCGCACTGGACCGCGTACTGGCCGCTGCCGAGCGTCTGGCCGGCGAAGATGCCGATCAGGTAGCGGCCGAACTGGACCGGCAACGAGTCGTCCAGGCCCATCTGCTGACGGACCATCTCGATCCGGTCGGTCGAGCAGTCCTTGCCGCAGAACTGGGCCGCCGGGTCGGCGGGGAACAGGTAGAACACCGCGAAGGTCAGCGCGCAGATCACCACCAGGGTGGCCGCGATGCCGAGCAGCCGGCGGATCAGGAATCCGATCACGACTTGCCGCCCTTCGGGTCCAGGGCGTCGCGCAGCGCGTCACCGAGCAGGGTGAACCCCAGCACCACCAGGAACAGGCAGGCGCTCGGCAGGATGAAGAACATCGGGTCGACCTTGTAGTAGAGCACCGAGTCGGCGATCATCTGCCCCCAGGACGGCGTCGGCGGACGGACGCCCACGCCCAGGAAGGTCAGCGCGGCCTCGGTGCCGATCAGGCCCGGGATGGCCAGCGTGATGTAGACGATGATCGTGCCGGACAGGTTGGGCAGGATCTCGGTGAGCAGGATGCGGCCGCTCCTGGTGCCGCTGGCGCGGGCCGCCTCGACGTACTCGCGGTGCTTCAGCGAGAGGGTCTGGGCCCGGATCACCCGGGCGATGTACGGCCAGCTGAAGACGCCCATCACGATGATCAGCAGCAGCACCCGGTTGACGTTCCGGGCCACCGAGAGCAGCGCGATCATGAAGATCAGGCTGGGGAAGGACATCATGACGTCCATGAACCGGGAGATCGCGGTGTCGATCCGGCCGCCGAAGTAGCCGGCCAGGATGCCCAGGGTCACCCCGATCAGGGTGATCATGATCGCCGAGGCGAAGGCGACCAGCAGACTGATCTGGGCGCCGTAGAGCAGCCGGGCGAAGATGTCCCGGCCGAGCATCGGCTCGACGCCGAGCCAGTGGTCGGGGCTCATCCCGCCGAAGCTGCCCTTGGGTAGTCCGCCGAGATAGGAGTTGATGGCCCTCTTGTCGGTGTCCGCCGGGCCCTTGCCGCTGATCGCGGTGAGCACCGGGGCCAGCAACGCGGCCAGGATGAAGAAGACGATGATGCCGAGGCCGGTGAGTGCGGCCTTCTGGCGACGCAGCCGGTGCCAGGCCAACCGCCAGGGAGAGGCGGGCTGTTGATGACGGTCGGCGGTGGAGACGGGGGCAGCGGGACTGGCCGCCGCCCCCGCTCCCTCGGCCGCGGCCGGAGAGAGCGGGGCGGTCATGGGGTACTCCCGACTACTTCGCGGTCTTCAGGCCGATGACGGCGAAGTCGAGCTGACCGGCCCACACCGGGTGGGCGAAGGCGCCGGCGATGTTGGAACCGACCAGCAGCGGCTTCTTGGCCCAGACCAGCGGCACGGCCGGGGACTTGTCCATGATCTTGGCGTCCAGCTCCAGCCACGCCTTGTTGGCCTGCTGGACGTCGCTCATCGCGGCGATCCGGTCCAGGTCGGCGATGGTCTCCGGGTCGTTGAACCGGGTGACGTTGCCCTGGTTGCCCTTGTCCTTGATGGTGCGGCCGTCGAAGATCATCGGCAGGAAGGTGGCGGCCGACGGGTAGTCGGGGCACCAGCCGCCGATCGAGAGACCGGGCTGCTTGGTCTTGTCACCGGTGATCGAGCTGACCGCGGTCGGGTCGACCGTGGTGATGGTGATCTCGACGCCGACCTTCTTCAGCGCGGCCTGGATGGCCTCCGCCTGCTGCTTGCCACCGGTGGAGGTGACCAGCTCGGTGGCGAAGCCGTTCGCGAAACCGGCCTCGGCCAGCAGCGCCTTGGCCTTCGCCGGGTCGCCGCCCGGCTTGATCAGGAAGTGGTCGACCGGCGCGCCCTGGGTGAGCACCGGCGGCAGGTAGGTGGTGGCCACGTCGGTGAACGCCGGGCCGCCCTGCGCGGCCGCGAAGGCCTCCTTGTCCACCGCGTACTGCATCGCGAGGCGGACCTTGGCGTTGTCGAACGGCGCCTTGGTGTTGTTCATGTCGAGCTTGGTGGTGCAGCCCGCGTTCTCCGAGATCAGCCGCTTCTTGATCTCCGGGTTGGTGAGCACCTCGCTGATCTTGGAGGGCACCAGGTCGACGTAGGAGATCGCGCTCTGGTCGTCGCCCTGGTCGGCGATCAGCCGCTCGGCCACACCGGTGCCCTTGAGGGTCTGGTCCACCACGATCTTGTCCGGGTACGCCTTGCGGACCGTGTCGCTCTTCGGGTCCCAGTTGGTGTTGCGGACCAGCACCATGCGCTTGCCGCGGTCGTACGACTCGATCTTGTACGGGCCGGAGGAGACCGGGTGGTTGCTGTAGTTGGCACCGGCCTCCTTCGCCTTCGGCACCGGCGAGAAGGTCGGCAGCGTGACGGTGTAGCCGAACTCCGCGACCGGGCGCTGGAGGTGGAAGACGATGGTCTTGTCGTCCGGGACCTCCATCGACTCCTTGCCCAGGCGCTGGCCGGCCAGCGGGCCCTTGTAGTCGGCCGGGGCGACCAGGTAGGTCCGGGCGTAGTCCGGGCCACCGGGCAGCTCGGGCGAGTAGGACCGCTCGACGTTGTACTTGATGTCGTCGGCGACGATCGGCGTGCCGTCCTCGTACTTCAGGCCGTCCTTCAGCTTGAAGGTCCAGGTCTTGCCGCCGTCGCTCGACTGGCCGAGGTCGGTGGCCAGGTCGGGCTCGATCTTCAGACCCTCGGCGCCCGGGGCCGCCTTGAAGGTGGTCAGGGTGCGGTAGAGGGTGCGGACGCCGAAGTCCATCACCGGCATGGTCCAGTTACGGGTCGGGTCCAGCTGGTCGAAGTCGACGTTCGACAGCAGGTTCAGGGTGCCGCCCTTGACGGGCGTCCCGCCGATGATGCCGTTGCCCTCGGTGGTGACACCACCCTGGTTGCCGTCGTCGCTGCTTCCGCCGGTGCTGGTACACGCCCCGAGGCCGAGGGTGAGTGCTGCCGCGATCGCCGCTGCAAGGGCGGCATGGGTACGCCTGGTCATAGTGCAACTCCGCAGTGGGAGGCCACAGTTGCGGCCTTGGTTCGCCCCGGGGCTGATCCGGGGCCACCGAGAGGGCGACCGCTGGGGTCTAGCCGCTCCAAGGTGTGACCCGTAACATAGTAATGTGAAATTGCACTGGCAAGGGATCGGGCGGCCCGTTACCGAGCTGTGTCCGGTAACCGCTCCAACTCCCGCCCCACGCAACGACATCAACACCACTGAATCCGGACAGACCACCCCGCCGAAGGAGTCGCAGACGTGACCACCGCCCCCCGCCCGCTGAACACCGGCAGCCACGACCTGCCCGTCTCCGCCGCCCTGGAGGCCTTCATGGGGACCGGCTGGGCCACCACCCCGCTGCCCGCCGGCGACCGGGTGCCCGGCTACGCCGTGATGCCCGGCCGCCGGGCCAGGCTCGCCGCCGCCTTCCCCGGCGAGCGGCTGATCGTCCCGGCCGGGCAGTTGAAGGTGCGCAGCTACGACTGCGACTACCGGTTCCGCCCGCACAGCGCGTACGCCTGGCTCACCGGTCTGACCGGCGAGGACCAGGTCGGCCACGTGCTGGTGGTCGAGCCGAACGGCGAGCCGGTGCTCTACCTGCGCCCGCGCTCGCCGCGCGGCGGCGGCAGCCCGTACGGCTCCGAGTTCTTCCGGGACCGCCGCTACGGCGAGTTCTGGGTCGGCCGCCGCCCCGACCTGGACGAGGCCGAGCAGCTCACCGGTATCCGGACCGCCCACCTGGACGACCTGGAGAAGCTGCTGACCGGCAGTCAGCCGGTCACCCGGCTGCTCGGCGGGGCCGACCCGGTGCTGGAGGCACTGCTGCCCACCGCCGTCGACACCGCGCTCGCCGGCACCCTCTCCGAGCTGCGGCTGGTCAAGGACGCCTGGGAGGTCGAGCAGCTCCAGCTCTCGGTGGACGCCACCACCGCCGGCTTCGAGGACGTGGTCCGCGCGCTGCCCGCCGCCCTCCGGCACGGCCGGGGCGAGCGCTGGCTGGAGGGCACCTTCAACCTGCGGGCCCGCGCCGAGGGCAACGGCACCGGCTACGAGACCATCGTCGCCTCCGGCGCGCACGCCTGTGTGCTGCACTGGATCCGCAACGACGGCGCGCTGGACCCCTCGAAGCTGCTGCTGCTGGACGCGGGCGTGGAGGTCGACTCGCTCTACACCGCGGACATCACCCGCACCATCCCGCTCAGCGGCACCTTCTCCCCCGTCCAGCGGCAGGTCTACGAGCTCGTCCTGGCCGCCCAGGAGGCGGGCATCGCCACCCTGCGTCCCGGCGCCAGCTTCCGGGACTTCCACCGGGCCGGCATGCGGGTGATCGCCGAGGGCCTGGCCGACTGGGGCGTCCTCAAGATCTCCGCCGAGGAGGCGCTCCAGGAGGACAGCGGCCTGTTCCGCCGCTACACCCTCTGCTCCAGCGGCCACATGCTCGGCCTGGACGTCCACGACTGCGCCAAGGCCCGCGCCGAGACCTACCTCGACGGCGTCCTGGAGGAGGGCCAGGTGCTCACCGTCGAGCCCGGCCTCTACCTGCAGCCCGACGACGAGACGCTCCCCGCCGAACTCCGCGGCATCGGCGCCCGGGTGGAGGACGACCTGGTGATCACCGCCGACGGCGCCCGGCTGATGTCCGGCGCGCTCCCCCGCACCGTCGCGGGCATCGAGGAGTGGATGGGCAGCATCCTCGGCTGACCGTCCGTCAGGCGGAACGGGTCTGTCCGGCCCGTTCCGCCCCGGGTGATGATGGCGGTATGACCACAGCTGCGTATCTGACGCCCGCTCAGGCGGTCGAGGAGTCCGGGTTCAGCCTGGACACCCTGCGGTACTACGAGAGGATCGGGCTGCTCGGCGACGTGCAGCGGTCGGCCAGCGGGCACCGGCGTTTCAGCGCCGAGGACCTGGCCTGGCTGGGCGTGCTGCGGTGCCTGCGGGACACCGGCATGCCGATCTCGGAGATGCTGCACTTCGCGCAGCTGGTGCGGTCCGGGGACGGCACCTTCGCCGACCGGCTGACGCTGCTGGCCGCGCACGACGACCAGGTGGAGGAGCAGATCGCCACCCTGCGCCGACGGCAGCAGGTGATCCGGGACAAGATCGCGTACTACCGCGCGGCGTTGGCCTGAGCGAGCAGTTCGGCGGTCAGGGCGGCGGCCGGACCGGTCCGGGCCCGCCGGTGACCGGTGCCCGCCCAGAGGTGCATCGCCGTCAGGTCGCCCCGGCGGGTGGCGGCCGCGCGCAGCGGGCGGGTCAGGTGGTGCACCTCGGGGTAACCGACCGGGGCGTAGGGCTCGTACCGGTCGATGAAGGCGTTCCGCAGGCCCCGGGCCGGGCGCCCGGTGAAGGCCCTGGTCACCGTGGTGCCACCGACGTGGCCGACCAGCGCCGCCCGGTGGTTCGGGTCGGCCCCGGACTCGTCGGTGCGCAGGTACGCCGTGCCGAGCTGGGCGGCGCTCGCGCCCGCGCGCAGGGCGGCGGCGATCCCGGCACCGTCCATCAGCCCGCCGGCCGCGATCAGCGGCAGCGGGGTCACCGCCCTTACTGCGGCGAGCAGTTCGGCCAGCGGCCGGGCGTCCGGCACCGCCGCCTGGCGGTGGGTGCCCCGGTGGCCGCCCGCCTCCGGGCCCTGCACGCAGAGCGCGTCCATCCCCAGCAGGGTGGCGGTCCTGGCCTCCGCCGGGGTGGTCACGGTGCCGATCTGGTAGCTGCCCGCCACCCGGAGCGCGGCGGCCTCGGCGGCCGAGGGCAGGCCGAAGGTGTACGAGACCACCGGCACCGGGTCGGCCAGCAGCAGCTCCAGCTTGGCCTCCCAGTCGTCCCGGTCCGGGCCGATCGACTCGGGCAGTTCGACCCCGTGCGAGGCGGCCTCCGGCCGCAGCCGGTCCCGGTAGGCGGCCACCGCCGCCGGATCGGCGGGCGCGTCCGGGACGAACAGGTTCACCCCGAACGGACGGTCCGTCAGCCGCCCGGTCGCGCCGATCGCGGCGGCCAGCCCGGCGGCGCTCAGGTAGCCCGCAGGCAGCAGGCCGAGCCCGCCGCCCTCGTTCACGGCCGCCACCAGGGCGGGGGTGGTACCGCCGCCGGCCATCGGCGCGGCGGTGACCAGCGGCAGCTGCATCGGGGTGCTCCGGTTCATCGTGGTGCTCCGGTCAGGTCGGCGGTACGGGCCAGGGCGATCCGTCCGGCGGTGCAGCCCGCCAGCCGGAGGGCCGCGTCGGCGACCGCGGGGGCCACCTCGGCGGCGGTGCGGTCCGGGTGCTCCCGGGCGGCCGCCACCCCGCCCTCGACCAGGCCGAGCAGCAGGTCGGTGCGCAGCTCCAGGTCCGCCGCCCGGGCCGACGGCCGCTCCAGCCGGGTCAGCAGCTCGCCGTAGACCGCCCGCAACTCCGTCCTGGCCCGGCGGAAGTCCAGGAACCGGTCACCCCGCACCTCGGGCAGCCGGTAGAGCGCGACCAGGTTGTACAGGCCGCCGAACAGCAGCTCGGAGTCGTACCTGACCAGCGCCCAGAGCGCGGCCGCCGGGTCGGGCCCGGCGGCGAGCAGGGTCCGGGCGAACGCCAGCGAAGGTTCGACGGTGCCCTCCAGCAGGGTGGCGAGCAGGTCCTCCTTGTGGGCGAAGTAGTGGTACATCGACGCCTGCCGCAGCCCCGCCAGCTCGGCCACCGCACGGGTGGTGGTCGCGGCGTACCCGTTCCGGGTGAACAGCGCGGCGGCTGCCGCCAACACCTGTTCCCGGCCGGACAGTTCGCTGTTCGACGGCCCGGCGGCGCGCGGCCGCCCCACCCGGGGCCTCGGGAACGCGGTACCTGACACCCGATGATCATCGCACAGCGCTCCGGCGCCCCGTCCGTCCCTGGACGAACGGCCCTCCCGGGCGACGGGCCGGGGCCACCGGAGCGGGCGGATCAGGCCGGGCGGATCAGACCGCTCGTCAGGCCCGAGGCGATCGCCGCCGTCCGGCTGTCCACGCCGAGCTTGTCGTAGATGTGCACCAGGTGGGTCTTGACCGTCGCCTCGCTGATGAACAGCCGCTTGGAGATCTGCTTGTTGGCCAGCCCGAGCGCCAGCAGCTGGAGGATCTCCGCCTCGCGCGGCGACAGCGTCGGCCGCCCGGCCCGCACCCGCCCGAGCAGCCGGGCCGCCACCGGCGGCGCGAGCACCGTCTCGCCCCGGGCGGCGGCCCGTACCGCCGCCGCCACCTCCTCCGGCGGGGCGTCCTTGAGCAGGTAGCCCGTCGCGCCCGCCTCTACCGCCGCCAGGATGTCGGCGTCGGTGCTGTAGGTGGTCAGGATCAGCACCGCCGGCGGGTCGGGCAGCGCGGTGATCCGGCGGGTGGCCTCCACCCCGTGCATCCCGGCACCCATCTGAAGGTCCATCAGCACCACGTCCGGGCGCTGCTCAAGCCCCTCCAGCACCCGCAGCGCCTCCGCGCCGTCCGCCGCCTCGCCGACCGCCGTCAGCTCCGGCAGGTCGTCCACCATCGCGCGCAGCCCGCGCCGCACCACCGGGTGGTCGTCCACCAACAGCACCCGGATCACTGCGCACCCGCCTCCGTCAGCACGGCCTCGGCCGTCTCGATCGTCCGCAGCGGCAGCGAGACCGCCACCACCGTGCCCTCGCCCGGCGCCGACTCCACCGTCAGCCGGCCGCCCAGCGCCGCGATCCGCTCCCGCATCCCGTGCAGGCCGAACCGCCGCCCCTCGCCCGAGGGCAGCGCCTGCGGATCGAAGCCCACGCCGTCGTCGAAGACGTCCAGCGTCACCTCGTCGTCCAGGTAGGTCAGCGTCACCGCCACCGCCTCGGCCCGGGCGTGCCGGGCCGCGTTGGCCAGCGCCTCCTGGGTCAGCCGGAGCAGCGCGACCTCCGCCTCCACCGGCAGCGGGTACGGCTCACCGTCCAGGTGGAACACCGCGCCCTGCCCGTCGGCCAGCCGCCGCAGCGCCTCGGTCAGCGTCACCCCGTCCAGCGCGGGCGGGGTGAGCGCCTGGACGAACCGGCGGGCCTCCGCGAGATTCGCCGACGCCGTCCGCCCGACCTCGGCGATCCGCTCCCGGGCCGCGCCCGGGTCGGCAGGCAGCGCGGACTCGGCCGAGCGGGCCAGCAGCACGATGCTGGACAGGCCCTGGGCCAGGGTGTCGTGGATCTCCCGGGCCAGCCGCTGACGCTCCGCCAGCCGGCCGGCCTCGCGCTGGGTGGCGGCCAGCTCGTCCCTGGCCCGGACCAGGTCGTCGATCAGCCGCTGCCGCTCCCGGCTCTCCCGGTACAGCGCGGCGTACCCGTACGCGGTGAGCAGCGCGACCACCGCGCCCGCCACCGGGCCGAGCACCTTCGCCAGGGTCAGGCCGCCCTCGGTGCCGGCCTGCCCGGCCACCACCACCACGGTCAGCGCACCCACCGCGAGGACGGCCCAGCGCACCGGCATCAGGTGCAGGCAGACGAAGTACAGCGGGAAGGCGAGGTAGCAGAACTCGGGGTGCGCGAGCGTCAGACCGATCCAGAGCAGCAGCACCGCGCCCAGCCAGAGCCCGGCCCACAGCCGGGTGGTGCGCACCGGCGCGAACGCGCCGCCGCTCAGGTAGACCGCCGCGAGCAGTATCGCGGTCAGCAGCGCACCGGGCCCCAGCCCGCCGTCGGCCACGCCCCGGGCCACCAGCACCACCAGCAGCGCCAGGAACAGGCCGTGCAGGGCGAGGTTCATCAGCCGCAGCGCGGGCGTGTTTCCGGCATGGCCGGGTGGTTCGGTACTGGTCACGCCTTCCGAGAGTACGGGGTGCGGGGCCCGGCTCCGCCCGGCACGGCATCAACCGTTCGATGGATTCCGGACTGCATCGCCCGCACGAGTGGAGTCCCCCTCCTCTCCCTGATGGCACGGGCCGTCCGCGCCGACAGGGTGGAGGAGTCGTCAGAACTCTCGTACCGGGAAGGCCACCGTGTTCGTCGCGCTCCGTGACATCCGCTTCGCCAAGGGGCGGTTCGCCCTGATGGGGGCAGTGGTCACCTTGATAACCACCCTGGTGGTCTTCCTCTACGGGCTGACCGGCGGGCTCGCCTCCGCCGCCTCCTCCACCATCGCCGAGCTGCCCGCCGACCGGATCGTGTTCGGCGCCCCGGCCGGGGCCGCACCGACGGTCTCGTTCAGCAGCAGCACCGTCTCGCCCGCCCAGGCCGACGCGTTCGCCGCCGCCCCCGGGGTGGAGTCGGTGCAGCCGCTCGGCATCTCGATGACCCGGCTGACCGCCAGCGACTCGGCCGCCTCGGTCAGCGTGGTCGGGGCCCCGGCCGGGCTGCTGCCCCCGCTGGAGTCCGGCACCGCCCCGACGGACGGTCAGATCGCGGTCGGGGCCGACACCGCCGCCGAGTACCACCTGACGGTGGGTGAGCAGGTCAAGGTCGGCCCGCGCACCGTCACCGTCTCCGGCCTGACCGCCGAGCGCTCGTACGGGCACGCCCCGACGGTGTGGACCACGCTCGCCACCTGGGAGCAGGTCAGCGGCCAGAACCGGCCGACCGCGCTCGCGCTGACCGGCTCGGACGCGGACCTCGGTGCGCTGGACGCGGCGCAGGGCACCGAGACCGTCTCCCTCGACGACTCGCTGGCCGGGATCAACGGGTACTCCGCCGAGCAGGGCAGCCTGCAGCTGATCCAGGGCTTCCTGTTCGCGGTCAGCGCCCTGGTGGTCGGGGCCTTCTTCACGGTCTGGACGGTCCAGCGCAAGCCGGACATCGCGGTGCTCAAGGCGGTCGGTGCGAGCAGCGGCTACCTGGTCCGGGACGCGCTGGCGCAGGCCGCCGCCGTGCTGCTGGGCGGGGCGCTGCTAGGCGGGGCGATCGGCGGGGTGGGCGGGCTGCTGGCCGCCGCCGCCGTCCCGTTCGACGTCAGCGTGGCGAGTGTGGGCGTCCCGGTCGCGGTGATGGTCCTGCTCGGTCTGCTCGGCGCCGGGCTCGCCGTCCGCCGCATCACCTCCGTCGACCCGCTGGCAGCGCTGGGAGCCAACCGATGACCACCACCGTCCAGTCCACCCGTACCGGCCTCGCCCTGCACGACGTGACCCTCAGCTACCCCGACGGCGAAGCCCGCCTGACCGCCCTCGACCGGGTCTCGCTCGCGGTCGCACCCGGCGAGTTCACCGCCGTCGCCGGGCCCTCGGGCTCCGGCAAGTCCTCGCTGCTGGCGGTGGCCGCCACCCTGCTCCGGCCGGACAGCGGGCAGGTGCTGATCGACGGTCAGGAGGTCGGCGCGCTGGGCGAGAAGGCCCGCTCGGCGCTGCGCCGGGAGCGGCTGGGCATCGTCTTCCAGCAGTCCAACCTGCTCGCCTCGCTGACCGCGGTGGAACAGCTGCTGGTCCTGGAGTCCGTCCGCGGCGGCAAACCCCGCGCCGCCCGCGAACGGGCCGAGGCCCTGCTCGCCTCGGTCGGCCTGGACGCCTCGAAGCAGCGCCGCCGCCCGCACCAGCTCTCCGGCGGCGAGCGCCAGCGGGTCAACATCGCCCGCGCCCTCTTCGGCGCGCCCTCGGTCCTGCTGGTGGACGAGCCCACCTCGGCCCTCGACCACGAACGCGGCGCCCAGATCGTCGACCTGCTCGCCGCCGTCACCCGCGAGCACGGCACCGCCACCGTCATGGTCACCCACGACCGCGACCTGCTGACCCGGGTCGACCGGGTGCTGGAGATGCACGACGGGCGGCTGGTCTAGCCCTTCTCCCCGAGCACGCCGTCCACCGCGAGCGTCACCGTCGCCCCGATCGACTCGGGGAGTGTGAAGCTCTGGCCCCGGTGGTGGACGGCGTGCACGCGGTACTCCCCGTCGGACGGGTCGGTGAGCACCATGACCTTCTCGTTCTTGCGGTCCACGATGACGTAGACCGGGATGCCCGCCCCGGCGTAGGCGGCGGGCATCTTCTTCAGGTCGTCGCTGAGGTTGCTGGAGGTCACCTCGAGCACCATCCGGAAGATCGCGGGGTCGTAGCAGTTGAACGCCACTCCGTGGTCGCGGTAGTCGGCATCCACAACGGCCAGATCGGGAATGGCGTAGTCCGAGGGCCCGTCCGGCAGCCACAGTCCGACAGCCTGAATGACCTTGCTCGCCTCCCCGTGCAACCCTGCGGCTCCGAGGGCGAGCACGAGTTCCGTCAGGGAGACGCCGTGCGGGCCGTCAGCAGGTGGTGTCACGGTGATCTGACCCCCGATGATCTCGACCCGGTAACCGATCAGCTCGTCGGACATCCTGTCGGCGACCTCGAGCAACGTCGGTTGCTGCTCCCCTGCTGCGGCGGACATGGTTTCCTCCGGCTGGCCGGTGTCGAGAGCCTCATCGTAGAACGCAGCCGCCGAACGCGACCTCGCTCCGTGCGGTTCACCCGTACGGGTAAGGCGTCAGGTCACCGGGGGACGAGCGGGACGTGGACGGTGCCGCGACAGGGCGAAACCGGAACTCCAGCCGGGGAAGGCCAGGCCGGGGCCCTGCGACCCGGCCGGTCCGATGCTGCCGAACGAGTTGTCCGTGGCGGCCACGCCGGTTGCACGCCGACGGGCCGCCGGTCCGCAGTGCGGTCCGACGGCCCGTCAGGGTGGAACGGTCAGCGCGCGCCGAGGCGGAGCGCCGGCGGCTCGGCCGCAGCAGCGGCCTCCACACCGGCCGCCCAGAGCGAGCGGACGTGGCCGAGGTGTTCGGCCATGCAGGTCTCGGCGGCCTCGGCGTTGCCGGCGATCATCAGGTCGAGCAGGGTGAGGTGCTCCTCGGCCGAGGAGACCAGCTCGCCGCGCTGGTCCAGCCGGTTGAGGCCGTAGAGCCGGGAGCGCTTGCGCAGGTCGCCGACCACGTCGACCAGGCGGGCGTTGCCGGCCAGGCCGAGCAGCGAGAGGTGGAACTGACGGTCCGCCTCCAGGTAGGCGATCAGGTCGTGCTTCCGGGCGGCCGCGACGATGGCGTGCGCCTCGGGGCGGAGCGCCTCGAGCTGCTCCCGGTCGGCGGTGCGGGTGACCCGGCCGATGGTGGGGACCTCGATCAGGGCGCGGATCTCGGTGTAGTCGTCGAGGTCGCGCTCGGTCAGCTCGGTGACCCGGAAGCCCTTGTTGCGGACCGCCTCGACCAGGCCCTCACGGGCCAGGTCGAGCATCGCCTCCCGGACGGGGGTGGCGGAGACGCCGAAGTCGGCGGCCAGCGCGGGCGCCGAGTAGACGACCCCGGGACGGAGCTCGCCGGAGATCAGGGCGGCCCGCAGGGCGTGGGCGACCTGGTCGCGCAGGCGCTCCTGGACGGAGATGAGGGCGCGGGGCTTGAGGTCCGCCATGGTGTTCCTCCGGGTGGCTTAGCAGGACACCATTGTACAATGTCACGTTACGTTGATTTGTAAAACAATTCAGGCAGCATTGCCCGACTCGTACTGTGCCGCCGCCACCGCGAGGTCCTGCCAGGCCATCCCGACGCTCTTGAAGAAGCGCGGGCGATCCGTGGGAACAACTGCCTTGCCGTTGACCAGTTCTGACAGGTTAGCAAGCCTGGATCCAGCCACACCAGGGATCAGCAGGTCGCCCGCCTCCCGGAGTGCGACCGAACGCGCCTCCACGTACAGCGCCGCCCGGTCCACCAGCGCCGTGTCCACCTCACGGGCGGTCGGCTCGTGCGAGCCGACCGCCGCCACCGCCGCGTGGTCCGGCACCAGCGCGCCGTCGAACAGCGGCTCCCGCGCCGTGGTGCAGCAGACCACCAGGTCGGCCTCGGCCACCGCGCCGGCACCACCCGCCGCCGCGTCGAGCCCGAGCCCCCGGGCGTACGCCACCAGCGCGGCGACCGGCTCGGGCGACCGGCCGACCACGGTGACCCGGGTCAGCGGACGGATCGCCAGCAGCGCGTCCAGGTGCGCGTAAGCCTGCGGTCCCGAGCCGAACAGCACCAAGTGCGCGGCGTCCGGCACCGCCAGCAGGCGCAGGGCCAGTGCGGTGACCGCCGGGGTGCGCAGCGAGGTGAGCGCGATGCCGTCCAGCAGCGCGAGCGGCTGCAGGGTCGGCCCGTCCAGCAGCAGGTAGCTGCCGGTGATCCGGGGCAGGCCCCGGGCCGCGTTGGCCGGGACCACACCCGCGATCTTCACCCCCGCGTACGCGGTGTCGGCGGCCGGCATCAGCAGCAGCTCGCCCGCCGGGACGGGGATGTTGCTGCGGGCCGGGCACTCCTCCGGGTCGAGACCCTTGAGCAGCACGGCGGCCAGCGCGTCGACGGCCTGGCCGGGAGTGAGGGTGAGCGGCAGCTGGGCGATGGTCATCAGAGCAGGAACCCCGTCCCGAGAGAGTCGGCCGGGTCGAGCAGGAAGCGGTGCTCGCCGGTGCGGTGGGCGGTGCCGGTCACCTCGGTGATCCATCCGTCGCGGTGCTCCGCGGCGAGCCGCCCGGTGAACACGCTACCGATGACCGACTCGTGGCGCAGTTCCTCACCCGGCGTCAGACGGCCCTCGTCGGCCAGCAGGGCCAGCCGGGCGGAGCTGCCGGAGCCGCACGGCGAGCGGTCGATCTGACCGTCCGCGAAGACGGTGACGTTGCGCTGGTTCGGGCCCGCCGGGGTGTCCGGCAGCTCCTCGTACAGGATCACCCCGTAGACGCCGGAGAGCAGCGGGTCGGACAAGTGCCGGGTGGCCGGCTCGTCGGCCAGCGCGGCCCTGATCTCCCGCCCCACGGAGGTGAGTTCGGGCAGCGAGGCGGTGTCGACGGTCAGCCCGAGGTCAGCCGCCCGGACCGAGGCGTAGCAGGCGCCGGAGTGCGCCAGGTCGACCGCGACCGTCCCGCGCGAGGTGGCCACCGCGAGCTTGCGGGCGGTGACGGCGGTGGGCACGTTCCGGAAGGTGACCGCGGTGGTCCGGCCGCCGGTGCGGTGCACGGCGGCGCTCACCCGGCCTGACGGTACGTCGATCCGGACCCGTACGGTGCCGTCCGCCGGGGCGGCCACCAGGCCGGAGTCGACCGCCCAGGCGCCGAGCGCGATGGTGCCGTGACCGCAGGCGGTGGAGTAGCCGTCCTTGTGCCAGAACAGCACCCCGAGGTGCGCCTCGCTGTCGTCGGCCGGGACCACGAAGCCGCCGTACATCCCGGCGTGCCCGCGCGGCTCGCGGGTGAGCAGGCGGCGGATGTCGTCCAGCGCGCTCGGGCGCGGGGCGGTCGCGCTGCCACCCGCGCCGAGCGCGATGGCGCGGCGCTCGGCGACGGTGTCGCCGGGGATCGGCGGCAGCCCGGCGGTGACGATCCGGAACGGCTCGCCGGCCGTGTGGTAGTCGACCGTGTGGACCGGCGTCAGCGCGGTCATCGCGGCGATCCGGCCGGCAGCAGGGTGACGGTCCGCTCGGCGGTGTAGAAGTCGAGCACGGCCTGCCCCTGCTCGCGCGGCCCGTGGCCGGCGCCCTTGGCACCGCTGAACGGGACGTGGAAGTCCACGCCGCTGGACGGCGCGTTCACCCGGACCATGCCCGCGTCGAGCCGGTCGGCCGCCGCCAGCGCGGTGTCCAGGTCCCGGGTGTGCACCGAGGTGGAGAGGCTGTGCCGGGTGTCGTTGGCGACCGCGATCGCCTCGTCCAGGTCGGCGGCGCGCAGCAGCACGGCCACCGGGCCGAAGAACTCCTCGGTGCGCAGCGGGTGTCCGGCCGGGACCTCCTCCAGCAGGGTCGGCTCGAGGAACCAGCCGTCCCGCTCGATCCGGTTGCCGCCCGCGAGCGCGGTGGCACCGGCGGCGACGGCGGTGTCCACGGCCTCGGTCAGGCGGTCCAGCGCGGGCTCGTTGATCACCGGGCCGCAGACCTCGGTCAGTGCGGTCGGCTCGGCGATCGCGGCCAGCGCCTTGGCGAGCGCGGCGGCCAGCGGCTCGTACGCGTCGCCGACGGCGATCACCCGGCTGGTGGCGGTGCACTTCTGCCCCGCGTAGCCGGCGATCGCGGCGGCCAGGTGGGCGGCGGCCTGGGCGATGTCGGCGTCCGGCAGCACGATGGCGGCGTTCAGGCCGCCCATCTCGGCCTGCACCGGGATGCCGCGCTCGGTGGTCGCGGCGACCACGGCCCGGCCGACGGCGGTGGAGCCGGTGAACGAGACCACGTCGGCGGCCGCGACCAGCGCCGCCCCCTCCTCGCCGCCGCCCGGCAGCACGGTCAGCACGCCCTCGGGCAGGCCCGCGAGCTCGGCCAGCCGGAGCGCGCAGGCGGTGCCCTCGGGGGCCGGCTTGAGCACCACGGTGTTGCCGACCGCGAGCGCCGGGGCAGCCTTCCAGGTCGGGATGGCGAGCGGGAAGTTCCACGGCGTGATCAGCCCGGCCACCCCGTACGGACGACGGCGGGTCAGCAGCAGGCCCGGCCCGGCGGCGGGCTCGTGCACGGCACCTGACGCGGCGTAGGGCGCCTGCGCGTAGTAGCGCCAGATCGCCACCGTACGGGCCACCTCGCCGCGGGCCTCGGCGTGCGGCTTGCCGACCTCGCGGACGATCAGGGTGGCGAGTTCGTCGGCATGCGACTCGACTGCGTCGGCGGCGCGGCCCAGCGCGGCGGAGCGGCCGCCGGCCCCGAGGGCCAGCCAGCCGGCCTGGGCGGCGCGGGCCCGCTCGACGGCGGCCGTGGTCCCGGCCCCTCCGGCGGCTTCGACCTCGATGACCAGGTCGCCGGGGTCGGCGGGGTTGTACGAGCTGACGCTCACTTGGAAGCCTTTCATGCAGGTGCACCACCAGGGGCCCGGGGAACGGCGGCGCCGACCTCAGGGGCGTTCGACGTGCGTAAATGGTCAGGCACTTTCGCAGTGATGCCCGCCGGCCACGAACCGTCGCCGTTCCCCGGGCCCCTGGACAGTGCAAGCCACTCAGAGCAGGAAGCCTGCGGGGAACGGGTCGGACGGGTCGAGGAAGTACTGGGCGGTGCCGGTGACCCAGGCGCGGCCGGTGACGGTGGGGACGACGGCGGGACGGCCGGCCACGGTGGTCTCCTCGACCAGGCGGCCGGTGAACGAGGTGCCGATGAAGGACTCGTTCAGGAAGTCCTGATGGAGCGGGAGTTCGCCCCGGGCGTGCAGCTGGGCCATCCGGGCCGAGGTGCCGGTGCCGCACGGCGAGCGGTCGAACCAGCCGGGGTGGATGGCCATCGCGTGCCGGGAGCGGGCGGCGGTCGAGCCGGGGGCGAGCAGCTGCACGTGGTGGCAGCTGTGGATGGACGGGTCCTCCGGGTGGACCGGCCGGCCGGCCGTGTTGACGGCCTCCATCAGGGCCAGCCCGGCGTCCAGGATCTCCTGCTTGCGCTCCCGCTCGAACGGGATCCCGAACTCGGCCAGCGGCAGGATCGCGTAGAAGTTGCCGCCGTACGCCAGGTCGTAGCTCACCGCGCCGTAGCCGGGGACCTCGATCTTCTGGTCCAGCGCCACCGAGTAGGAGGGCACGTTGCGGATCGTCACGGCCTTGGCCGCGCCGTCCTGGACGTGCACGTCGGCGATCACCAGGCCGGCGGGGGTGTCCAGCCGGACCGTGGTGACCGGCTCCACCACGTCGACCATGCCGGTCTCCACCAGGACGGTGGCGACCCCGATGGTGCCGTGGCCGCACATCGGCAGCAGCCCCGAGACCTCGATGTAGAGCACGCCGAAGTCGGCGTCCGGCCGGGTCGGCGGCTGGAGGATCGCGCCGCTCATCGCCGCGTGGCCTCGCGGCTCGTACATCAGCAGGGTGCGGAAGTGGTCCAGGTGCTCCTGGAAGTGCACCCGGCGCTCGGCCATGGTGGCGCCCGGAATGACGCCGAACCCGCCGGTGATCACCCGGGTCGGCATGCCCTCGGTGTGCGAGTCGACGGCGTGGAAGACGTGACGGCTGCGCATGGATTCGGTCCCCTCGGTGGGAGGGCCGGCTGCCCCCGCAGCCGGCCACTGGCGTGTCAGGTGTGACGCGCGGTCAGATCAGACCGTCGGCGATGGCCTTCTCGGTCGCGGACCGGACAGCCGACTCGATCTCCGGGGAGAGCGGGAACCGCGGCGGGCGGACCGGGCCGCCCGGGCGGCCGGCGATGTCCATCGAGAGCTTGATGGCCTGGACGAACTCGGTCTTGGAGTCCCAGCGCAGCAGCGAGTGCAGCGACCGGTACAGCGGGACCGCGGTCTCCAGGTCGCCGGAGACGGCGGCGTGGAAGAGCTTGGCGCTGGACTCGGGGAGCGCGTTCGGGTACCCGGCGATCCAGCCCACCGCGCCGGCCAGGGCCAGCTCCAGCAGCACGTCGTCGGCGCCGATCAGCAGGTCGAGGCCGGGGGCCAGCTCGGCGATCTCGTACGCCCGGCGGACGTCGCCGCTGAACTCCTTGACGGCCACGATCGAGCCGTCGGCGTGCAGCTGGGCGAGCAGCTCGGGGACCAGGTCGACCTTGGTGTCGATCGGGTTGTTGTAGGCGACGATCGGCAGGCCGACCTGGGCCACGTCGGCGTAGTGCGCGCGGACGGCGGCGTGGTCGGCGCGGTAGGCGTTCGGCGGCAGCAGCAGGACGGAGCCGGCGCCGGCCTCGGCGGCCTGCTCGGTCCAGCGGCGGGACTCGGCGCTGCCGTAGGCCGCGACGCCGGGCATCACCCGGGAGCCGTCACCGGCGGCCTCGACCGCGGTGGTGACGACCCGGGCCCGCTCCTCGGCGGTGAGGGTCTGGTACTCGCCGAGCGAGCCGTTGGGGACGACGCCGTCGCAGCCGTTGGCGATCAGCCACTGGACGTGCTCGCCGTACGCGTCGTAGTCGACGGAGAGGTCGGCGCGCAGCGGGAGCGTGGTGGCGACCATGATGCCGCGCCAGGGACGGGTGGGCTCGTGCGTTGCGGACACGTGGACTACTCCTTGGGATGTGAGGTGTGACATTTTATTAGATGGGAAGAGCGGACACAAGGGGGCGCAGCGGACGGGCCGCGCCCCCGGTGTCAGGACTTCCCCCGGCAGGGGGCACTAGGAGCCGTCGGCCAGCTGGGCCAGCGGGACGGGGCAGGAGAGCGGCCGGGAGTCCGGGCGCAGCTCGGTGCTGCCGGACAGGCAGGCGACCGCGGGTCCGCACATCCGGCCCTGGCACCAGCCCATCCCGGCCCGGGTGAGGAGTTTGACGGTCCGTGGGTCGGCGGCGCCGAGCTCCTCGACCGCCTCCCGGACGGCGGAGACCGGGACTTCCTCGCAGCGGCAGACGTCGGTGTCCGGACGGAGCCAGTCCGTCCAGCCCGGACCGGGGCGGTGCGCGGCGGCCATCAGTCCGGCGAACGCCCGACGGCGGTCCCGGCGGCGGCGCAGCGCGGTCGGCACCGGTGCCCCGGCGATCACCCGGGCCGCCAACTCGCCCTCGGCGATGGCCAGGTCGGCCCCGCCGACGCCGCAGGTCTCGCCCGCCGCCCAGAGCCCGGGCAGCGTGGTGCGCAGCCCCTCGTCGACCTTGAGCGCGACCGTCCGGTCGGCCGTCAGGACGGTCTCCGCGCCCAGCTCGGTGGCCAGTTCGATCTGCGGCAGCAGGCCGTGGCCGACCGCCACCGCGTCGCAGTCGATCCGGCGCTCGGTGCCGGGCACCGGGCGCCAGTCGGCGTCCAGCCGGGCCACCGTCACCCCGGTCACCCGGTCGGTGCCGTGCGCCTCGACCACCGCGCTGGAGCGCCGCAGCCGGACCTTGCCGCGCAGCAGGTTCGCGCCGTGCCCGGCCCCCTCGACCAACTTGCCGGGGTTGGCCGCGAGCGTACCGAGGCCCCGGGCGTAACCGAGGTAGCTGCCCGCCTCGACCACCGCCGGGACGCTCGCCCCGGCGGCGACCAGCGAGGAGGCGGCGGCCAGCAGCAGCGGACCGCTGCCCGCGACCACGATCCGGCGGCCGGGCAGCACCAGGCCCGCCTTCAGCATCGCCTGCGCACCGCCGGCGGTCACCACCCCGGGCAGCGTCCAGCCGGGGAAGGGCAGTTGGCGCTCGTACGCACCGGTGGCCAGCAGCACGGCCGTCGCCTCGACCACCGCGCTGCCGGTCGCCCCGGCGCCGACGGTGGCGTGCAGCCGCCAGGTCTCGCCCCGTTCGGCGGTCCAGACGTGGTGCTCCGTCAGATGGGTGACCGAACTGGCGGCCAGCCGGGCGGCCAGCCCGGTGAAGGCGGACCAGCCGTGGTGCAGCCGCTCCGGATGGGCGGCGCCCAGACCGGGGGCGGGGTGGCGGTAGTACTGGCCGCCCGGGCGCGGTCCCGCGTCCAGCAGGACGCAGCGCAGGCCGAGTTCGGCGGCGGTGACGGCGGCGGCCAGCCCGGCCGGGCCGGCCCCGACCACCGCGAGGTCGTACGGGGTGGGGGAGTCAGACGGCGAGGTCGGCACGGCCGTGGCCCTCCTGGGTGGTGACGGTGGTGCCGGGCTCGGCGGGCAGCAGGCAGGTGCGCTGGTTGGCCCGGCCGTCGACGGTGGCCAGGCAGTCGTAGCAGGCGCCGATCCCGCAGAAGGCGCCGCGCGGGCGGCCGTTCACCCGGGTGGTGCGCCAGGCCAGGATGCCCTCCGCCCACAGCGCCGCGGCGATGCTCTGGCCGGGCAGCGCCGGGATCGGGCGGCCGTCGAACTCGATGGTGTGGCCGGGTTCGGGCCGTGCGCCGACCAGTTCGGCGGGGGTTCGGCGCATGGTGCTTCCTCTGCTGGGTCGGGGCCGGTCCGACGATTCGCGTCGGATCAGGCCGGGTCGTTCGGTGCGTGCGATCGGCGTGCGGCCGTGCGGCGATCGCACGCACCGGGCGGGCCGGACCCGACGGGAACCGTCGGACCGGCCCCTGCCGTTCACGCGGCGGTACCGTCGAAACGATCGGCGCGGAACGGGGTGAGGTCGAGCTCGGTCCGCTCGCCGGTGAGCTGACGGGCGATCAGCAGGCCGGTCGCGGGGGCCAGGCCGATGCCCGCGCCCTCGTGGCCGCAGGCGTGGTAGAGCCCGGGCACCCGGGGGTCGGCGCCGATCGCGGGCAGGTGGTCCGGCAGGTAGGGGCGGAAGCCCCGGTAGGCGCGCTGCACCGCGACGGTGCGCAGCACCGGGAAGAGCGCGGCGGCGTTGGCCGCCAGCCGGTGGAGCACCTCCACCGAGAGGGTCCGGTCGAAGCCGACCCGCTCCCGGCTGGCGCCGATCAGCACCGGCCCGGCGGGGGTGCCCTCCACCACGGCGGAGGTCTGCAGGGCGGCCGAGCCACTGGCCACGTCGGCCACGTAGTCGGCGGCGTAGACCTTGTGCCGGACGATCCTCGGCAGCGGTTCGGTGACCAGCACGAAGCCCCGGCGGGGCAGCACCGGCAGGGCCACCCCGGCCAGCCCGGCGAGTTCACCGCCCCAGGTGCCGGCCGCGTTGATCACGGCGGGGGCGTCGATCCGGCCCCGGTCGGTGGTGACACCGAGCACCTCACCGGACGGACCGGTGCGGATCGCGGTGACGGTCTCACCGAGCCGGATCGACGCCCCGGAAGCCCGCAGCAGGTGAGCGGCTGCCAGTGCGGGCTGGACCTGGGCGTCCTGGACGTAGTGGAAGCCACCGGCCAGGCCGGGGGCCAGATGCGGCTCCAGCTCGGCCAGCCGGTCGCCGGGGATCTCGGCGGAGACCACCCCGGCCTTGGCCTGCTCGGCCGCGAAGGCCCGCAGCGCGGTCATCCCGGCCTCGGCCGAGGCGACCACCAGGCCGCCCTTGGCCTCGTACTCGAGCCGCTCACCCAGCTCCTCGGCGATGGTCCGCCAGAGGCCGGTGGAGAGCAGCGCGAGGTCGAGCTCGGGGCCCGGCTCCTTGTCGGAGACCAGCAGGTTCCCCTCGCCCGCACCGGTGGTGCCGCCGGCCACCGGGCCGCGGTCGACCACCGTGACGGTCAGGCCGGACCGGGCGGCGTAGTAGGCGCAGGCGGCACCGACCACACCGGCGCCGATCACCAGGACATCGTGGGGGGATCTCTTGGACACGTCAGTAATATGTCACATGGTTGTGGCGCTGCCAAGGCCGTGAACACGACAGAGGAGCCCCGGCCCACTGGAAAGACCAGCAGGCCGGGGCCCTGGAAGCCGACGACGACAAGGTCAGGTGATGTCGTCCAGCTGCTCGCGGCGCGCCGCCGGCACGACCGACGGCAGCTCCGGGGCGGCCGACGCCTCGATCCCCTCGACCGAGTCGACCCGGTCCACCGAGAGGTCCAGGTGCGACGCCTCGTCCTCGTCCAGCCCGGCGTCCGGGTTGCGCCGGGCCCGGCGGCGGTCGTTCAGCAGGGACACCCCGACCGCCACGAAGTACAGCGCGATGATCGGCGCGGCCAGCCCCAGCATCGAGAGCGGGTCCGCGCTCGGGGTGGCGAACGCGGCGAAGACGGTGATCGCCATGATCATCCCGCGCCACCAGCCGAGCAGCCGCTTGCCGGAGACCACCCCGACCAGGTTTAGCATCACCAGCAGCAGCGGGAACTCGAAGCCGAGACCGAAGACCAGCACCATCCTGGTGATGATGTCGAGGTAGTTCTCCACCGGCAGGATCGAGGTGACCCCGCTGGCGCTCAGCGAGATCAGCATCTGCGCCGTCATCGGCATGATCAGGTACGCCAGCGCGGCGCCCGCCAGGAACAGCGGGGTGCCGAGGCCGAGGAAGGAGAGCGTGTAGCGGCGCTCGTTCCGGTGCAGCCCGGGCGCGACGAACTTCCACAGCTGGTAGAGCCAGACCGGGGTCGACACCACCACACCGGTCGTCAGGCCGACCTTGAGCACCACCGTGAAGGCGCTCATCAGACCGATGTTGGAGACCAGCGCGCAGTTGGCGTCGCCCGGCATCGGCTTGCCGTCAGGACCGCAGGTCGGCAGCGGCGCGATCAGGAAGTCGGTGATCTGCCGGTGGTAGATCACCGCGACGATGGTGATGACGATGATCCCCACCAGCGACTTCACCAGCCGGTTGCGGAGCTCCCGCAGGTGGTCGGCGAGCGCCATCCGGCCTTCGGGGTCCTTGGCCGGCTTCACCGCCTTCTCGGACTTGCTCAACCTCGGTCCTCAACTCGTGCGGTCTGGCCGGGGGCGGACTTGATGACCCGCGGGGCCTCGATCGGATCGGCGGCCCCCTCCTTGGCGGCGGCCACCGTCTCGTCCTTCAGGGCCTTGGTCTCGGCCTTGAGGATGCGCGCCGACTTCCCGAGCGAACGGGCCAGATCGGGCAGTCGCTTCGCACCGAACAACAGCAGGGCGAGGACGATGATGATCAGAATCGTGCCGATCCGCATGTGCGACCGCCTTTCTCCCAGGGGCAGCACTCCCCTACTCCGGGCGATGGTAGCCCCTGCGGGTGACCGAGCGGGAACGAGGTCCTAGGAAGGCTTCAACTCCCCGGCCGCCTCGGCCAGCGCGCGGGCGGCACCGTCCACCTCGCGGGCCAGCGATCTGACGTCCAGCCAGAGGCGGCAGGCCAGCGCGCCGAGCACCAGCAGCCCGGTGGTGGCCAGCAGGACGGCGGCGGTCATGGTCCACGGCACGGTGTCGGCTCCCCTGTCCCTTATCCCTCGACCGGCAGCAGGCGCATGGTGCTGACCCCGGCCCTGGTCAGCGCCGCCACGATGTTCTCACCCGCGGGCTTGCGCACCGAGGCGCCGCACGCCGGGCAGCTGAAGCTGTAGAAGGTCCGCTCCCGGGTGGCGCCGAGCGCCAGCCGGAAGGCGTCCGCCGCCAGCTCCACCTTCGCCCGGCAGTCCGAGCAGTAGACCTTGAATCTGGTGCCCTCGGCCACGGATCAGTCCCGGTACCCCTCGAGCGCGGCCAGGGCGGTGGCCCGGGCCGACTCGGCCAGCTCGGCCGGCGAGACGATCCGGCCGTCCCGGCCCAGCCGCAGCGCCAGCGGGCGCAGCCCGGCCGGGTCGGCGCTGCGCAGGGTGATCCGCAGACCGCCGTCCGGGAGCTCCTCGGCCGCGTCGTGGGTGTAGTACTCGGCCACCCAGCGACCGCCGGCGCCGACCTCGACCACCACCTCGGGATCGTCGGCGGCCGGCGAGACCAGCCCGGCGGACAGGTCGCGCGGCTCCAGCCGGGGCGGGGCGGCGGGCTCGTCCAGCACCTTGATCTCGGCCACCCGGTCCAGCCGGAAGACCCGCCGGTCCTCGGAGGTCCGGCACCAGCCCTCCAGGTAGGTGTGGCCCTCGGTGACCAGCCGGATCGGGTCCACCAGACGCTCCGTCATACCGCCGCGCCCGTGCGACCAGTAGCGCAGCCAGATCAGCCGGCCCTCGCTGAGCGCGCGGTCGATGTCGGCGAAGACCTGGCCCTCGGCCTCGAAGGTCACCCCGACCCGGGCGCTGGACTCGGCGCTGTCACCGGCCGCGTCCTCGATCTTGGCGACCGCCCGGGTGAGCGCCTGCCGGTCCCGCTCCCGCAGTCCGGGCAGCCCGGCCACCGCGCGGGCGGCCACCAGCAGCGCGGTCGCCTCGTCGGCGGCCAGCCGCAGCGGCTGGGCCACGTCGTCGACGTTGTGCCACCAGATCCGCTCACCGTCGGTGTCGATGTCCAGCAGGTCGCCGCCGCGGAAGCTGGTGCCGCACATCGGCAGCACGTTCAGGTCGTTGATCAGCTCCCGCTCGGTGATCCCGAACGCCCGGGCCACCTCGGCCACCTCGGCGCCGGGGCGCTCCCGCAGGTAGGTGACCAGCGAGAGCATCCGCCGGGTCTGGTCGATCGCGTTGCTCACTGCTGCCCCTCCGGTGCGAGGCCGGCCACCGCGCGCAGCCGGTCGATGACGTCTGCCCGCAGTTCCTCGGGCCCCAGCACCACCAGGTCCGGGCCGAACTCGGCCAGGTCGGCGGCCAGGCCGTTGCCGTACGGGATCTCCAGCTCGTCCCAGCCGCCCGCCAGTTCACGGACCTTCAGCGCCTTGGTGCGGAGCGGGAAGCCCGCCCCCTGGCGCAGCCGGACGGTAGCGCTGGCGGTCGCGCCCTCGCCGGCGAACCGGGCCACCACCGCGCGGACGTCCACGTGCCCGGGCACGGCGCCGGTGAACTGCCCGGCCCGGGAGCGCACCTTGCCGGTGATCCGGCTGAGCCGGAACACCCGGGCGGCCTCCCGGTCGCGGTCCCAGCCGGCCAGGTACCAGTGGCCGCGCCAGCACTCCAGCGCCCACGGCTCCACCGCGCGCTGCTCGGCGGCGGAGGCACCGGCCTTGCGGTACTCGAAGGTGACCGGACGGCGGTCCCGGGCGGCGGTCAGCAGCGGCTCGAAGGCCGCCTCGCGGGCCGGGATCCGGGGCTCCAGCGCGCTGTTCGCGCCGTCCTCGGCGATCGGCATCCCGCCGGCCCGCAGCTTCTGCAGCGCCCCGCTGGCCGCGCCGGACATCTTGGCCTGCTGCCAGACCCGGGCGGCCAGCGTCAGGGCGGCCGCCTCCTCGGCGTCCAGGGCGATCTCCGGCAACCGGTTGCGGTCCCGGCGGGCCAGGTAGCCGACCTCGCCGTCCAGCGCGTTCTCGTCGACGTCGATGACCAGGCCGAGCTCGCGCAGGTCGTCCTTGTCCCGCTCGAACATCCGGTTGAAGGCCTCTTCGCTGCCCTGCTGCCAGGCCTCGCGGTACGCCTCGACGGACTCCCGGAGCTCCTTCTTGGAGAGCGGACGTCTGGTGTTCATCAGGCACAGGGCGAGGTTCATCAGCCGCTCTGCCTTGGCGATCGCCATCGCGGACCTTTCCGGTAACTGGGGTGCATCTTGATCCGCCGACGACCGTACCGGTAGCGACCCGGCCGGGGAAAGCCGAGGGCCGCACCCCGCAGTCGCGGGGTACGGCCCAGGGTGACGAGCTGTCAGACGCCGAGCAGGTCGACCACGAAGATCAGGGTCGAGTTCGGCGGGATCAGCGGGCTCGGCGACTGGGCGCCGTACGCCTTGTTCGGCGGGATGATCAGCTCGCGACGACCGCCGACCTTCATGCCCTGGACACCCTCGTCCCACCCCTTGATGACCCGGCCGCCGCCCAGCGGGAAGCTGAACGTCTGACCGCGGTTCCAGGAGGCGTCGAACTCCTCGCCGGTGGAGAACGTCACGCCCACGTAGTGGACCTGGACGTTGGCGCCGGCCTTGGCCTCGGCACCGTCACCCACCACGATGTCGCGGATCTGCAGCTCGGCCGGCGGCTCGCCGCCCGGGAAGTCGATCTCCGGCTTCGTAAGGCTCACAACAAGCTCTTCTCGTTCGGTGATGTAACAGGGACACGCTACGCGACCGGACCGGGACTAGTCGGCCGCACCCACACCCGCGTCCAGAATGTCGATCACGAAGACCAGGGTCGAGTTGGCCGGGATCTTCTCCGAGGCCTTGTCGCCGTAGCCGAGGGCCGGCGGGATGACGACCTCGATCCGGCTGCCGATGGTCTGGCCGGTGACCGCCTTGTCCCAGCCCTCGATGACGCCGCCGCCACCGGTGACGAAGCTGAACGCCTGGCCGCGCTCCAGCGAGGAGTCGAACTGCTTTCCGTCGGCGTACAGCGCGCCGGTGTACTGGACGACGACCTTCTCGCCGGACTCGATCTTGCGGCCCTTGCCCGCGACCAGCACCGAGGTCTTCAGCTCGGTCGGCGCCGCGGCCCCGGCCACCGGGGTGATGGTGGCCGGCTTCTTGCCGTTGTCCTTCACCTTGGGCATGCCCTCGGCGGGCTCGGCCACGTCACCGCTGACGGTGGCGTCCGGCGCGGTGGTCTGCTTGATGTCGATCACGAAGACCAGGTTGTCGGCGGCCCCGACACCCATCTGCTGGTTGCCCTCCGGGCCGAAGGCGGCGGCCGGCGGGGCGATCACCAGCACCCGGCTGCCGGCCTTGTGCCCGGTCACCGCGTCGTCCAGGGCCGGGATCAGCTTGCCGCCGCCGGCCTGGAAGAGCTGCGGCTTGTTCTGGTCGAAGGAACTGGCCAGGTCCTTGCCGGTGGTCCAGTCCTTGCTGGTGAAGTCGGCGGTGACCCAGTGGCCCTTGTCGACCTTCGGACCGGTGCCCTCGATCAGCGTCTTGACCACGAAGTTGCCGTCGGCCGCCTCCTTGGGCAGCTCGATGGTGGCCTTCTTGCCCAGCTCGCCGGTGACCGTCGGCAGCACCTTGGAGTCGGTCTTGATCGGCGGCACCGCGGCCTGCGACGGGGCGGCCGGGCTGCTCGGGGCGGCGTCCGCGGCCGGCTTCTTGCTGTCCGGCTTGTTCACCACGTACAGCGTCACGCCACTGCCGACCAGCAGGACCGCGAGCACCGTGCCGAGGATCACGCCGAGCCGGCCCACCGAGCCGGGGTTCTCGTCGTACCCGGCCTCCGAGAGGTCCTTCTTGCGCACGTTGGAGGCGAAGACCTGCGGGGTCTCGTCCTTGGACTCGCCGCTCTCCACCCGCCTGGCCTCGGCCTGGCCCCAGCCGGCCGACTGCTTCAGAATGGCGGGCGGGACGACGATCGACTCGCCGTCGCCGGGCAGCGGCCCGCCGGGCCTGGCGGCCGCCGGGTCCGTCACCGCTCCGTCGTTCGCGCCACCGGCACTCTTGTCAGTCATGACTCCCCATCCATCTCGCCGCGCCGCGCCCTCACCGGGTCCTGACGGACACCTGCCACAGTGCGCGACAGTATGTCAGGTGTAGATGAGGGCGCGGTAAGAGGCGGGACGCCCGAATGGCTCAGACGGCCTCGAGGATGTCGATCACGAAGACCAGGGTCGAGTTCGCCGGAACGGCGGACTGCGCCTTGTCCCCGTAGCCGAGGGTCGGCGGGACCACCAGCTCGACCCGGCTGCCCACGGTCTGGCCGACCAGGCCCTGGTCCCAGCCCTTGATCAGACTGCCGGTGCCGACCTGCAGCGCCTGCGCCCCGCCGTGGCTCCAGGAGGAGTCGAACTGCTGGCCGTTGGCCCACAGCACCCCGGTGTACTGGACCACCAGGGTCTGCCCCGACTGCACCGGCTTGCCGTCGCCCTTCACCAGCACGAAGGTCTTCAGCTCGGTCGGCGGCGCGGGCGGCCCGGCCGGGATCGTGATGGTCGGCGCCGCCTTGCCGTTGTCCTTGACCTGCGGCATGTCGGCCGGCGGCTGGGTGAGCGCACCGCCGATGGTGGCCTCCGGCGACAGGCTCTCCATCACGTCCAGCACGAAGACCACGGTGTCCCCCGCCCCCACCCCGAGGTCCGCCTTGCCCTCGGTGCCGAAGGCGGCGGCCGGCGGGGCCACCACGAGCAGCCGGCTGCCCACCTTCCTGCCCAGCACGCTCTGGTCGAAGGCGGGCACCAGCTGGCCGCTGCCGGCCTGGTACAGCTGCGGCTTGCTGCCGGAGTCGTAGGAGCTGGTGACGTCCTTGCCGGTGGTCCAGTCCTTGGCGGTGTAGTTGACGGTGACCCAGTCGTTCTTGGCGACCGTGGCACCGTCCCCCTCGCTCACCGTGTTCACCACGAACTGGCCGCTGGGCTGCTCGGCCGGGATGGTGATGGTGGCCTTGCTGCCGAAGCTCCCCGCCACGGTGGGCATCGGCGAGGCCGACGCCACCGGTGTCGGCACCGCCGCGGCGGAGGCCGAGGAGGTCGCGGAAGCCCCCGAGGAGGGCGACCCGTCGCTGCTGCACGCGGGGAGCAGGACGAGCGGCAGGACGGCGAGCAGACCGGCGATACGACGCACGGTGTTCCTAACTGTCGGTCAAGTACGAGGTGCCCCAGACCCTCTGGCCTCGCCCGACAGCGTATGGCCCGATCCACTCCCCGCCCCGGAGGCACCACGACCCGGTGCTACATACCGGCGATCAGCTTCTCCACCCGCTCGTCCACCGAGCGGAACGGGTCCTTGCAGAGCACCGTGCGCTGCGCCTGGTCGTTGAGCTTGAGGTGCACCCAGTCGACGGTGAAGTCCCGGCGCTGCTCCTGCGCCTTGCGGATGAAGTCGCCACGCAGCCGGGCCCGGGTGGTCTGCGGGGGCACCGACTTGGCCTCGAAGGTCTTCAGGTCGGTGGTCACCCGCGCCGCCTGGCCCTTGTTCTGCAGCAGGTAGAACAGCCCGCGCCGACGGTGGATGTCGTGGTAGGCCAGGTCGATCTGGGCCACCCGGGGGTTGGACATGCTCATCTGGTGCTTCTCGCGGTACCGCTCGATCAGCTGGTGCTTCATGATCCAGTCGATCTCGGTGGCGACCGAGCCGAAGTTCTCGGTGCGGACCGCCTCCAGGGTGCGGCCCCAGAGGTCGAGCACCCGGGCGATGGTGCCGGTGTTGATGCCCTTGCGGTCGGCGAACTCCAGCGCCTTGGAGTAGTACTCCTCCTGGATGTCCAGCGCGCTGGCCTCCCGCCCGTTGGCGAGCCGCACCTGGTGGGTGCCGGTCAGGTCGTGGCTGACCTCGCGGATCGCCCGGATCGGGTTCTCCAGCGTCAGGTCGCGCAGCACCACGCCGGCCTCGATCAGCCGGAGCACCAGGTCGGTGGCGCCGACCTTGAGCAGGGTGGTGGTCTCGGACATGTTGGAGTCGCCGACGATCACGTGCAGCCGGCGGTAGCGCTCGGCATCCGCGTGCGGCTCGTCCCTGGTGTTGATGATCGGCCGGGACCGGGTGGTCGCCGAGCTGACGCCCTCCCAGATGTGCTCGGCCCGCTGGCTGACGCAGTAGACCGCGCCGCGCGGGGTCTGCAGCACCTTGCCCGCGCCGCAGATCAGCTGACGGGTCACCAGGAACGGGATCAGCACGTCGGCCAGCCGGGAGAACTCGCCGTGCCGGGCCACCAGGTAGTTCTCGTGGCAGCCGTAGGAGTTGCCGGCCGAGTCGGTGTTGTTCTTGAACAGGTAGACGTCGCCCGCGATGCCCTCCTCGTGCAGCCGCCGCTCGGCGTCCACCAGCAGGCCCTCGAGGATCCGCTCGCCCGCCTTGTCGTGCGTCACCAGCTCGGTGACGTCGTCGCACTCGGGGGTGGCGTACTCGGGGTGCGAGCCCACGTCCAGGTACAGCCGGGCCCCGTTGCGCAGGAAGACGTTGCTGCTGCGGCCCCAGGAGACCACGCGGCGGAAGAGGTACCTGGCCACCTCGTCCGGGGACAGCCGACGCTGCCCGCGAAACGTACAGGTGACGCCGTACTCGTTCTCGATCCCGAAAATTCGGCGGTCCATAGGGCTCCTCTTCTCTGCGCGAGGCCTTGCGAAACCCTTGGTGAGCCCGGTGGTGCATCAGCTCACCGCGGCGGAGCGGGAGCCCGGCCCGGGCTCCCGCTGCTACCGGCTACTCGGAGGCGTCCGGCTCCTCCGCGGCGGCGGAGTCGTCGCCGCTCAGCAGGCGGCCGAGCTGGCCGCCCAGGATGCGCTTGAACTTCCGCTGCTGGAAGCGGGTGCGGTCGAGCACCGCGACCTCCAGCTGATCCGGCGTCATGGTCCGCGGGGAGCCGCCGTTCGGGTCCCTGGCGAGGCCGTCCACGGCGAGCTTCAGTGCTCCGGCCAGGGTCAGGCCGGCGCGGTGCTTCTCGCCCAGGTAGTTGCCGATCGAGTCGGCGTTGCCGCCGACCACGACCGCGTTCTTCTCGTCCACCACCGAGCCGTCGGGGGTGAGCCGGTAGATCTGGTCGTCCTCGGTGGTGGCGCCGACCTCGGCCACGATCAGCTCGACCTCGTACGGCTTCTCGCCGACCGAGGAGAAGATCGTGCCGAGCGTCTGGGCGTACACGTTGGCCAGCCCACGGGCCGTCACGTCGGCCCGGTCGTAGGAGTACCCGCGCAGGTCGGCGTAGCGCACGCCGCCGATCCGCAGGTTCTCGAACTCGTTGTAGCGGCCGACCGCGGCGAAGGCGATCTGGTCGTAGATCTCGGACACCTTGTGCAGCGCCCGGGAGGTGTTCTCGGCGACGAAGAGGATGCCGTCGTCGTAGGTGAGCACGACCACGCTGCGGCCGCGCGCGATGCCCTTGCGGGCGTACTCCGCGCGGTCCGCCATGGCCTGCTGGGGCGAGACGTAGAACGGTGTGGACACCGGCGATCGTCCCCTTCCTGGTTGGGAGCCGGCGGGCTAGAGGAGTGGGGCCTGCGGGCCGTTGGGGTGCTCGAGGCGGCCGTCGGTGATCGAGTGCGCGATCGTGGAGACCTCGTCGTCGGTGAGCCGGCGGAAGCCGTCCCCGGTGATCAGCGAGACGATCGGGAAGATCTTCCTGGCCATGTCGGGGCCACCGGTGGCGGAGTCGTCGTCGGCGGCGTCGTACAGCGCCTGCACCACCACGGTGGCGGCCTGATCGGCCGTCAGGTCCGCGCGGTAGAGCTTCTTCAGCGAGCCCCGGGCGAACACCGAGCCGGAGCCGGTGGCCGCGAAGCCGCGCTCCTCGGACCGGCCGCCGGTGACGTCGTAGGTGAAGATCCGGCCCCGGCCCAGCCGGAGGTCGTACCCGGCGAACAGCGGCACCACGGCGAGGCCCTGCATGGCCATCCCGAGGTTGCCCCGGATCATCGTGGTCAGCCGGTTGGCCTTGCCCTCCAGCGAGAGCACGGTGCCCTCGATCTTCTCGTAGTGCTCCAGCTCCAGCTGGAACAGCCGGACCATCTCGACCGCCAGGCCAGCCGTACCGGCGATGCCGACGGCGCTGTACTCGTCCGCCGGGAACACCTTCTCGATGTCCCGCTGGGCGATCACGTTCCCCATCGTGGCGCGGCGGTCGCCGGCGATCACCACACCGCCGTCGAAGACCGCGGCGACGATGGTGGTGCCGTGCGGCGCCTCGATCGTCAGGCCCTCGGGCAGCTTGCGGCCGCCGGGCAGCAGCTCCGGCGAGTGCTGGCCGAGGAAGTCGTAGAACGACGAGGACCCCGGAGTCAGGAAGGCAGCCGGTAGACGCCCGGTGCCACCAGTGTTGGCTTCCACACGATTCCTTCCAGGTAGATCAACTAGACGCTTGCCCCGGACCCTACCCGCTTGCGGGCCGTGATCCACCTGACAGGTCGTCCGAAGTTTGCGCGCGGCAACCCCGTGCATTTCTGACGGGATTGCCGCGCGCGACGGAAGAACTGGCGAGCGGCTACTGGCCGCCCTTCTGGACGAACTGCCGGACGAAATCCTCCGCATTCGACTCGAGCACGTCGTCGATTTCGTCCAGGACCGCGTCCACGTCGTCGTTGAGCTTTTCCTGGCGCTCCTTGAGGTCGTCCGAAGCCTGTGCCTCTACGGCCTGCTCCTCGACCTCCTCGGAGGAACGGTTCGCCCGCTGCTGACCACCGCCGGTGTCCTTGCTGGCCATTTCCCTCACCCCGCTCGCTCGGTTGGTCCGACCCTATCGACCGGCTGCGACATCTGCGCCGGTTCCTGTACAACGTCCGTCGTTCGTCAGGATGATTCCCCGTCGCGGGATGTTCACCCTTGGTGATCGAAAAGTTACCCGCCGGACAGCACCCGGACCAGGTCCTCGGCCGTCCGACAGCGGTCCAGCAGCGCCTCGACGTGCTCCTTGGTGCCGCGCAGCGGCTCCAGGGTCGGCACCCGCTGGAGCGAGTCCCGGCCCGGCAGGTCGAAGATCACCGAGTCCCAGGAGGCCGCCGCCACGTGGTCGGCGTACTGCTCCAGACAGCGGCCGCGGAAGTACGCCCTGGTGTCCTCCGGGGGCTTGCCGACCGCCCGCAGGATGTCCTCCTCGGTGAGCAGCCGCTCGAACCGGCCGCGGGCCACCAGACGGTTGTAGAGGCCCTTGTCGGGGCGGACGTCGCTGTACTGGAGGTCGACCAGCTGGAGCCTGGGGCTGTCCCAGTCCAGGCCGTCGCGCTGCCGGTAGCCCTCCAGGATCTCCTTCTTGGCGATCCAGTCCAGCTGCCTGGACAGGCTCATCGGATCGTTCTCCAGCCGGCCGAGCACGTCCTCCCAGCGGGCCAGCACGTCCAGGGTCTGCTCGTCGGCGTCCTGGCCGTAGCGGTCCTCGACGTACTTGCGGGCCAGCTCGTAGTACTCCAGCTGGAGCTGGACGGCGGTCAGCTTACGGCCGCCGCGGAGCTGGACCAGGTACTTCAGCGAGGGGTCGTGGGAGACCCGGTGCAAGGTCCGGACCGGCTGGTCGACGGCGAGGTCGGCGGTGATGAAGCCGTCCTCGATCATCGTCAGGACCAGCGCGGTGGTGCCCAGCTTGAGGTAGGTGGAGATCTCCGAGAGGTTGGCGTCCCCGATGATCACGTGCAGCCGGCGGTACTTCTCGGCGTCCGCGTGCGGTTCGTCCCGGGTGTTGATGATGGGCCGTTTGAGGGTGGTCTCCAGACCGACCTCGACCTCGAAGTAGTCCGCCCGCTGGCTGATCTGGAAGCCGTCGGAGTTGCCCTCCTGGCCGAGACCGACCCGGCCCGCGCCGGTGATCACCTGCCGGGAGACGAAGAACGGGGTGAGGTGGCGGACGATGTCCGCGAACGGGGTGGCCCGCTGCATCAGGTAGTTCTCGTGGGTGCCGTAGGAGGCGCCCTTGTTGTCCGTGTTGTTCTTGTACAGGTTGATCCGCTGACCGTTCGGCAGCTCCAGCGCGCGGGCGGCCGCCTCGGCCATGATCCGCTCGCCGGCCTTGTCCCAGAGCACCGCGTCCCGCGGGTTGGTGATCTCCGGTGAGCTGTACTCGGGGTGCGCGTGGTCGACGTAGAACCGGGCGCCGTTGGTGAGGATGATGTTGGCCAGACCGATGTCCTCGTCGGTCAGCTGGCTGGAGTCGGCCACGTCGCGCGCCAGGTCGAAGCCGCGTGCGTCCCGCAGCGGGTTCTCCTCCTCGAAGTCCCAGCGAGCCCGCCGCGCCCGGTGCATCGCGGCCGCGTAGGCGTTGACGATCTGGGACGAGGTGAGCATGGCGTTGGCGTTCGGGTGGCCCGGCACGGAGATCCCGTACTCGGTCTCGATCCCCATCACGCGCCGTACGGTCATGCGGCCCTCCTCTGGAATATCCCGAGACGCGCCGTCCGGCTGCGGGGCGGGTGGGCGCCGCAGCCGGACGGTGAGTTGAGCGGTCCTTCAGGTGGAGCGGTGCTACAGGTACTGCCCCGTGTTGGCCACCGTGTCGATCGACCGGCCGGACTCGGCGCCCTGCTTGCCGGTGACCAAGGTCCGGATGAAGACGATCCGCTCGCCCTTCTTGCCCGAGATCCGGGCCCAGTCGTCCGGGTTGGTGGTGTTCGGCAGGTCCTCGTTCTCCTTGAACTCGTCCACGCAGGCGGCCAGCAGGTGGGCCACCCGCAGACCGTGCTGGCCGGTGTCGAGGAAGGCCTTGATGGCCATCTTCTTCGCCCGGTCGACGATGTTCTGGATCATCGCGCCGGAGTTGAAGTCCTTGAAGTACAGGACCTCCTTGTCACCGTTGGCGTAGGTGACCTCCAGGAAGCGGTTCTCCTCGGTCTCGGTGTACATCCGCTCGACCACGGCCTGGATCATGCCGAGCACGGTCGCGGCGACCGAGCCGTCGTGCTCCTTGAGGTCGTCCGGGTGGAACGGCAGCGAGTCCTTGAGGTACTTGGAGAAGATGTCCTTCGCGGCCTCGGCGTCGGGGCGCTCGATCTTGATCTTGACGTCCAGGCGGCCGGGCCGCAGGATCGCCGGGTCGATCATGTCCTCGCGGTTCGAGGCGCCGATCACGATGACGTTCTCCAGGCCCTCCACACCGTCGATCTCGGCGAGCAGCTGGGGGACGATGGTGTTCTCCACGTCCGAGCTGACGCCCGACCCACGGGTGCGGAACAGCGACTCCATCTCGTCGAAGAAGACGATGACCGGAGTGCCCTCGCTGGCCTTCTCCCGGGCACGCTGGAAGACCAGGCGGATCTGCCGCTCGGTCTCGCCGACGTACTTGTTGAGCAGCTCCGGGCCCTTGATGTTCAGGAAGTAGCTCTTCCCCTGCGGCCGGCCGGTGACCTCGGCGACCTTCTTCGCGAGCGAGTTGGCCACCGCCTTGGCGATCAGCGTCTTGCCGCAGCCGGGCGGGCCGTAGAGCAGCACGCCCTTGGGCGGGCGCAGCTCGTACTCCTTGAACAGGTCGGCGTGCAGGTACGGGAGTTCGACCGCGTCGCGGATCTGCTCGATCTGGTTGCCCAGACCGCCGATCTGCCGGTAGTCGATGTCCGGCACCTCCTCGAGGACCAGGTCCTCGACCTCCGACTTGGGGACCACCTCGTAGACGTAGCCCGAACGGGGCTCCAGCAGCAGGGCGTCCCCGGAGCGGAGCGTGACGCCGTGCAGCGGTTCGGCGAGCCGGACCACCCGCTCCTCGTCGGTGTGACCGGTGACCAGCGCGCGTTCGCCGTCCTCCAGCACCTCCTTGAGGGTGACGATGTCACCGATGCTCTCGTAGGCCATCGCTTCCACGACGTTGAGCGCCTCGTTGAGCATCACCTCCTGGCCACGGCGGAGTTCGTCGAGGTCGATGCTCGGGCTGACGTTCACCCGCAGCTTGCGGCCACCGGTGAAGATGTCGGCGGTGCCGTCCTCGTTCTGGCTGAGGAAGGTGCCGAATCCGGCCGGGGGCTGGGCGAGCCGGTCGACTTCCTCCTTGAGGGCCACGATCTGGTCGCGGGCCTCTCGGAGCGTGGAGGCGAGCCGTTCGTTCTGGGCGGTGACACCGGCCAGGTTGGTCTGGAGCTCGACGATGCGGTCCTCGAGAATCCGAGAACTACGCGGTGAGTCGGCGAGCTTGCGGCGCAGGGCGGCGACCTCCTGCTCAAGGTACGAGACCTGAGCAGCCTCGTCGGAACCCCGTACGGGCCGGCCGGCGCTGCGGTTGTAGTCGTCATCGTGGGATGCCACGGTCCTCACCTCCTCCTGGGGGAGCTGGACGACCCAAACCTACCTGGGACCAGGGGGGTGTAAACCCCTAGATCAGAAAGTTGGAACGGGCGTGTCCGATCTTCGCCCTCGGATGCTTCCCCTCTGCAAGGGAGATACCCACCGCGCACCGGTCAAAGCAGACCAGATGTATCGTCGGGCAGGTCAATATCCGATCGTGACCGGGGGAGCCGGTCGGATCAGTGTACGAATGGCAGGAATGCCCCAGGACGGGATAGACCGGACCGGGCAGGAAACGGCAGGGGACATGTCGGTGACCGGTGAGGCCACGGCGGGCGACGCACTGGAGGTCTGGATCGACCAGGACCTGTGCACGGGGGACGGCATCTGCGTGCAGTACGCGCCCGAGGTCTTCGAGTTGGACATCGACGGCCTGGCCTACGTCAAGGGCGACGACGACGAGCTGCGCCAGCAGCCCGGCGACACCGCCCCGGTACCGCTGACGCTGCTTCAGGACGTGGTGGACTCGGCCAAGGAGTGCCCCGGCGACTGCATCCACGTCCGCCGGGTGGCCGACCGGGTCGAGGTCTACGGCCCGGACGCGGACTGACCCGGCGTCACGCCGTGCCGGCCGGCTCGGTGGCCCTGCTGCGGAGCCACTCGCCGGCCTGCCGGTGCCAGGACAGCAGCACCGTCAGGTCCGGGGCGTAGCGCGGGACGTCGTCGCTGGAGTAGCCCTTGGCCCGGGCGGTGACGGTGCCGTCGCTGCGCAGCTTGAGCTCGGTGACGGTCAGGCCCTCGGTCGGCCGCACCAGCGTCGCGGAGATCTGCGGGCGGCCGTCCTGACCCGGGGTCAGCAGGTAGACGCCGTCCGGCGGGGTGCCGTTCTCGGCCGCGCAGTGCGCCGCGACCACGGTGCTCGGGCGGCCGTCCAGCACCGCCCCGAAGCTCAGCGCCACCGTGGTGGGGAACGGGCCGCAGTCGAGCGGCAGCAGGGCCCGGGCGGGATCGGGGGCCGCGGCGGCCGGCAGCGCGCTCGGTGCGGCCGGCCTGGTCGGCCGCGCCACGCCCTGGGCCGGGTCGACCGCCAGCGCTCCGGCGATCACCGCGGCGGTCGCCACCGCCACCAGCACCCAGTGCCGCACTCTCGTCCTCGCCCCGGTGACCGGGGCCCCGGTCTGCTGCTCTGTCATCTGCACCGTCTCGGCCGCGAGTTCCACCAGGCAGTCCCCTCCCAGGGTGGGGGTGGCATGAGCGTGCATCATTTCACGCCCCGCGCCCGGGAGACCAAGCAGGGGCGCGGAGCCTTCCGGCTCCGCGCCCCTGCTGACCGTCGTGGGTACTACTCGGCTTCCTTGGCCGCCGTGTGCGCGGCCGCGGCGGCCCGCTCGGCCGCCCGCTCGGCGAGCGACTTCTCCGCCGCACCGGGGCCGCTCTCGTAGTCCTCGCCGTAGGAGCCCTTGGCGGGGCGGCGACGACGCAACGGCGGCTCGACCCCGTCGGCCAGCCGGCGGCTGGTCAGCAGGAAGCCGGTGTGGCCGATCATGCGGTGGTCCGGGCGGACGGCGAGACCCTCGACGTGCCAGGTGCGGACCATGGTCTCCCAGGACTGCGGCTCGGTGAAGGTGCCGTGCTCGCGGAGCGCCTCGACGGTGCGCGAGAGCTGCGTGGTGGTGGCCACGTAGCAGCAGAGCAGACCGCCGGGGACCAGCGCCTTGGACGCGACGTCCAGGCACTCCCAGGGGGCCAGCATGTCGAGGATCATCCGGTCGACGTCGGTCTCCACCAGGTTGTCCTGGAGGTCACCGACCGTCAGCTTCCAGGCCGGGTGCGGGCTGCCGAAGTAGCGCTCGACGTTGGCCTTGGCGATGTCGGCGAAGTCCTGCCGGCGCTCGTACGAGGCGAGCAGGCCGGTGTCACCGACGGCGCGCAGCAGGTACGTGGAGAGCGCGCCGGAGCCGACGCCCGCCTCGACCACGCGGGCGCCCGCGAAGATGTCGGCCATCGCCAGGATCTGCCCCGCGTCCTTGGGGTAGATCACGGCGGCCCCGCGGGGCATCGAGAGGACGTAGTCGGGGAGCAGGGGGCGCAGCGCGAGATACGGGACGTTCCCCGTGGTGCGCACGACAGTGCCCTCGGGGGCGCCGATCAGCTCGTCGTGCGGGAACGCACCCTTGTGGGTGTGGAACTGGTTCCCGGCCTGGAGCGTGAACGTGTAGTGGCGGCCCTTGGGGTCGGTCAGCTGGACCTGGTCCCCGACCTGGAAGGGCCCGCGTCGGCGGGTGGCACCGGTCGGTTCGGACATGCGGACAATCCTAAGGGAAACGGAACGCTCCGCCGACCAAGTGATCTTCCGACCGGCACCCGGGGGCCGCTCAGCGCCCGCGCACCGCCGCGTTCAGCCGCCGCTCCAGGTCGGTCAGGGTCAGCACGCCGTACACCGTGCCGTCCGGCCGGAGCACCAGGTACTCGGTGGCCGGGGTGCCGCGCATCGCGGTCAGCAGCTGCTCCCCGGTCAGCTCCAGGCCGAGCCGGAGCCCGGGCTCGAGGTCCCGGGCCAGGCCGCCGACCGCGACCCAGGGGCGGCGCTGCTCGGGGACGGCGTTCACCGCCGCCTCCTTCACCAGGCCGATCGGCTCGCCGTTGCCGTCCACCACCACGACGGCCCCGGCCTGCGCCTCCCTGGCCTGCCGGAGCGCCTCGCCGAGCGGGGTGTCGGCGGTCACCGAGACGCTGCGCCGGGCCAGTTCGGTCAGCCGGAGGGCGGGCAGCGCCTCCTTGAGCCGGGCGTTGCGCAGGGCGCCGCCGGCCCCGTTCCAGATGATCACCGCCAGCACGGCGGCCAGCACGCTGTCGATCAGGCTGTCCGTGGTGGAGCGGTCCAGGCCGGCCCGGGAGGCGGTCCACATCGGCAGTCCGACCAGCACCACCAGGGCCAGCCCCCGGCCGATCCAGGCGGCGGCCACGGTGCCCGTCATCGGGCGGCCGGTGACCGCCCAGACCAGCGCGCGCAGGATCCGGCCGCCGTCCAGCGGCAGGCCGGGCAGCAGGTTGAAGGCGGCCACCACCAGGTTGCTGACGAAGAGTCCGGCCAGCAGCACGCCGGGCACGCTGGACGACTCGACGCCCTGGAAGGCCAGGTAGAAGGCGCCGCCGAGGACCAGCGAGAGCAGCGGGCCGACGAAGGCCAGCCAGAACTCCCGGGCCGGGGTGTCCGCCTCCTTCTCGATCTCGGAGACGCCGCCGAAGAAGTGCAGCTGGATCCGGCGCGGGTTGAGCTTGAGCCGGAGCGCCACCACGGTGTGCGCCAGCTCGTGCACCAGCACCGAGGCGTAGAACGCCACCGCGAAGGAGAGCGAGACCAGGTACCGGGTGCCGCCGAGCTCGGGCAGCACCTCGGTGAGCTGGCCGCCGAAGATCCAGGTGATCAGCGCCGCGATGACGAACCAGGAGGGTGTGACGTAGACGGGCACGCCGAACGGACGCCCCATCAGGATCCCGCCGGGCCGTTCCCGCCGCCCGCTGGTCTCACTCACCGTGGCCCCTTTGTCCGTTGCTGCCGTGTCCGACCGCTGTCGCGGTCGGTCCCGCGACCCTGGCCGCCACGCTACGTGATCTCCCCGTGGATCGGCCGACCGCCCCGTCCGTGGTTCCTTACCCGTCCAACGCTCGGGCGAGTGCCGTCGTTGCCGAGGCGAGACCCGGGCTGTGTCGGGCGTGACAGCGGGCTGACGGCGGGATGACCGCGCGGGGCAATAGGGTCGGGGGTATGCACCAGACCGACAGCGCCCCCGCCGAGGCTGTCCCGACCGACGCCGAGGCCGGGGGGCAGGCCCCTGCGGGAGTCCCTGCTCCCCGGACCCCCCGGCCGCCGACCGGGCTGTCACCGAGCCGGGCGGGCGACTTCATGACCTGCCCGCTGCTCTACCGGCTGCGGGTGATCGACCGGCTGCCGGAGCCGCCGAGCGCGGCCGCGACCCGTGGCACCGTGGTGCACGCGGTGCTCGAACGGCTCTTCGACAGCCCGGCCGCCGAGCGCACCCCGGAGCGGGCCCTCGGCCTGCTCCGTCCGCAGTGGGAGCGGCTGCTCGGTGAGCGGCCCGAGCTCGCCGGCCTGTTCCCCGAGGACCCGGACGGCGCGGCGCTGACCCGCTGGCTGGGCGACGCGGAGAAGCTGATCGACCGTTGGTTCCGGCTGGAGGACCCGACCAGGCTGCACCCGGTGGAGCGCGAGCTCTACGTGGAGACGGTGCTCGGTTCGGGCCTGCTGCTGCGCGGCTACATCGACCGGGTCGACGTCGCGCCGAGCGGTGAGGTCAGGCTGGTCGACTACAAGACCGGCCGGGCGCCCTCGCGCGACTTCGAGGGCAAGGCGATGTTCCAGATGAAGTTCTACGCCCTGGTGGTCTGGCGGTGGAAGGGCGTGCTGCCCAAGCGCCTCCAGCTGGTCTACCTGGGCGGCGGCGGGGACGTGGTCAGCTACGACCCGGACGAGGCCGACCTGCTGGCGGTGGAGCGGAAGCTCACGGCGCTCTGGGAGACCATCGGCCAGGCGGTCGCCACCGGCGACTTCCCGGCCACCCGGAACCGGCTCTGCGACTGGTGCGACCATCAGAGCAGCTGCCCCGAGTTCGGGGGCACTCCCCCGCCGTACCCGCTGCCGGTGCAACGGGCGGCCGAGCGGAACGAAGACGGGCGCGGCGACGAACGCGCTGACGACGGTCCCGTGACGGGACAGACGGGCAAGGAGTCCGAGTGACGATCCGAGTGCTGCTGGTCGACGACCAGCCGCTGCTGCGTACCGGTTTCCGGATGATCCTGGAGGCCGAGACCGACCTGGTGGTGGTCGGCGAGGCCGGGGACGGGCAGCAGGCGCTTGAGCAGGTCCGGGCGCTCCAGCCGGACGTGGTGCTGATGGACATCCGGATGCCCCGGATGGACGGGGTGGAGGCCACCCGGCGGATCGCCGGGCCCGGCCGGGACGGCCCGGCCAAGGTGCTGGTGCTGACCACCTTCGACCTGGACGAGTACGTGGTCGAGGCGCTCCGGGCCGGGGCCAGCGGCTTCCTGCTCAAGGACGTGCCGGCCGAGGAGCTGGTGCAGGCGATCCGGGTGGTCGCGGACGGCGCGGCGATGCTGGCCCCGTCCATCACCCGCCGGCTGCTGGACATGTACGCCACCAAGCTGCCCTCCGGCGACGAGACGCCGCCGCAGGCGCTCACCGCGCTGACGGAGCGTGAGCTGGAGGTGCTCAAGCTGGTCGCCCGCGGGCTCTCCAACGCGGAGGTCGCGAGCGAGCTGTACGTCAGCGAGACCACCGTGAAGACCCACGTCGGGCACGTGCTGACCAAGCTCCAGCTGCGGGACCGGGTGCAGGCCGCGGTCTACGCGTACGAGAGCGGGCTGGTCCGACCGGGCGCGCAGTAGCCGCGCCACGCGCAAAGGGCCCGTCCCCGAGGGGACGGGCCCTTTGCGCGTGGCGACGGAACGTCACTTCTTGGCAGCGCGGCCGATCTCCCAGAACCGGAACACGCCGGTGGTGTCCACCGTGCCGTCCACCCCGGTGATGTCGGTGCCCGAGGCGTAGAACGCCTTGTTCTGGAACAGCGGCACCAGCGGGGCGGCCTCGGCCACCATGTTCTGCATCTGCGCGTACGCGCCACCGGCGGTGCGGTCGGTCTGCTTGATGCTCTCCGGCACCAGCTTCTGGCTGATCCGCGGGTCGTCCCAACCACTGTGGAAGGCACCGCCGTCCACCACCAGCGGGGTGACGAAGTTGTCCGCGTCCGCGTAGTCCGGGGTCCAGCCGACCACGTACGCCTGGTACTTGCCGTCGGTCCAGCCCTGCTGGTAGGCGGTCCAGTCCGGCTCCTGCTGGACCGTCACCTGGAACAGGCCGCTGGCGTCCAGCTGCTTCTTCAGCTCCTTCGCCTCCGCCTCACCGGCGCGGGCCCGGGACCAGGTCAGGCTGAGCTTGACCGGGGTGGCCACCTTGCCGGCGGTGAGCAGCTTCTTCGCCTTGGCCACGTCCGGCTCGCCGTAGTGGTCGAAGTAGGCGGTGTTGTGCCCGTTGATCCCGGCCGGGACGATCGAGTAGAGCGGCTGCACGGTGCGCGCGTAGACGTCGCGGGCCAGCACCTTGCGGTCCACCAGCTGCGCCACCGCCTGGCGGACGGCCGGGTTGCCGGTCAGCGCGTCCTTGGTGTTGAACACCAGGTAGCGGGCCTCGGCGCTCTCCCCCTCGGCCACCTTGATCTTGCCGGTGCCGGCCAGCTGGTCGTCCTTCAGCTTGGCGGCGGTGTCCGGGTCCAGACCGTTGTCGGCCAGGTCGATGTCGCCCTGCTCCAGCGCGCTCTTGAGCTGGGCGGGCTCGTCGAAGTAGCGCAGCACGAACTTGTTGTTCTGCAGCTTCGCGTCGCCGTGGTACTCGCCGTTGGCGGTGAGCGAGATCTTGCGCGGAGCGCCGTCGCCCTTGGCCTCGATCGAGTCGATCTTGTACGGCCCTGAGCCGACCAGCTTGTCGTTGGCGAGCAGCGCGTCGGCCGGGAAGACCTGGTGGTCGACGATCGAGCCGGCCGCCGAGGCGAGCTTGGCCGGCAGCACCGCGTCCGGGGTGTTCAGCTGGATGGTCACCTCGCTGCCCTTGGCCTCGACCGACTTGACGGTCGACAGCAGGTTGGAGGGGCCGTTCTCGTCGTTGATCTTCTGCATCCGCTGGATCGAGAAGACCACGTCCTCGGCGGTCAGCGGGTGACCGTTGGAGAACTTCAGGCCACCGCGGATGACGCACTTGTAGACCGTGGCGTCGGCCCCGGTGAAGGCACAGGACTCGGCGGCGTCGGGCAGCGGGCTGGTGGCCCCGGCGGGGAACTTCAGCAGCGACTGGAAGGTGTTGTTGAGGACCAGCCAGGAACCGGCGTCGTACGCACCGGCCGGATCCAGCACCTTGGTGACGTTGGACGTCCCCATCGTGATGGCGCCCTTGTCGTCACCGCCGGTGACCACCTTCTTGGCGGAGGCGCAGCCCGCGGCGGTGGTGGCGACCAGGGTGGCGCATGCCAGCACGGCCAGTCGGTTGGCTGAAGTCATGCGCAAACACGTTCCTTCTGCGGGCTGACCGGCTGTGGAACCGGTGGCTGCCGTCGGGCGCCCGCGCGGGTGTGGCGGGCGTCTGTGGTCGGATCTGATCGGATGTAGCGTGCCATATCGAACACACGCGGATATCACCGGTCGAAACGCCCCGCCCCGTGGTGACGGAGCGTCAGCAGCCGTGAAGGTGACGAGTTGTCAGGCAATGCCCGTTTTCTCCCGAACCGACCGCTGCCCGCCGTCTCCGGTCAGTGACGGCGGGCAGCGGTCGCGAGAGCAAGGTCACACCCGAATCGTGACCTTCCGGCGCGGACGGACCGGGGCGGACCCGGGGTGGCACGGGCTCAGACCCGGGCGGCCACCACCGCGCGCAGCAACTCCAGGTCGAGCTGCTCCAGCGAGCGCAGCACGGTGCGGCCGGGGCCGGGCTCGATCGGGGCCACCGACGGCACCGCGATCACCGGGCAGCCGGCCGCCAGGCCCGCCTGCACCCCGGTCGGGGCGTCCTCGACCACCACGCAGCGGCCGGGCTCGGCGCCGAACCGGGCCACCGCGGCCAGGTACGGGTCGGGGTGCGGCTTGGTGCGGGCCACCTCGTCGCCCGCGACCGAGAAGGCGAAGTGGTGCCGGCCCAGGCTGTCCAGCACGATGTCGATGATGTGCCGGTGCGAGGCGGACACCAGCGCGGCCGGGATGCCGTGCGCGGCAAGGGTGTTGAGCAGGCGCTCGGCCCCGGGCATCAGCGGGACGCCACCGGCCAGCAGGTCGACGAAGCGCTGGTTGATCAGCACCGTCAGCTCGGCCTGGCTGAGCCCGACGCCCGTGGTCGCGATCAGGTAGTCCAGCACCCGGCTCATCGGGCCGCCGACCACGTGCGCGCGGTCCGCCTCGTTCAGCTGGTAGCCCAGCTCGGCGAAGAGCGAGACCTCCGACTGCCACCAGAAGTCCTCGGTGTCGACCAGGGTGCCGTCCATGTCCAGCAGCACGGCCTGGAGGCCGTCGCCGTCCACGTGGTCGAGCCTCTGGGTGGTGGCGGTGGAGATGGTGGTCATGGTGGGCGTCCTTCCGTCCGGCCGTCCCCGGGGATGACACAGGCCGACCCGCTGGTGAGCGGACCGGCCCGTTCAGGGTGATCCAGGATACGCCCCGCGACCTGGTTCGGAGCGAACGGAGCGCGGCCTTTCGGTTACCCACTGTTGAAGGGGCGCGGGCGGGCCGGGGCGGACGCCGGGTGGGCCGGTCACCCCGACGGCCCACCCGGCACCCGCCCGGCGCCCACCCCGCGCCGTCAGCGCGCGTTGAAGTACTTCGCCTCGGGGTGGTGGATCACGATCGCGTCGGTGGACTGCTCCGGGTGCAGCTGGAACTCCTCGGAGAGCACCACGCCGATCCGCTCCGGCTGCAGCAGCTCGGCGATCTTGGCCCGGTCCTCCAGCTCCGGGCAGGCGCCGTAGCCGAGCGAGAAGCGGGCGCCGCGGTACTTCAGCGCGAACATGTCCTTGACGTCCTGCGGGTCCTCGTCGCCGAAGCCCAGCTCGAACCGGACCCGGGCGTGCCAGAACTCGGCCAGCGCCTCGGCGAGTTGGACCGACAGGCCGTGCAGCTCCAGGTAGTCCCGGTAGGCGTCGGCGGCGAACAGCTCGTTGGCCGCCTCGGAGATCCGGTTGCCCATGGTGACCACCTGCAGGCCGAGCACGTCCTTCTGGCCGCTCTCCTCCGGACGGAAGAAGTCGGCCAGGCAGAGGCGGCGGCCGCGACGCTGGCGGGGGAAGGTGAACCTGGTCCGCTCGGAGCCGTCCTGGTTGTAGACCAGCAGGTCGTCGCCCTTGGAGGCGGCCGGGTAGTAGCCGTAGACCACGGCGGCCTCCAGCCAGCCCTCGGTCTGCAGGCGGTCCAGCCACATCCGCAGCCGGGGGCGGCCCTCGGTCTCCACCAGCTCCTCGTAGGACGGACCGCCGGTGCGCGCCGCCTTCAGGCCCCACTGGCCCTTGAACAGCGCGTCCTCGTCCAGCCAGGAGGAGTAGTCGGCGAACGGGATGCCCTTGACGATCCGGTCGCCCCAGAACGGCGGCGCGGGCACCCGGTTGTCCACCGAGACGTCGGAGCGGATCTGCCCGAGGTTGACCTCCTCGACCTCCTCCACCTCGACCCGGGCGTGCCGGCGCTGCTTGAGCTCCGGCAGCACCGCCCCGGGGACGCCGCGCTTGACCGCGATCAGCGCGTCCATCAGGCGCAGGCCCTCGAACGCGTCCCGGGCGTAGCGGACCTCGCCCTCGTAGATCTCGTGCAGGTCCTGCTCGACGTAGGCCCGGGTGAGGGCGGCACCGCCGAGGATGACCGGGTAGTCGGCGGCGAGCTGACGCTGGTTCAGCTCCTGGAGGTTCTCCTTCATGATGACGGTGGACTTCACCAGCAGGCCGGACATCCCGATCACGTCGGCCCGGTGCTCCTGGGCGGCGTCCAGGATCGCGGAGACCGGCTGCTTGATGCCGAGGTTGACGACCGTGTAGCCGTTGTTGGACAGGATGATGTCCACCAGGTTCTTGCCGATGTCGTGGACGTCGCCCTTGACGGTGGCCAGCACGATGGTGCCCTTGCCCTCGTCGTCGGACTTCTCCATGTGCGGCTCCAGGTGCGCCACCGCGGTCTTCATCACCTCGGCGGACTGCAGCACGAACGGCAGCTGCATCTGGCCGGAGCCGAACAGCTCGCCGACCACCTTCATGCCCGCCAGCAGCGTGGAGTTGACGATCTCCAGGGCCGGACGCTCCGCCAGTGCCTCGTCCAGGTCGGCTTCCAGGCCCTTGCGCTCGCCGTCGATGATCCGCCGCTGCAGTCGCTCCTCCAGCGGCAGCGCCGCCAGCTCCTCGGCCTTGGAGGCGGCGGAGCTGGCCATGCTGACGCCCTCGAAGAGCTGGAGCAGCCTCTGCAGCGGGTCGTAGCTCTCCTCGGTGTCGGTGGCCGGGCGGCGGCGGTCGTAGACCAGGTCGAGCGCGACCGCGCGCTGCTCGTCCGGGATCCGGGCCATCGGGAGGATCTTGGAGGCGTGCACGATCGCCGAGTCGAGACCGGCCTCGACGCACTCGTTCAGGAACACCGAGTTGATGACCTGTCGGGCGGCCGGGCTGAGGCCGAAGGAGATGTTGGACAGGCCCAGGGTGGTCTGCACGTCGGGGTGACGGCGCTTCAGCTCCCGGATCGCCTCGATGGTCTCGATGCCGTCCCGGCGGGACTCCTCCTGGCCGGTGCCCAGGGTGAAGGCCAGGCAGTCCACCAGGATCGAGCCCTCGTCCACCCCGTACTCGGTGGTGAGCTGGGTGATCAGGCGCTCGGCGATGGCGACCTTGGCGTCGGCGGTGCGGGCCTGGCCCTCCTCGTCGATGGTCAGCGCGATCAGGCCGGCGCCGTGCTCCCGGGCCAGGCTCGCGATCCGGCCGAACCGGGTGTCCGGGCCGTCGCCGTCCTCGTAGTTGACCGAGTTGAGCACCGCGCGGCCACCGAGGGCCTCCAGGCCGGCCCGCAGCACCTCCGGCTCGGTGGAGTCCAGCACGATCGGCAGGGTGGAGGCGGTGGCCAGCCGGCCCGCGATCTCCTTCATGTCCGCGACGCCGTCGCGGCCGACGTAGTCCACGCACAGGTCGAGCAGGTGGGAGCCGTCCCGGATCTGCTCCCGGGCGATCTCCACGCAGGCCTGCCAGTCGCCGGCCAGCATCGAGTCGCGGAACTTCTTCGAGCCGTTGGCGTTGGTGCGCTCGCCGATCGCCAGGTAGGACGTGTCCTGACGGAACGTCACCGGCTGGTAGAGCGAGGCGGCGGCCGGCTCGGGACGCGGGTCGCGGGCGGTCACCGGACGGCCCTGCACCCGCTCGACCACCGCCCGCAGGTGCTCGGGGGTGGTACCGCAGCAGCCACCGACCAGCGCCAGGCCGTACTCGCGGGTGAAGGTGTCGTGCGCGTCGGCCAGCTCGACCGGGCTGAGCGGGTAGTGCGCGCCGTCCTTGCCGAGCACCGGGAGGCCCGCGTTCGGCATGCAGGACAGGCCGATCTTCGCGTTCTTGGCCAGGTAGCGCAGGTGCTCGCTCATCTCGGCCGGGCCGGTCGCGCAGTTCAGGCCGATGTAGTCGACGCCGAGCGGCTCCAGCGCGGTCAGCGCGGCGCCGATCTCCGAACCGAGCAGCATGGTGCCGGTGGTCTCCACCGTCACCTGGACCAGCACCGGCAGGTCGAGACCGGCCTCGGCCAGCGCGCGCTTGGAGCCGAGGATGGCGGCCTTGGTCTGCAGCAGGTCCTGGCTGGTCTCCACCAGCAGCGCGTCGGCGCCGCCCGCGATCAGACCGGCGGCGTTCTTCTGGAAGCCGCCCCGGAGCAGCTCGTACGGGGCGTGGCCGAGCGTCGGCAGCTTGGTGCCGGGGCCGATCGAACCGAGCACCCAGCGGATCCGGCCGTCCTGCGCGGTGAAGGTGTCGGCGGCCTCGCGGGCCACCCGGGCACCGGCCTCGGAGAGCTCGTGCACCCGCTCCGGGATGTCGTACTCGGCCAGTGCCGCGTGGTTGGCGCCGAAGGTGTTGGTCTCCACGCAGTCCACGCCGACCGCGAAGTAGGCGTCGTGCACGGCGCGCACGATGTCCGGGCGGGTCAGGTTCAGCACCTCGTTGCAGCCCTCGAGCTGCTCGAAGTCCTCCATCGACGGGTCCTGCGCCTGGAGCATGGTGCCCATCGCGCCGTCGGCCACCACCACCCGGGTGGCGAGGGCTTCGCGCAGCGCGTTCGCGCGCTGCTGCGCGGCGGCGATGGTGAGTGTGGATGCGGGGACGGCTGTGGCCATGGGGCTGCTCCCTGGGTGCGACGGCTGTCGGCTATGCGTCCCGTCCGTGTACGGGACGCACGCGGTCAGGGTAACGGGCCGAACGCCCAGGTCGGGAACCCGTTTCGCATCCTGAGCGTCTTCCGCCCACAGGGAGGACGGATGATCAAGCGGATCGGCCGGATCTGGCGGGGCTGGTCGTGGTGGCAGCGGGCCGGGGTGAGCGGCCTGCTGGCCCTGCTGCTGGCGCTGCTCCCGGTGGCCGGGGCCGCCCTCGCGCTGAGCCGGGAGTACTCCGGCGACCCCTCCGACCAGGCCAGGACCAGGGGCCGGGACGCGCTCTGGCTGGGGCACGCCTGGGTGGACGGACGGAAGGGGGAGGCGGATGTCGCCGCGTTGACGCGGCTGCTGGCCGGGACGGGCGTGCGCGACCTGTACGTGCACACCGGGCCGCTGGAGCACGACGGCTCGCTGCCCACGGACCGCTACCCGAGGGCCCGTCAGTTCCTCGCCGAGGTGCGCCGGGAACTGCCCGGGCTGCGGGTGCAGGCCTGGCTGGGCGACGTGGTGCGGCCGGAGAAGGACGGCCTGGAGCTGGCCGACCGCACCGTCCGCGACCGGATCACCGCGGCGAGCGGGCAGGTGCTGGACCTCGGCTTCGACGGGGTGCACTACGACCTGGAGCCGATCCGCTCCGGCTCGGCCGGCTTCCTGGCCCTGCTCGACCAGGCGCACGCGCTGACCGCCGCGCGGGGCGTGCCGCTCTCGGTGGCGACCCCGCAGATCGACCCGCTGCCGGGCTTGCACGCGCTCTCCGCCACCGTCTTCGACCACGGCAAGTGGTGGTCGCAGGCGTACTTCGCCGAGGTGGCCCGGCGGGTCGAGCAGCTGGCGGTGATGTCGTACGACACGGGGATGCCCGTGCAGCCGCTGTACGGCGGGTACGTGGCGCAGCAGACCACGCTGGCGCTGGAGGTGACGCCTCCTCAGGTGGACCTGCTGATGGGACTGCCCGCCTACCAGGACGACACCTTCGGGCACCGGGGCTCGGCCGAGACGGTGGCCGCCGCCGTCCGGGGTGCCCGGCTCGGGCTCGACCGGACGGCGCCGGGGCGGCCGAACTTCGGCCTGGCGCTGTACGTCGACTTCACCGCCACCCCGGCCGACTGGGCGGCCTACCGGGCCGGTTGGAGCTGACGCCGGGGCCGGCCGGACCTGCGGCGGCGGCAGCAGCGGGGTGACGTCGAGCGGCGGTGATCCGACCCGACTCGGCCGAACGGCGGCCACCCGTACGGATGGTGACCAGCCGACCACGGAGCGTCTAGCATGGTTCGCGCACGACCGCCGCCGGCCGGAGGAGCCCCGATGGACACCGTCATCGTCCAACTGCCGCCGCGCCGGGGCGAGGCACCCGGTGAGCGGCCCCGGCTGCTCCGGATGGGGCCCGGTGAGCAGGCGGACTTCGGCCGGGGCGCGCCGGACTGTCCGGTCGCCATCGAGCTGGCCGACCAGGGGGTCTCCCGCCGGGCGGGCGAGGTGACGGCGGCCGAGGACTACTGGCGGCTGTCCAACTTCAGCTCCGGCGCGACCTACGTGGTGGAGAACCTGGAGGGGGCCGGTGAGCACGTCAAGGTGGCCCCCGGGCGGCTGGGCGCACCGGTGCCGTTCGAGTTCGCCCGGGTGGTGCTGCCGTCGGTCGACGGGTCGAGCGACTTCAAGGTCTTCGCGCCGCAGCACGCCTACCTGGACGGGCTGCCGGACCACAAGGGCGGTGACCTCACGGTGAGCCCGTTCGCGCTGGATCCGACGGCCAAGTACTTCCTGGTCCTGCTGGCGCTCTGCGAGCCCCGGCTGCGCGACCCCTCGGCCGCCGCGGTGCCGGGGGTGAACGACGTGCTGGAGCGGCTGGGCCGGCTCCCGGGCTGCCGGGCGCTGACCCGATCCGCCGTCAACTACCACATCGACTACCTGGCCGACACCAAGCTCCGGCTGCGGGAGTGCGAGGACGGCGGGCGGACCGGCCGCAAGCGGGAGGAGCTGGTCTCGCTGGCCCTGCGCTTCGACCTGGTCCGCGAGGAGCACCTCGTGCTGCTGCCCGCGCCGGTCGTCGCGCCGAGGCCGTCGCCCGCCCCGGCTCCGCGCGGGTGCTGAGCCCCGGTGCCGATGGAGCCGACCGACGTGCCGACCGGCTATCTGGTGGCCGGCTACCGGATCACCGGCCCGATCGGGGCAGGCGCCTGGGGCCGGGTGTACGCGGCGCGCAGCGAGGCCGACGGGAGCCCGGTGGCGGTGAAGTTCCTGCCGCCCGGACGGCTCGCCCCCGGGCAGCGCCGGACCCTGGCGGAGCTGACCCGGCGTGAGATCCGGTTCAGCCGCCGGGCCGACCACCCGCAGCTGATCCGGACCCTGGCGGTGGTCACCGTCCGGGATCCGGAGCGGCAGGCGCTGGACGGCGCCGTCGCACTGGTGATGGAACGCGCCGAGCAGAGCCTGCACCAGCTGCTCCAGGACGCCGAGCCCGGCCGCCCGCTCCCCCGGGCCGGGCCGCTGCTGACCGAACTGTGCACCGGACTGGCCCACATGCACGCCAAGGGCTGGGTGCACGGTGACCTGAAGCCGGGCAACGTGCTGCTGATGGCCGACGGCAGCGTCCGGCTGGCGGACTTCGGGCTGACCACCGAACTGGAGGGCACCCACGCCTACGTCCCGCCGCTCGGCTCGCTGGACCACGTGCCGCCGGAGTGGTGGTCCCAGCGCTCGGGGCCCCGGGGCGTGCAACTCCGGCCGGGAGCCGATGTCTGGGCCTTCGGGGTGCTGGCCCATCAGGTGCTCAGCGGTGGCCTGCACCCCTTCCTCGGCGCGACCGCACGGGCCCGGGGACTGGCCGCGCAGGCGTACGCGCGCGGGGTGACGCCCTTGCGGCTGGACGAACGCCTGCCACCCGGGTGGCGGGCGTTGATCGCCGACTGCCTGGCGGTGGACCAGGCGGCACGGCCTGACGCGGGCCGACTGATGGCCAGACTGCGAGCTCTGCACACGCCACCCCCTCGACGAAGGCGCCGGATCGCCCGGCTGATCCTGCTGGCACTGCTGGCCGCGGCCCCGGCGGGCTGGGCGGGCCTGCCCGGGCGGACGCCGCTGCCACCGCCTCCCCCGGTGGCCGGTGCCCTGCCGGCCGACGCCGACGTGCCCGCCGCCCTGCGCGAGCCGATCCTCCGGGCCGCCCGGGCCTGCCCCGAACCGGAGATCAGCCCGGCCCTGATCGCCGCCATGCTCAAGGCGGAGAGCGGCTTCGACCCCACCGCCGCCCGCCCGGCGACCGAGGAGTACGGCATCGCGATGTGGACGCCCTCGGTCTTCAAGGCCTGGGCGCAGGACGGCGACGGTGACGGCCGGAAGGACTACATGTCGGCCCCGGACGCCATCGTCACCATGGGCAACTACGTCTGCTGGCTGGACCAGCAGCTCAAGCGCCGGGGCACCGGCGGCGACCTGCGGGCACTGGTCGCCGCCGGCTACCGGACCAGCGACAAGACGGTGGCCGACGCCGGGGGTGTCCCCGAGCGCGTCCGGCCCCATGTCGACCTGGTACTGCGCTACCTGGCGCAGTACGGCGGATGACGGGGCGTCAGCAGGTGGGCAGCCCCGGCACGGGCTGGTCGTTCCCGCCGCCGGAGAGGTAGATGACGTTGACCCAGACGCCCTTGTTGCCACTGTCGTCGTCGGTCTTGGCGTACCACTTGTTGTAGTACGGACCGTCGGACATGGTGGTGCCGACCGCCTGGCAGTAGAAGTAGTTGGTGCCGGCATTCAGCGTGCCGGCCCGGACGTTGTGCTCCCAGAAGGTCGGGGCGGTCTTCCAGACGTGGCAGTTGTACTTGCCGCCGCCGATCCCGTAGCAACCGCTCGCCGCATCCGCGCTGACGGCGGTGGCCCCGAGGGAGGCGACACCGAGCGCGATCGCGGCACCGGCCATGGCCAGCCTGCGTACACCGAACATGAGGGCTCTCCTAACTGGTCCCGGCGCGGACTCTCCCGCGCCGAGACTCAGCGAACCACCGGGCGGAACCCCTCGGTACCTGACATCTGTCAGGGTCTCCCCGCCCTGGTCAGGCCGGGTCGAGCGGGGTCCGGTGCAGCGCGATCAGCAGCCGCCAGCTCCGGGCGGCCAGCTCCTCGGGCGTCCCGGTGATCCCGCCGTGCAGCCAGTCCGCGAGCAGCCCGGTGAAGGTGGCGGCCACCGCCGTGGCGACCAGGGCGGCGTGCGGCGCACCGGCCAGTTCGCGCTCCCGTCGGCTGTACTCGCGCAGTTCACGGTGCATCAGCTCGCCCAGCGGCCCCCCGCCCTCGGGGGTCAGCAGCGCCCGGTAGAGCGCCGCGTGCCCGCAGAGCACGGTGAGGAACCCGGCCAGCGCGGGCGGCGGCACGGCCGGGTCGGGCACCCCGCGCCAGGCGTGCAGCGCCGCCACCCCGTCCCGGACCACCTCCGCGCAGGCGTCCACCGCGAGCGCCTGCAGGTCGGGGTAGTGCACGTAGAAGGTGGCCCGGCCGACCTCGGCCCGCCGGGTCAGCGCCGCGACCCCGAGCTCGGCCAGCGGCCGCTCGGCGCACTCGGCCAGCAGGGCGGCGCGCAGCCGCGCCCTGGTCCGCTCGGCGCGCGGGTCGGCGCCGGCCCCGCCCACGCCCGTCCCACCGGCCCCACCCGCGCCGTCCGCGCCGGTCACCCGGCCACCAGCACCGCGGCCAGCGCGAGCGCCCCGGGCAGCGCCTGGGCGAACAGGATCCGCCGGTTGGCGGTGGCGGCCCCGTACAGCCCGGCGACCACCACGCAGCTCAGGAAGAACACCTGCACCCGGTAGCCGGTCGGGTCACCCGCGATCAGGCCCCAGACCAGGCCGGCCGCCAGGAACCCGTTGTAGAGGCCCTGGTTGGCCGCCAGCGGCGCGGTCAGCCTGGCCGTCGCGGCGTCGAAGCCGGAGAGCTTGCGCCCCGGCGCGCCCTCCCAGAGGAACATCTCCAGCACCAGGATCCAGGCGTGCAACGCGGCCACCAGGCCGACCAGGACGTTCGCGACGATCTGCATGGGTCTCACTCCTTCGCACCGGCCCGCACGGGCCCTCGGCTCTTCCTGGACAACTGTCCATCATTAATGGACACCTGTCCAGTAGACCGCGACAATCGACTGTGTTTCGGTCGCCCCGCCGGGATAGGCTCGACGCTTCCCGACCCTCCCCGGGCCGAGGCATCAAAGCTCGTAGGCTGGGCAGGTAGGGACCATGGAACGGACCGTTCCATGCGGAGTCAGGTCCGGAGGGAGACGCTGGGTGATCGAGCTGGAAGATGTTCCCGAGTTGATCGACCCGGTGATGGTCTGCGCGTTCGAGGGCTGGAACGACGCGGGAGACGCCGCCTCGGCGGCCGTGGGACATCTGGACGAGACCTGGGGCGGCAAGGTCTTCGCCGCCCTCGACGCCGAGGACTACTACGACTTCCAGGTCAACCGGCCCACGGTCTGGCTGGACGGCGGGGTACGCCGGATCACCTGGCCGACCACCCGGCTGTCGGTGGTCCGGGTGACCGAGCCGAAGCCGCGCGACCTGGTGCTGGTCCGGGGCATCGAGCCGAGCATGCGCTGGCGCTCGTACTGCAACGAACTGCTCGGTTTCGCGCACGAGTTGGGCGTCGAGCTGGTGGTCATCCTGGGCGCCCTGCTGGGTGACGCGCCGCACAGCAGGCCGGTGCCGGTCAGCGGGGTCACCTCGGACGCCGACCTGGCCAGGACGCTCGACCTGGAGGAGAGCCGGTACGAGGGCCCCACCGGGATCGTCGGGGTGCTCCAGGAGGCGTGCGCGCACGCCGGGGTGCCGGCCGTGACGCTCTGGGCGGCCGTGCCGCACTACGTGGCCCAGCCGCCGAACCCGAAGGCCTCGCTGGCGCTGATCAACAAGCTGGAGGACCTGCTCGACCTGCGCATCCCGCCGGGCGAGCTGACCGAGGACGCCCGGGCCTGGCAGATCGGGGTCGACCAGCTGGCCGCCGAGGACAGCGAGGTCGCCGAGTACGTCCAGCAGCTGGAGGAGGCGCAGGACACCGCCGAGCTGCCGGAGGCCTCCGGCGACGCGATCGCCCGCGAGTTCGAGCGCTACCTGCGCCGCCGGGACAACCTGGGGCCGACCGGTGAGAAGCCGGTCTCCGGCCACGCCACCGCCGAACGGCCGGCCGACCCGGAACCGCGGACGGACAACCCGCCGGACGAGCCGGAGAGCTGAGCCCCTGAACGGGTGAGGGGGCGTCAGCGGTCGCTGACGCCCCCTCACCCGTTCGGCCGGTGCCTACAGCGCGACACCCAGCAGGGCGTCGACCGTGCGCGAGACCAGGCCGGGCGCACCGAGCTCGGTGCCGCCCTCGGCGGTCTGCCGCTCGGCCCAGCGGTCCACCGCGGCGAGCGCGGCGGGGGCGTCCAGGTCGTTCGCCAGCGCCGCCCGGACCTCGGTCAGCAGGGCGTCCGCCGACGGGCCGTCGGGCCGCGAGACGGCCGCGCGCCAGCGGTCCAGCCGCTCCAGCGCGAGCGCCAGGTCGTCCTTGGTCCACTCCCAGTCGCTGCGGTAGTGGTGCGCGAGCAGGGCGAGCCGGATCGCGGCCGGGTCCACGCCGTCCCGGCGCAGCGCCGAGACGAAGACCAGGTTGCCGCGCGACTTGGACATCTTCTGCCCGTCCAGCGCGACCATCCCGGCGTGCACGTAGGCCCGGGCGTAGGGGTGGCCGCCGACGGCCACCTGGGCGTGCGCGGCGCCCATCTCGTGGTGCGGGAAGGACAGGTCGCTGCCGCCGCCCTGGATGTCGAACGACATCCCCAGGTACTCCAGCGCGATCGCCACGCACTCGATGTGCCAGCCGGGCCGGCCGTGGCCGAGCTCGGTGTCCCAGGCGGGCTCGTTCGGCCGGGCGGCCAGCCAGAGCAGGGCGTCCAGCGGGTGCTTCTTGCCGGGCCGGTCCGGGTCGCCGCCGCGCTCGCCGAAGACCGGCAGCATCTCCTCCCGGGTCAGCCCGGAGACCTCGCCGAAGTGCGGGTCGGACTCGACCGAGAAGTAGATGTCGCCGTCCAGCTCGTAGGCGGCGCCGGTGGCCAGCAGCTTCTTCACCAGCGGGACGATCCACGGGATCGACTCGACGGCGCCGATGTAGTGCGCCGGGGGGAGCATCCGCAGCGCGGTCATGTCCTCCCGGAACAGCGCGGTCTCGCGCTCGGCCAGCACCGTCCAGTCCTGGCCGGTGGCGACCGCGCGCTCGAGCAGCGGGTCGTCCACGTCGGTCACGTTCTGGACGTAGAGGACGTCGTGACCGGCGTCCTTCCAGACCCGCTGCACCAGGTCGAAGGTGTTGTAGGTGGCGGCGTGACCCAGGTGGGTGGCGTCGTAGGGGGTGATCCCGCAGACGTACAGGCGGGCGGTGGGGCCCTGCGGGACGACCTCCCGGACGCTGCCCGTGGCGGTGTCGTGGATTCGGAGGGGAAGCCCCTGACCAGGCAGGGCGGGTACCTCGGAGGCGGGCCAGGAATGCATGGCTCCGACTCTAACCTTGCGATCATTTGAAAGGCTAACCAGTAGCCGAGATCGGCTGGAATGAGTTTCCGACCACTCCTGATCGCCTCGGCCCGACGGCGGGGCTCAGACCGGCGGCCAGGGAATCGACGGCCAGTCAGGGGCGGGCAGCGGGTGCCTGCCGGTGTCCCGGAGATCGGTGACCCGGGCCCGGACGGCGGCCAGCTCGGTGGAGGTGAGATGGGGGCGCAGGCTCTCCCCCAGCGCGCCCCCGAGGTCCTCGGCCAGCGCGGCGAGCACCTCCGGGGCCTCGGGCGGGAGCGGTTCACCGGCCCAACCCCAGAGCAGCGTACGGAGTTTGGCGGGCTCCGCGAAGGTCACGCCGTGGTCGATGCCGTACAGCCGGCCGTCGGCGGCGGCGATCCAGTGGCCGCCCTTGCGGTCCGAGTTGTTCAGCACCGCGTCGAGTACCGCCAGTCGGCGCAGCCGCGGGTCGTCCCGGTGCACCAGCAGCGCGCTGCGGCCGCCGCCGACGTCGGCCAGGACGATCGGCAGCCAGCCCGGCTCGGGGCCGGCCGGGTCCTGCAGGTCGATCAGGTCCTCGGCGGCCTCGTCCGGCTCCACCCAGAGCTGCACCATGCCGGGGCCGTGCGGGCCGTCCCGCAGCACGGTGGGCGGGATCAGCGCCCAGCCGGTGGCGGCCGAGACCAGGTACGCCGCGACCTCGCGCCCGGCCAGCGTGCCGTCGGGGTAGTCCCAGAGCGGGCGCTCCCCGGCCACCGGCTTGTAGACGCACGGCGCCGTCCGGCCGTCCAGCGTGACGGTGCAGTAGAGCACCCCGTTCGAGGCCGTGGTGATCCGGCCGTGCACGGCGAGCTCGCCGGTGCGCAGCAGGGCCAGCGCGGTCGCCGGATCGGCGGCCAGCGCGGCGCTCGCCACCGGGTCCGCGACCGGGACGGTCTCCGCGTTCAGCGTCGGTACCCGTTCGCGCGGGGGCAGAGGTGGCCCTCGGGGTCGAGCGGCAGGTTGCAGAACGGGCAGGGCTTGCGGCCGGCCGCGACCAGGTCGAGGGCCCGCTTGGCGAAGACCCGGGCCATCGCGCCGCTCAGCCGGACCCGGAGCAGGTCGGGCCCGTTCTCCTCGTCCTCGAAGGCGGCGGTGGAATCCTCGCCCTCCTCCTCGGCCTCGGTCACCGCCTGCGCCTCGACCACCAGCCGCTCGTCGGTGCCGTCCCAGGCCAGCGCCATCGTGCCGACCCGGAACTCCTCCTCCAGCGGGAGGTCCAGCGGCGCGGTGTCGATCAGCTCGGCCGGGGCGACGGCGGGGATGTCCGCCTCGCCGTCGCTGCGCCGCAGCGCCTCGTCCAGCACCTGTTCGACCCGCTCGGCGAGGGCCGCCACCTGGGCCTTCTCCAGCAGCACCGAGGTGATCCGGCCGCGTGCGCTGGCCTGCAGGTAGAACGCCCGGGCACCGGGCTGGCCGACGGTGCCGGCGACGAACCGCTCGGGCTGGTCATAGAAGTGGACCTGACGGGGCACTCTCTCGCTCCGGGTTCTGGTCGATCGTGGTCTCACCGGTCACCCTACGGCCTGTGCGGCCCAGTTGGGGCGTCGGTCCTGCTGGTCGGACGGCCGGAGCCGGCTGCGGGGACCCCGCCCCGGACCGGCCGTCCCGGCTCACCGGGTGCCGGTGTCGCCGCCGACCACCGCGTCGCCCTCGGCCGCCGCCGGGGACGGGCGGGGCGCCAGCGAGGCCAGGCTGCCGGTGTCGCCGACCCGCAGCACGAACGGCCGGTGCGGGGTGTAGCGGATCGCGGTGACCGAGCAGGGCTCGACCGAGATCCGCTGGAAGTGGTCCAGGTGCAGGCCGAGCGCGTCGGCCACCACCGCCTTGATCACGTCGCCGTGCGAGCAGGCCACCCAGACCGCGTCGGGGCCGTGCTCGACCGCGATCTTCTCGTTCCACTCCCGGACGGCGGTGACCGTCCGGTGGCTCAGCTCCCGCAGCGACTCGCCGCCGGGGAAGGCGGCGGCCGCCGCGTGGTCCTGCACGGTCCGCCAGAGCGGCTCCGTCGCCAGCTCGGCCAGCGGCCGGCCGGTCCACTCCCCGTAGTGGCACTCGCCGAGCCGCTCGTCGCGCGCGGCCGGGCCGAGCTCGGGGCGGCCCGCCAGCAGCGGCGCCAGCGTCTCGGCGCAGCGCTCCAGCGGGCTGCTCACCGCCTGCACCAGCGGAATGCCCGCCAGCCGTTCGGCCAGCCCGGCCGCCTGGGCCCGGCCGGTGTCGTCGAGGTGGACGTCCGGTGTCCAACCGGCGAGCACCCCGGCCGTGTTGGCGGTGGAACGGCCGTGGCGGACGAGCAGCAAGGTCGGCATGAGGTCAGCCTACGACCTCCGCCCGGCGCGGCCGCTGGGTATGGTGCCCTTTCAGGTCACCGGGCAGCAGAATGGATCCCATGATCGTCGACAGCGCCATCTACCGTGGCGGCCATCGCAGCGAGGGCCCCGAGGACTACTCGGACGCGCTCGCGGTGGCCCGCCGGGAGGGCGACGCCTTCGTCTGGGTCGGCGTGCTCGAACCGACCGCCGACGAGCTCGACCTGGTCAGCGAGGAGTTCGGGCTGCACCCGCTGGCGATCGAGGACGCCGTGACGGCGCATCAGCGCCCCAAGGTCGATCGCTACCCCGACTCGCTGTTCGTCGTGCTCAAGACCCTCGCCTACCGCTCCGAGGGGCACTCGGTCAGCACCGGCGAGCTGATGCTCTTCCTCGGCGACAGCTACGCGATGACGATCCGGCACGGCAGCCAGAGCCCGCTGGCCGGGGTGCGGGCCGCGATGGAGGAGCAGCCGGAGCTGCTCGCCCAGGGCCCCGCCGCGGTGCTCTACGCGGTAGCCGACCTGGTGGTGGACCAGTACCTGGAGGTGGCCGCCGCGCTGCAGACCGACCTGGACGACCTGGAGGCGGAGGTGTTCGCCCCCGGCGGCCCGGCCCGCGGGCTGGCCGAGCGGATCTACGCCTTCAAGCGTCAGGTGACCACGGTCCGCAAGTGCACCGGACCGCTCCAGGAGCCGCTGTTCCGGCTGGCCTCCGGCACCGTCCCGACCCTGCCGGAGAAGCTCGTCCCCTACCTGCGGGACGTGGCCGACCACCTGGCCCGGGTGAACGAGCAGGTGGACGCGCTGGACCGGCTGCTCTCGGACATCCTGAACGCCAACCTCGCCCAGGTGAGCGTGCAGCAGAACAACGACATGCGGAAGATCTCGGCCTGGGCGGCGCTGGCCGCCGTGCCGACGATGATCGCGGGCGTGTACGGGATGAACTTCGAGCACATGTGGGAGCTCCGCCAGCCCTGGGGCTACCCGGCGGCGGTCGGCCTGATGGCGACGCTCTGTCTGGTCCTGCACCGGGTCTTCAAGCGCAGCGGCTGGCTCTGACCCACCGCTGCGCCTGAGGACCTACGCCAGCCCCGCCCGCTCCAGGGCCGCGACGCCGGTGCGCAGCGCGGTGATCCGCTCGTCCAGGGTGAACCCGGCCGGGGCGAGGGTCAGGGTGGTGACGCCAGCGTCGGCGTACGCCTGCATCCGGTCGGCGATCCGCTCGGTGGTGCCGAGCAGCGCGGTGGAGTCGATCAGGTCGTGCGGGACGGCGGCGGCGGCGCCCGCGTAGTCCCTGGCGAGGTACTTCTCCTGGATCTCGTCGGCGGCCTGCTCGTAGCCCATCCGGCGGGCCAGCTGGTTGTAGAAGTTCTTCTCCTTGCTGCCCATCCCGCCGATGTAGAGCGCGGCGTACGACCGCTGGGTGTCCGCGGCGGCCTTGACGTCGTCGCCGACCGAGATGGTGACGGTCGGGCAGAGGTCGAAGCCGTCCAGGGTCTGCCCGGCCTTGGCCCGGCCGGCCCGGAGCGGGTCGATCGAGAGCGCGGCGTGCTCGGGCGCGAAGAAGATGCCGAGCCAGCCGTCGGCGATCTCGCCGGTCTGCTCCAGGTTCTTCGGGCCGATCGCGGCGATGTAGAGCGGGATGTGCTCGCGGACCGGATGCACCGTCAGCTTGATCGGCTTGCCCGGGCCGCCGGGCAGCGGCAGGGTCCAGTGCTCGCCCTCGTGCACCAGCCGCTCGCGGGACATCGCCTTGCGGATGATCTCCACGTACTCGCGGGTGCGGGCCAGCGGCTTGTCGAACTTGACGCCGTACCAGCCCTCGGAGACCTGCGGCCCGGAGACGCCCAGGCCGAGCCGGAACCGGCCGCCGGAGAGGGTGTCCAGGGTGGCGGCGGTCATCGCGGTCATCGCCGGGGTGCGGGCCGGGATCTGGAAGATGGCCGAACCGACGTCGATCCGCTCGGTCTTGGCGGCGACGTACGCGAGCACGGTGGCGGCGTCGGAACCGTACGCCTCGGCGGCCCAGCAGACCGAGTAGCCGAGCCGGTCCGCCTCCTGCGCGACGGCGACGTTGTCGGCGTCCATGCCGAGTCCCCAGTAGCCGAGGTTGATGCCGAGTCGCATGTGGAAGCCTTCCGGGTCGTGGTCACCGTGGGGGTGATCCCCGCACGGAGGTCGTCGCACGCGTGGTCACCGCTCGTCCGGGAGCGTATCGGTGGCCGCGCGGCCATGCTACCGGCCGGTAGGTGTGGGCCGCGTCACACCACCGGGGCACCTCGGCGGACCGCTCTGCGGGTCGGCGTGGCGCTCCGGGTCCGGGCCGCTACGCTCTGCCGACAGGGGGAGGGACCTCCCTCACCTGCGTGTCTGCCGGCCGACGGAGGTTCTGCCCGATGGAGAAGCGTCACCTGGGACGGACCGGGCTCCGGGTCTCCAGACTCGGGCTCGGCACCATGACCTGGGGGCGGGACACCGACGAGCACGACGCCGCCGAACAGCTCAAGACCTTCGTCGACGCGGGCGGCACCCTGCTGGACACCGCCGACGTCTACGCCGACGGCGGCGCGGAGTACCTGATCTCCCGCCTGACGGACAGTCTGATCCCGCGCTCCGAACTGGTCATCGCCACCAAGGCGGGTAGCGTCCCGGACTCGGACCGCCGGTTCGACACCTCGCGCGGCAGCCTGCTCTCCGCCCTGGACGGTTCGCTGCGCCGGCTCGGCACCGACTACGTGGACCTCTGGCAGGTGCACGCCTTCGACCCGGCCACCCCGGACGAGGAGACCCTGTACGCGCTCGACCTGGCGGTGGCCAGTGGCAAGGCCCGGTACGTCGGCGTCTCCAACTACTCGGGCTGGCAGCTCGCCAAGGCCGCCGCCTGGCAGCGCGCGCACCCCGGCCGGGTGCCGCTGGCCGGCACCCAGATGGAGTACTCGCTGCTCCAGCGCGGCATCGAGCGCGAGGTGGTGCCGGCCGCGCTGGACGCCGGGGTCGGCCTGATCGCCTCCTCGCCGCTCGGCCGGGGGGTGCTCACCGGCAAGTACCGGCACGCCGTACCGCCCGAGTCGCGCGGCGCCTCGCCGTACCTCTCCGGCTTCGTGCAGCCCTACCTCGGCGACCGGTCCCGGCGGATCGTGGACGCGCTCGCCACCGCGGCCGACGGACTGGCCAGCAGCCCGCTCGCGGTCGCGCTGTCCTGGGTCCGGGACCGGCCCGGGGTGGCGAGCGCGCTGATCGGGGCCCGGACGGCGGGTCAGCTGCGGTCGGCGCTGTCGGTGGAGGCGCTTACGCTTCCGGATGAGATCCGCGGTGCGCTGGACGACGTCTCGGCCCCGGTGCACCGCTACCCGGACCAAGGCTGGACGGAGCTGTAGGAGCGAAGTGATGGGCGACGTGGAGGAAGTACAGAACGTGGCCGAGGGCGCTCCGGAGGTCGTGACTCCGGCTCAGGACGCGACCGGGCCGGCCGATCAGCCGGTCCAACCGCCGGACGCGGTGGCCGCGTTGGCCGAGGCGATCCGTACCGTCGGCACCGCCGCGCCCAGCGCGGAGGCCCTGGACGCGCAGCGCGAGCAGGCGCTGCGCGACACCGCCGGGGTGCTCACCGCCGGTGGTGCGCCCGCCGAGTTCGCCACCGCCGCGGTGGCCCTGCTCGGTGACGGCGCGGCCGGCGCGCTCCGCGAGGACCCGTGGGCCGTGCTCGCCCTGCCCGGCGTCCGGCCCGACCAGGCGGACGGCTTCGCCCGCGGCCTGCTCGGCGCCGAGGCCGGCCCCGGCGACCCGCGGCGGGCGCAGGCGCTGGTGCCGTGGCTGCTGGAGCAGGCCGCGCTGCGCGGGCACTCCGCCCAGGAGATCGGCGAGGTCGCGACCGGGCTGGAGAAGCTCGGGCTGCCGGACGCGGCCGCCGCGCTCCAGGAGGTCGTGGTGGACGGCCGGGTGATGGCCTTTCAGGAGGAGCTCCCCGGTCACCGCCCCTCGGAGGACGAGGAGGACGAGCCCCCGATGCGGACGCTGCTCGCGCTCGAACGCCTGGCGCTGGCGGAGGAGAGCCTCGCGGACGGCCTGGTCCGGGTGATGTCCACCTTCGTGCCGGGCACGGACGAGGAGAGCTCCGAGCGGGACGACGCCGAGGAGAGCTCCGAGCAAGACGACGCCGCCGAGGACGGGAGCGAGGGCGGCACCGACCCGGTCGACCACCCGCCGGTCCAGCCAGGTCCGGCCGCCTGGGAGGCGGCCGCCGTCGCCGCGCCGTCCTCGTCCGCCACCGCGCTGATCCGGGCGGTGGCCGAGAGCGCCGTGGTGCTGCACACCGGCGGCGAGGCCGCCCGGGCGGAGCCCGCCGCACTGCTCGCCGCCGCCCGCGCCCTCGGGCTGCGCGCCTGGGCCGCGACCTGGACGGCCGAGGGCCGGGACGGCCTCCGGGCCGCCGCCGACGCGTCCGAAGTGGCCGTCCTGGCCGACCTGCTGGCCGGTGCCGCCGCTCCGGCGGGCCCGGGCCGGGCCCCCGACGGCACCCTGGCACTCGACCTGCTGATCGTGCTGGACGCCCCGCTGCTCGACGTCGAGCTCGCCGCCACCCTGCTGGAGTCGCTGGCCGACGGCACCCGCCTGGTGCTCAGCGGCGACCCGGGGCAGCTCTGGTCGGCCGGCGCCGGCCGGTTCTTCGCCGACCTGCTGGCCGCCAAGGTCTGCCCCGCCGTCGCCTCCCGGACGCCCGACTTCGGCCCGATCGGCGAGCTGGTCTCCGGCATCGGCGTCGGCGAGCTGCAGCCGGTCGAGTCGCCGGACAAGGAGGTGGTGATCCTCACCGCCAAGGACGGCGCCGAGGCGGTGCACCGCGCGGTGCAGCTGCTCACTGACTCCATCCCGCGCGCGCTCGGCATCCCGTCCGAGCAGGTGGTGCTGCTGACCCCCGGTCACGGCGGCGGCGCGGGCACCCGGGCGCTGAACGCGGCGGCCAAGGCCAGACTGAACCCCGGCCCCGGCCGGTTCGGCGGCTTCGACCCGGGCGACCGGGTGGTGCACTCCCCCGCCCCCGGGGTGACCCGGCTCGGCCGGGTGCTGGACGGCGACGCCGCCGGGCTGCACCTGGAGCTGACCGACGGCTCCCGGCTCACCCTCTCCCCCGCCCAGGCCGCCGGCCTGCGGCACGGCTGGGCGCTGACCGGCCACCAGGCGGTCGGCCGGCGCTGGCCCGGTGTGGTCGCCGTGTTGCCGGAGGACGCGGCCGCCGGGCTGACCAGGCAGTGGGTCTACACCGCCTTCGGCCGGGCCGAGCGCCACCTGTCCGTGGTGCACGCGGCGGGCCAGGCCCTGCCGCAGGCGGTCGCCGAGCGCACCGCGCAGCCGCGCACCACCCGGCTCCGGGCCATTCTCGCGGAGCAGGCCGAGCAGGCGTACTGAGCCGGCGTACGAGCAGACCGCGCGCAAGCGAGCGGGGGCGGGGCCACTGTGGCCCCGCCCCCGCTCGCGTCGCGCCGGTCGGCTACTCCTCGTCGAGCCCGTCCAGGTCGTCGTCGTAGACCTCGCTGACGTCGAACCGGCAGATCAACAGCTGCGGGTCGGCCCCGTCGAACGGCTCCGCCAGCCACTCGCCCGGGTCGGCCGGCTCGGTGGCCGCCACCCAGAGCGTCGAGTCGCCCTCCTCCAGGCCGAACTCCTCGCAGCGGGCCGCGATCTCGTCCGGCTCGTACTCCCCGAACAGCACGCCGATCGCGGCGTTCACCGCGCCGCCCGCCGGGTCGCCGCCCGGGGTCAGCGTGTCGTCCACCCGCTCGGCCTGCTCGCGCAGCCGCTTCGGATCGGTCACCAGGTAGTCGCGGCGGATCAGCACGCTGATCGCCTCCGGCTGGTCCGGACCCGCGTACCCGCCCGCGCCCTCGTCGCCGGGCACCTCGAACGGGGTGACCTCGTCGTAGACCTCGTACAGGATCTGGTCGTAGGCGATGGCCGCCGCAGCGAGCTCCTCGTAGGCGCCGACCACGGCGGGATCATCCGCGGTGGTCGGACCGGAGACCGCTGCCAGGTGGCGGTCGATGGCGGACTTGACCGCCTCGGCGGCGGCCCGTACGTCGATGATGGAGTGCTGCGCGGCATCAGACATGGTGCTGACGCTATCTCCCCCCGGGCACAACATGCACAGGGGTTGTCGTCTACTTCCGGGAATTCACCGCAACTTCCGCCTGGATGTCCGGTCCGGACGGATCTGTACCGCGCCCGGACCGGTGCATCCGCGCCCCCGACCGGGCGCGTCGCGGCCACCGAGCCGGGGTATCTCGTCAGTGGTACCAAAACTGATTGACTGTCAGCCGCGCCCACCTCAGGCTCGGCAGACGCGGCAAGCGGGCCCGACGGTCCCGGCAAGCCCTGGTTGTCGCAGGCAGGTCGTACCCTTGCCTGCAAGCGTCCCGCAGGAGGAGAGTCTTGACCCCACCGAAGCTGGTTCGGCAGCCGGAGTACGAGTACCAGTCGCTGAGCATCCCGCGCGGCACCAGCCGCAACGCGGCCCGTCAGCTGCTCACCGAGCACGCCGAGTACGGGCACTGGGAGTTGGACAGGCTGAAACTCTTCCCGGACGGCCGTCGGACGGTCCGCCTGCGCCGCCGGATCATCCGGCAGGTCCGCAGCTGGTGAGCGGAGGGGGCGGGCCCGGCGGGCCCACCCCCTCCTCACGGTCGGGTGCTCCGGCTGCTCAGGGTGCTTCGGCTGCTCAGACGCCGACCCGGGAGCGGCGGTAGAGCACGCCGCCGCCGAGCAGCAGGGCCGCGCCGGCCACGGTGATCAGCTGAAGGCCCTCCGAGCCGGTCTGCGCCAGCTGCGCGCGGCTCGCCGCGGCGGGTGCCGCCTGGGCCGGGGCCGGCGGCGGGGTCTCGGTGTACGAGACGGGGCGGGCCCCGGTCGCCGGGGTGCCGATCTCGTCCGCACCGGGCAGGCCACCCCGGCCCGCGCCGTGGCCGGAGCCGGTGCCCTCGGTCACCGGCGGGGTGGTGCCGGGCGGCTGGGTGCTCGCGGGCGGCGGGCTGTGCGTGCCGGGGTGGCAGTCCTCGTCCTGGGCGGGCGGCGGCGGGGTGGCGACGTTGCCGCAGTCGTTGCCGAAGGCGGGGTTGCCGATGCCGACCACGTTGGCCGAGTTGCCGCAGGCGTTGATCGGCACCGAGACCGGGGCCTGGATGTTGTTGCCGGAGAGGACGCCCGGCGAGTTGGTGGCACTGCCGTGCGCGTCGGCCCCCCGGTGCTCGGAGCCCTTCCCCGGGCCCGGGCCGTTGGCGCAGTCGTTGCCCATCGCGGGGTTGAGCAGGCCGACCACACTCACCGTGTTGCCGCAGGCGTTGACGGGGATGTCCACCGGCGCCTGGATGTTGTTGCCGGACCCGACCCCGGGCGAGTTGGCGGCCACACCCTGCGCGTCCGAGCTCGCGTAGGCGTAGCCCGACGCCGAGGCCAGCACGCTGCCGGTGGCGACTGCGGTGAGGATGCCCCTCTTTGCGACCTGACGCATGTACTCCCCTGATGAGTTGTGATTGTCGGAATTCCTGACACGGTCTTCCCCGGTACACCGAACAACGAGCTGACGGGTTCACCGGTTGAGCCGAACGAGGGCTTTCACCCCATCGAGTGACGAGGCGGGAGCGGCCGCGCGCCGCCCCCGCACGGACGACGGACCCCCGGCTGCTGCCGGGGGTCCGTCGGTCTCACTCGCTCAGCGGTCGATCCGGCCGGGACGGCCGGTGACGGCTAGAAGTTGGCGCAGTTGTTGCCGAACGCCGGGTTCAGCAGGCCGATCACGCTGACGGTGTTGCCGCAGAGGTTGACCGGCACGTGCACCGGAACCTGGACGTTGTTACCGGACAGCACACCCGGCGAGTTGGTCGCGAAACCGTTCGCGGCCGCGCCACCGTGAGCGGCGGCGGCACCCGCACCCGCGAGCACCAGACCACCGGTGGCGGCGGCGATTGCGACGATCTTCTTGACCTTCATGGGTATTCCTCCTGGTCGATTCCTGTGTCCCACAGGCCGTCGTTCCGGCCTGCACATGGATGAACGACGCTGGGCCGAACGGGGTACGGAGTGGATCATCCAATCACCCGTAGCGGTGACAACTCGCACACACAGTCGCCCAGTTGACTACTGGAGGAATCCTTTCTGCACACGGCGTTTCGCCGTGCCGCTCGTCATTAGCTCCGACAAGCGGACGGCCCGCCTCCGGGGCATCCCCGGGGCGGGCCGTCCACCCTGGTCGGGGTTCAGCAGGCGTCGATGAACCGGTCCAGCACCCGCACGCCGAACTTCAGGCCGTCCACCGGCACCCGCTCGTCCACGCCGTGGAACATCCCGGCGAAGTCCAGCTCCGGCGGAAGCTGCAGCGGCGCGAAGCCGAAGCAGCGGATGCCCAGGTCCTGGAAGGACTTCGCGTCCGTGCCGCCGGACAGGCAGTACGGCACCGCCCGGGCGATCGGGTCCTCGGCCTGCAGCGCCGACTGCATCGCCTCCACCAGCGCACCGTCGAAGTCGGTCTCCAGTGCCTTGTCGTAGTGCAGGCTCTCCCGCTTCACCCGGGGCCCGAGCACGCTGTCCAGCTCGGTCAGGAACTCTTCCTCGTAGCCGGGCAGGAAGCGACCGTCCACGTGCGCGGTGGCCTGGCCGGGGATCACGTTCACCTTGTACCCGGCGCCGAGCATGGTCGGCTGGGCGGTGTTGCGCAGCGTGGTGCCGATCATCTTGGCGATGCCGCCGAGCACCCGGAGCGTCTCGTCCATGTCGTTCGGGTCGAGCTTCACGCCGATCGCGTCCGAGAGCTCGTTCAGGAACGCCTGCACGGTCTTGGTCACCCGCAGCGGGAAGCTGTGCCTCCCCAGCCGGGCCACCGCCTCGCACAGCTCGGTGATCGCGTTGTCGTCGTTCTCCATCGAGCCGTGGCCGGCCCGGCCCTCGACGGTGAGCCGCATCCAGTGCATGCCCTTCTGCGCCGTCTCCACCAGGTACAGCCGCACCTGGTCGTTGACGGTGAAGGAGAAGCCGCCGACCTCGCCGATCCCCTCGGTGACGCCCTCGAACAGCTCCGGATGCTGGTCCACCAGGTAGCGGGCACCGTAGGTGCCGCCCGCCTCCTCGTCCGCCACGAAGGCGAGCACCAGGTCGCGCGGGGGCTTCCGCCCGGTCCGCAGCCGGTCGCGGACGACCGCCAGCGTCATCGCGTCCATGTCCTTCATGTCCACCGCGCCACGGCCCCAGACGCAACCGTCCGCGATCTCGCCGGCGAACGGGTCGTACGTCCAGTCCGCCGCGTTGGCCGGCACCACGTCGGTGTGGCCGTGGATCAGCAGCCCTGGCCGCGAACGGTCCTCGCCCTCGATCCGCACCACGGTCGAGGCCCGGCCCTTGGCCGACTCGTAGATCTTCGGCTCGAGCCCGAACTCGGCCAGCTGCTCGGCGACGTACTCCGCCGCCTTCCGCTCCCCCGGACCCGAACCGTCACCGTAGTTACTGGTGTCGATCCGGATCAGGTCCCGACAGATCTCGGCGACCTCCGACTCAGCCGTCACCTTCGACTCGCTCACGGTCACTCCTCGTCGTCTCGCCCACCCGGCGCACCTCCACGCCACTCCGGCACCCAACGCCGGAGCCCTGCGGGCACCGTCCCGCCATCCTCCCCCAGGACCCGCCCCGCCCCAAGGCCATTCCCCCGGATCCAAGCCGCAGGGCCACTGCCAGGGACGGTTTTGGGTCCTGGTGCCGTTCCTTGCTACAGTTACACATGTCGACGCGGGCAACAGGCCGCGAAGACGACACCCGGTCCGGGTGGCGGAATGGCAGACGCGCTAGCTTGAGGTGCTAGTGCCCTTTATCGGGCGTGGGGGTTCAAGTCCCCCCTCGGACACCAGCTCAGACCCCACTTCACGTGGGGTTTTTTGCTTTTCCAGCTGTGGCGTGACCAACCACGTGACCCACAGGCGAGCGATTCCCTTGTCAGACCAGGGAAGACAGCCCCATACGCCGCGCACTGCCAGCGGCCGACTTCTGAGAAGGACGTGCCGTGACTCGATCCTCTCAAATGATCGAGTCCCTACCGACCCCGGAACGGTTCAATGCCACGAGGGAGAACACCCACCGCTGAGCCGCTTCCGTGAGCTTGGCCCGTTGGGGCAACGGGTCCGCTGCCGTGCGACTCGACCAGAACGCGTGAATGGTCCGGACGAAGATCGCCAGCCGCTCCGGGTCGGCCTCGCGGTAAGCCGGGACGTGCCGAGCCACATAGTCGGCCTGCTCCGGCGAATGCCCGGCGGCGATCAACCGGGGCACCAACAGGGCAGCGTCCGTCCACTCCGGCCCCGGACAGGACAGCGCCCAGTCGAGAATCCGGACACCGGACCGGTCACCAGAAGATTGAACTCCCCAGCATCGGTGTGGGCCGGCGTCCGGCCATCAAGGGCACCCTCACCACCTGGCGGCACGAACCGGGCCAGCCGGTCACTGAGCGGCTTCTTACTGATCTCGATCGGCCACGGGTGCCCGGACGCGACAGTCAGGGCGTAGACCAGCGGGCGAAGATCCTGAGAGCCGGTGGCAAAGCTGGGGGGCCTGCCCGCGAGCGCGCCGTACCCGTAGAGAGACCAACCGCCACCCTCGGCCTGCCAGAGTAACGCCGGAGCCAACGGAGCTACAGCCGTCACCCGGGCCTCATGCCGGTGAACCCATGCGGTAGGGCTGTCGGTCGGGACGGCCTTCACGAACACCGAACCGTGCCGGGTGTCCAGCATGCCGGCGAAGGCGGACATGACGCCGGTCTCCGCGCTCCGGGCGCTGAGCACCTGCCCCGTGTGACGCTCCACCGCTTCCCGTGCCTCGGTGGGAAGTTGAGCCCATTCGGTGCGCTGATACGACACTGCCTGTTCCTTTGTCTGAACGGGGTGAGCCGGAGCCCCCGGCGGGCGCTCCGGCCATCTTGCTAGGTCAGCCCTTGTGACCCGTGAACGGGCTGTCGGAACAGTTGGCGTGGCACTGCGAGCAGTTCGCCAACTCGATCTCCGGCCAGAAGTCCGGTTCGAGCAGGAACCCCAACTCCGCGATGGCGTCGATGGCTCGGGCCCGCAGCACCTTCCCGCCGCCGTGCTCCTCCGGGTCGAGGTAACCCGGCTTGTGATGCACCATCTTGCCGAAGCTGGCCGTGCACCAATCCAGGTACGCCTCGGTGTTGAGCACGAACGCGTGCCAGTAGTCGTCCACCTCCGGCGACGGGCTCAGCGGCCGGCCACTGGTGGCGCAGGCGGTCAGGAACGCCGCCATCTGACCGACCCCCAGTTCCGCGCGCTTCTCGTCCACCTCCGGTGCTGGGCCCGGATGGTCGTGATGATCAGCGCGCGAACCTCCGGGAGGATGAGGTTTCGCGGGTCCGTACCCGCCGACACGGGCGTGATGGCGTCGCACATGTGTGTACCTCCGTGCGGCACCAATTCGGCCTGCTGGCACGCCGGATCGCCGACGGCACCTTCGACCCCGCCCGGCCGCGCCGCCGCACCGCTGACGGGGCGGCACCGGCACCGGCGAGGTCGAGGCGTCAATCCGGACGCGCACCCGTCGTATGCATCGCGTACGGCGCACCGGTAAACGCCGACCGCTCCCGTGAACCCCATGGAGTGGAAGTTCAATGGTGGACCATACCTGGGGCGCCCCGGTGGAGTTGACTCCGCTTGTGAGCTTATCCGCAATCGCCTTGGCGATCTCGTCCGTCGTCGTGTCAATTCTCGCCCTGGTCCTCATGGTGCGGTACGTCCCGGAGCGCTGGCGCGAAGGGTCCGCGCTGAAGGACGGCGTCGAACACTTCTCGGCCCTCAACAGGACGTTGTTCAGCTTCATTCTGGCCCTCTCGATCGTCTCCGCCGGTGCGAGCCTGAGCAAGGCCGGCGACGAGGTCAGCAACGAGGGTTCAAGCCTGGTGAACCTCTACTGGGCGACGCGCCCGCTGCCGGAGACGCCACGCACGGAGGTCCGTGAACTGGCGCGGGAGTACACCGTCACGGTGATCGACGACGAGTGGCCCGTGATGGCGAAGGGCCGATCCAGCCCTCGGGCCCAGCAGTTGTACGACGAGCTGCGGCGGAAGCTGCAGGACACGGCGGGTGAGTCCAAGCAGGAGCAGACCTTCGCGCGGGACTCGCTGCTGGCGCTCAGGGAAGTGGGCGACGCCCGGCGCGCGCGCATGCTGGCCGTCTCCCAGGAGGTTCCGAACTACCTCTGGATCGGGCTGATCCTGTCCGCGGTACTGCTGGTGGCCACCGCCGCGCTCCAGATCCAGGAGCTGACCTGGCCGGGGATCGTCGGCATCGGCGGGCTGGCACTGCTGTTGGTGGGCGTGCTGACCCTGTTGTCAGCGATGAACCACCCCTTCGGCGGGGGGATCCACGTGGAGCCCGATGCCTTGCGGTTCGCGCTCGATCGATTCTCCGTCATCTGACCTCGGGTCACTTCCGAGACCAGGCGGCGGCGGCGCCGGGGCTGGGCGACGGTGGGCTACTGGAGCAGGAAGCCGGCCGGGAACGGGTCTTCGGGGTCCAGGAAGAACTGGGCGGTGCCGGTCAGCCAAGCCCGGCCGGTGACGGCGGGGACGATCGCGGGACGGCCGGCCACCGTGGTCCGCTCCAGGACGGTGGCGGTGAAGCGGCTGCCGATGAAGGACTCGTTCACCAGGGTGTCGCCGACCGTCAGCTCGCCCCGGGCGTGCAGTTGGGCGAGTCGGGCGCTGGTGCCGGTGCCGCAGGGCGAGCGGTCGAACCAGCCGGGGTGGATCGCCATCGCGTGCCGGGAGTGCCGGGCGGTGGAGCCGGGGGCCAGGAACTGGACGTGCTGGCAGCCCGCGATCTCGGGGAACTCCGGGTGCACCGGGCGGAGTTGCTCGTTGACCGCGTCCATGATCGCCGCGCCCGTGCTCAGGATCCGGGCTCCCTCGCTCCGCTCGAAGGGCAGGCCCACCCGGTCGATCGGGAGGATCGCGTAGAAGTTGCCACCGTAGGCCAGGTCCAGTCGGAGCGGGCCGTGGCCGGGCACCTCGACCACCGCGTCCAACCGGTCCACGAAGGACGGCACGTTGCGCAGGGTCACGCTGCGCGCCCGGCCGTCCGCGACCTCGACGTCCGCCTCCACCAGGCCGGCCGGGGTGTCCAGGCGAATCAGCGTCCGGGGCTCGGTGACCGTGACCATGCCGGTCTCGACCAGCACCGTCGCCACTCCGATGGTGCCGTGACCGCACATCGGCAGACAGCCGGAGACCTCGATGAAGAGCACGCCCCAGTCCGCGTCCGGCCGCGTCGGCGGTTGCAGGATCGCCCCGCTCATCGCGGAGTGCCCACGCGGCTCGTACATCAGCAGGGTGCGCAGGTGGTCGAGGTGCGCCAGGAAGTGGCGGCGGCGTTCGGCCATGGTGGCGCCGGGGATCGGGGGGACGCCACCCGTCACCACCCGGGTGGGCATGCCCTCGGTGTGGGACTCGACGGTGTGCAGGACGAGTCGGCTGTGCATGGGGTCTCCGGTACTGGGTCGGTCCGCGAAGCCGCCCGGACGGCGGGTGCGGTCAGCGGTAGGCGCGGGCCTGGAGTTCGTACAGTTCGCGGTACGGGCCGTCCTGGGCCATCAACTCGGCGTGGCCGCCGCACTCGCGGACGGAGCCGTGCTCCAGCACCACGATCAGTTCGGCCTGCCGGACCGTCGAGAAGCGGTGCGAGGTGAAGAGCACCACGGCGCCGTGCTCCCGGGCGGCCGCCCCCGCCGTACGGTCGAAGCGGTTGAAGAGCGCGTGCTCGGCCGCCGCGTCGAGGGCGGCGGCGGGTTCGTCCAGCACCAGCAGCAGCGGGTCGCGACGGATCAGGCAGCGCGCCAGGCCGAGCAACTGCCACTGCCCGCCGGAGAGTTCGGCCCCGTCGCCGTAGCCCCGGCCGAGCAGCCCGGCCAGGCCGTCCGGGACGGAGGCGAGCACCGGCTCGGCACCGGCCGCCGCGAGGGCGACCCGCACCGGCGCGTCCTCGTCGATGGTGTCGACGGCGCCGACCCCGACGCTCTCCCGGAGCAGCAGCTCCAGCCGGGCGAAGTCCTGGAACAGCGGGGCGACCTTGGCGCTCCACGCGGCCGGGGTGAGGTCGCGCAGATCGGTGCCGTCCACCAGGATGCGGCCCTCGGTCGGCCGGTAGAGGCCGCAGAGCAGCTTGACCAGGGTGCTCTTCCCCGCGCCGTTCTCCCCCACCAGGGCGACGGTGGCACCCGCCGGGATCAGCAGGTCGACGCAGCTCAGGGCCGGCCGGTCGCTGCCGGGGTAGCGGAAGCCGACGTTCTCCAGCCGGATGCCCTGCTGGAGCCGGGCGGGCGCCGCGCCGACCGGGCGGCCGGGCACCGGAGCCGCTGCGGCGGCGGGCTCACCGTGTTCGGCGCGGGACCACCGGCGCAGCTGGTCCAGCCGTTCGGCCGTCCGCCCCGCGCCCTGCACCACGCCGAACTGGCTGACCGCACTGGAGACCTGTACGGCCACCTGCACGGCGAGGGCGATCACCAGCACCACGTCCCCGACCCCGGAGGCACCGGCGGCGGCCCGGGCGACCACCAGCAGGACGGCGCCACCGTAGGCCGCGGCGAAGCAGAGCTGGCCGAGCGCGCGCAGGCCGGCCGCCTTGGCCTCGGCCCGGGTCAGCACTCCGGAGGCCGCCTGCCAGGTGGCGGTGTACTGCCGGATCAGCTCGGGGCCGCCACCGAGCAGACGCAACTCCGTCACCGACCGGGCGGTGGTGGCCAGGCCCAGCAAGTGGTGACCGAACCGGGTGCGCTCGGCCGTCGCCTCGCGGGCGGCCTCGGACAGTTCCTGGGCGCGGCGGCCCAGCCACACCGGCGCGACGGCGGCCAGCGGCAGCAGCGCCAGCCAGGGGCTGACCGAGCCGAGCAGCACGGTGGTGAGCACGGCCTGCACGGCCAGGCCGAGGAACTGGAGCAACGCCTCCAGCGCGGCCCGGACCCGGCCCAGCTCGTTGCGGACCATGGTCACCGTGTCGGCGAACAGCGGCCGGTCGGCGTGGGCCAGGCCGGGCACGCCGTTGGAGACCTCGGCCAGCTCGCGGTGGAGCCGGCTCTCCACCTCCTCGCCGACCTCGAAGTAGGAGAGGTGGGCGAAGTGACCGAGCATCAGCTCGGCCAGCAGCAGCGCGGCAGCGACTGCGGCGGCAACGGTCGCGGCGCCGTCGTGACCGGCCAGCGCCTCGTCGGTCAGTCGGCGCAGGGCCAGCGCGATGCCGGGGGTGGCGAGGTGGCCGAGCAGCAGCAGGCCGGCCGCGACCGCCAGGCGGCGTCCGCCGCGCCGGAGGGCCAACCCGCCCAGACGGCGGGCGGCGAGCAGGACCAGGCTCATCGGGCGGACTCCAGGGTCGGCTGCGCGGCGCCGTCGGGCTCGGTGTCGTCGGACGCGGCGCCATCGGGCTCGGTGTCGTCGGACGCGGCACCGTCCGGCTCGGTGTCGTCGGACGCGGCACCGTCCGGCTCGGTGTCGTCGGACGCGGCGCCGTCCGGCTCGGTGTCGTCGGACGCGGCGCCGTCCGGCTCGGTGTCGTCGGACGCGGCGCCATCGGGCGCGGCGCCGCCGCCTCCGGTGGGGCCGAAGCGGGCCGCCTGGAGGTGGAAGAGCCGGGCGTAGGTGCCGTCCAGGGCGAGCAACTCCTCGTGGGTACCGCGTTCGGACACCCGGCCGCCGTCCAGCACCACGATGTGGTCCGCCCGGCGCACGGTGGAGAAGCGGTGCGAGATGACGACGGTGGTCAGGCCCTCGGTGAGGGTGAGGAAGCGGTCGAAGAACTCGCTCTCGGCCCGGACGTCGAGCTGCGCGGTGGGCTCGTCCAGCACCAGCACCCGCGCGCCCGCCTCGACCGCGTAGAACGCCCGGGCCAGCGCGATGCGTTGCCACTGACCACCGGAGAGGTCCTGTCCGCCCTGGTAGCGCTGGGAGAGCACGGTGTCCAGGCCGTCCGGGAGGCTGTCGATCAGGCCTCTGGCGTCCGCCCGGTCGATCGCCGCCGCCAGGGCGGAGTCGGGCAGCCGGTCGGCCCGGCCGGGTGCGCCCATCAGGATGTTCTGCCGGACCGTCGACTCGTAGCGGATGTAGTCCTGGAAGGTCACCGCCAGCCGGCTCTGCCAGCCCTGGACGTCCAGGGTGCGCAGGTCACGGCCGTCGACGGTGAGCCGTCCCTCGGTCGGTTCGTACAGCCCGGTGAGCAGCTTGATCAGGGTGGTCTTGCCGGCCCCGTTGACGCCGACCACGGCGGTGGACCGGCCGACCGGGAGGTCGAGTTGGAGGCCGTCGAGCACCGGGCGCTCGCCGTGCGGGTAGCGGAAGCCGACCTGCTCGAAGCGGATCACCTCGGCCGGCTCGGCGGCCGGAGCGACCGGCCCGGCGTCGGCTGCCGTGGTGGCTCCGGTGTGCCGTTCGAAGTCGCGCAGGGCGTGGAACGCCTGGAGGCCGAACTGGGTCTGGGCGTCACTGTCCGGGAAGTACACCCCGAAGCGCATCGGCACCAGGACCGTCTGCATCGCCAACACCGCTCCGAACAGCCCGAGTCCGCCGTCCAGCGTCTGCCGGACCAGGGTCAGCAAGAGCACCGTCGCCCCCGCCAGACCGACCGCGGTGAACCAGAGGAACGGGGCGAACAGCAGCCGTCGGCGCCCCTGCCAGAGCAGGCGCAGATACCGGTCGCTCTCGGTGTCGTGCCGCTCGGCCAGCCAGTCGAAGGCCGAGAGGACGCGCAGCTCCTTGGCGGCCGACGGGCCCGACCCGAGGGTGCGCAGGTAGGCCAACTCCCTTCGGCGGTTGCCGAGTTCGCGCCAGAGGTCGGCGAACCGGCCGAGCGAGCCGCGCTGTCCGAACCGGATCACCAGTGCGGTGACCCCGGCGACCAGGGCCGGCAGCGGACCGAGGAGCACCCCCAACAGGACCACCGATCCGACCAGTTGGCCGTACCGGGAGACCAGCGCCAGCGTCCCGGCGACGGCGTCGCCCGGGGTCAGCGTGGACCGCTGGAAGGCCTCCCGGGCGTCCCCGAGCAACGCGAGTGCCGCCGTCTCCTCCAGCGCCGCCAGCTCGACCCCGCCCAGCGCGGCGGACATCATCCGACCCGCGCAGTGGACGTCCACCCGCCGGGCGATCAGCACCCCCAGCCACTGCTGGAAGGGTGCCGACACCTGCTGGAGCACCAACGCCGCGACGCCGAGCCCGAACGGGCCGAGCAGGGCGGTCAGGTCCCCACCCGGCTCGCCGAGCACGGCCGGCACCCGGGAGATCATCTCGGCCATCCCGACTGCGAAGCCCAACGGCAGCAGCCCGAGGACCAGATTGAACAGCACCGCCACGGCGACGGTCCCCCGGCCGGCCACCGGCATCAGCCGCAGGATCGGCAGCCACTGGCCGGCCCGGCGCGCGAGGAAGGCACGCCAGGGCGGGACGGTCGAGTCGGGCACGACGAGCCTTTCGTGGGGACGGAGCGATCCGCTCGGAGGCGAGCGATCGACCCGGGGAACGGGCGCTCGACCCGGGAGGCAGGGCCCGCCCGAGGGTCGCCGATGGGTACCCGAGGGGCACCGAGCCCGGAACGCTAGCAGCGGCCCGAAGTCGATGTCCATACCGATCCGGCGCGCCGGGTCGAACCCGTCCGGTGGGCCGGTGCGGCGTCATCTCCTGCTGTTCGAACGCCGGTTGAAGGATCTCCCGCAGTGTTCTAGGTTTTCGCCGCCGCCCACCCAACCCCCGACCGACCATCTCAGGAGGTCCCGCGTGACCACCCCGGCCGAGGGCCCGTCCCCGGCGCGGATCATCGCTCCGCTGCTCCGGATCCCCGACTCCCACCGGGTCTTCCGGCTGCCGCTCGCCGCCCTGGAGAAGGGCTACGGGATGACGCCGCCGATCGTCGACGAGCTGATCGCCGCCGGGCTCCGGTACCGGCCGACGGCCGACGGCCCGCTCTTCGACGAGGACGACGTCGCCTCGGTCTCGCTCTACCTGCGGCTCCCCTCCGCGCGGCGCGGGGTGATGACCTTCTGGCTCCGCGCGCTGCGCCGGTTCGCCTCGGCCGACGCCCCGCCCGCCCATCGGGTGGAGGTCACCGTCGGCTGCCCCGACCCCGGCCATCCGGGGCCCTGCCGGTACACCGTCGACCTCGGCGGGGAGCGGCCGGGCGACACCTTCGAGGCCGCACCGGGCGCACCTGCGGTGCTGACCGCACTGACCACCCGGGCGGTCGGTCGCCCCCGCGAACTCCCGCCTGTGCTGCGTGAGTTGGCGGACTCCTTCGCCGACGTCGACTACTACCTGCTGCCCGGTGGCTCCGCCGCCGAACCGGGGCTGATGCAACGCACCGGCATCGGTGACTGCATCCTGATGGCGCACGCGATCGTGGCCGAGGCCAGGACGCGCGGCATCGAGGCCCGGCTGGCCGGCGGTCTGATCGTGGCCGTCCCGTTCTCCTCCACCCACACCTGGGCGGAGTGCCGGGTCGACGGCGAGTGGCTCCCGGTCGACCCGCTGCTGCCCAAGGCGCTCGCGGCCTGGGGCGTGCCCGGCGCGGAGCAGTGGCCGACGACGCTGGCTCCGGTCGGGCTGTTCCACCGGCTCGGCGGGGCGCCGCTGCGGCCGGTCACCCATCTCGGCACCGACTGCGGCTCCTCGCTGCGCACCCGGGAGGCGGAGGCGGCATGAGCCAGCTGCACCACCTGCTCGCCCGGCGGGCGGCGGCCACCCCGCAGGCGCCCGCCCTGGCCGACGCCGACGGCCACTACGACTACCACCGGCTCCGCTCGGCGGCCGAGGCGGTGGCCGCGCTCCTGGCCCGGCACGGAGTGACGCCGGGCGACCGGGTCCTGCTGCACGGGCCCAACTCCTTCGCGCTCGCCGCGGCGGTCTACGGCTGCTCCCGGGCCGGCGCGGTGCTGGTGCCGCTGCACCCCGGCCTGCGTCCGCCCCAACTGGCGCACATCGTCCAGGACTGCGCCCCGGTGCTCGCCCTGGTCGACCCGGCGCTGGCCGAGCTCCACCGGGACTCCGGCCTGCCGACCCTCCCGCTGGCCGTCCCGCCGGACCGGTCTGACCTGCCCGTCCCGCCGGAGCCGCCGGACGACCCCGGCCGTCCGGCCGCGCTGATCTACACCTCCGGCAGCACCGGCGCCCCCAAGGCAGTGGTCTCGCCGCACGCCGCCCTGCTGTTCGCCGTCCGCGCCATCGCCGACCGGCTCGGCTACCGGGCCGACGACACGGTGTTCTGCGCGCTGCCGTTCTCCTTCGACTACGGGCTCTACCAGCTGTTCCTGTCGACCCTGGCGGGTGCGCGGCTGGTCCTGCCGCCCGCCGCGACCGGGCCGCGCCTGCTCCGGGCGGTCACCGACAGCGGCGCCACCGTCCTGCCGCTGATGCCCACGATGGCCGCCGCCCTGGTCCAGCTGGTCACCCGGGCCGGCACCGCGCCGGCCCGGGTCCGCCTGGTGACCAGCACCGGAGCCGCCTTCACCGAGCCGCTCGTCGAGGCGGTCCGCCGGGCGCTGCCGGAGGCCGGTCTCGCCCTGATGTACGGCCTGACCGAGTGCAAGCGGGTCTCCATCCTGCTGCCCACGGAGCTGGCCGCCCGGCCGGGCTCGGTGGGCCGCCCGCTGGCCGGCACCGACTGCGTCGTACTGGACGCGGACGGACGGGAGGTGGAGCCCGGCACGGAGGGTCAGATCGTGGTCCGGGGACCACATCTGATGGCGGGTTACTGGGGTGCCCCCGAGCTGACCGCCGACCGGTTCCCGGTCCGACCGGACGGCACGACGGAGCTGCGCACCGGCGACTACGGGTGGCTGGACCCGGACGGCTACCTCCACGTGACCGGCCGCCGGGACGACATCTACAAGCAGAACGGCTTCCGGGTCGGTGGGACCGAGGTCGAACGGGCCGCGCTCGCCGTCCACGGTGTCGCCCAGGCGGCCGTGCTCCCGCCCTCGGCAGACCGGCCCGCCGCGCTCTTCCTGGTGACCGACCGGACGCTGCCCGAGTTCCTCGCCGAGCTGGCGGGGCGGCTGGAGCAGTACAAGGTGCCGCCGGTGGTCCGCATCCTGCCCGAGCTGCCGCTCACCGCGCACGGCAAGGTGGACCGCCTGCGGCTGGCCGACTCCTGCTAGATCGACGAACTCCGGGTGTTCAAACCCGGATTGCCGCTGTTCCGAGCCGAAGCTAAGATCACTGCCGGTCGTGACTGGCGAGAGTGGAGCACCACAAGGGAGCGGCCTTCCCTCCGGAGCCGACGCCGTCCGCCTGGGCGTCTTCCCCCGTTGTCCCCATCATCCCGAGGAGACCGGCGTGGACATGCGCTACGGAATCAACCCCCAGCAGGCGACGGCGCGGGCCGTCCCGGTGGACCCGGACCGGGTGCCGCTGCGCCTGTTGCAGGGGCAGCCCTCCTACATCAACCTGCTGGACGCCCTGAACTCCTGGCAGTTGGTGCGGGAGGCCGAGCGGACCCTGGGCCGGCCGGCCGCCGCCTCCTTCAAGCACGTCTCCCCGGCCGGCGCCGCGCTGGCCGGCCCGGTGGACGAGGCGACCGCCCGGCTGTACGACGTGGACGCCGCCGCCGTGGGCGAGTTGACCAGCGCCTACCTGCGCGCCCGGGACGCCGACCCGAAGTCCTCGTACGGCGACTTCGTGGCCGTCTCGCACGAGGTGGACCTGGAACTGGCCGAGCTGCTGGTCAGGGTGGTCTCGGACGGGATCGTCGCCCCGAGCTACGCGCCCGGTGTGCTGGAGGTCCTGGCGAAGAAGAAGAACGGCCGCTTCCTGGTGATGGCGGCGGACCCGGAGTTCGAGCCGCCGGAGCAGGAGTCCCGCGATGTCTTCGGCCTGCGGCTGACCCAGCAGCGGGACCGGCTCGCGCTCACCCCCGACCTGCTGGCCGACGTCCAGGTGGGCGCGCTGCCCGAGCAGGCCAGGACCGACCTGCTGCTCGGCCTCGCGGTGCTGCGGTTCACCCAGTCCAACTCGGTCTGCTACGTCCGCGACGGCCAGACCCTGGGCATCGGGGCGGGCCAGCAGTCGCGGGTGGACTGCACCCGGCTGGCCGGCGCCAAGGTGGACACCTGGTGGCTGCGCCGCCACCCGCTGGTCCAGGGCCTCAGGTTCCGGCCCGAGATCCGTCGGCAGGACCGGGTGAACTGGCAGATCCGGCTGGTCGAGGGCGACCTGACCGAGGACGAGCGGGCCCGGTTCCGCCAGGCGGTCGAGGCCGATCCCGGCACCCTGTCCCCGGCCGAACGGGCCGACTGGCTCGACCGGCTCACCGGGGTCTCCTTCGTCTCGGACGGCTGCCTGCCGTTCCGCGACAACGTCGACCACGCCCACCGGCACGGCGTCACCAGCATCGCCGAGCCGGGCGGGTCGATCCGCTCCGACGAGGTCGAGGCCGCCTGCCGGGAGCTCGGCATCGCGCTCGCCTGGACGGGACTGCGCCTGTTCCACCACTGACCCCCACCAGTACGCCCTGACGGCCGGAGCGCCGCGCACCACTCGTGCGCGGCGCTCCGGCCGTTCGGCTGTCCGGACCGGCCCTCGGGCGCTGTTCAAGTTCAGTACGCACAAAGGCAGTTGAACGAACATCAGGCGCTGGACGTGAACGCGCCGGGCTCACTACCTTGATCGACGGGCTGTGGCCGTGGTCCGAACGAGACCGGCCGCTCCCCGGCACCCCGCAGGTCCGCCGACGCACCGCGCCGGGGTCGCCCCCAGAGTCCGCCACCCCGTGGCTCGTACCGTCCGCGCACCGCCGCCCGTCCCGTACCGGCGGCCGGCCGCGCCTGCCCGCGTCCGTAGCCGAAACCTCCCGGAGGAAGCCATGACCAGCACGCCCGCCACCGAACCGACCTCCCCGGCCGTCCCGGCCGGCTGGGAGCTGCGGGACAACGCCCTGGTACGGGGCTTCGAGCCGCGGACCTTCCCCGAACTCCTCGCCACGGTCGGCCGGGTGGAGCAGATCGCGGAGGCCGCCAACCACCACCCCGACATCGAGATCCGCTGGCGTCCCCCGGTCCGCACCCCGCAGGACGACCCGGCCGTGAAGCTGCCCGCGGTGCTCTCGCTGACCTTCCGGTGCAACACCCACACGCTGGGCTCGGTCACCGAGGCGGACGCGGCGCTGGCGGCGTCCATCGAGACCGCGCTCGTCCCCGCCGGCTGACCGTCCGGCCGGCCTCCGACACCCGACACCCGCCCGTCGACAGGGAGTTCGCACCATGTCCGCAGGAACCACCACCGTCGGCCCCCTGGAGATCCACTGGGGCAGCCGCACCTACATCCTGGCCGTCATCAACGCCACGCCCGACTCCTTCAGCGGTGACGGCGTCTACGCCACCCCGTCCGCCGACGCCGCAGCGGTCCGGCTGGCCGCCTCGGCGCTGGCCGACGGCGCCGACGTGGTCGACATCGGCGGCGTACCCACCTTCCCCGGCGCCGCGCCGGTGCCGTGGGAGGAGGAGCGCGAGCGGGTCACCCCGATCGTCCGGGCCGTCAGCGGCGAGGTGCCGGTCGCGATCTCGGTCGACACCTGCCAGGCCAGGGTCGCCGAGGCCGCCCTGGACGCCGGCGCCCACATGATCAACAGCTGCTGGGGCCTGCGCACCACGGACGGCGGCTGGAACGCCGACCTCGCCAAGGTGGTGGCCGAGCGCGAGGTCCCGCTGGTGCTCACCCACAACCGCAGGTCGGTCTCGGTCACCGGCGCCAACGGCGGCTACTGGCTCGACCCCGGCTACCAGGACGTGCTGGCCGAGGTGCTGGCCGACCTGCGGGCCCAGCTGGAGTACGCCCAGGAGCAGGGCATCGCCGCCGACCGGCTGATCGCCGACTTCGGCCTCGGCATGGGCAAGACGCCCGCGCAGAACCTGGTGCTCTTCGAGAACCTCGCCACGATGCGCGAACTCGGCGCGCCGGCCCTGCTGTCGCACTCCCGGAAGAACTTCATCGGCGAGGTGGTCGGCGGCACGCCGGCCGAGCGCGACGGCGCCACGGTGGCCCTCACCGGGCTCGGCATCGCCGCCGGGATCGACATGCTGCGCATCCACAACGTGGCGCTCAACAAGCAGGCGTCGCTGATGTGCGACCGGCTGCTGCGGCCCCGGCCGGCCGGCGCCTGACGCCGCCCGCTCCCCCGCCACCCACCAGTCCCCTCCCGGGCCAGCAGGCCCGCCACCCCGAGAAGGACCCATGCCTGTCGCTGCCACCGCCGGCCCGACGGCCTTTCCGGCCGCCCCCGGGCACCACATCCACGTCGCCCGCACGGGCTCCGCCCCCGACCTGGCGATGGCCGAGGAGGCCGCCCAGCGGTTCCTGGTCGCCCTCGGTGTGCCGACCGACTCGGAGAGCCTGCGCGACACCCCGCGCCGGATGGCCAAGGCGTACGCCGAGCTGTTCTCGCCGCGCCCGTTCGACCTCACCACCTTCCCTAACGACGAGGGCTACGACGAGCTGGTGCTGGCCCGCCGCATCCCGCTCCGCTCGGTGTGCGAGCACCACCTGCTGCCCTTCGTCGGGGTGGCCCACGTCGGCTACCTGCCCCAGGACCGGATCCTCGGCCTCTCCAAACTGGCCCGGGTGGTCGAGCACTTCGCCTCCCGCCCGCAGGTCCAGGAGCGGCTGACCAAGCAGATCGCCGACTGGCTGGAGACCCGTCTCGCCCCCAAGGGCGTCGGCGTCGTCATCGAGGCCGAACACACCTGCATGACGCTGCGCGGGGTCCGGGCCGGCGGCTCCGACACGGTGACCTCCACCCTGCTCGGCACCCTGCGCAACGACCCGCGCTCCCGCCAGGAGTTCCTGGCCCTGACCCAGTCCTGACCCAGTCCTGACCGGTCGTCCGGCCGACCCGGCCACGGCCACCCATCCACCCGGCCCGACGGCGCGCGACCGCCGCCCGGCCCACCACGAGGGGTCCACCAGCATGACCACCGCACTGGACTACACGAGCATGTTCCGGTTGGACGGCCGCCGGGCGGTCGTCCTGGGTGCCGGCAGCGGCATCGGCCGGGAGGCCGCCCAGGCACTGGCGGCCCAGGGCGCGGAGGTGATCTGCGCCGACCTGGACCTCACCTCGGCGGCCCGGACCGCCGAGAAGTGCGACCCGGCCGCCACCGCCCTGGAGCTGGACGTGCTGGACCGCCGGGCGCTGGCCGAGGCGGCCGAGCAACTCGGTGCCGTGGACGTGCTGGTGCTCACCGCCGGCACCCACGTGCGCAAGCGGCTGCTCGACTACTCCGGCGAGGAGTTCGACCGGGTCGTGGGGCTGAACCTGCGCGGCGCCTTCGACGTCATCCGGGCCTTCGGCGGCCCGATGGCGGCCCGCGGCCGGGGCAGCATCATCGGCTTCTCCTCGATGCGCGCGGTGACCCTCGAACCCGGCCAGGGCGTCTACTCGGCCAGCAAGGCCGGGGTGACCCAGCTGCTGCGCGCGGCGGCCACCGAGTTCGGGCCGAGCGGCGTACGGGTCAACGCGATCGCCCCCGGCATCGTGGAGACCCCGCTCACCGCCCAGATCATGGCCGAGCCGGACTGGTACCGGGCGTACGCGGAGAAGAGCGTGCTCAACCGCTGGGCCCGCCCGGAGGAGCTGGCCGGCGCGGTGGTCTACCTCGCCTCGGACGCCGCCAGCTTCGTCACCGGCGCGGTGCTCGCCGTCGACGGCGGCTGGACCGTCGCCGACGGCCGGTTCGAGCCGCCCGCCACCTGACCGCCCGACAGCTGACCGGCCGTCACCCGGGCGTCCCCGGACCCGGGTCCGGGGACGAGGAGAACGCGAGGAGAACCCATGGACGACGCCCAGGGCGCGCAGAGCGCCGAACCCGAGACCGATCCGGCCACCGTGCTGGTGCCGCTGCTGCGCGAGCACGCCGCCACGACCGAGCGGCGCCGGCGCCTGGCGCCCGAGGTGGTGGAGGCGCTGGCGGCCGAGGGCCTGTTCGGCCTGGCCGTCCCCGCCCGCCACGGCGGCCGGCAGGCCGGTCTGCCGGCCCAGGTGCGCACCCTGGCCGAACTGGCCCGGGGCTGCGCCGCCACCTCCTGGACGATGTCCATCTACCTCACCGGCTCCTGGCTGACCGGGCTCTTCCCCGAGCGCACGGCCGCCGAGGTGTTCGCCGACCCGACGGCCCGGGTCGGCGTCAGCCTCAGCCCGACCGGTGTGCTCTCGGACGGGCCCGGCGGCCTCCGGCTGACCGGCCGCTGGGGGTACAACACCGGGGTGCCGGACGCCCACTGGGACATCCTGGGGGCGTTCCGGCCGACCGTCGACGGCGGCCGCGAACACGTCCTGGTCCTGGTGCCGACCGCCGCGCTGACCGTCCACGACGACTGGTACGCCTCGGGTCTGCAGGGCACCGGCAGCAACACCGTGGAGTGCGCGGAGCTGACCGTGCCGGCCGAGCGGGTGCTGCCGTTCCCGACCGGCACCGCACTGCCCGGCGGCGACCCGCGGGCGGCGCCCGAGCTGCCCAGGTACGAGGTGTTCCCGCTGTTCTCGACCCTCAACGTCGGGACACCGCTGGGCATCGCCCGCGCGGCCGCCGAGTTCCTGGTGGCACGGGCACCGGGGCGGCCGATCACCTTCAGCCCGTACCCGGACCAGAGCCTGGCCCCGCTCACCCACCGTCAGGTCGGCGAGGTCGACCTGACCCTGCGGCTGGCCGGGCTGCTGGCCGACGACCTGGCGGCCCGCACCGAACGCCTGGGCGTCGCGCACCTGTCGCACTCGCTCGCCGAGCGCGCCACCGCCCGGGCCTCCGCCGCCTACGTCGCCAAGCTCTGCCGCGAGGCCGTCGACCTGGTCAGCTCGGCCTGCGGCGCCTCCTCCGTCCGCGCCGACGTTCCGGTCCAGCGGATGCGGCGCGACATCCAGGCGCTCTGCCTGCACGCGGCGCTCAACCCGGACACCGCGCTGGAGCTGCAGGGGCAGGTCGCCCTCGGGCTGGTCCCGCAGAGCAACTTCCTCTGACGCAACTTCCCCTGAGCAGCCGCCCGTTCACCTTCCATCCCGCCCAGGAGGCGACGTTGACACTCCCCACCCAGGCGAGCAGCACGGTTCAGGATGCCGCCGACCGCTACCGCACCGACGGCTGGTGCACGGCGCCGTTCACCTTCGACCAGGAGTCCGTGGCGACACTGCGCGGCCGGATCACCGAACTCGGCCGGCAGGACCGGCCCGAGGTCGTCCACGAGAAGGGCAGCGGCACCACCCGCGCCGTCCACGGCTGCCACAACTGGGACGAGCTGTGCGCCGCGCTGGTCCGCCTGCCGGAGCTGGTCGGCCTGGCCGAGACGCTGCTCGGCGGACCGGTCTACGTCTACCAGTTCAAGGTCAACTTCAAGCAGCCGTACGAGGGCGCCGCCTGGCCCTGGCACCAGGACTACGCGTTCTGGCGCGAGGAGGACGGCATGCCCCGGCCCGACGCGGTCAACATCGCCGTCGCGCTGGACGAGGCCCACCGGGACAACGGCCCGCTGACCGTCGTCCCCGGATCGCACCGGCTCGGCCTGCTCGACCTGCCCGACCGGGCCCGGCGCTCCGGCGACTGGCGTGACCACGTCTCCGCCGACCTCGCCTACACCGTCACCTCCGAGCGGGCCGCCCGGCTGGCCGCCGAGCACGGCACCGAGCTGGTGATCGGCCCGGCCGGCGTGGTGCACGCCTTCCACCCGAGCATCGTGCACTCCTCCACCGACAACCTCTCGCCGGACCGCCGGGCCCTGCTGCTGATCACCTACAACGCGGTCGCCAACGCCCCGGCCGCACCGACCCGGCCGGAGTTCCTGGTGGCCCGCGACACCACCGCGCTGCGACCGGCCGCGGATCCGCGACTGACGGTGCGCGGCCCGCGGGTGACGGCATGACCGCGGCCGCGCTGCCGACCCGGGTCGCACTGCTGCGCCGGCACGGCGCGACGGTGCCCGACCACGTGGTGCTGGAGACGGTGGACGGGCCCCGGCTGAGCTACGGCGCCTGGGACTCCCGCTCGGACGCGCTGGCCCGCCTGCTCGCCGAGCGCGGGGTGCGGCCGGGCGGCCGGGTGGTGCTGGTCTTCGGCGAGGAGCAGTGGGTCGCGTTCGCCTGCTGGCACGCGGCGGTGCTCAAGGCCGGCGCCACCGTGCTGCCGGTGTCGACCCGGTTCACGGCCGCCGAGGTGGCGCAGCTGGTCGAGGCGGTCCGGCCCTCGCACGTGGTCGCCGCCGAGCGGCCCGCCGTGCTGCCCGGCGGCGCCCGCTGGCTGGACGCCGCCGAGCGGCCGGCCGCCGTCGGACCGGCCCCGGCCGAGGTGGCGCCCCCGGAGACGGCCGAGCTGGTCTGCACCTCGGGTACCACCGGACACTCCAAGATCATCGCCTGCTCGGAGGCCAACCTGCTGGCACCGCTGGCGGTCGACGCGGAGTCCGGTCTGGTGGTGCCCGCCGAGCCCGAGCGGTCGCTGCACTCCACGGTGATCGGCACCGCCGGCGGGCAGCGCATCCTCACCGGCGCCTACACCGGTGGCGGCAGCAGCTACCTCGGGCTGACCGATCCGTCCCCGCGCCGGCTGCTGGCGGCCGTCGCCCGGCACCGCCCCGACCGGATCGGCCTGGTGCCCGCCTCGGCGGCCGCCCTGGTCGAGTCGGGCGCGGCCGGGTACGACCTGAGCAGCGTGCGGGTGGTGACCGTCTCCACCGCGGCCGCCACGCCCGGCCTGCTGACGGCCCTTCAGCGGATCTTCCCGGCGGCCCGGATCGTCCGGATGTACGGAGCCACCGAGATCCTGCCGGCCGGGGCGGCGATCGTCTTCGACCCGGAGCGGCCCGAGGCCACCGGGGCACCGCTCGGCCGGACCCTGATCTCGGTGCGCGACGAGGACTTCGCCGAACTGCCGCCCGGCCGCACCGGCCGGGTCTGGCTCCGGTACGCCGGGGCGGAGCCGCGTCGGCTCTGGGTCTCGCCGGACGACGTCCGGCCGATCGACCGCGAGGGCTGGCTCTGGGCGGGCGACCTCGGCTCGGTCGACGCCGACGGGCTGCTGAGCATCGAGGGCCGGGCGGACGACGTGCTCAACGTCGCCGGGCTGCGGGTCTCGCCCGGCGAGGTCGAGGCGGTGCTCGCCGGGCACCCGGCGGTGGCCGACGTCGCCGTGTACGGGGAGCCGGCCGGCCCGGCGGGCGACCGGGTCACCGCGGCGGTGGTGGCCCGCCACCCGGTGGACCCCGCCGAACTGCGCCGGTACGCCGCCGAGCGGCTGGCCCGGCACAAGGTCCCCTCGGCGATCGGCTTCGTCACGGAGCTGCCGCGCGGGGCCACCGGCAAGGTGCGCCGGCACCTGCTGGCCGGACCGGGGCCGGCACCCGAGCGGGCACCCCGGCCGGCCGGGCCGCCCGCCGTGGACGGACCGGCCCTGCTGGCCGCGCTCTGGGCCGAGCACACCGCCGACGGTCCGGACGCCGACCCCTCGGCGAGCTTCTTCGACCTCGGCGGCACCTCGGCGGGGGCGATGCTGATGCTGGCCAGGCTGGAGGCGGTCCTCGCGGTCGAACTGCCCGCCGACGCCCTGTACACCCACCCCACCCTGGCCGAGTTCGCCGGGCTGGTGACCGCACGCACCGGCGGCGCCGTGCCGCCGGCGGGAGGAGACGACCCGTCATGACCACCCTCGACGTGAGCCCGCAGGACCTCTACGACGCCGTGCTGGCCTCCTCGCGGCCCCGGCACTGGGACGAGGAGTTCGACCTCGCCCGGGTCCGCCGGCTGATGGCCGTGCTGGGCGACCCGCACCGCGGCCTGCCCGTGGTCCACGTCGGCGGCACGGCCGGCAAGGGCTCCACCGCGCGCATGATCGCCGAGATGCTGCGGGCCGGCGGCTACCGGGTGGGGCTCTCCACCAAGCCGCACCTGCGCAGCCTGACCGAGCGCTTCCTGGTCGACGGCCGGGCCATCGGCCCGGACGAACTGCTGGCGCGGGCAAGGCAGTTGGGCGGTCTGGTGGACGGCATCGGGGCGACCTGGTTCGAGTCGGTCTCGGCCCTCGCCCTGCGGTACTTCGCCGACTCCGCCGTGGACGTCGCGGTGGTCGAGGTCGGCATGGGCGGCACCACCGATGCGACCAACGTGGTCGAGCCGCTGGTCAGCGTGGTGACCAACGTCGGCGACGACCACGTGTCCATGCTCGGTGGCAGCCTCCGCACGGTGGCCGGCCACAAGGCGGGCATCATCAAGCCCGGCGTGCCCGCGGTCAGCGGGGTGACCCGGCCCGATCTGGCCGAGGTGATCCGGGCCCGGGCCGCCGCGACCGGCGCCCCGCTGCTGGAACTGGACCGCGACTTCGTGGCGGAGGTGGACGCGGTCACCGCCGAGGGCACCTCCTGGCGCCTCTCCGGCCCCGCCGGGGAGCGTGCGGGTCTGCGGCTGCGCGCCCGGGGCCGGCACCAGGTGCGCAACGCCGCGCTCGCGGTGACCGCGGTGGAGGCGCTGGCCGCGCGCGGTCTGCCGGTGGCCGAGTCGGTCTGGCGGGCCGCGCTGGCCGAAGTGACCGTCCCCGGACGTCTGGAGACCGTCCGTCAGGGGCCCGAGGTGGTGCTCGACGGGGCGCACTGCCCGCCCAAGCTGGAGGCGCTGGCCCAAGCGCTCGGCGAGCTGTACCCGGGCCGGCGGCGGATCGGTGTGCTCGCGCTGGCACCCGGCCGGGACGGCGAGAACTCCCTCGGGCTGGTGGCCGACAGCTTCGACGTGGTGGTGGCCACCGGCTACCAGGCGCACACCGAGTTCGGCGCGATCGCCGGCCGCCCCACCGAGGAGATCGCCGAGGTGCTCGGCCGGCTCCGCCCCGGCCTGCCGGTCCATCAGGTCGCGGAGCCCTGGGACGCCTACCTGCTGGCCCTCTCGCTGGCCGGGGAGTCCGACCTGATCTGCGTCACCGGGTCCTTCAACCTGGTCGCCGCGGTGCGCAACCGGCTGCCGGTCGACTGAGCCGGCACCGACACGTGGGGCCCTGGACCGATCCGGTCCAGGGCCCCACTGTTCTGTGCCGCAGTCCTACCGGTCGGCCGCCGGGCTCTCCAACACGGCGTCCACCACCACCCGTTCGACCGCCCGCAGCAGCTCCTCGGTCCGCTCCCTGGGGAGGTGGCCGAGGTCGACCAGGGCGTGGTGCACGTCCGCACCGTCCTGGTCCTGGGCCCAGTACCAGAGCCGGGCCTCCTGGCGCGGCTTCGGACCGTCCCAGGCGATCTCGGTCCTCGGCAGCAGGGCGAGGACCTGCTCGGCGGTGCCGGTCCCGGTCCGCGGCGGGCGCAGGTCGTTGAAGCCGCAGGAGAGCTCGATCTCCGGTACCCCGCGCTCGGCACTCACCTGGGCCTTCCTGGCGGCCAGCGCCACCGGGTCGCACTGCGCCCGGCGGTAGGCCCGCATCGCGGCGTGCGCGGTGTCGCGGACCACCTCCGGAAAGGAGCGGCCGGACGTCCTCACCAGCGTGACGCAGCTGCCGAGCGCGATGCCCACCAGGTCGCGCAGTGCGGGGAAGCCCCGGTTGGAGGCGATCAGCCGCAGCGGCACCTCGTCCCGCCCGGTGACGGTGCCGAGCACGGTGTTGAGCGCGGCCATCAGCACGGTGGTGCTGCTCGTCCCGAGCCGGGCGGCCAGCGTGCCGGTGGCCAGCGCCAGCGCCGGCGAGACCATGGTCACCTGGCCGAACCGGTCCGGATGGTCGAGCGGCAGCAGGCCCCCGGCGGGCGGGTCGAAGATGGTGGCCGGGGCCGCCCGCAGCACCTCCTCCCAGTGGTCGAGCGCCGCCGCCGACCGCTGCAGGCCCGGCGGCTCGGTCTCGGCCCGTGCCTGGTCGAAGTGCTGGTGGCGGACCGGCGGTTGCCCGTCCGGGGTGGCGCGGCCCGACAGCAACGCCTCCAGCTCCTCGGACAGCAGCACCAGGCCCGCGTAGTCCAGGGTCACGTGGGAGACCACCAGGACCAGTCGGATGGGCCGGCCCAGGTGCTCCAACAGGGCTGCCCGTACCGGGAGTTCGGCGGCGAGATCGAACCGGCGGCCGCGCAGCTCGGCGGCCAGCCCCGCAGCCTCGCGGTCCACCTCGGCCGCAGGCCCCGAGGTCCGGTGGATCTCCAGCGGGAGCGACTCGGTGGCGGCGAGCAGCTGGACCGGGGCCCCGTCCCGGTCCAGCGGGTAGCGGGTGCGCAGGCTCTCGTGCCGGTTCACCACCGCCCCGAGCACCAAAGCGACCGAGGACTCCTCGCAGCCGTCCGGCAGGTCGAGCACCTTGAGGTGGTTGAAGTGGTGGTCGAGCGGCTTCATCCACTCGGTGTCGTTCCACTGCACCCGCTGCGCCCAGGTCAGCGGCGCGGTGCCGGTCCGCTCGCCGCCGACCCGGATCGGGCGCAGCCGGACCGGCGCGGCCGGCGCGCTCACGACCGGCCGTCCGTGAGGGTGCCCAGCGCGGCGGAGAGCGCGGCGGGTGTGGCGAAGTTCTCCGGGGTCAGCATCGCGTCCGGGATGGTCACCGCCAGGGCGTCCTCCAGTCCGATCAGCAGTTGCACGGTGGAGAGCGAGTCCAGGCCCAGTGCCGTCAACTGCGCCTCGGGCAGCAGCTGCTGACCGGGTGCCAGCAACGGGAGGTACTCGCGGAGGACGTGCTCGAACTCCGGTGTCCAGTCGGTCTGCACGGTGGTGCTCCAGTTCGGTCGTGATGGCCCGGCCGCCCGGTACGGCGCCGGTTGCGGCTGTGCTGCGGGTGGCCGGGCGCCGGTCAGCCGGCCGGCGTCGCCCGGTCCGCCGGCGGCGCGTCGCCGAGCAGGCCGACCGCGCGGTCGACCAGGCAGAGCGTTCCGGTCGCGGTCAGCAGGCGGTCGTTGGCGTAGTTGAGCGCGGCCGAGCGCAGGTCGCGCAGATGGCGCTCCAGCGGGATCGGCGAGTCCGCCCGGTAGCCGAGCCCGAGGCCGGCCAGCTGCACGCACCGGTCCGCCACCTGGTGACAGAGGTCGGCGGCGGTCACCTTGAGGGTGTTGAGGTGGATCTGCACCGGGGGCCTGGTCAGGTCGTCTCCCCCGGCCCGCAGGTCGGAGACCTCCTGCTCGGTCCGGCGCAGGTAGGCGCCGACCAGTTCGAGGTCCATCCGGATCCTGGCGATCCGCTCGGCGACCAGGTCGGAGGAGAGGTCGAGGGAGGCCGGCCGCCTCGGGGAGCGGAGCACCGAGACCAGCCCGGCAAAGGCGGCCCGGGCCGCCCCGAGCCAGCAGGCCGCCCAGCCGAGGTGGCCGAGCGGGATCAGGCTGCCGGTGGCGACCCCGGCGAACTCGCCCCGGGTGCCGACGATCTGGTGCTCGGCCACCGGCCCGGACAGCCGCAGTGCGACGCTGTGGGTGCCCCGCATGCCGAGCGGGTTCCAGTCGCCGCTGACCTGGACGTCGAGCCGGTCGCGCTCGACGTACACCAGGGTGACCTCGCGGGGCGAGGCCGCCTCGGAGTCCCGCATGGTGACCAGGAAGCCGTCCGCCACCGTGCCGCCGGTGACGATCGGGGCGTCCCGTTCCAGCAGCAGGCCGTCGGCGCCCGGCCGCAGCGGCGCGGCGCTGGTCAGCAGGTGCCCGCCGGTCTGCCGCTCGGAGGTGACGGAGCCGAGGTAGACCGCGCCGGCCGCGATCCGGGGCAGCAGGTCGTCGAGCAGCTCACCGGTGCCGAACTCGACCAGGGCGTCGACCTGCTGACAGTGCATCGCCCAGATCATCGCGCTGGAGAGACAGCCCGAGGCCAGGATCTGGGCCACCTCGACCAGGTCGGCGAGCCCGCCGCCGAGACCGCCCCGGTCGGCCGGGACGAGCAGCCCCATCAGACCGCTGCCGCGCAGCGCGGCCAGCGACTCGACCGGGAAGCGGGCCCGCGCGTCCACGTCGGCGGCGTGCTCGGCGAGCACCGGCAGGACGGCGCGGGCGCGCTCGGCCGGGGTGCGGGCGGACACCGCCCGGACGGTGCCGCGGCGCAGCTCCAGGGCGGTGGCGGAGACCACCCGGCCGCCCCGGACGGCGATCTCGGCGGGCGCGGGCCTGGAGAGGAACCCGAGCAGGCTCGCACTCAGCCCGTACGCCCCGGTGTTGGGGACGGCCAGCAGGTCGCCGGGCTCGGGGCACGGCATCTCGGTGTCGTGCGCCAGGGTGTCGCTCGGGGTGCAGAGCGGCCCGACCAGGGTCAGTTTCCGGGCCTCCGCCGACGGTTCGGCGGCGCCGTCGGGCGTCACGACCCGGGCCCGGACCGGCGGCAGCCGGCGCAGCCCGGCCAGCCCGCCGAGCGTGTTGACCCCGGCGTCCAGCACCACGAAGGTGCGCCCCTTGCTCTCCTTCACGTCGGTGACGGTGGTGAGCAACTGCCCGCAGGATCCCGCGAGATGGCGGCCGGACTCGAAGGCGACCTCGACCCCGCCGGTGTGCCGTTCGGGGAAGTGCAGGTCGAGCTCCTGCTCCAGGGCCGCCCGCAGCCGGGGGTAGTCGGGGCGCTCCCCGGGCACCGCGTACGGGTGCGCGAAGCCACCGCCGAGGTCGAGCAGCCGGACCGGGAGGCCGTACTCGTCGCGCAGCAGCGCCGCGGTCCGCACGCTGGCGGACAGCTCGCCGACTAGGCTCTCCTCGTCGCCGGCGTTGGTCAGGGCGAACAGGTGCAGGCCGACCGGCTCGACGTGCTCGACCTCGGTGACCCGCCCGGTCCAGTCGGCGGCGGCCTCCAGGTCGAAGCCGAACTGCGAGGCGGTGCCGGTCATCCGCAGCCCCGCGGCACCCGCCCCGGTGGTGCCGTTGACCCGCAGCAGACAGCGGGCGGTCACACCGTGCCGGGCTGCCGCCGCGCCGATCCGGCGCAGGTCGCCGAGCGACTCGGCGGAGAACAGGGTGACTTCGCGGCGCAGCGCGTGGTCGAGTTCGGCCGTGGTCTTCCCGGGGCCGGTGTAGAGGCAGTCGGCGCCGGAGTGGCCGGCCAGCAGCGCGGCCTCCAGTTCACCGGTCGAGCTGACCTCGGCGCGGCAGCCGACCGCTCGCAGGGCGCGCACCACCTCGGGGTGCGGGTTGGCCTTGAGCGAGTAGAACAGCGTTGCGCCGACCGGCAGTTGGTCGCGCAGCGCGGCGACGGCCCGGTCGGCCCGGTCGAGGTCGTAGACGTAGAGCGGACTGCCGTACTGCTCGACCAGGGTGGTCGCCTTCATGGGCTTCTGGATTCCTCACGGTCTCGGCCGACCACGTCCGGTCGGCCCGGCGGGGGGGGAGGCCCGGTGTGTCCGGCCCACGCGGTCCGCGCGGCCCGGACGAAGATACACAGGCTCAGCGGCGTTCGACTGCGGCCCGGGAGCGGTCGAACATCGCCGCGGCGGAGCCGCCGCCGAGCTCGGCGAAGACCGCCCCGGCGTGCCGGAAGTCCTCGGCGGTACCGGCGTTGCCGAGCACCAAGACCCGGGCGCCGGCCCGGTGGTAGCGGGCGACGTAGTCGGCGACCTCCCGGTAACTGCCCACCAGCAGCGGGAGGGTGCCCTTGTCGCTGCGGTACGCGCCGGTCCAGTACACGTCGTCGTACACGTCACCCTCGGTGGCCAGGACGGCCAACCGGCGGCTCCAGTCCGAGCCCTGGGTCCGGCGCGCGGCGGTGGTCAGCCGGGAGGCCCGGGTCTCGCGGTAGGTCTCCCGGGCGACGGCCCACGCCTCGGCGGCGGTCGGCCGGGCCAGCAGGCCCACCCGGATGCCGATCCTCGGGCCGCCGGCCAGCGCCCGCGCGTAGTCCTCGGCGAACCGGTCCACCGGCTCGGGGTGGGTGATCGCCACGTCGGCGACCGTGCGGGCGGTGGCCAGGGCGGCGGGCGAGGAGCCGGCCAGGAAGACCCGGGGCAGCAGTTCGGGGGCGAGCGGGGTGTTCATCCGCAGGCCCTCGTAGCGGTAGTGGTCGCCGGCGAAGGCGACCGGGCCCTCCTCGGTCAGCAACCGCCGGACCACGGTGACGTACTCCGCCGCGCGCCGGTAGCGCTCCTCGCCGTCGGCGGTCTCGCCGACCTGCCGGAGCTCGGCCCCGGTGGCGCCGGTGATGAGGTTGAGGTCGACCCGACGACCGTACAGCGTGGTGAGCGTGTGGATCAGCTGCGCGACGGTGAACGGCGGTGCGGCGTAAGGCTGGGCGGCCACCAGCGGCACCAGCCGGTCGGTGCAGCCGAGCACGGCCGAGGCGACCAGCCACGGGTCCGGGTTGCGGTGGTTGTAGAAGGCCAGCAGACCGGTGACGCCGTGTGCCTCGGCGGCGCGGGAGATCTCGCGCAGGGCGGCGAGTCCGTGCGGCTCACCGGGGCGGGCCGTCCGGGCCGTGGCGTAGACCTCGAAGTCGGGTGTCACAGGCGGCTCCTGCTCTCGTCGGATGGGTCGGCACGGGTCCGGATCGGCGGGCCGGACCGTCACCGTCCGCACACACTTTGGCCCCATCGCCACCAGACACTCCGTCAACTATCGCCCAGGGCAGGCTTCCAGCACCATGCCTGACGTGCCGACACCCGAAAGTATTGGTCTAGACATGGAAGTCACGCCGCTGTTACTTTCGACGGGCTTGATCACGGGGTGTGTCCAGGCGACGCCGAGCCGTACCACCCCCCGGTCGTGCCCGCACCGCCGAACCACAGGGGGAGACAGTCATGGAAGGATGGCCCGAACCGGCCCTGTCCCGGCCGGACCCGGACGGCCTCCGCGGCTCCCTGGTCGAGTCCGTCCCCATCGCCGTGCTGCGCTCCGCGGACTCGCCCCGCCTCCAGCGCGAGGACCCGGACCACATCCGGACCCTGGCCCAGTCCGAGGCCGACCTGCCGCCCATCGTCGTCGACCGCGCGACCATGCGGGTCGTCGACGGCATGCACCGGGTGCACGCGGCCGTCCAGCGCGGCGCCGACCGGATCGACATCCGGTACGTCGACGGTGACGAGAGCGAACTCTTCCTGCTGGCCGTACAGCTCAACACCGCCCACGGCCTGCCGCTCTCGCTCGCCGACCGTCGCGCCGCCACCGCGCGGATCCTGCGCTCGCACCCCCAGTGGTCCGACCGGGCCATCGCCGGGACCACCGGGCTGGCCGCGAAGGCGGTCGCCGCGCTGCGGGCCGAGACCACCGGCGAGGTGCCCGGGGTGCACAGCCGGATCGGCCGCGACGGCCGCCGCCGCCCGCTCAGCACCGCCGAGGGACGCCGCTCCGCGGGTGAGCTGGTCAGGGCCAACCCGCAGGCTCCGCTGCGTCAGATCGCCCGCGAGGCCGGCATCTCCCTGGGCACCGCCTCGGATGTGCGCGCCCGGGTGCTGCGCGGCGAGGACCCGGTGCCGCCGCAGCGCCCGCGCAGCGTGCCCGAGCAGCGCGGCCCCGAGGACACGGCCAACGTCGTCCGGCACGGCAGCCGCTACGGTGCCCCGGCGGCGCCGCCCGTACAGCGCGACGTCGCGGCCATCCTGCGGATCCTGATGGCCGACCCCTCGCTGCGCTTCACCGAGAGCGGCCGGCAGGTGCTCCGCTGGCTGGGCGGCCACGCCATCGAGCCGGAGGAGTGGACCACCCTGGTCGAGCACGTGCCCAACCACGCCGTCGGCACCGTCGCCGATCTCGCCCAGCGGTGCAGCGAAGCCTGGCGGGAGTTCGCCAAGGAGCTCGAACAACGTCATCGCGCGTCGGCCTGAGCCCTGCGCAGCCCGCACTCCGCACCGGTGCCGGACGGTCACCGGTGCCCGAACACCCAGCTGAGGAAACGTGCCTGACCACCTGTCGACCCTGGTCAACTCCTGCCTGCTGCCCGCCTACGGCGGGGCCACCCCCGCCGACTGGCTCAAGCGCGAGATCGACGACGGGCTGGCCGGCATCGTGCTCTACGGCGCCAACCTGGGCCTGCTCGACGGCCGGCTGCGCGAGCTGGTCACCGGGCCGCTGCGGGCGCACCGCTCCGACCTGGTCATCGCCCTGGACGAGGAGGGCGGCGACATCACCCGCGCCGAGTACCACCGGGGCAGCAACTACCCCGGCGCGCTCGCCCTCGGCGTGGTGGACGACGTGGAGCTGACCGGGCGGGTGGGCGCCGCCGTGGCCGCCGACCTGATCGAGGCCGGCATCTCGGTCAACCTCGCCCCCTGCCTGGAGATCTGCCCCGGTACCGACCTGCCGGTCTTCGGCACCCGCTCCTTCGGCGCGGACCCGGCCCGGGTCGCCGCGCACGCCCGCGCCTTCGTCGAAGGCGTGCAGCGCCACGGCGTCGCCGCGACCGCCAAGCACTTCCCCGGCCTGGGCTCGACCCGGGTCGACTCGCACTTCGAACTGCCCGTCGTGCCCACCCCGGAGGACCGGTTCCGGGCCCGTGACCTGGTCCCGTTCGCCGCCGCCGTCGCGGCCGGCGTCCAGGCGGTGATGACCGGACACGTGGCCGTCCCGGCGATCGACGAAGCCCCGGCGACCTTCAGCCGACGGTTCGTCACCGACATCCTGCGCGGGGAGCTGGCGTTCGACGGCGTGGTGATCAGCGACTCGCTGGACATGCGGTCGGCCCGGGGCACCCTGGGCTTCGGCGGCGCCGCCGTCCGTGCCTGGGCCGCCGGCGTCGACCTGATGATCATCGGGCCGCAGGACGGCGAGCAGATCTGCGCCGAGATCCGGGAGTCCGCCCGGCGGGCCGTGGCCGACGGAGTCCTCTCGCTCGCCCGGCTGGAGGAGGCGGCCGACCGGGTGGCCCGGCTGCGCGAGCTCACCGGCTCCCCCGTCCCGCCCGACGACGACCTCGCCGAGGTCGGGCTGACCGCCGCCCGCCGGGCCCTCGCGGTCCGCGGGGCCGCGCCCCGGCCGGGGGAACGGTTCGTCGTCGAGCTGCGCCCGGAGCCCGGCATCTCCTGCGGCACCGTCCCCTGGGGCTTGGTCGACGCCCTGGAGCGGCTGGGCGCGCCGGCCGGTTCGGTGCTGGTGGAGCCCGGCACCGCCGCCGGCTCGCTCGCCGTGCCGGACGGCGTCCCGCTGGCCGTGGTGGCCCGCACCGAGTACGCCGACCCCTGGCAGGAGGCGGTGGTCGCCGCGCTGCTGGCCGACCGGCCGGACGCCGTCCTGGTCGACATGGGCTACCGCGACCTGCCGGTCCCGGCCGGGACCACCGTGCTCAAGACCTACGGCGCCGGCCTGGTGAACGCGGTGGCGGCGGCCGAGCTGCTGCTCGGCCGCCGCTGGGCCGGTGCTCCGCGCGACCTGCCCGGCCTGGCCTAGGGTCGGTCTGACGACTCCCGCCGGGTCCGGCCCGCCCGGCACGCCCGCTCCGGGCGCCCTGGCCTGGTCCGACGCGAATCGTCAGACCGACCCGGAGGCCGCCGACCAGGCCAGGTGCGCCGCGTCGACGGTCTCCCACAGCCGTCGGCGCTCGGCCGCGTCCAGCTCGTCGAGCGGCAGCCCGAAGACCTCCCGCAGGGCGCCGAACCACTCGTCGGCGTCGGCCAGTTCACGTCGCCGCTCACCCTCGGCCGTGATCCGGGTGAGCACCCGGCCGAGCAGCAGATCGGTGCCGAGGGCGTCCCGGCGCTGCACCCGGGCCAGCCGGACGAACTCGGACTCCGGTGCGGTGGAGAGCCGCACGTGCTCGGCCGCGAACTCCTCGATCCCGGCCGCCCGGGTGGAGATGTCGGCCCCGACGAACCCCCGCACCGGGTGGTGCTCCAGCCGCCAGGCGCCCGGCTCGGCCGAGGAGGACGCCAGCCGGTACCCGAACGGGCCCTGCACGGTCGTCCCTGCCTGCAGCGGCAGCGGCTCGTGGAAGGCGAAGCCCAGCCCGACGTCCACCAGCCAGTGGCCGGCCGGCACCTCCGGCGTCGGCAGCCCGGCCACGGTCAGCGCCAGATGGTTCCCGTTGACGCCCACCGGCTCCTGATCGCCCGTCCCCTGCACGCCGACCCGGTGCATCGTCACCCGGTAGCCCAACTCCGCCAGCAGCAGGCGGAACGCGCCGTTCAGTTGGAAGCAGTAGCCGCCCCGGCCCCGCCGCGCGATACGGTCGACCGATTCCGCCGGGTCGAGCCCCACCGGGCGTCCCAGCTGGAAATCCAGCGTCTCGTAGGGAATTCGCTCCACATGGGCGCGGTGCAGCCGCCGCAGATTATCGAGAGTTGGCTCCAATTCCTGGCCGAGGCCCAGTCGTTGGAGATATCCGGTGATGCTCGTGGTCGACATGACCGGCACCCTAACAATCCGTCAGAGCTGTTCGACAGAGCCTGACGTGCGAGAACGCCGTGCCGTCCGCCGGGCTCACCGTCCCGCTGTTCAATGGCCCGCCCCGGTCTCCATGGCCGGACAACGATGCGGTCAGTAGGGTCGTTGCCGTTTGATGAATGGCACGGCCAACACCGGGAGTATTGCCTTGAGTTCCCTTCTTTCGCAGCAGCTTCCAACCGCCGCGGCGGTGGCCGTCCGGACCGCGGACACGGTCTCCGACGCCGTCCGCCGGCGGGTGGCCGAGCGCGGCGAATGCGTCCTGGCGCTCACCGGGGGGAACACCCCGACCGAGGCCTACCGACTGCTGGCGACCCACGACCTGCCGTGGCGGTCGGTCCACGTCGTCCAGACCGACGACCGGGTGCTTCCCGAGGCCGAGACCGGCTCCAACTGGCGGATGATCTGCGAGACGCTGCTCGACCCGGCGGGCGTGCCGCAGGAGCGCCGTCACCCGATGCCGGTCCGCACCGACGACCCGGCCGCCGCCGCGGCCGGGTACGCGAAGCTGCTCGCCTCGCTCACCCCCACCGGCAGCGCGGACGTGGTGCTGCTCCAGCTCGGCCCGGACGGCCATCTGGCCTCGCTGTTCGCCGACCGCCACGACCCGGCGGACCCGTCCGGCGTCGCGCTGACCAGCACGGTGGACGGGGCGCTGCGGATGACCCAGACCCTGCCCGCGCTCAGCGGCGCGGGCGTCCGGATCGTGATGGCCACCGGCGCGGGCAAGACCGAGGCGGTGGCGAAGCTCGTCGACGCCACCGCCGACACCCTCGCCGCCCGGACCTTCCTCGGGACCGACGGTCTCCTGCTCCTGGACGCCGAAGCCGCCGGCCCGGGCCGGTGACGGCACCGACCGCATCGCAGGGCTTCTCCGCCGAGGCCGCACGGCGCAGCCGGCGGCCGGTGCTGGTCCTCGACCTCGGCGGCACCTGGTTCCGGGCCGGTGTGCTGACGGCCGACGGCACCGTCGTCGCGCAGCGCCGCGACCCGGCCCTCACCGTCACGACCCACCCCGGGTCGGTCACCGGGCTCCAGCACCGGATCACCGACTGGCTGGTCCGGACCGCGGACGCCCTCGCGCCCGGCCTGGCCGCCATCGGCGGCGCCCCGCTCTGCGCCGTCTCGCTGGGGGCCGCGATGAACGGCCTGACCGGCGAAGTCCTGGGCAGCGCGCCGCTGTTCGGCAGCGCCAGCACCTCCTGGTGGCCGGCCGCCGAACTCGCGACGCGCCGGCCCGGCCTGCGCTGGTCGGTGGTCAACGACGTGTCCGCGCTCGCCTACGCGCTGCTCGTGGACACCGCCCTGCCCCGGCACGGCAAGGCCGCCGCACTGACGGTCAGCACCGGGATCGCCTACCGCACCATCGACCTGGCCACCGGCCACGTCCCGCTCGACCCGCACCACGGACTGCAGGGTGAGATCGGCCACCTGCCCGCCCAACTCACCTGGGAGGGACGGCCGGTGGCGGCCCACTGCGACTGCGGTGCGCCCGACCACGTGGCGGCCCTCGCCTCCGGCGCCGGAATCGGCCGCTTCCTGCGCAGCCTGCCCGCCGAAACCTGGGGCGGCCGGACCGGACCCGGCACGGATCCGGTGGCCGCCTTCACCGACCGGGCCGCCGCCGGCCATCCCGGCGCCCTCCGGGTGCTCGACGCGGTGACGCTGCCGCTCGCCCGGGTGCTGCTGGCGCAGGCCACCCTCGACCCCGAGGTCGGACTCACCGTGCTCACCGGCGGCGTGGTCGACGGCCTCGGGGACGTCTACCTGGACAGCCTGCTGCGCAACCTCGCCCAACCCGGGCCGTACGGCATCGCGGACCGGGACCGGGACTACTTCACCGGCCGGATCGTCCGCGGTCGCCCGGACGGGCTGACCGCCCTGCGCGGCGCGGGAGTCCACGCCCGGGGAATTCCGAACGAAAGAGTACACTCACCATGAGCGTTGGGGAATGGACGGTCCACGCCCGGCTGGACGTCTCCTACCGGGTCGCCGAGGCGCCGGGGCTGCTGGCGCCCGGCGACCGGGCCCTGGCCAGGGCGGCCCGGCTGGAGCCGGGGGCCCGCCGCCTGGTGGTGGTCGACCAGCGGGTGCTCGAACTCCACGGCGCCCGGTTGCGCGCGTACTTCGCCGCCCGGCAGGCCGTCCCGCACCTGCTGGCCCTGCCCGGCGGCGAACGGACCAAGACCGTCGCCACGTTGGAGCAGGTGGTGCGCGAGGCCGACCAGGTCGGCCTGGCCCGCCGGGACCCGATCGTGGCGGTCGGCGGCGGCGTGCTCACCGACCTGGTCGGGCTGGCCGCCAGCCTGTACCGGCGCGGCACACCCTTCGTCCGGGTCCCCACCACCCTGGTGGGGATGGTCGACGCGGCGGTCGGCGCCAAGACCGCGGTGAACGCCCAGGGCCAGAAGAACCGCCTCGGCAGCTACCACCCGGCCGCCGACACGCTGCTCGACCGCTCCTTCCTGAGCACCCTGAGCCTGCGTCACATCCGCAACGGCATGGCCGAGATCGTCAAGATGGCGGTGATCGACGACGCCGTGCTCTTCGACCTGCTCGACGCGGACGCCGAGGAGCTGGTGACCGGCCGGCTGGCCGGACCGGCCGGGCGGGAGGTGATGCGGCGGGCGATCACCGCGATGCTGGCGCACCTCGAACCCAACCTCTGGGAGCAGGACCTGCGCCGGGCGGTCGACTTCGGCCACACCTTCGGCCCGGCGGTCGAGATGGCGGCCCAGCCCGGCATGCTGCACGGCGAGGCGGTCGCCCTCGACATGGCGCTCTGCTGCGCCATCGCGGTGGACCAGGGCCTGTTGGCCGAGGTCGACGCCCGCCGGGTGCTGCGGCTGCTGCACCGCACCGGGCTGCCGGTCCGGCACGCGCTGGGCGAGCCCGACTTCCTCTGGGAGGCGCTCACCGAGTCCACCCGGCACCGCGACGGCCGGCAGCACGTCCCGCTGCCGGCCGGGATCGGCAAGTGCGTCTTCGCCGACGCGTTGACCGCGGCCGACCTGCGGCGCGCGGTGCGGACCCTGGACCGGCTGGTCGAAGCGGAGGGAATCACCCGGTGAACACCGACACCGACCACCTGGCCTGGCTGCGCACCGCCGACGGCGGCCTGCGGCTCGGCGCCGACCCCGTCCCGCACCGCCCGGCCGACCGGGCACTGCGGATCCTGCGGGTCGGCATCTGCGGCACCGACCTGCAGATCCAACGCGGCGTCCGGCCGGACGGCGCCGCCGTGCTCGGCCACGAGGGGCTGGCGGAGTACCGGACGCCCGCCGGCGTCCACCGGGTGCTGTTCAACCCGGTCGACCCGGACGACCAGGACCACATCCTCGGCCACTCGCACGACGGCGTCCTGCGCCGCCGGTACCCGGCACCCGGCAGCGGGGAACTCGCCACCGCCGCCGACCCGGTGCTGCGCGGGCTGGTGCCCGCCCGGCCGGACCTCGCCGCCGACCTGGCCGCCCTGGTCGAGCCGCTGGGCGCCGTCCTCTACGGCTGGGACCTGCTGGACACCTGCGGGCCGGCCGGCCGCGCCGCGGTGTGGGGCAGCGGGACCACCGCGGTGCTGGCCGCCCTGGTCGGCGAACTGCGCGGCACCGCGATGACGTTGGTCCACGGCCGACCTGAGCGGTTGGCCTGGCTGCGCCGACGCGAGGTGCTGGCCGACACCCGGCTCAGCACCGGACCCCCCGCCGCCGGCCTCGGCGCGGCCTTCGTCTGCCTGCCGCGGGAGGCGGCCGGAGCTGCGCTCAGGCAGGCGCTGACCGCACTCGGGGACGAGGGTGCGGTCGACCTGTTCGGCGGATTCGGCACCGGCGGCACGCACGAGCTGACCGGCGGCCTCGACCTCAACTCGGTGCGGCGGGCCAACATCTGCGGCTCGTCACCGGCCACCGCCCTGCCGGTCCGGCTGCCGTCGGGCGGCCTGGTCCGGCTGACCGGGCACCGCGGCACCTCGGCCGACCACCTGCGGCGGGCCCAGGACCTGCTGGTCGAACACCCCCGGCGGTTCGGCCGGGTGCTCAGCCACGTGGTCCCGCTGGAGTCGGCCGGGCCGGTGCTGCGCTCGATGGCCGCCGACCGGCCCGGACGGCGCCTGCTCGGCACCGGCCCGGACGGCACGGAGGTCCGCGGCGAACACCTCAAGGTGCTCGTCGACCCCACCCTGCCGGCCGGCCCAGGCCGCGAACCCGACCTGGTCACCACCGTGGCCGAGCTGCCCCCCGGGTGCTGAGACCCGACCCCCCCGAACACCTCACGGAGGACACCATGCTGGTCCCGCGCTACGGCTACCCGGCCCAGTTCGACGACCTCGCCGCACTGACCGGTCGGATCTCCGAACTGCTGCTCTCCGGCGACTACATCCTCGGCAAGCCGGTCGAGCGGTTCGAGCGCTCCTTCGCCGCCCAGGTCGGGGCCGACACCGCGATCGGCCTCAACTCCGGCACCGACGCCCTGGTCCTCGCCCTGCACGCGCTGGGCATCGGACCGGGCGACGAGGTCGTCACCGTCGCCAACACCTTCCACTCCACCGTGCTGGCGATCGTCCGGGTCGGCGCCGTCCCGGTGCTGGTCGACTGCACGGACACCGACTACATGATGGACCTGGACCGGCTGGAGGCGGCGATCACGCCCCGCACCCGGGGAGTGATCGCGGTGCACATGTTCGGCCAGGTGCTGGACATGGACCGGATCACCACACTGACCGAGCGGCACGGCCTGGCCCTGGTCGAGGACTGCGCCCAGGCGGTCGGCGCCCGGTGGCAGGGCCGTCAGGTCGGCACCTTCGGTGACGTCGGCTGCTTCAGCTTCCACCCGTCCAAGACCCTGGGCGCGGCCGGCGACGCGGGTGCCGCGGTGACCGGCCGGCCGGAGCTGGCCGACCGGCTGCGCTCGCTGCGCGGGCTCGGCCAGCTCGAACAGAACCACCACCTGGAGGCCGGCTACAGCAGCCGGATGGACTCCGTCCAGGCGCTGGTGCTGGAGCACAAGCTGCCCCGCCTCGACGCGTGGAACCTGGCCCGCCGCGAGCTCGCCGGGCGCTACACCCGGGCCCTGGCCGGCAGTGCCGTCCGGGTGCCCGACGCCGGCCCCGGGCACGTCTTCCACATGTACCAGGTCGTCGTCCCCGACCGGGACGCCACCCTGGCCGCGCTGCGGGCGGCGGGAGTCGACGCGGTCGTGCGCTACCCGGTCCCGATCGCCCGTCAGCCCGCGTTCGCCGCCCACGACTTCGACCCCGCCGACTACCCGAACGCCGACTTCCTCGCGGAGAACGCGCTCTGCCTGCCGCTGCGTCCGGAGATGACGCCCGCCGACGTCGACCTGGTGGCCGACACCCTGCTGTCCGTCGTCGGCCGGTCCTGACCACCGCCCCACCCCTTCCCCCGCACCGAGAGGCCCTCCCATGAGCGCTCCGACCACCATCGTCCCCGGCCTGTTCGGCGCCGACCCGCTGGAGTACGGCCGGGCCGTCGCCGACGTCGCCGCGGCCGGCGCCGAGCTGCTCCATCTCGACGTGATGGACGGCGTCTTCGTCCCGGACATCAGCTTCGGCCTCAAGGCGGTCGCCTCGATCCGCAAGTCCTTCGCCGGCCGGCTCGACGCGCACCTCCAGGTGGCCCGCCCCGAGGCGTACGTCGAGGGCCTGGCCGGAGCCGGCGTCGACCTGGTGACCGTGCACGTCGAAGGCACCCCGCACATCGGCCGGGTGCTGCGCGAGCTGGAGCGCTCCGGCGTCGCGGCGGGCCTGGCGCTCAACCCCGGCACCCCGCTCTCGGCCGTCGAGGAGGTGGCCCACCTCGTCGAACAGGTCGTCGTGATGGCGGTCAATCCCGGCACCAGCGACTTCCTGCCCTACACCGTGGACAAGATCCGGCGGCTGCGCACCGAGCTGGACGCCCGCGGCCTCGACCACATCCGGATCGCCGCCGACGGCGGGGTGACGGCCGAGCGCGCCGCCGAGCTGCGGGCCGCGGGCGCCGACCGGCTGGTGGTCGCCTCGGCCCTGTTCCGGGATCCGGCCGGTGTGGCGGCCGCGCTCCGCTCGCTGGCCACGGCCGCGGCGGGCACCCGATGACGGCCCGGCCGGCGCCCGTCGGGACCGGCCCGTACCCGCCGGGCCCGTACCTGCTGTTCGACATCGACGGCACGCTGGTCGACTCGAGCCGGCTGATCACCGACGTCTGGCGGCAGGTGGCGGCCGAGTTCGGTGCCGACGCGGACGCCATCCTCGCGGTCTGCCACGGCCGCCGGGACGCCGAGGTCGTGCCGATGTTCTTCGCCGCAGCGGACGTCCCCGCCGTCATGGCCCGGATCCAGGTGCTGGAGGCGGCCGGCGGCGACCTGCTCAGCCCGGTCCCCGGCGCCACCGAACTGCTCGCCGCGCTCCCGGCGGACCGCTGGGCCGCCGTCACCTCCGGCCCCAGCCGGCTGATGACCGGCCGACTGCGCAGCGCCGGTCTCCCGGTGCCAGCCGTCCTGGTCGCGGCCGACCACGTCGCCGAGGGAAAGCCCGACCCGGAGGGCTACCTCGCCGCCGCCCGCGCCCTCGGGGCCGAACCCGCCGACTGCGTGGTGATCGAGGACGCCCCGGCCGGTGTCACGGCCGGCCGCCGGGCCGGCATGTTCGTCGTCGCGCTCACCACCACCCACCGGGCCCCCGCCCTCGGCGAGGCCCACCACGTCCTGGACCGCCTCGCCGAGCTCCCCACCGCCCTGGCCGCCCGCGCCCGGACCAGCTGACCGGGTACGTCTGACCCCCGGCCCCGGCGACCGGGGGTCAGACGTACTGGGTCAGGTCGATCGAGTGGACGCTCAGCCGGTTGCCGGTGGCCGGGTCGGTGGTCTCGTGGTCGAGCTCCATGCCGAGCTTGCGCATCACGTTCTCCGAGGCGTCGTTACCCGTCCTGGCGATGCTGATGACGCGGTCCAGGCCGCGGTCCTCCAGGGCGAACTCGAGCGCGGCGTGGGCGGCCTCGGAGGCGTACCCCTGGCCCCAGAACTGACGGCCGAGGCGCCAGCCGATCTCCACGGCGGGGAGCACCTCGGGCAGGAAGTACGGCACCGAGAGCCCGGCGAAGCCCGCCAGCTCGCCCGAGCTGAGCAGCTCGACGGCGAACAGGCCGAAGCCCTCCTCGTCCCAGCCGTCCTCCCAGCGCTCGATCGCCTCCGCCGTCTGCTCCAGGTCGAGCACGGAGCCGTCGCCGATCCACTGCATGACCTCGGGGTCCGCGTTGATCTCGGCCATCGGCGCGAGGTCGTACTCGGTCCAGCGGCGGAGCAGCAGGCGGGGCGTGCGAATCTCGGTCATGCTCCCATCCTCCCGGACCGCCGGTGCGATCCGGTAATCGGCCGGGCTCAGGCGGCCGGGACGGGCGCGGTGCGGCAGACCGGGCAGCGCTCCCGGCCGTCCCAGGCCGACCAGCCGAAGACCGCCGGGGTGAGCGCGTCGCCCTCCAGCTCCGCCCGGACCGCGACCCGGTAGGCCCAGACCGCCTCGATGTAGGGGTGGTACGCCTCGTGGAAGGCGGTCGAGGACTGGGGCGCGCCGCCGCCCACCACCCGGCGCAGCGCCCGCAGTTGCTGGAACATCCGCTGCCCGGCACCGGCCACGGTCTCGCTCGCGTCGATGTACAGCCGCTCGCGGGCGTCGTAGACCCCGGAGTCGACCAGCGCGGCCCGGCTGGCCGACTCGGCCGGACCGGGATCGGCGGCGGTCGCCTGGGCGAGCTTCACCAGCTGGGTGTGCGCGGTGCCCGCGGCGGCGATGAAGGCGGTGTACACCTCCCGCCGCCGGGCGTCGAGCCCCCGGTCCACCTCGTGCCGGTTCCGCAGCCGGTCGGCCAGCACCGTGCCGGATATCGCGATCACGGCGCCGCCCAGCGTCGCGACCAACGTCCCCCACTCCACCCGCGCTCCCCCTGCCTGCCGACGGTGCTGGCACCGTAGCACCAGCCCCTGACGGGCCGTCACCGGACCTTGGCCCGGCCGATGCGCAGTTGATATCCGCCGGACCCTTTCGTAGGCAGTGTGATGTGTGCCATTTTACATGTCACACATCAAGCGGTCGCGCCCCCAAGCACGCGGCCACCGAAACGGCCCGGAGGCCCCCACCGTGCGACCCTCCCGGATACCCCTGGCCCAGTTGGGCCGTCTGCTCACCCTCGCGTTCGCGTTCCTGCTCACCCTCGGCTTCTTCGCCCCGCAGAGCCGGGCCGCGAGCGGCGCCCCCGCCACCGGCAACGGCCCGGCCGCGCCCACCGGCCAGCCCTCGACCCGGGCCGTCCCCGTACCCAAGTCCGCCGAGGTGCCGAAGGACGGCCGCCCGACCCCGGGCGCCGCGACCGAGGCCGCCGACGCGCCGAAGGCCGCCGCCACCCTGCCCGCCGCGGCGGCGAAGCAGTCCAAGCAGCTGCGCTCCGCCCCGGCCGCCGCCGACCCGGTCGCCGCCGCCTGCAACTTCACCACCAGCACCGGCAGCGTCCTGGTCCAGCAGGTCAAGGCCGCGAGCCTGGACTGCGCGAACTCGCTGTTCGACCTCACCGGCACCCCCGCCCAGGGCACCTTCCGCGAGGCCCAGATGGTGACCGTCGCCAACGCCCTCCGGGACAGCGCCGCCTCCTACAACGGCACCAACTCCGGCTCGGCCGGCCAGCTGGTGCTCTTCCTGCGCGCGGGTTACTACGTGCAGTGGAAGTACCCGGACGTCGTCGGGACCTACAACTCCCCGCTGCAGAGCGCGATCCGCGGCGGTCTGGACGCGTTCTTCGCCGCCCCGCGCTCCAAGGACGTCACCCAGGCCAACGGCGAGACGCTGGCCGAGGCCGTCACCCTGATCGACAGCGCCCGGGAGAACGCCCGCTACACCGGCGTGGTCAAGGGCCTGCTGAACACCTACACCAGCAGCTGGACCGGCGCGATGCGCGACGCGGTGGCCAACACCAAGACGGTGATCGAGCGCGGCACCGAGCTGCCCGCCTTCGTCGCCGCGCTGGCGGCCGACAGCAGCTTCGCCGGCGCGATGTCGGGCTTCGTCACCCGGAACAGCTCGATGATCAACGGTGGCGACCTGGCCACCGACATCGGCATCCAGCTCGGCGGCCTGCTCGCCGTCCCCGAACTCAAGGCGCAGGCCCGGCCGTTGGTCAAGGACCTGGTCAACCGCTACCCGCTGGTCGGCGCGACCGGCCCGCTCACCATGAACCTGGCCTGGTTCGCCGAGAAGCGCGACACCGGCAACTGCTCCTACTACGGCCTCTGCGACCTGCCCACCCGGCTGATCCCGCTGGTCCTGACGGTCAACCACACCTGTAGCCCGAGCCTGCGGATCCGCGCCCAGCAGATGACCGCCACCGAGCTGGCCGACACCTGCACCAGCCTGGCCAACCAGGACGCCTTCTTCCACGGTCTGGTCAAGGACAACGGCCCGGTCGCGGGTGACCTCAACACCGCCCTGGAGGTGGTGGTCTTCGACGCCTACTACGACTACAGCCTCTACGCCTGGTCGATCTACGACATCGAGGTCGACAACGGCGGCATGTACCTGGAGGGCGACCCGGCCAAGGCCGGCAACCAGGCCCGGTTCATCGCCCACGAGGCCAGCTGGCTGCGCCCGACGTTCTCGATCTGGAACCTGAACCACGAGTACACCCACTACCTCGACGGCCGCTACAACATGCTCGGCGACTTCGACGCGGGCGTCGCCACCCCCACCATCATGTGGGTCGAGGGGGTCGCCGAGTACGTGTCCTACAGCTACCGCAACGTCCGCTACGACGACGCGATCGCCCAGGCCGCCCTGCACACCTACAAGCTGAGCGAGCTGTTCGACACCACCTACGACAACGCGGACTCCACCCGGATCTACAACTGGGGCTACCTGGCGGTCCGTTACCTGCTCCAGTCGCACCCGCAGGACGTCACCGCCCTGCTCGGCCACTACCGGGCCGGCAACTGGGCGGCCGCCCGCACTCTGCTCACCTCCACCATCGGCACCCGCTACGACGCCGACTTCGCCACCTGGCTGACCGCCTGCGGCACCGGCAACTGCGGCACCCTGCCGCCGGTCCAGGCCCCGCTGTGCACCGGCGCCGACATCCGGCAGTTCGACAAGAACTGCCGCCGCGACAACGCCAACGCCGCCACCGGCAACTACAGCTACAGCTTCCTGTACCTGCCCGCCGGCGTGCAGAGCCTGACCATCACCACCGCCGGCGGCACCGGCAACGCCGACCTCTACTACAACGGCGGCAGCTGGGCCACCACCGGTTCGTACCTGCAGAAGTCCACCAACGGCGGCAACGGCGAGACGCTGACCATCAGCAACCCGCCGTCCGGCTGGGTCTACTTCAGCCTGTACGCCCAGCAGGGCTTCACCGGCACCACGGTCACCACCCGCTACTGACGGGCAGTACCGGCAGAGCAGTCCAGCAGCCCCGCGGGCCGGTCACCGGCCCGCGGGGCTGTGTCGTGCCGGGCCCCGGCGCCGGGTCACTCGGCGGAGCGGACCGGGGCACCGAGCGTGCCGGTGGGGTTCAGGTCGACGCCCAACTCGCTGATCAGGAAGCCCGCGTGCAGTCTGCTGCGGGCGCCGAGCTTGTCCATGATGTCGGAGACGTGCCGCTGGCAGGTGCGCAGCGACATGCCCATCCGGCGGGCGATCGCCCGGTCCTCCAGGCCCTGGACCAGCAACCGGACGATGGACAGCTTCATGTCCTCGGAGATCGCCAGCACCCGCTCCTGGCTGTAGTTCTCCGGGAAGGGCGTGGCACTGGTCCAGGCCCGCTCGAACGCGCCGATGGCGAAGTCCACCAGGCTCGGGTCGCTGAGCAGCAGGCAGCCGGCGTCGCTGTCCCGCATCGCGATCACGGCGGCCGACTGGTCGAACGCCAGCATCCGCATGAAGCCGTCGCCCAGGGTGCGGATCTCGGCACCGATCCGGGACACGTGGTCGACGTACTCCACCGTCACGGTGCTGAACTGGGCGGTGTGCTGGTAGAGCGTGCGCATCCGCACGCCGCGTCTCAGCACCCGTTCGGTCTTCTCCAGCGACTCCTTGAGCACGTCGTCCCGGCGGGCACCGCCCGGCTGCGAGGTGAGGATCTCGTGCTCGGCCCGGTCGGCCAGCTCGGTGATGGTCGCCCGGACCACGTCCAGGTCGGTCAGCCGCTGCACACCGCCCGCGTCACCCGGGGTGAACCTGGCCTGCTCGTAGATGTTCTGAAAGACCGTCAGCCGCTCCCTGGTCGCCTCGACCGCCCGGTGGCGCTCCTCGATCTCCAGCAGGGCCGGCGCCAGCAGCTCGCTCGCCACCGCCTTCGGCAGGCCCGCCACCACCATCCCCGGACGGGTGGCCGAGCGCTTCAGCAGCCCGAGGTCCAGCAGCCGGTCGACCCGGCCCGGGCCGGCCGGGCCGGCCCGTAGCTCGTCGCCGTCCACCTGCTGCCGCTCGACCACGTACTGGAACAACTCCAGTTCCTCCTGGCCGAGTTGGTCCAGTAACGAGGAGATGCCAGGCGCTACGGAGCCCAAGACCACAGTCCCATCCCGATCGAATGTACATGCGAGGAAAGCGTCCGCAATCGTATCGCCCGGCGGGCACGCCAGCACCTGACCGCACCCTCGGTTCCTTCACATCGCAACCACATCCGACACTCTCTGTCCGACTATGTCAGGTATGGACCCCTCGTGTCTGCGTCATGGCGTACTCACGACCCCTTGGGGGGCCTTACCCGCCATTCCCGGTCGCGGCAGACTCAAGGTGTCGGGAAAACCCGGAGAGCACCCGGATTCTGGAGGGGAAAACCATGGACCGCAAGATTCTCACCACCGCCGCCGTATTCGTCGCCGCCACCGTCACCGCCCTTGCCGCGACCCTGACGGCGGGCTCGGCCGCCGCCGGCACGACCGCCGACGGCGGCACCCAGACCCCCGCCGTCACCGCGCTGCCCTCGCCCAGCCCGACCTCCGCTGACCTGGGCTGGGGCTGACCCGCACCGGAGTCGGACCACGTCGGACGGCCACCCCACCCGGGCGGCCCCGGCGGCGGAGCACGGCTCGGGACACCCCGCCCGAGCGGCGGCAGCGGGCCACCACCAGCGCCTCGCCATTACCGCCGGACCCGCAGGACACATCATTCCGGACAGAGAGACGTGGTGAACGGAAACCGTGGACGAGATGATGATTTCCGTCCGATTCTCCGGGCTGCTCCGGGAATTCCGCAGGAACTCCGGACTGACCCAGCAGGAACTGGCCGACCTCTCCGCGCTGAGCGTGCGGGCGGTCCGCGACCTGGAGTCCGGCCGGGTGCACCGGCCACGCCGGGAGACCGTCCGGCTGCTGGTCAGCACCCTGCGCCTGGAGGGCGCCCGACGAGCGGCCTTCGAGGACGCCGCGGCGGCCGAGCCCGCCGAACCCCCTCCCCAGCGCACCCCGTTCACCCTGCTCGGCCGGGCCGACGAGGTCCGCGCACTGCTGGAACTGCTGCGCTCCGGCGGACAGCGGCTGATCTCGCTCACCGGGCTCCCCGGTGTCGGCAAGAGCCGGCTGGCCACCGAGGTCGCCGAGCGACTGCGGGCCGGCGGCTGGCAGATCTGCTGGACCGCGACCGGCCGCCCCGCCCCCGGCGACGCCCTGCTGGTGCTCGACGGCGCACCGCCGAGCGACCCCGGCATCGCCGAACTCCTGCGCAGGCACCCGGGTCTGCGGGTGCTGGCGACCGCCACCGAACCGCTCCGGCTGCCGGGCGAACGGGTGATGCCGCTGGCCCCGCTGGCCGCTCCCCGGCCCGCCCCCGGCGCCGACCCGGCCGCGCTGCTCCGGCAAGACGCCGTGCAGCTCTTCCTCTCGCACGTCCGCCGGGTCCGGCCCGGGTACCAACTCGCCGCCGGCGAGGTGGCCGTGGTGGCCGAGCTGTGCGCGCGGCTGGACGGACTGCCCGCCGCGATCGAGCACGCCGCCGACTGGTGCCTGATCCACCCGCCGCACCGGCTGCTCGCGTGGGCCCGGGAGGACCCGCTCGCGGTGGCCTGCTCGCCGGTCGCCGACGGCACCGGCCCCGACCTGCGCGCCGCGGTCCGCACCGCCACCGAGGAACTCGGCCCCGGCCCGGGCCAGTTGCTCCGGCTGCTGGCGGGCAGCGGCCGGCCGCGCACCTTCGAGGAGATCGTCGGCTACGTCGGCAGGCCCGCCGCCGAGGTGGCCAGGGGCGTGCACGCACTGCTGCTCCGCGGTCTGGTCCGCAGTACCCCCGGGGGCGGCGGCGAGTGCTTCGCCGTGCCGCGCCTGGTCCGCCGCGCGCTCGCCGAACTCCCGCTGCCGGGCGTCCGGTTGCTCGCCGCGGTCTGATCCCGCGCGCGCCGGCCGCCGGCCGCGCTGCGAGCCACCGGGCCGCACCATCCTGGCAGCTGCGAGCGGCAGAGTCCGAACCGCCGCTCTGCTGCCGGTCCCAACTGCCTGGCCCGGACCGCTGTGCTGCCTAACGTCTGCTGCTGGCGCCACCACCGGAGCGCCTCCGCCGACCGGGTCGATGCCCCCGTACCCCGCGCACCGCACCCCGCGTCCCGGCGAGTCCACCACCACCCCTGTGAGAGTCGATCATGGAGCTGGACAATCACCCCTGCCCACCCGCCCCCGGGTCGGGCGCCCCCGGCCTGGAGGTCGTGGTCACCAGCGTGGCCTCGGACGCGCACACCTGGAACCTGATCTATCTCCAGCTGTTGCTGGAGGAGCTCGGCCACCGGGTGACCAACCTCGGGTCCTGCGTACCGGACCAGCTGATGGTCGACGAGTGCCGGACCCGCCGCCCGGACCTGATCGTGCTCTCCACCGTCAACGGGCACGGCCTGAACGACGGCCGGCGGGTGATCGGCCGGCTCAGGGACTGCGCCGAGCTGCGCAGCACGCCGATCGTGATCGGCGGGAAGCTCGGCATCTCCGGCGCAGAACAGGGCTCACACGTCCAGGAGTTGGTGGACGCCGGGTTCGACGCGGTGTTCGAGGACAGCGCGGGCATCGTCGGCTTCCACGACTTCGTCCGGACGCTGCCGGCCGGGCGGCGGGCCCTCCCCACCGGGGGTGCCCGATGACCCCGCCCGTGCTGCCGGCCGGCTCGTTCGGCGGCTTCGTGCAGGCCGCCCGCCGCTCCGGCCACCTGGTGGTGCAGCCCCGGATGGGGATGAGCGACCCGTACCTGATGCGCGAGGGCCTGCTGGCCACCCGGCGGGCCGACGCCAGCACCGTCGGCACCATCACGCTGGACAGCTACACCCGGGTCGGCGACCACGAGGCCGCCCGCCGCGCCCTGGCCGAGGGCGTGCCGCTGAACGGCTACCCGATCGTGGCGTACAGCACCGCCACCACCAGGGCGGTCACCGAGGGCATCGCCGGGACCGGCTTCCCGGTCCAGGTCCGGCACGGCTCGGCCGCGCCGCAGGACATCCTGGAGGCGGTGGTGGCGGCCGGTCTGACCGCCAGTGAGGGCGGGCCGATCTCCTACTGCCTGCCCTACAGCCGGACCCCGATCGCGCAGTCGGTGGCCAACTGGGAGGCCAGCTGCGCCATCCTGGCCCGGCTGCGCGAGCACGGCGCCGAACCGCACCTGGAGACCTTCGGCGGCTGCATGATGGGCCAACTCGCCCCGCCCGGAATCCTGGTGGCGATCAGCGTGCTGGAGGCGCTGTTCTTCCGCCAGCACGGCCTGCGCAGCGTCTCGCTGAGCTACGCCCAGCAGACCCACCCGGGCCAGGACGAGGAGGCGGTCACCGCGCTCGGCCGGATCGCCGGTGCCCTGCTCGGCAACCTGGACTGGCACATCGTCATCTACGCCTACATGGGCGTCTACCCGCGCACCCCCGGCGGCGCCCGGCTGCTGCTGGAGGAGGCGGCCCGGCTGGCGGTGCGGACCGGGGCGGCCCGGCTGATCGTGAAGACCTCCGCCGAGGCGCACCGGATCCCCACCATCGCCGAGAACGTCACCGCCCTGGAGGCCGCCGCCCGCGCCTCCGAGCAGGTCCGGCCGACCGCGAGCGTCCAGGACACCGGCATCCACCAGGAGGCGCTGGGCCTGGTGCAGGCGGTGCTCGACCTGGACCCGGACCTCGGCCGGGCGCTCACCAAGGCGTTCGCGCTCGGCGTGCTCGACGTCCCGTACTGCCTGCACCCCGACAACGCCGGCCGGGCCCGCAGCTACCTCGACACGGCCGGGCGGCTGCACTGGTCCGACACCGGCGCGATGCCGGTGCGCGGCACCGGGCGCGGCGTCGGCCGGATGACCTCGTCCGGGCTGCTCGGCTCACTCTCCTACGTCCAGCAGCGGTTCGACCGGCTCGCGGTCGAGACCGCAGGCCACCGCCAACTCACCACCCCCGCCCCGCAGAAGGAGTACGCCCGATGACCACCACCGCCGACGCCCCGACCACCGGGGAGCTGCTGCTCCCGCCGACCGACCCCCGGCAGCACCTGACCTCGCCGACCACCCGTACGGTGCTCCGGCTCCAGCAGCACATGCTGGCGGCGGCCCGGGAGTACCTCACCGGCGCCGGGTTCGCCGAGATGCTGCCGCCGATCATCGGCCCGGTCACCGACCCGGGCGGGCGCGGCTCCAAGCAGGTGGACGTCGACTTCTACGGCCACAAGTACAAGCTGATGACCAGTGCGATCCTCTACAAGCAGGCGTCACTGCTGGCCTTCCCGAAGATCTTCTGCATCGCGCCGAACGTCCGGCTGGAGCCGCTGGAGACCGCCAACACCAGCCGCCACCTGGCCGAGTTCCACCAGATCGACGTGGAGATGGCCGGCGCCTCCCGGGACCAGATCACCGCCGTGCTGGAGGAGTTGGTCCGGCACATCGTCGCCCGGGTGGTCACCGACCTGCCCGCCGAGTTCGCCGCGCTCGGCCGGGACACCTCGGTCTTCGGCGCGCTGCTGGGCCAGGCGTTCGGCCGCCGCACGCACGCCGAGGCGGTGGCCGAGCTGATCGGTCTGGGCCACCCGCAGAACCCGGACGCCGAGATCGACTGGGAGGGCGAGGCGCTGCTCTCCGCCCGCTCCGCCCAACCGTTCTTCGTCACCGACTACCCGAAGGGCTCACGCGGCTTCTACGACCGGGAGAGCGCCCAGGACCCGGGCGTGCTGCGGAACTTCGACCTGCTCGCCCCCGAGGGCTACGGCGAGCTGTGCAGCGGGAGCGAGCGGGAGTACGACTACGCCCGGATCGTCACCCGGATGCGCGAGACCGGCGAGAACCCGGCCAAGTACGGCTGGTACCTCAAGCTGGTCCGCGAGGGCATCCCGGCCAGCGCCGGCTTCGGCATCGGGGTCGAGCGGTTCACCCGCTACCTGGCCGGGCTGGACGGCGCCTGGCAGGCCAACGCCTTCCCCAAGCTGCCCGGCGTGGTGTCGCCGTGACCGGCCTGCGCACCCGGGGCTTCCCGGAGCAGGCGGTCCGGGTGCGGGCCAGGCTCGGGGCGGCCGCCGCATTCCCGGCCGACACCCACTACGGCCACACCCTGTTCGGCGCGGAGGGCGGCACCTCCGCCGACCCGATCGACCGACTGCGGATCACCCCGCCGGTGTTCATGCCGCAGCGGCTGGAGAAGCTGATCGAGCTGGGCCGCGAGCCGCTGCACACCGACGTCGCGCTGGACACCGTGATCGGCGGCCTGCGCTCCGCCCTGCCGCTCTACCTCTCCGCGTTCGGCTCCACCCGGGCGGCCGGCACCGACCAGGTGCTGGCCGCCAGTCGGCAGGCCGGGCGGCTCGGCATCCCGATGGTGATCGGCGAGAACATCGTGCCGATGAGCGGCTACGGCCGGGGCGGCGAGCAGACCCGGCGCACCGCGCTCGGCCGGATCGCCGCCTACCTGGACGAACTCCCGGACGGGCTGGGCGGGGTGGCGGTGCAGCAGAGCACCGAGGACGCCGACGCCGAGGTGTGGAACCTGGTCTACAGCGACCCGGCCGCCCAGCCGCTGCTGGAGAGCGGCCGGCTGGCCTTCGAGCTGAAGGTCGGTCAGGGCGCCAAGCCGGGGCTGGGCGGGATGACCGTGCTGGACCGGGCCGCCGCCGCCCGGGTGGACGAACAGTTCGCGCTGGACGAGGTGTTCGGCCCGGACGCCGACCGGGTGCTGCGGTGCAGCAGCCCGGGCACCTTCACCGAGGAGATCCTGCGTCAGCAGATCCGGCTGATGCGCAACAACTACCCCCGGGTCAAGGTCTGGGTGAAGCTGCACCCCGGCCGGGACGTGGCGCTGGCCGCCGACATCGCCTGGACCGCCGGCGCCGACTCGGTCACCGTGGACGGCGCCGAGGGCGGCACCGGCTGGGCGCCGGTCGCCACCCTCGCGCACTCCGGGCTGCCGCTCGGCGAGTGCCTGGCCCGGATCGGCCCCCGGAGCGACTGCCTGCTCGCCTCGGGCCGGTTCTGGGAGGGCAGCCGGGTGGTGAAGAGCCTGGCCCTGGGCGCCACCGCCGCCGGTCTCGGCCGGGCCGCCCTGCTGGCCACCGACGAGGACCCGGAGGCGGGTCTGACCAGGCTGGTGGAGTGCCTGGCCCTCGAGCTGCGGCTGCTGATCAGTTCACTCGGCAAGTACGCCCCCGCCGCCCTCGGTCCCGAGGACGTCTGGCCCACCCCCGTGCCCTCGGCCGGGGCCCCGGCCCACCGAATCCCGGAGGTGCTCCACCATGGCTGACACCCTGCCCCGTACCGAGAACGAACCGGTGCCCAAGCGCGCCGACGGGCCGCTCGGCCTGAACTACCTGTCCTTCACCGGGGCCATGAGCCTGTCCCAACTCGGCGACTCCGCCTGGTACGTGGCGCTGACCTGGACGCTGATCCGGGACGTCAGCCCGGCGATGACCGGCACCGTGCTGATGCTGGCCAGCCTGCCCCGGCTGATCGGTCTGCTCGGCGGCGGGGTGATCGCCGACCGCAGCGGGCCGCGCCGGGTGATGGTGATCACCGACGTGCTGCGCGGCGCCGTGATGCTGGCCGCCGCGCTGGTGGTGAGCCTGAGCACCCCGTCGGTGCCGGTCCTGCTCGGGGCCGCACTGCTGCTCGCCTTCATCAGCGCCTTCTTCATCCCCGCCTCGGGGTCGGTGAAGCCGCTGATCCTGGCCGACAAGGACCTGGTCCGGGGCAACGCGCTGTTCGTCTTCGGCATCCGGGGCGGGCAGGCGGCCGGCGGCCCGATCGGCGCCTGGCTGATCGCCCTCGGCGGGGTCCCGCTGGTCGCCGTCGCCAACGCGGTCAGCTTCCTGCTCTCCGCCTTCGCCTCCGCCCGGGTGCGCTACACCCGGGAGCCGGTCGCCCCGCCCGCCCCGGCGGACCCGGCGGCGCCCGCGCCCGCCAAGCCGCCGTTCAAGGAGATGCTGCTGGACGGGCTGCGCTACCTCCGCAGGGAGCGCCGGATCCGGCTGGTGATCCTGGTGATCGCGCTGACCGAGCTGGCCTGCGCCCCGCCGGTCAACATCGGCCTGGTACTGCTCTCCAACCGGCTCGACGCGGGCGCCACCGGCGCCGGTCTGCTGCTCACCGGCTACACCGTCGGCGCGGTGGCCAGCTCGGTGGTCACCATGACCTGGCCGCCCGGCCGGCGCGGCGGGCTGGTGCTGACCCTGGGGGTCGCCGCCTCGGCGGTCTGCCTGACCGCGATGGCCTTCATCGACTCGCTGCTGATCGGCATGCTGCTGTACGGCGTCCTCGGCCTGGTGACCGGTCAGTTCGGCCTGGTGCTGGTCTCGATGGCGCAGCGCTGGACCGAGCCCGCGATGCGCGGCCGGGTGATGTCGGTGCTCTCGCTGGCCATCTTCGCCTGCGCCCCGCTGGCCAACGTGGCGGTCGGCACCATGGTGACCCTGCTCGGCTTCAGCACCGCGATGACCGTCTTCGCCGCCTTCGCGGTCGCCGCCGCGCTGATCGTGGTCGGCACCCCGAGCCTGCGGGGTGTTCGCCTTGACTGACACCGGACACCTGGACCGGAGCACCGCCGCCTTCCCGGAACTCCCGGATCTGCACCGGCAGTTGCGCGAGGGCCAGCTGACCAGTGTGTCACTCACCCGGCGCTGCCTGGACCGGATCGAGCTGGTCGACCCACTGGTGCACGCGGTGCTCGCGGTGGACGACAGTGCCCTGGAGCAGGCCGCCCAGGCCGACCGCAGGTACGCCGCCGGGGCCGAACGCGGCCCGCTGGACGGCATCCCGGTGCTGGTCAAGGACAACATCGACACCGCCGGGCTGGCGGGCACGGCGGGTTCCCGGCTGCTGGCCGGGAACCCGCCCCGCCGGGACGCCGGGATCGTCAGCCGGCTCCGGGCGGCGGGCGCGGTGGTGCTCGGCAAGACCAACCTCTCCGAGTGGTCCAACTTCCGCTCCACCCAGGCCACCGAGGGCTGGTCCGGTACCGGCGGGCAGACCCGCAACCCGTACCGGCTGGACCGCAGCCCGGGTGGCTCCTCGGCCGGCTCGGCGGTGGCGGTGGCCACCGGGATGGCGCCGCTGGCGCTGGGCACCGAGACCGACGGGTCGATCGTCGGCCCGGCCGGGCTGTGCGGGGTGGTCGGGGTGAAGCCCGAGACCGGGCTGCTGCCGCTGGACGGCATCGTGCCGATCTCGCCGGTCCAGGACACCGTCGGGGTGCTGGCCGCCCGGCTCGGCGACGCCGCGCTGGCGATCGCGGCGCTCACCGGCCGGCCGCCCGCCGAGCCCGACCCGGCGATGCTCCGGGTCGGCCTCTGGCGGGTGCCCCGGATGCCCGGCGCGGTCGACGCGGTGCTCGACTCCGCGGTGCAGGCGCTGCGTTCGGCCGGGGTCGCGGTGGTGCCGATCGACCTGGCCCTGGACCGGCAGACCGTCGAGGACGGGCTGCTGGCGATGTACGCGGAGTTCCGCCCGGGGCTGGAGGCGTATCTGCGCAGCCGTCCCGGCGGGCCGCAGACCCTGGCCGAGCTGATCGAGGGCAACCGGGCCGACCCGGTGGAGCTCTCGCTCTTCGACCAGGACCTTTTCGAGCAGGCCCAGTTGATCGGTGAGCCGGAGCGCGAGAAGGCCGGGCTGGCCCGGCACAGCTCGCGCGAACAGGCCCGCAGGCTGCTCGACCGCACCATGCGCCGGTACGGCGTCCAGGCCGTGCTGGCGGCCAGCAACGAACCCGCGCCCGTCATCGACTACGAGCTCGGCGACCCCGGCACCCCCGGCAGCTCCACCCCCGCCGCACTGGCCGGCTACCCGAACATCTCGCTGCCGGTCGGCCACTTCCGCGAACTCCCGGTCGGACTCTCCGTGTTCGGCCCGCCGACGCTGGACCGGCTGCTGCCGGTGGCACTCCGGCTGGCCGAGGCGTGCGCCGTCCGGCGGACCCCCGCGCTGCGCTGAGAGCGCACCGCCCGGCGGGGGCAGAACTGCCGGTCAACTGCCCTGCGGCACTTCCTCGAACGCCGCGAGAACGCCCCTAGCTTTTCCCCCGTAAGCGCATTCGACAAGTCCCAGGAGGACGAGATGAGCAACCCCTTCGAGAACGAGGACGGGCAGTTCCTGGTCCTGGTCAACCACGAGAACCAGCACTCCCTGTGGCCCGCGACCATCGAGGTCCCGGCCGGCTGGAACACCGTGCAGGACGCCACCTCCAGGTCCGCCTGCCTGACGTACATCGAGGAGCACTGGACCGACCTGCGGCCCGCCAGCCTGATCGCCGACAGCGCGCTCGCCAAGAGTTCCTGACCGTCATTCATCCGCTAGAGGGCGGGACCGCGTGAGGTCGAATGCCCTGGCTCCGGGAGGCCCGATGATTCCGCTGTCCTTTGCCCAGGCCCGCCTCTGGTTCCTCAACCAGGTGGAGGGGCCGAGCCCGACCTACAACGTCCCGCTCACCGTCCGACTGCGCGGCCCGCTCGACCGGGAGGCGCTGCGGGCCGCCGTCACCGACCTGACCGACCGGCACGAGGCGCTGCGCACCGTGTACGTGGAGCGGGACGGCAGCCCCTGGCAGCAGGTGCTGGAGCAGCCCTCGGTGGTCTGGTCGGTCGCCGGGCACAGCGCGGCGGCGGTCCGCACCGCCGCCGCGCACGGCTTCGATCTGGCCACCGAACTTCCGTTGCGGGCCCACCTGTTCGAGGCCGGCCCGACCGACCACACGCTGCTGCTGGTGCTGCACCACATCGCGGCCGACGGCTGGTCGCTGGACCCGCTGCTGCGGGACCTGGCGACCGCCTACCGGGCCCGCTGCCACGGCGGGGCGGCCCCGGAGTGGGAGCCGCTGCCGGTGCAGTACTCCGACTACACGCTCTGGCAGCAGGAGCTGCTCGGCTCGGCCGACGACCCGGAGAGCCTGCTCTCCCAGCAACTCGCTTTCTGGCGCTCGGCGCTGGCCGAGCTGCCGGAGGAGCTGACCGTACCGGCCGACCGCGCCAGGCCCGGCTCGCCGTCGTACCACGGCGAGGTGCTGGCCACCCGGATCGGGCCCGAACTACAGGCCCGGATCAACGAGTTCGCCCGGAGCGGCGAGGCCACCCTGTTCATGGTGGTGCAGGCCGCACTGGCCGCCCTGCTGTCCCGGCTGACCGGGAGCACCGACGTGCCGCTCGGCACGCCGGTGGCCGGGCGGACGGATCGTGAACTGGAGGACCTGGTCGGGTTCTTCGTCAACACCCTGGTGCTGCGCACCGACCTGTCGGGGGCACCCAGCTTCCGCGAGCTGGTGGCCCGGGTCCGGGAGTCCGACCTGGAGGCGTACGCCCACCAGGACCTGCCGTTCGAGCGGCTGGTGGAGGAGCTCAACCCGACCCGCAGCCTGGCAAGGCACCCGCTGTTCCAGGTGATGCTGGTGCTCCAGAACAGCCCCGGGTCGGCGGCCGACTTCCCCGGCCTGACGGTCGAGACCGAGGTCGTCGACCTGGACGTGGCGAAGTTCGACCTGATCGTGGAGCTGGCGGAGGGCCCGGCGGGCGAGGGCATCAGCCTGCTGATGAAGTACGCGACCGATCTGCTCGACCGGGATTCGGTGGTCACGCTGACCGACCGGCTGCTCCGGCTGATCGAGGCGGCGCTCACCGAACCGGACCTGCCGGTGGGTCAGTTGGACCTGTTGTCGGCGGCGGAGCGGCGGACGCTGGCGCTGGACTGGGCGGGCGCTCCCGCCCGGGTCCCGGTGGAGCGGACGGTGCACGAGCTGTTCGCCGAGCAGGCCGCCCTGGCGCCGGACGCCACTGCGCTGGTCTTCGGCGACGAGCGGGTGAGCTACCGGGAGTTGGACGAGCGCTCCACCCAGCTCGCCCACCACCTGATCGCCGAAGGACTCCAACGCGGCGACGTCGCCGGAATTCACCTCGAACGCTCCGTCCACCTCGTCACCGCCGTCCTCGCCGTCCTCAAAGCCGGTGGCACCTACACCATGCTCGACCCCGAATTCCCCGTCGAACGCATCAACTCCCTCCTGCCGACCACCCGACTCGTGGTCACCCGCGCCGCCCTGGCCGGCCGCCTGGCGGCCGACGAGATCCTGATCGAACCCGCCGCCCTGCACCCGATCACGCCGCTGCCCCCGATCGCCGGGCCGCTGGACGCCGCCTGCCTGATGTTCACCTCCGGCTCCACCGGCACGCCGAAAGGAGTCCTCTCCCCGCACCGGGCCATCGTCGGCACCCTGCTCGGCCAGGACTTCGCCACCCTCGACCCTCAGCAGACCTGGCTCCAGTGCTCCCCGGTCTCCTGGGACGCCTTCGCCCTCGAACTCTTCAGCCCACTGCTCTCCGGCGGCACCTGCGTCCTGCAGCCCGGCCAGCGCCCCGAACCGGCCGCCGTCGCCGAGCTGGTGACCCGTCACCAGGTCACCTCGCTGCACGTCTCCGCCAGCCTGCTCAACTTCCTGCTCGACGAATACCCCCAGACCTTCACCGGGCTCGAACAGGTGATGACCGGCGGCGAAGCCGCCTCCATCCCGCACGTCATGCGCCTGATCACCGACTTCCCCAAGCTCCGCCTGGTCAACGGCTACTCCCCCGCCGAATCCATGATCTTCACCGTCGCCCACCACGTCACCCCCCAGGACGCCGACCGCACCAGCATCCCGGTCGGCCGCGCCCTCAACGGCAAACAACTCTGGGTCCTGGATCAGCGGTTGGCCCTGCTGCCTCCCGGCGTCACCGGCGAGCTCTACATGTCCGGCCTCGGCCTCGCCCACGGCTACACCGCCCAACCCGCCCTCACCGCCGAACGCTTCGTCGCCAACCCCCACGCCACCCCCGGCGAACGCATGTACCGCACCGGCGACCTCGTCCGCTGGCTCCCCGACGGCACCCTCGAATTCCTCGGCCGCGCCGACGACCAGGTCAAAATCCGCGGCTTCCGCGTCGAACCCGGCGAAGTGCAGGCGGCGTTGACCGCCCACCAGGGCGTCCGGCAGGCCGCCGCCGTGGTCCGCGAGGACACCCCGGGCGACAAGCGCCTGGTCGCCTACGTGGTCACCGACCACCCGGTCGACCCGACCGCGCTGCGCGCCCTCGTCGCCGCCCGGCTGCCCGAACACCTGGTCCCGTCCGCCGTGGTCGTGCTGGACGCGCTGCCGCTCACCCCGACCGGCAAGCTCGACCGCCGTGCCCTGCCCGCCCCCGACCACACCCCGCGCGAGACCGGCCGCCCGCCCCGGACTCCGCAAGAGGCCCAGCTCTGTGACCTGTTCGCCGAGATCCTGGGCTTCGACCGGGCCGGGATCGAGGACGACTTCTTCGAACTCGGCGGCCACTCCCTGCTGGCCGCCCGCCTGATCGCCCGCATCCGCTCCGCCGCAGGCGTCGAGCTGACCGTCCGAGACCTGTTCGAGGCGCCCACCGTGTCGCGCCTCGCCGAGCGAATCCGTGGCGCCCACCGGGCGCGAAAGGGGTCCTACGTCATGGAGCGTCCCGAAGAGATCCCGCTGTCCTACGCGCAGCGCAGGCTCTGGTTCCTGAACAAGCTGGAGGGGCCGAACAGCACGTACAACGTGGCCCACACCATCCGGCTGCGCGGCCGCCTCGACGTGGACGCGCTGCACAGCGCGGTGTCCGACGTGGTCGGCCGGCACGAGGCGCTGCGCACCGTCTTCCTGGAGGTGGACGGCGAGCCGTACCAGCGAGTGGTGGCGCCCGGCGTGGCCCGGCCGATGGTGACGGTGCTGGACACCGACCCGGACGAGCTGCCGCTCGAACTCGACATGGCCTCCCGGCACTCCTTCGACCTGATGGTCGAACTCCCCATCCGCGCCCACATCTTCGCGGTCGGCCCGGAGGAGCACGTGCTGCTGCTGGTGATGCACCACATCGCCAGCGACGGCTGGTCGCTCGGCCCGGTGATGCGCGACCTGGCCACCGCGTACGGCGCCCGCTGCGAGGGCACCGCCCCGTACTGGGAGCCGCTGCCGGTGCAGTACGTCGACTACACGCTCTGGCAGCAGGACCTGCTCGGCTCGGCGGACGACCCGGACAGCCTGCTCTCCCAGCAACTCGCCTTCTGGCGCCAGGCGCTGGCCGACCTGCCGGAGGAGATCGCGCTCCCGGCCGACCGCAGCCGCCCCGCGCTGCCGACCAACCAGGGCCAGGTCACCACCGCCCGGCTCGGCGAGGGGCTGCACCGCAGGCTGCTGGCCTTCGCCCGGGAGAACAACGCCACCCTCTTCATGGTGATGCAGGCGGCGCTGGCCGGGCTGCTGACCCGGCTCGGCGCGGGCACCGACATCCCCCTCGGCACCCCGACGGCCGGCCGCACCGACGACGCGCTGGAGGAGCTGGTCGGCTTCTTCGTCAACACCCTGGTGCTGCGCACCGACCTCTCCGGCGACCCGACCTTCCGTCAGCTGGTGGCCAGGGTGAAGGAGACCGACCTGGACGCCTACGCCCACCAGGACGTGCCGTTCGAGCGCCTGGTGGAGGAGCTCAACCCGGTCCGCACGCTCTCCCGGCACCCGCTGTTCCAGGTGATGCTGGTGGTGCAGAACAACGCCGAGGCCAAGCTCCGGCTGCCCGGTCTGGACACCGAGATCGCGCCGGTCACCACCGACACCGCCAAGTTCGACCTGACCCTCGGCTTCACCGAGACCTTCGGCCCGGACCGCGAGCCGGCCGGCATCCGGGCGATGGCGGAGTACGCCACCGACCTGTTCGACCGCGCCTCGGTGGAGGTGATCCTCGGTCGGCTGGTCCGCCTGCTGGAGGGTCAGCTCGCCGAACCGGACGTCCCGGTGGGCCGGTTGGAGATCCTCTCCGGCGACGAGCGGCAGGCCCTGCTGGTGGACTGGAACGACACCACCGTGGAGTTCCCGGCCGAGCTCACCGTGCACGAGCTGTTCGAGCAGCAGGCCGCCAGGCAGCCCGCCGCCACCGCGCTGATCTTCGGCGAACAGCACGTCAGCTACCGCGAGTTGAACGAACGCTCCACTCAGCTCGCGCACCACCTGATCGCCGACGGCTTCCGGCGCGGCGACGTCGCCGGGGTCTACCTGGAGCGCGGCGTCGAGCTGGTGGTCGCGGTGCTCGCCGTGCTCAAGGCGGCCGGCACCTACACCATGCTGGACCCGGAGTTCCCGGTCGAGCGGATCGCCACCGTACTGGCCCACACCGACGCCCGACTGCTGCTCACCGTCGAGGAGCTGTCCGGCCGGCTGCCCGGCCCGCACCGCGAACTGGCCCTGGACACCGAGGCCGAGCTGATCGCCCGGCACCCCGTCACCGGCCTCCAGGGGCTGGCCGACCCGGGCGACGCCGCCTGCGTGATGTTCACCTCCGGCTCCACCGGTGTGCCCAAGGGCGTGGTCTCCCCGCACCGCGCGATCGTCGGCACCCTGGTCGGCCAGGGCTTCGTGGACTTCGACCGGGCCCAGGTCTGGCTGCAGTGCGCCCCGGTCTCCTGGGACGCCTTCGCGCTGGAGCTGTTCGGCCCGCTGATGTCCGGCGGGATCTGCGTCCTGCAGCCCGGCCAGCGCCCCGAGCCGGCCGTCATCGCCGAGCTGGTGACCCGCCACCGGGTCACCTCGCTGCACGTCTCCGCCAGCCTGCTCAACTTCTTGCTCGACGAATACCCCCAGACCTTCACCGGACTCCAGCAGGTGATGACCGGCGGCGAAGCCGCCTCCATCCCGCACGTCATGCGCCTGGTCCACAGCTTCCCCAAGCTCCGCCTGGTCAACGGCTACTCCCCCGCCGAATCCATGATCTTCACCGTCTCGCACGAGATCACCCCGGCCGACGGCACCCGCCCGTCCATCCCGGTCGGCCGCCCGCTCGGCAACAAGCGGCTGTACGTCCTGGACGAGGGCCTCGGCCTGGTCGCGCCCGGGGTGACGGGCGAGCTCTACATGTCCGGCGTCGGTCTGGCACACGGCTACGCGGGCCAGGCGGCGCTGACCGCCGAGCGGTTCGTGGCCTGCCCGTACGGCGGCCCGGGCGAGCGGATGTACCGCACCGGCGACCTGGTGCGCTGGCGCGGCGACGGCATCCTGGAGTTCCTCGGCCGGGCCGACGACCAGGTGAAGATCCGCGGCTTCCGGGTCGAGCCGGGCGAGGTGCGGGCCACCCTTGCCGGCTACCCCGGGGTCGGCCAGGCCGCCGTACTGGTCCGGGAGGACCGACCCGGTGACAAGCGGCTGGTCGCCTACGTGGTCACCGACGGCTCGCCGGAGGCCCTGGCGGTGGACGCCGCCGCCCTGCGGGCCCACGTGGCCGGCCTGCTGCCCGAGTACATGGTGCCCTCGGCGGTGGTCTTCCTGGACGCGCTGCCGATCACTCCGACCGGCAAGCTCGACCGGCGCGCCCTGCCCGCCCCCGACCACACCCACCGGCCGCAGGGCCGCGAACCCCGCAACGCCCAGGAGGAGTTGCTCTGCGGACTGTTCGCCGAGATCCTCGGCCTGGCGGCGGTCGGCATCGACGACGACTTCTTCGACCTCGGCGGCCACTCGCTGCTGGTCACCCGCCTGGTCAGCCGGCTCCGCTCGGTGCTCGGTGTCGAGATCGGCATCCGCGACCTCTTCCAGGCCCCGACCGTGGCCCGGCTCGGCAAGCGGGTGGACCGTGCCCAGCACGCCCGCCCGGCGCTCCGCGCGGTGGTCAGGCCGGAGCGTCTTCCACTCTCCTTCGCCCAGCAACGGCTCTGGTTCCTGGGCCAGTTGGAGGAGCAGGGCTCAGCGTACAACGTCCCGCTCACCATCCGCCTGCGCGGCGCGCTGGACACCCGGGCGCTGCGGGACGCCGTCTCGGACGTGGTGGCCCGGCACGAGGTGCTGCGGACCGTCTTCCAGGAGTGGGCCGGCGAGCCCTACCAGCGGGTGCTGACCCCCGAGCAGGCCGGCATCCCGTGGACCGAACTGACCACCGACGAGGAGGGGTTGGCCGCACTGATCGCCGGGGCCGCCAACCAGGGCTTCGACCTGTCGACCCAACCGCCACTGCGGGTGCACCTGTTCGAGCTCGACCAGGAGCAGCACGTGCTGCTCCTGGTGATGCACCACATCGCCAGTGACGGCTGGTCGATGGGCCCGCTGGTCCGCGACCTGGGCGCCGCGTACGCCGCCCGGAGCACCACCGGCGAGGCGCCCGACTGGCAGCCGCTGCCGGTGCAGTACGCCGACTACACCATCTGGCAGCAGGAGCTGCTCGGTGCGGCCGACGACCCGGGCAGCCTGCTCTCCCAGCAACTCGCCTTCTGGCGCTCGGCGCTGGCCGAGCTGCCGGAGGAGCTGACCGTCCCGCTGGACCGCCCGCGTCCGGCCGCTCCGACCAACCTCGGCGACGCGGTCCACGTCACCGTCGGCGCCGAGCTGCACGGCCGACTGCTCAGCTTCGCCCGGGAGAACCAGGCGACCCTGTTCATGGTGCTGCAGGCCGGTCTGGCCGCCCTGCTCTCCCGGCTCGGCGGCGGCACCGACATCCCCCTCGGCACCCCGGTCGCGGGCCGGGTGGACGAGGCCGCCGACGACCTGGTGGGCTTCTTCGTCAACACCCTGCTGCTGCGCACCGACGTCTCGGGCGACCCCGGCTTCCGCGAACTGGTGGCCCGGGTCCGGGAGTCCGACCTGGACGCCTACGCCCACCAGGACGTGCCGTTCGAGCGCCTGGTGGAGGAGCTCAACCCGGTCCGCACACTGGCCAGGCACCCGCTGTTCCAGATCATGCTGGTGGTGCAGAACAACAGCGCCGCCGAGCTGGTGATCCCCGGCCTGGCCGCCGAGATCGTCCCGGCCGGGGTGGACACGGTGAAGTTCGACCTGACGGTGGCCGTCACCGAGCGCCGTGAGGAGGGCGCGCCGGCCGGACTGCGGATCAACGTGGACTACGCCTCCGACCTCTACGACCGGGACACGGTCGAGGAGTTGGCGGCCCGGCTGGTCCGTCTGCTGGAGGGTGCGCTGGCCGCTCCCGAGCTGCCGGTCGGCCTGGTGGACGTGCTGTCGGCGGCGGAGCGGCGGACGCTGGCGCTGGACTGGGCGGGCGCTCCCGCCCGGGTGCCGGTGGAGCGGACGGTGCACGAGCTGTTCGCCGAGCAGGCCGCCCTGGCGCCGGACGCCACCGCGCTGGTCTTCGGCGACGAGCGTGTCACCTACCGGGAGTTGGACGAGCGCTCCACCCGGCTCGCCCACCACCTGATCGCCGAAGGACTCCAACGCGGCGACGTCGCCGGGGTCTACCTCGAACGCTCCGCCCACCTCGTCACCGCCGTCCTCGCCGTCCTCAAAGCCGGCGGCACCTACACCATGCTCGACCCCGAATTCCCCGTCGAACGCATCAACGCGGTGCTCGCCCACACCGGGGCCCGACTGGTCGTCACCCGCTCCACCCTGACCGGCCGGCTCGACGCACCCGAGGTGCTGACCGACCGTCTGCCCGACCTCCCCAGCACTCCGCTGCCCCCGATCGCCGGGCCGCTGGACGCCGCCTGCCTGATGTTCACCTCCGGCTCCACCGGCACCCCCAAGGGCGTGGTCTCCCCGCACCAGGCCATCGTCGGCACCCTGCTCGGCCAGGACTTCGCCACCCTCGACCCCGGCCAGGTCTGGCTCCAGTGCTCGCCGATCTCCTGGGACGCCTTCGCCCTCGAACTCTTCAGCCCACTGCTCTCGGGTGGGGTCTGCGTGCTCCAGCCGGGCCAGCGCCCCGAGCCCACCGTGATCGCCGCCCTGGTCCGCGAGCACGCCGTCACCACGCTGCACGTCTCGGCGAGTCTGCTCAACTTCCTGCTCGACGAATACCCCCAGACCTTCACCGACCTGCGCCAGGTGATGACCGGCGGCGAAGCCGCCTCCATCCCCCACGTCATGCGCCTGATCACCGACTTCCCCAAGCTCCGCCTGGTCAACGGCTACTCCCCCGCCGAATCCATGATCTTCACCGTCGCCCACCACGTCACCCCCCAGGACGCCGACCGCACCAGCATCCCGGTCGGCCGCGCCCTCAACGGCAAACAACTCTGGGTCCTCGACACCCACCTCGGACTGGTCGCCCCCGGCGTCACCGGCGAGCTCTACATGTCCGGCCTCGGCCTCGCCCACGGCTACACCGCCCAACCCGCCCTCACCGCCGAACGCTTCGTCGCCAACCCCCACGCCACCCCCGGCGAACGCATGTACCGCACCGGCGACCTCGTCCGCTGGCTCCCCGACGGCACCCTCGAATTCCTCGGCCGCGCCGACGACCAGGTCAAAATCCGCGGCTTCCGCGTCGAACCCGGCGAAGTCCGCACCGCGGTCGGGAAGTTCCCCGGCATCGGCCAGTCGGCGGTGGTGGTCCGCGAGGACCAGCCCGGTGACAAGCGGCTGGTCGCGTACGTGGTGACGGACCGTCCGGTCGACCCGGTCGCCGTCCGCGCCTTCGTCGCCGAGCTGCTGCCCGAGTACATGGTCCCCTCGGCCGTCGTCCTGCTGGACGCGCTGCCGATGACCCCGACCGGCAAGCTCGACCGGCGCGCCCTGCCCGCTCCCGACCACACCGGCCGCCCGGTCGGCCGAGGCCCCCGGAACGAGCGGGAGGAGAAGCTCTGCGGCCTGTACGCCGAGATCCTCTGCCTGGAGACCGTCGGCATCGACGACAACTTCTTCGACCTCGGTGGCCACTCCCTGCTGGTCACCCGCCTGATCAGCCGGGTCCGTTCGGTGATGAGCGCCGAACTCACCATCAAGGCCGTGTTCGAGGCACCCACCATCGCCGACCTGGCCGGCCGGCTGACCACCGCCACCCGGGCCCGGCCGGCCCTGCGGGCCCGCACCAAGGAGGTCTCCTCGTGATCCCGCTCTCCTACGCCCAGACCCGGCTCTGGTTCTACGAGCAGATCGCGGGTACCAGTTCGGCCTACAACCTCCCCTACGCGCTGCGGCTGACCGGCGAGTTGGACTCCGAGGCGCTGCGCCTCGCCCTGACCGACGTGCTCGACCGGCACGAGGCGCTGCGCACCACCTACGGCGAGGCCGACGGCCGGCCGTACCAGCGGGTGCTGCCGATCGAGGACGTCACCCCGGTCTGGACGGTCGCCCCGAGCAGCGAGCAGGACATCGACGCCGAGCTCGCCGCGGCCTGCAACCTCGCCTTCGACCTGACCACCGACCTGCCGATCCGGCCGTTCCTGTTCCGGCTCTCCGAGCAGCAGCACGTACTGCTGCTGGTGATGCACCACATCGCCACCGACGGCTGGTCACTCGGCCCACTGGTCCGCGACCTGGCCGCCGCCTACCGGGCCCGCTGCCGGGGCGGTGCACCCGACTGGGAGCCGCTCCCGGTCCAGTACACCGACTACACCCTCTGGCAACACGAACTGCTCGGCACCGACGACGACCCGGAGAGCCTGCTCAGTCAGCAACTCGCCCACTGGCGCGAGGCGCTGGCCGGGCTGCCGGACGAGGTTGCGCTGCCACTGGACCGCCCCCGCCCGGCCGTCCCCGCGCACAAGGGCACCGCCGTCTCGGCCGTCAGCACCCCGGAGCTGCACACCCGGCTGCTCGGTTTCGCCCGGGAGCAGCAGGCCACCGTCTTCATGGTGGTGCAGGCGGCGCTCGCCACCCTGATGTCCCGGCTCGGCGCCGGGACCGACATCCCGGTCGGCTCCGCCACCGCGGGCCGCACCGACGAGGCCCTGGACGACCTGGTGGGCTTCTTCGTCAACACCCTGGTGCTGCGCACCGACGTCTCCGGCGACCCCGGCTTCCGCGAGCTGGTGGCCCGGGTCCGGGATTCCGACCTCGCCGCCTTCGCCCACCAGGACGTGCCCTTCGAGCGCCTGGTGGAGGAGCTCAACCCGACCCGCAGCCTGTCCAGACACCCACTGTTCCAGATCATGCTGCTCGCCCAGCAGTCCGGCGACGGCGCCGGCCCGGGACCGGACTTCGCCGAACTCACCGCCGCCCCACTGCCGGTGGGCACCGACGCGGTCAAGTTCGACCTCACCCTGGCGGTCGGCGAGTCCCACCGGGACGGCAGCCCGGCCGGGCTGCGGCTGAACGCCGACTTCGCCACCGAGGTGCTGGACGCCGACACCGTCCGACGGCTGCTCGCCCAGTTGCTCCGGCTGCTGGACTCCGCCCTGGCCGCCCCCGAACTGCCGGTCAGCAGGCTCGACCTGCTCACCGAGGCCGAGCGGCACACCGTCCTGGTGGAGTGGAACGACACCACCGTCCCGCTGCCGGACGGCCGCCCGCTGCCCGAACTGATCGCCGGACACGCCCGCCGCTCCCCCGCCGCGATCGCAGTCGAGCACCGGGACCGGAGCCTCAGCTACGCCGAACTCGACGCCCGGGCCAACCGGTTGGCCCACCGCCTGATCGCGCAGGGCGCCGCTCCCGGGGTGCTGGTCGGGCTCTGCCTGGAGCGCGGCATCGAACGGATCGTCACCCTGCTGGCGATCCTGAAGACCGGCGCCGCGTACGTCACGCTGGACGCCTCCTACCCGGCCGACCGGCTGGCCGTCATCGCCGCGGACGCCGCGCTGCCACTGCTGGTCACCGAGCCCGGCCTGCTCGACCGGCTGCCCACCACCTCGGCCGCCCTGGTGCTGCTCGACAGCCTGCCCGACGGCCCGGTCGACGCACCCGCCGTCACCCTGCACCCGAGGGACGCCGCCTACGTCATCTTCACCTCCGGCTCCACCGGCCGTCCCAAGGGCGTGGTCTGCGAACACGCCGGGCTGACCGACCTGTCCGCCTGGATGGTCCGGGAGTTCGGCCTCGGCACCGCCGACCGGGCCAGCCAGCTCTCCACCCCGGGCTTCGACTCCTCGGTGATCGAGCTCTGGCCGGTGCTGGCCGCCGGTGGCACCGCCGTGCTGCCCGACAGCAGGCTGCTGGAGGACGCCGAGGCGCTCTCCCGGTGGGTGGCCGACTCCGGCACCACGGTCTGCTTCATGCCGACCCCGCGCCTGGAGGCCGCACTCGACGACCTGACGGCCCGGCCGGGGGCGCTGCGCCTGGTCTACGTGGGCGGCGACACGCTGCGTCGCTGGCCCGCGCCGGACTCGCCGTTCCGGCTCTCCAACCAGTACGGGCCGACCGAGTTCACCGTCGCGGCCACCGCCGCCGAGCTCGGCCCCGAGCCCGTCCCCGGTGCCCTGCCGCCGATCGGCGGACCGGTGCACAACACCCGGCTGTACGTGCTCGACCAGCACCTGGCCCCCGTCCCGACCGGCGCCACCGGCGAGCTCTACCTGGCCGGTGCCGGGCTGGCCCGGGGCTACCTCAACCGGCCCGACCTGACCGCCGAACGCTTCGTCGCCTGCCCCTACGGCGCACCGGGCGAGCGGATGTACCGCACCGGCGACCTGGTCCGCCGCCGCCCGGACGGACAGCTCGCCTTCGCCGGACGGGCCGACCAGCAGGTCAAGATCCGCGGCCTGCGGATCGAACTCGGCGAGATCGAGGCGATGCTCACCCGCCACCCCGAGGTCATCCAGGTCGCCCTGGACCTCCACCAGGGCCCCGGCGACCGCAAGGAGCTGGTCGCCTACCTGACCGGCAGCGGGCCGCTCGACCCGGCCGAGCTGCGCCGGCACGCCGCCCGGTGGCTGCCGGACTACATGGTCCCGACCGTGTTCGTGCAGCTCGACGCGCTGCCGCTGACCCCGAACGGCAAGCTCGACCGGCGCGCCCTGCCCGCCCCCGAACTCCCCGTCCGGCAGGCCGGCCGAGGCCCCCGGAACGCCAGGGAGGAGCTGCTCTGCGGCATCTTCGCGGACCTGCTCGGCCTGGAGTCGGCCGGCATCGACGAGAACTTCTTCGACCTCGGCGGCCACTCGCTGCTGGTCACCCGCCTGATCAGCCGGGTCCGCACGGTGATGGGCGCCGAACTCACCGTCAAGGCCGTCTTCGAGTCGCCCACCGTCGCCGACCTGGTCACCCAACTGGTCACCGAGGGCGGCCCGCGCCCAGGACTGCGGCGTACCGACCGGGACTCGGCGATCCCGCTGTCGCCCGCCCAGGCCAGGCTCTGGTTCTACGAGCAGGCCCAGGGCGGCGCCGCGAGCACCGCCTACAACTTCCCGTACGCGATCCGGCTCCGGGGCGAACTGGACGGCGCCGCACTCCAGTTGGCGCTGGACGACGTGATCGCCCGGCACGAGACGCTGCGCACCACCTACCAGGAGGTCGACGGCGAGCCCCGGCAGCGGATCGTCCCGGTCGAGGCGGCCCGCCCCGGCTGGACCTTCGGCCGGTGCGCCGAGCCGGAGCTGGGCGCCGAGCTGGCCCGCGCCTGCAACGTGCCCTTCGACCTGACCACCGACCTGCCGATCCGGCCGCACCTGCTCCGACTGGCCGACCGGGAGCACGTGTTGCTGCTGGTGCTGCACCACATCGCCACCGACGGCTGGTCGCTCGGGCCGTTCACCCGGGACCTGGCGGCCGCCTACCGGTCCCGCCGGGACGGGGCCGCACCGGACTGGCAGCCACTGCCGGTCCAGTACGCCGACTACACCCGCTGGCAGCACGAACTGCTCGGCACCGACGACGACCCGGACACCCTGTTGTCGCGTCAACTCGCCCACTGGCGCGAGGCCCTGGCCGGGCTGCCGGACGAGGTCACCCTCCCGCTGGACCGCCCGCGCCCCGCCACGCCCACCCACCAGGGCGCGGCCGTCACCCTGACCAGCTCGCCCGAGCTGCACGCCCGGCTGCTGGCCTTCACCCGCGAGCAGCACGCCACCCTCTACATGGTCGCCCAGGCCGCGCTGGCGGCGCTGCTCAGCCGGCTCGGCGCGGGCACCGACATCCCGCTCGGCTCGGCCACCGCGGGCCGGACCGACGAAGCGCTGGACGACCTGGTCGGCTTCTTCGTCAACACCCTGGTGCTGCGCACCGACGTCTCCGGCGACCCGACCTTCCGCGAACTGGTCCGCCGGGTCCGGGAGTCCGACCTCGCCGGATACGCCAACCAGGACGTCCCGTTCGAGCGGATCGTCGAGGAGCTCAACCCAGCCCGCAGCCTGTCCAGGCACCCGCTGTTCCAGATCATGCTGCTCGCCCAGCCGCCCGGCAGCGGCCAGGGGCCCGAGTTCACCGGCCTGACCGCCGAGCCCGTCCCGGTCGGCACCGACGCGGTCAAGTTCGACCTCACGCTTGCCGTGGCCGAGACCCGGGAGGACGGCGCCCCGGCCGGGCTGCGGCTGAACGCCGACTACGCCACCGAGCTGTTCGACCAGGAGACCGTCACCCGGCTGCTCGGCCAGTTCCTCCGGCTGCTGGAGGCCGCCCTCGACGACCCCGCCCGGCCGGTCGGCGCCCTGGAGCTGCTCTCCGAGGCCGAGCGGCACACCGTCCTGGTGGAGTGGAACGACACCGCCGTGGCCTTCCCGACCGACCGCCGGGTGCACGAGGTGATCGCCCGGCAGGCCCGGCTGACCCCGACCGCGACCGCCCTAGAGTGCGGCTCCGAACGACTCTCGTACGCCGAACTCGACGCCCGGGCAAATGAGTTGGCGCACCATCTGATCGACCGCGGGGTCACCCCCGGCACCCTGGTCGGGGTCTGCCTGGAGCGCGGCACCGCCCAGGTGGTCACCCTGCTGGCGATCCTCAAGGCGGGTGCGGCCTACGTCCCGCTGGACGCCTCCTACCCCGCCGAACGGCTCGCCTTCATCGCCGCGGACGCCGCGCTGACCCTGCTGGTCACCCAGCCCGAACTGGCCGACCGGCTGCCCGGCACCCCCGCCGTCCTGTTCGGCGCCCAGACCGGCCCCGACACCGCGCCGCCGGTGACCGTGCACCCGAGGGACACCGCGTACGTCATCTACACCTCCGGCTCCACCGGGCGACCCAAGGGCGTGGTCTGCGAACACGCCGGGCTGAGCAACCTGGCCGACTGGATGATCCGGGAGTACGGCCTGACCGCCGCCGACCGCTCCAGCCAGCTCGCCACCCCGGGCTTCGACTCCTCGGTGATGGAGCTCTGGTCGATCCTCTGCGCGGGCGGCACGGCCTGCCTGCCGACCCCCCATCTGCTGGACGACGCCGAGGCGTTGACCCAGTGGGTGGCCGACAGCGGGATCACCGCCTGCTACCTGCCCACGCCCCGGATGGAGGCCGCCCTCGACGACCTGACCGCCAACCCGGGTGCACTGCGTCTGATCTACCTCGGCGGCGACACCCTCCGCCGCTGGCCCGCCCCGGGCGTCCCGTTCCGGATGTCGAACCAGTACGGGCCGACCGAGTTCACCGTCACCACCACCGCCGCCGACCTCGGCCCCGAGCCCAGCCCTGGTGCCCTGCCGCCGATCGGCCGGCCCGCCGCCAACACCCGGGTGTACGTGCTGGACGACCACCTGGCACCCGTCCCGGTGGGCGCCGTCGGCGAGCTCTACCTGGCCGGGGCCGGCCTGACCCGGGGTTACCTCAACCGACCGGGCCTGACCGCTGAACGCTTCGTCGCCTGCCCCTACGGCGCTCCCGGCGAACGCATGTACCGCACCGGCGACCTGGTCCGGCTCCGCCCGGACGGCCAGCTCGCCTTCGGCGGGCGGGCGGACCAGCAGGTGAAGATCCGTGGCCTGCGGATCGAACTCGGCGAGATCGAGGCCCTGCTCACCCGCCACCCCGAGGTCGGCCAGGTGGCCCTGCTGGTCCGGGAGGACCGCCCAGGCGACAAGCGCCTGGTCGCGTATCTGACCGCCGGTCAGCCGCTCGACCCGGCCGAACTGGCCCGGTACGCCGCCCGGTGGCTGCCGCAGTACATGGTCCCGTCCGCCTTCGTGCAGCTCGACCGGCTGCCGCTGACCCCGAACGGCAAGCTGGACCGGCGCGCGCTGCCCGCCCCCGAGCTCCCGGTCGGCGAGACCGGCCGCGATCCCAGGGACGAGCGGGAGCGGGTGCTCTGCGCGATCTTCGCGGAGGTGCTCGGGCAGCCGGCCGTCTCGATCGACGACAGCTTCTTCGACCTCGGCGGCCACTCGCTGCTGGTCACCCGCCTGATCAGCCGGGTCCGCACCGCCCTGGGAGCCGAACTCACCATCCAGGCGGTGTTCGAGGCACCCACCATCGCCGAGCTGGCAGGCAGGCTGACCGACAGGACCCGCCCGGCCCTGCGCCCGGTCGAGCGCGAGGCGGCCGTCCCGCTGTCGCACGCGCAGCACCGGCTCTGGTTCCACGAGCAGATCCAGGGCCCGGGCTCCGCCTACAACCTGCCCTACGCGCTGCGGCTGAGCGGCGAGTTGGACCCCGAGGCGCTCCGCCTCGCGCTGGCCGACGTGCTCGACCGGCACGAGGCGCTGCGCACCACCTACGGCGAGATCGACGGCGAGCCCCGGCAGTTCGTCCGGCCCGCCGGGTCCGCACCCGCCTGGACCTCGGCCGACTGCGCCGAACCGGACCTGGACACCGTCCTGGCCGACGCCTGCGGCCACGTCTTCGACCTGACCACCGACCTGCCGATCCGGCCGTTCCTGTTCCGCCTGGCCGAGCAGGAGCACGTGCTGCTGCTGGTGATGCACCACATCGCCACCGACGGCTGGTCGCTCGGCCCGCTGCTCCGCGACCTGGCCACCGCCTACCGGGCCCGGTGCACCGCCACCGCACCCGACTGGCGGCCGCTCCCGGTCCAGTACGCCGACTACACCCACTGGCAGCACGAACTGCTCGGCACCGACCAGGACCCGGAGAGCCTGCTGTCCCGTCAACTCTCCCACTGGCGCGGCGCGCTGGCCGGTCTGCCGGACGAGGTGCCGCTGCCGCTGGACCGCCCCCGGCCGGCCAAGCCGTCCTTCCGGGGCGCCGCCGCCACCGTCACCAGCAGCCCCGAGCTGCACGCCCGGCTGCTCGCCTTCACCCGCGAGCAGCACGCCACCCTCTACATGGTCGCCCAGGCCGCCCTCGGCGCCCTGCTGGCCCGGCTCGGCGTCGGCACCGACGTCCCGGTCGGCTCGGCCACCGCGGGCCGGACCGACGAAGCGCTGGACGACCTGGTCGGCTTCTTCGTCAACACCCTGGTGCTGCGCACCGACGTCTCCGGCGACCCGACCTTCCGCGAACTGGTCCGCCGGGTCCGGGAGTCCGACCTCGCCGGATACGCCAACCAGGACGTCCCGTTCGAGCGGATCGTCGAGGAGCTCAACCCGACCCGCAGCCTGTCCAGGCACCCGCTGTTCCAGATCATGCTGCTCGCCCAGCCGCCCGGCGAGGGCCACGGCGCGGCCTTCCACGGGCTGACCACCCATCCGGTGGCGATCGGCACCGGCGCCGCCAAGTTCGACCTCACGCTGGCCGTGGCCGAGACCCGGGAGGACGGCGCCCCGGCCGGGCTGCGGCTGAACGCCGACTACGCCACCGACCTGCTCGACCACGACACCGTCACCCGGCTGCTCGGCCAGTTCCTCCGCCTGCTGGAGACCGCGCTGGCCGACCCGGAACTGCCGGTCAGCCGGCTCGACCTGCTCACCGGGGCCGAGCGGCACACCGCCCTGGTGGAGTGGAACGACACCGCCGTGCCGCACGCCGACGGCCGGCCGGTGCCCGAGCTGATCGCCGAGCACGCCCGCCGCACCCCGGCCGCGATCGCGCTGGAGCACGGCGCCGAACGGCTCAGCTATGCCGAACTCGACACCCGGGCCAACCGGTTGGCGCGCCATCTGATCGACCGTGGGGTCACCCCCGGCGCGCTGGTCGGGGTCTGCCTGGACCGGGGCACCGAGCTGATCACCACCCTGCTGGCGATCCTCAAGGCCGGCGCCGCGTACGTTCCGCTGGACGCCTCCTACCCCGCCGAGCGGCTCGCCTTCCTGGTCAAGGACGCCGCGCTAACCCTGGTGGTCACCCGGCCCGAACTGGCCGACCGGCTGCCGTACGTCCCGCTGGTGCTCCCCGGCCACCCCGGCGGACCCGACACCGCACCCACCGTCCGGATCCGGCCCGGGGACGCCGCGTACGTCATCTACACCTCCGGCTCCACCGGCCGCCCCAAGGGGGTGGTCTGCGAACACGCCGGACTGACCGACCTGTGCGCCTGGATCACCGGCGAGTACGGCGTCACGGCCGCCGACCGGGCCAGCCAGCTCGCCACCCCGGGCTTCGACGCCTCGGTGATGGAGCTCTGGCCGGTGCTCACCGCCGGTGGCACCGCCGTCCTGCCCGACACCCGACTGCTGGACGACGCCGAGGCGTTGACCCGCTGGGTGGCCGAGGCCGGGATCACCGCCTGCTTCATGCCGACCCCTCGGCTGGAGGCTTCGCTCGACGACCTGACCGCCGATCCGGGCGCGCTGCGCCTGCTCTACCTGGGTGGTGACACGCTGCGCCGCTGGCCCGCGCCGGGCGTCCCGTTCCGGATGGTCAACATGTACGGGCCGACCGAGTTCACCGTCGCGGCCACCGCCGCCGAGCTCGGCCCGGAGCCCGCCCCGGGCGCACTGCCGCCGATCGGCGGACCGGTGCACAACACCCGGGTCTACGTGCTCGACCGGCACCTGGCCCCCGTCCCGGTCGGCGCCACCGGCGAGCTCTACCTGGCCGGCGCGGGCCTGACCCGGGGCTACCTCAACCGGCCCGGGCTGACCGCCGAGCGGTTCACCGCCAACCCGTACGGCGCACCGGGCGAGCGGATGTACCGCACCGGCGACCTGGTCCGCCGCCGCCCGGACGGCCAACTCGCCTTCGCCGGACGGGCCGACCAGCAGGTCAAGATCCGCGGCCTGCGGATCGAACTCGGCGAGATCGAGGCCCAGTTGGCCCACCACCCGGAGGTCGGCCAGGTCGCCCTGGACGTCCGGGAGGACCGGCCGGGCAGCCGACGGCTGGTCGCCTACCTGACCGCCCCGCACCCGCTCGACCCGGCCGGGCTGCGGGCCTTCGCCGCCGAGCAGCTGCCCGACTACATGGTCCCGGCCGCCTTCGTCCAGCTCGACGCGCTGCCGCTGACCCCGAACGGCAAGCTCGACCGCCGCGCGCTGCCCGCCCCCGACCTGCCCACCCGACAGGCGAGCCGGGGCCCGCGCAACGAACGGGACCGGACGCTCTGCGACATCTTCGCCCAGGTGCTCGGGCAGTCGGAGGTGGGCATCGACGACAACTTCTTCGACCTCGGCGGCCACTCCCTGCTGGCCACCCGGCTGGTCAGCCGGCTCCGCTCGGCGCTCGGCGCCCGGCTGAGCCTGCGGGCCCTGTTCGAGGCACCGACCGTGGCCGAACTGGCCGAACGCCTGGACTCCGGCGAGGAGTCGGACTCGCTGGCCGTCCTGCTGCCGCTCCGGCCGCGCGGCTCGCGCACCCCGCTGTTCTGCGTCCACCCGGCCGCCGGGGTGAGCTGGGTGTTCTCCGGCCTGCTCGGCACCCTCGACCCCGACCAGCCCGTGTACGGCCTCCAGTCCCGGGCGTTCGCCGACCCGGAGGCGGCCCCCGCGAGCATCGAGGAGATGGCCAAGGACTACCTGGAGCAGATCCGCCAGGTCCAGCCCACCGGCCCCTACCAGCTGCTCGGCTGGTCGTACGGCGGCGCGGTCGCGCACTCGATGGCGGTCCAGCTGCGGGCGGCGGGCGAGCAGGTCGCGCTGCTGGCGATGCTGGACGGTTACCCGCCGATCCCGGCCCAGCTCCGGAACTGGTCGCCGGAGGACGGCGAGACGCTCGCCGCCCTGCTCGGCACCCTAGGCTACCCGCTGGACGGCTACCCCGACGGCCGGCCGACCCCGGCCGAGTACCGGACGGCGGTGCACCGCCCCGACGGCCCGCTGGCCGGGCTCGAACCCGAGCTGCTGGCCGCGCTCCCCCGGGTGTTCGCCGGCAACCTCAACCTGCTGGCCGACCACCGCCCCGGCCACTTCGACGGCGAGGTGCTGTTCTACCTGGCCACCGCCGACCGCCCGGCCGACGCCCCCGACCCCGCCGTCTGGCAGCCGTACGTCGGCGGCGGGCTCACCGTGCACCCGATCGACTGCACCCACGCCCGGATGACCGGCCCCGCGCCGCTCGCCGCGATCCGCCCCACCCTGACCGCCGCCCTGCTCACTGGAGACCCCCGATGACCACTGCCCCGCCCACCACCGAGAGCGCCTTCGCCGTCCGGGTGGTCCGCCGTTTCTACGCGTTGGTCGACCAGGGCGACGCGGCCGGCCTGGCCGCGCTGTTCGCGCCGGACGCCGAGTACCGCCGGCCCGGCTACGGGCTGATGACCGGCCCCGAGGGCCTGCTCGGCTTCTACGGGCGCGACCGCACCATCCGCGCGGGCAGCCACACCCTGACCACCGTGCTCGCGGACGGCCCGACGGTCGGCGTCTTCGGCGAGTTCCACGGCGTGCTGCACTCCGGAGCGCCGGTCGACCTGCGGTTCGCCGACAGCTTCACCGTCCGCCCCGACGGGCTGTTCGCCACCCGCGACACCTACTTCTTCGCCCCGCTCGTCTGACCGTCCACCCATCCCCAGAAGGAGAGTCCTACCATGACCACCACCCTCGAGCCCACCGCCCAGGTCGTCGCGAACCCCGGCCACGGCGAGTCCTTCACCGAGCACATGATCAGCATGGAATGGAACGAGCAGGACGGCTGGTCGGCCCCCGAGCTGACCTCCCTGCAGAACCTGTCCGTCCACCCCGGCATGATCGGCCTGCACTACGGCCAGGTCGCCTTCGAGGGCCTCAAGGCGCACCGCCGGGCCGACGGCGCGATGGGCGTCTGGCGCTCCGCCGACCACGCCCTGCGGTTCCAGCGCTCCTGCGCCCGGCTGGCCATGCCCGAGCTCCCGGCCGACGTCTTCGTCTCGGTGGTCGACCAGTTGATCAACGCCGACCAGGGCAGCCTGTCCGACGACCCGTCCCACAGCATCTACCTGCGGCCGATGATGTTCGGCACCGACACCTCGCTGATGCTGCGCCCGTCCCGGACCTACCGGTTCCTGCTGATGGCCTTCGTCGCGGGCGGCTTCTTCGGCGAGAACACCGAGTCGGTCTCGGTCTTCGTCAGCCACGACTACGTCCGGGCCTTCCCCGGCGGCACCGGCAACGTGAAGATCGCGGGCAACTACGCCCCGTCCTTCCTGGCCCAGCGCGAGGCGGAGGCGGCCGGCTGCCAGCAGGTGGTCTGGCTGGACGCTGTGGAGCGGCGCTACCTGGAGGAGATGGGCGGGATGAACATGTTCCTGGTCCGCGGCCGGGGCGCCGACGCCCGGGTGATCACCCCTCAGCTCACCGGCACCCTGCTCCCCGGCGTCACCCGCAACACCATCCTGACCCTGGCCGAGCGGCTCGGGCACCCGGCCGGCGAGGAGCGGATCACCCTGGAGCAGTGGCGCCGCGAGTGCGCCGACGGCACCATCTCGGAGGTCTTCGCCTGCGGCACCGCCGCCGTGGTCACCCCGGTCGGCCGGGTCCGCGACCGGGACGGTGACTGGACCATCGGCGACGGCACCCCGGGCCCGGTCACCCGCGCCCTCCGCACCGCCCTCACCGACCTGCACCACGGCCTCGCCGCCGACCCCGAGGGCTGGCTGCACCCGACCCGCTGACGGTACGGGAGAAGGTGGGTCCGGGCTCCTCCGGGCCCACCTTTTTCGTTCGGGTACTTCCTTGAGCAGAAAATTCCGAAGTTACACACGCCATGCACATTCTTCACCTGATCAGGCGAGCGGACGACCGGATGAAGGGCCCCGGCCACGCGGACGATCTACTGTCGTGACTGACCGGGGGCGAGGGGTCGGCAGGGCCGCTGACATCGTCAATCCCGTTTAGCTCACGCATATTTGACGACCTGTCAGCACGACAGGCGGTCCGCCGTGACCATATGAAGGAGACCCGGCAGATGTCCGTCGACGCAAGCCTGGAGACCACGCAGGCGCAGGAGAAGCAGCTGAGCCTCGGCACAGCCGCTGCGCGCAATCTCGCCACCACGACCAAGTCCGCCCCGCAGATGCAGGAGATCACCTCCCGCTGGCTGCTCAAGGTGCTCCCCTGGGTGCAGACGGCCGGCGGGGCCTACCGGGTCAACCGCCGCCTGACGTACACGGTCGGCGACGGCCGGATCGACTTCGTGAAGACCGGCTCCGAGGTGCGGGTGATCCCGGCCGAGCTCGGTGAGCTGGCACTGCTGCGCGGCTTCGACGACCAGGACGTGCTGGTCGCGCTGGCCGGCCGGTGCGTCCAGCGCGAGTTCCGGGCGGGTGAGGTGCTGGCCGAGCTCGGCGAGCCGAACGACCAGCTGCACCTGCTCGCGCACGGCAAGGTCAGCCGAGCTGGTCTGGACGCGTACGACGCGCCCACCCAGCTCGGCGTGCTGGCCGACGGCGACCGGTTCGGCGAGCAGAGCCTGACCGACGACAACGCGCTGTGGGACTACACGGTCAAGGCCGTCACCAACGGCACCGTGCTCTCGCTCTCCCGGGCCGACTTCCAGACCATCCTGGACGCCTCGCCCGCGCTCCAGGCGCACGTGCAGGAGTTCCTGACCCTCCCCCAGCAGCGGCAGAACGAGCTGGGCGAGGCCGAGATCGCCCTCTCGGCCGGCCACTGGGGCGAGGTCCAGCTGCCCGGCACCTTCGTCGACTACGACGCCTCGCCGCGCGAGTACGAGCTGAGCGTGGCGCAGACCGTGCTCCGGGTGCACACCCGGGTCGCCGACCTCTACAACCAGCCGATGAACCAGACCGAGCACCAGCTCCGGCTGACCGTCGAGGCGCTGCGCGAGCGCCAGGAGTACGAGCTGGTCAACAACCCCGAGTTCGGCCTGCTGAACAACACCGACTTCAAGCAGCGGCTGCAGACCCACTCCGGGCCGCCCACCCCGGACGACCTGGACGAGCTGCTCAGCCGCCGCCGGGACACCGACTTCCTGCTGGCCCACCCGCGCACCATCGCCGCGATCGGCCGCGAGTTCAACGCCCGTGGCCTGTACCCGGACCACGTGGACCTGCACGGCTCCAAGGTGCCGGCCTGGCGCGGGGTGCCGATCCTGCCCTGCAACAAGATCCCGGTCAGCAAGGACCGGACCAGCTCGATCATCGCGATGCGCACCGGCGAGGAGAACCAGGGCGTGATCGGTCTGCACCAGACCGGCATCCCGGACGAGTACCAGCCGAGCCTGTCGGTCCGCTTCATGGGCATCGACGAGAAGGCGATCATCTCCTACCTGGTCACCGCCTACTACTCCGCCGCCGTCCTGGTGCCAGACGCGCTGGGTGTGCTGGAGAACGTCCAGATCGCCAACGGGCGCGACTGATCCATCGGTTGGGCGTCGGGGGGGGCGGGCCGGGGCGGGCCGCCCCCCCCCCGGGGGGGGGGGCCCCCCCAAAAGCATGGCCCCCCGCAGGCGCCGCCACCCATACAACAGCCGGGCCTCGACAAACCCGGACCCGCCCCGCGG